>NZ_JBFAHJ010000002.1:0-666320 GCF_040654115.1 Nonomuraea sp. NPDC050786
CACACGCCGACGTGAACGCGGCGATCAACATCTTGAGGGCAGGGCTTGCCCTTCGTGAGGCTGCGCAAGCGGCTTAGCGAGAAGCCGCTTCCTTCAGGGAGCGGAGGAGTCACGATGACGCGCAACCGATCAAGGGAGCGACGATGACACACCGCAGCGGGGATTTCAGCTGGCTGGAAGACACGGAACCCCTGGGCGACCTCTACTGCGTGTCCTTCGTCCGGGACATCTCGCCGGAGGAGGCGTTACGGCGATTCGGCGTGGACGAGAGCACGATGGAGGAGGTGACGTTCGAGGAGATGGACGAGCGCTCGGCAGAGAACGCCGAGGACGCGGCCGGTTACATCGGCGCTACGGAGATCGAGGGCTGGACGCTGGTCATCGAACCGGGAGGATGGCAGATCGCGGCGGACGACGACGTGAGGACCCGCGTCTCGCGGGGAGCCGAGGTGGTGTCGGTCTGCCGCCATGACTACGCCGTGGACACCTTCGTCCATGAGATCGACGGCGAGACGATCGTCTGCTTCGATCCGATGGCCCCGCAAGACCGGTCGGGCAGGGACCTCGACCGCTTCGCTGACGCGATGCGTGACGTGGGGCTGGACCCTGACCATGACTTCGAGGGCCCGGAGATCGAATCCCCGATCCCCCGTGCGTTCGCCCTGGCGAGCCGGATCACCGGCGTCCCGTTCACACGCGACCTGCTGGCCCTGCGGTTCCTCGGCGCGGAGCCGGCCGGGGAACCGTCAGACCACCTATGAAGAGCGGACCGACCCACTCCTCGCTGACCGTCCATATGACGATCCTGGGCCGGAGTACTGTACTGCTGATCTACACGTAGTGGCGATGCCAGGGCGGGGGCGGCGATGAGCGCCGAAGACAGGATCGAACGGGCCAAGACGCTCTATGAACGGGCGGTGTTCACCGGCGACGCCGGCGTGCTGACCGACGCCGAACGGGCCCTGGACGCGGTGGAGGCCGATGCCGCGTTGGCTCGTGGGCGGATCCTGCATGCGCGGTTTCTCAGCGAGCGCGCCGGCGCCGGCTCGTCACCCGTCGAGGACCCGGCCGAACTGCCGTTGTTCGAGCGCGCGATCGAGCTGTACCGGGCGCTGGGCGACACGCGCGGCGAGGCCGAGGCGCTGTTCTGGATCGGCTGCTTACATCAGGTCATCCGGCGTGACAACGAGACCGCGGTTCCGCAACTGGAGCGGTCCTGCCAGCTCGCCGCGCAGGCCGGCGACAAGCCGACCCAGGCCGAGGCCCTGCGGCACTTGGGCATCGCGGCACACATGGCCGGTCGGCTGGACGAAGCGCGCGAGCGGCTGGAGGAGTCGTCGCGGCTGCGCCGGGAGCTCGGGGCCCTGCCGGGCGTGGCCGCCAACATGGTCGGCCTGGCCTACATCGCCGCCGCCCAGGACCGCCGGGCGGACGCGCTCGCGACACTCGACGAGGCGCACGCCCTCGCCCAGGCGCATGGCGCCCATGCCATCGTGCGGCAAATCGAGCAGGCGAGAACGGAGATCTAGTACGACAGCCGCCGATTCCAGCTGGCCAGATTTCGGATTAGTCACCCGGAGCCTTCATCAGGGTCCCCCAGCTTGATCGATTACCTCATTACGCAGTGCCTCTGGCCAGGAGGCGATGAAGTCCACCATCGCCGGATCCCAAGGGCCGACGTTCTCCACGAACGAGACAGCCACGAGTTCGCGCAGGCGGACATCGGCAGATTTCATTGCTACCGCTAGGAATGTCAGGCACCGTCCGACCAGTTGTTCACGTCCCTGCTGGTGGGCGTGTAGAACGAACCTGGTGAGATCTCCGAAGAGGACGTGCGGCAGGACTTCGTGGTTGTCAATGACATGCTCACGCAGCACCGAGCGGAACTCGGGTATCTCGCTGACGAGACGATCAGCGATGTGCTCATATATCAGCACCCGGCAATCCAATCTCAGCTACCCATACGACCGGCGTCAGCGAGAGCATCCCGCAAAGCGGCGGCCTGGCTCGACGTGTGTTGAGCCAACAAGGCTGCGACATCGACCAGCTCCTTACGGGCATGGCGGTTCAGCGTGATGGCGTCGGCAACGATGGGCAGACTGACCTCGAGTGCCGTCTCCGCGTCCCCCACCTGGGCGTGAGCCTTGGCCAGACATGAGCCGTACCACGCGCGATCGCGCTTGTAGGCGGCGGGCAGGCGCGCCAATCCGGCCGTCAGCATGTCGATGGCTTTGGGCCAGTTCGACAGGTACAGCTCTGTCATCCCACGCTGGAGGCGGAACCAGGTCTCGTCGTAGAAGTACATCCACGCGGGCTCGTTGTCGGCGTGGTCGGCGGCTTGGCGGATGAGCGCCTCGGCCTCGTCCAGAAGCGTGCGGGCCGGACGAGCCTCTCCCGCGAGCGCGTACCCGCGCGCCGCCATCTGGGTGGCCATGCCGCGCACGCCGGGAGTCACCTGTCCGTCGTGCCAGCGCGCAGCTTGAGCCAGCCGGACGGTCCTGCGGGCGTTGCCGGCGCTCCATGCCTGGTGGGCCTTCATGCTGAGCGTGGTGGTGGCCATGTTGACGTCGCCGATCTCCAGCGCCCAGTCGTGGGCGCGGTCGTACCAGGCAAGGGAGGCGGCCTGGTCGTCGATGTCGAGAGACATCCACGCGACGAACTGAGCGTACTGCGCGGCCAGATCCACCACGGTGTCGGCGATGCTGCCTCGAGCGCTCTGCGCCAGTTCGACCACGATGCCGAGTTGCTGCCGAACGACGCCCAAGAGGGGACGTGAGCCGATGGTGTCTTCGACCTTCCGATGTTCGGCGAGGCAGGCAGCAAGCCAGTCCACAGTGCTCTGATCGACACGGCGAGGTTCTTGGATCGTACGGGTGACGCGCTCATAGAGATCCGCGTCAGGGGCGACGGTCTCCAGGGGCAAGGAGGGGACAGGTACGCTGGGCCGCTCGTCCAGGTCGAACAGGTCGGCCTCCGTGCTCTTCAGCGCGCGAGCGTACAGGAGACGGTAGCGCTCGCTGGGATAGTGATCGCCCCGCTCCCACCCTCGGATCATCCGCGTCAAATCCGCCACCGTGGGCAACGGACCCTCCGCCACCGCCTTGAGCCTCCTGGCCATGTCCGCGACGGTACCGACCTCAGTCTTACGCTCGGCCCGAAGCCGTACAGCCCACAGGGGCGGTGTTCCTGGGGTGCCCATCGTTCACCTCCGGATATTCGCGGATACGCCGTCTCCTCGGCTGTCTCCTATTGTCATCGTGCCCGGTGAACGCGGGGTCGCTTTCCTTTACGTGATGAATCCTTCACGAGTTACGACGCACACCGATCCAGCTGAGGACACCACGCAACGGCTCCACGCCCAACTCCTGCAGAAGGCTCTCGAAGAGCGAGACATCGCCGCAGACGTTCACGACGGCTACGGGCTCGCGCTGGTGTCGGTCTGGGTGGGGCTGATCGTGTGGTGCGACGGCTACCGGTTCTGGTGGCGCACCGGCTGGGACCCCGTTCGCAAGCGCGCCGTCTACGCCTGGCATCCAGCCATCGAACCTGGGCGCGCCGCCCGTCGCGTCGCCTTCCGGTATGCCGATCTACGTGCCAGCCACCCGCTCTCCCCGATGATCAGGGACCTGGCTTCCGGCGCCTCGCCAGCGGAAAACCTGCCATGACTACGGCTGAGAGGACCATCGGCAGTCGAGTCAAGATCGTGGACATGCTCCATAGCCCGGCCACGACGCGAGCCTTCGCATCCTGGCTTATAGGGCAATGCGGCACGGTAGTGAACATCCTGCGTAACGGCACTCTGGCACTTGTGAAGCTCGACGGTGAGCAAAATGAACTGCTCGGCGGAGTACGACGCTGGACCATCCACTGGGATGACCTGCTGGTGTCCATGGGGGACGCTGGGCGGGTGACCATCAAAGACGGCTACCGACTGGGTCCGTCTGGTCTCGTACGGGACGCCGTGCAGCATGCCGTACAGGATGGCAGCAGGACGAGCCTCTGTGGGGAGCCAACACATCCGCTGCCGATCTGTGGTTGGTCGATGCCGTTCTCACCCCAGGCGACTCGGGCATGCCCAGCCTGTGTCCGCTCGGTACTGCAGGCGTCGTAGGCGAGGCAGCGAGCACGTCGTTCTCCCTATGCCGTCGGGTGCGTAGGAAGAGGCGCCTATTCCTGGAGGCGACAACCGGTCAACACTGCCACAGGAAGCGGCCCTCCTGTTCGTCGGCGCTGAGGAAGCCGTAGCCCATCCCGCTGTCGCCGAACATCAAGGAGTCCAGCTCCCGGAGCTGGAAGAAGAACGTCCACGGACCACCGGCCGGATACTCCTCGTACTGCAACCACGTCGGAGCGCCCAGCACGCGCGACCCCCACCAACCAGGGTCCAGCTGCTCGACCTCTTCCAGATCGACGAACGTCTCGCCGACGAGGCGTGGGCCGCACGCGGCATCGGTCGTCTCCACAAAGGGCGGCACTCTGCCCGGCTGCACGATGAGCGCGTTCTCGCCACCCTCAGGCAGGAACGACTCCTCGGATTCGTCGTCCATGAAAAGGTAGGCCATCCGGGTCGACCTGCCAGGCAGCCGGAACTGCCCGATGAACCCCATCGGACGCTCGTGCCGGTAGCAGAGCGGCCATTGCGGTTTCTCGAGCCAGACAGGCTGACCGCCGAGCTTGGTCCAGAATTCGTCGATCGCCTCTTCGGCCTCAGAGAAGATCATCTCGTACGTGCAACCATCGCCGTCGATCACCGAGGCATCCTACGGCGAGGCCGGAACCGGCCATGCCCGCCGCCATCGGCTTCCAGACCGGCCCCGCCGCGTAGTGGGTCAGATGGCCGTCTGGTAGGCGCTGGCGCGCATGCCGGCCAGCAGTCCCGCCGTCTGCTCAGGCGTGAAGCGCCGCACCGGGTCGTGGTGGAGCAGGCCCTCGATCAGTGGCCGCATCACGCCGGCCCGCCGGGGCGACGGGTACGGGCCACTGCGCGCCATCCCGAGCACCGTCGCCGCGTCCTGCCCGGGGTAGGGCGGCTGGCCCTCGACGGCGCTGTAGAGGGTGGCGCCGAAGGACCACATGTCGGCCTCCTTGCTGGCCGGTCCCCCGTGCAGCCGCTCGGGCGCCATGAAGGCGGGTGTGCCCCGCAGCCGCCGGGACGTCGTCATCCGGATGTCGCCCTCGGCGGTCGCTATGCCGAAGTCGGTGAGCACCACCCGATCGCCGGTCAGCATGACGTTGGCGGGCTTCACGTCGCGGTGGAGCACCCCGGCCTTGTGCGCGGTGCGCAGCGCGGCGAGCAGGTGCTGGCCGATCGCGGCCACCGACTGCGCCGGTAATGTGCCCACCTGCGAGAGCAACTGGTGCAACGAGAGCCCGTCGAGGTACTCCATCACGATCCAGAGCTTGCCGCCCTCTTCGATCAGGTCGTGCACCGTGACGATGTTCGGGTGCGTCAGGCCGGCAGCCATCCTGGCCTCACGCAGCACCCGGCGGCGCACCATCTCGGCCTCACCGGCCAAGGTCAGCTCCTTCAGCGCCACCGTACGGTGGAGGAGCTGATCGAACGCACGCCAGACGACGCCCATACCCCCACGACCGGCCTCCTCGTTCAGGAGGTACCGTCCGCCGATCTCCCGCATACCATCCCCTCATGCTCGGGGATAATCATGTCACTTCAGCACCGGCCGTAGGGTGCCTAACGTGATCCGGATATGTCGGAAAGTGCGGGTGCGCTGGTCAACGGCCTAGAAATTCGATCAGACAATGCGCGCCACACCAGTCCGACACCCACCAAACATACTCCAGCGGCGCCCACGAGGACGGCGCCAAGCCCCGCGAACTCGGCCACCACGCCTCCCAGAGCCGCCCCGAGCGGCATCCCGGCCATGCCGACGAGGCGGTATGCCGAATTGACACGGCCCAGCAACTCGGCCGGGATCAGCCGCTGCCGGGTCGAGATCACCAGGACGTTGGCCGCCGCGCCCACCACGCCCCACAGGACGGCGGTCGGGTAGAGCGTCCACGGCGTCGGCACGACCACCGGCACGAGGAGCAGCAGGCTGCTGATCAGCCACGAGCCCACCAGCGTGCGGACCTCTCCGAAGATCGCCGCGGCCCGCCCGGACAGCAGGGACCCGAGCACCGCCCCGGCGGCGAAGGCGGTCATCATCAGGCCGTACCCGCGCGGCTCCAGCCCGATCCGCGACCCGTCGCCGACCGCCCAGAGCACGAAGACGGCGAAGTAGGCGGCGTTGGCGAGGTTGAGCATCCCGGCGGTGACGGCCAGGCTCCGCAGCACCCGGTGCGACCAGAGGTAGCGCTGCGCCTCGCCGATGTCCCGCCGCAGCGGCCTCCGCTCTCCGGCGTCCGCGGGCAGGCGGTACGTGCCCCGCATGACCAGCAGCAGCAGGCCCGCGGCACCGTACAGGAGGGCCGGGGCGCCGAAGAGCGCGGCGGGGAGGACCACCACGAGCAGGCCCGCGAGCGGGGCGCCGACGAAGTCGTTGCCGATCATCTGGGCGCTGGAGACACGGCCGTTCGCCCGGGTGAGGTGGTCCTGGGGCACGGTCATGGGCAGGATCGCCTGCGCCGAGGTGTCGGCGAAGACCTCGGCCACCCCGGCCACGAGCACGGCCGCCAGCAGCAGCCACAGGTCGAGCAGGCCCAGGAGCGCCAGCAGGCCCGCCAGGGCGAGGATCGCCGTGCGGGCGGCGTTGGCGAGGACCATGATCCGGCGGCGGTCAGACCGGTCGGCGATGGCCCCGGCGTGCAGCGCGAACAGCAACCACGGCGCCGTCGCGGCGGCCCCCACCAGCGACACCAGGGTGGGAGAGCGCGTCATGGAGACGGCCAGCAGCGGCGCGCCGACCTTCAGCACGCCGTCGGCCAGGTTCGACAGCGCGGTGGATGACCAGAGAAAACCGAACGAACGCCCCACCGCTGCACTCCGATAGTGTGTAAGAGAAAGTGTGCATAGATTCCTTTGCAAAGATAGGCTTGCACAGTCATGCAGAGCAAGAGCTTTTCCGCCCGGACGCTCGACGCCAACGCCCTGAAGTCCTTCGCCCACCCGCTCCGGCTGCGGATCTACGAGCTGCTGGACGAGCACGGGCCCGCCACGGCCACCGGACTCGCCGCGCTGCTGGGCCAGAACACCGGCGCGACCAGCTACCACCTCAGAGAGCTGGCCAGGCACGACATGATCGAGGTGGTGCCGGGGATGGGGCGCGGCAAGGAGAAGTACTGGCGCATCGCAGCCGGGGGTTTCTCCTACGGCGAGCCGGATCCCGGCGATCCCGAGACGGCGAGCGCGCTGGAGGCCGTGCTCGACGACCTGGTGCGGCAGCGCGGCGCGGAGCTGGCCCGGTGGCGCGAGGAGGAGGCGACGGCGCCCGAGGAGTGGGTGCGGGCGAGCGTCTTCGGGCGGCGGTCAGTGCGGCTCACGCCGGAGGAGACGCGCGCGCTGCAGGATGAGGTGTTCGAGGTGCTGGAGAGGTACCGGGCGCTGTCGGACCGCAGGGAGCGGGAGTCGTCCGCCCCCCGTGATCCGTCGATCGGGCACGTGGTCATCCACTTCGACGTGCTGCCGGTGGGAGCCGGCCGGGCCACCACGGGCCGGGAGGCGCCCTAGGAGATGAGCTTGAGCGCGAGCTCGGACAGCCCCTCCGGAGCCGTCTTGGGCGACCCCGCGTTGAACGGCGGCTGCGGATCGTACTCGATGACCAGCTGCACGGCCTGCGCCGTCGTCAGGTCAGCGGCCTGGGCCAGCAGGGTCAGCGCCATGTCGATCCCCGCCGACACCCCGGCCGCGGTCACGACGTTCCCCTGGGTGACGACGCGCTCGCTCACCGGCTCGGCCCCGTACTGCCGCAGCGCGTCCAGGATGGACCAGTGGCTGGTCGCCTTCAGCCCCTCCAGCAGCCCGGCGGCCGCCAGCACCAGGGAGCCGCTGCACACCGAGGTGGTCCACCGGGCGTGCTCGTGAGCCTGCCGGAGCCACCCCAGCAGGGCCTCGTCGGCCATGGCCGCCATCGTCCCCGGGCCGCCCGGGACGACGATCACGTCAGGGCGGGGCACGTCCTCGTACGAGGCGGTGGCGGTGAGCGTGAGCGTCCCCTGGTCGTCGGTCACGGGCCCGGCCTCGGCCGCGACGAACGTGACCGTCCAGCCGGGCGCGAAGGCCAGCACCGTGTACGGCCCGACCGCGTCGAGCGCGGTGAAACGCGGATAGAGCGGGATGGCCACATGCATGCCTACTTCTCCTTCGATCGGAACCGGCGACGGTGGTCGCCGGGTGAGATCCGCCAGTGGCGGCGGAAGACGCGGTAGAGGGTCTCCGGCGTGCCGAGCCCCGACTCCCTGGCCACCCTGTCCAGCGGATGGCCGGTGACCTCCAGGAGCCGCCTGGCGGCCTCGGCCCGGCTGCGCTCGACGTACCGGCCGGGTGACAGGCCCGTCTGCTCGGTGAAGACGCGGGAGAAGTGGCGCTCGCTCATCCCGGCCCGCGCGGCGAGGGCGGGCACGCTCAGGTCGGCGGCGGGGTTCGCGTCGATGTACGCCTGAAGCTCCCTCAGCGGCTCGCTGCGCGGTGTCAGCGCCCGCATCGGCGTGCTGAACTGGCTCTGCCCGCCCGGCCTGTGCAGGTACACCACGAGGCCCCGGGCGACGTCCCTGGCCAGCGCGTGGCCATGATCCCTGGCCACCAGCGCGAGCGCGAGGTCCACGCCGGACAGCACGCCCGCCGAGGTCCAGACGTTGCCGTCCTCGATGTAGAGCGGGTCGGCGTCCACCTCGACGCACGCGTAGCGGGCGTCGAGTTCGCCGGCGGCCAGCCAGTGCGTGGTGACCCGCCGGTGGTCCAGCAGCCCCGCCTCGGCCAGCAGGAACGCGCCGTTGCACACGGACGCGACCCGCCGGGCGCCGCCCGCCAGCCCGGCGATGCGCCCGACCAGCTCCCGGTCCGCCAGCCGCTCCGGTACGGAGAGCCCGCCCGCCACCAGCAGCGTGTCGATCGGCCCCGCGACGTCGGCGAGCGCCGAGGCCGTGACGGTGACGCCGTTCCCGGCGGGCACGGGGCCGCCGCCCACCGCCGCCACCTCGACCCGGTACCCGCCTGCGGACACCAGCAGGTCCGCGGTGGCGAACACATCGGCGGGACCGGCCATGTCGAGCAGTTGGAAGCCGGGGAAGACGACGATCAGGACTCGTCGCTGCATGCTTTCATGCTGGTCGCAGGCCCTATATGGCGTCAATGACACGAATATTGCACATTACGCCATGAGCGGCAGGCAGGGGTGGCTCCGGCCGTCAGGCGGCATGATGGGGGGCGGTCAAAGAAGATCGTCGAAAGGTGTCACGTGAAGAAGGTCCTGACCATCGCCGTCGCGAACTTACTCCTGATCGGCCTCGCCCCTGCCGCTCACGCGGAGTCCGCCCGCTCCGCGAGCGACGTCTACGCCGACTACGCCGACCTGTCCGCCCACGAGGTCGAGGGCAGGGACTACCGCCGCGTCCAGCGCGTCCCCCGCGGCGCGAAGGTGGCGCACATCGCCATCCACGGCGGCGCCATCGAGGCGCCGACGTCGCAGCTCGCCGACGAGGCCGCGGGCAGCAAGTACGCCTTCTACGCGTTCGAAGGCATCAAGGAGTCCGGCAACAGCGCCCTGCACATCACCGCCACGCACTTCGACGAGCCCAAGGCGCTCAACGTGGTGGCGGCGGTCGACTACACCGTCTCCTGGCACGCCGCGTCGGGCTCCGACGCCACCACCTACGTCGGCGGGCGGGACACGAGGTTGGTCAAGAAGGTGAAGGCCGAGCTGCGCGCCGCCGGATTCGCCGTCTCGACGTCCGTGCCCGAGGAGATCGGCGGCGACAGCCCCAGCAACATCGCGAACAAGAACCGCAGGGGCATGGGCGTGCAGCTGGAGATCAGCCGGGGGCAGCGGGAGCGGTTCTTCGACGGAGGGAAGCTGAGCCGCGCCTGGATCGAGGACCCGGCCAACCGCACGAAGGCCTTCTACAGGTACGTGGCGGCCGTCAACCGTGCGCTCGGCTGAAAACGCCATGAGCCCCCGGGGCAGGACCGGGGGCCCATGGCGCGAAATGGGCAGAAACATCAGCCCATGTGCGGGTAACGGTGGTCGGTCGGCGGCACGAACGTCTCCTTGATCGTGCGGGCGTTCACCCAGCGGATCAGGTTGAAGATCGAGCCGGCCTTGTCGTTGGTGCCGGAGGAGCGGGCGCCGCCGAACGGCTGCTGGCCCACCACCGCGCCCGTCGGCTTGTCGTTGACGTAGAAGTTGCCCGCCGCGAAGCGCAGCCGCTCGGACGCGGACGCGATGGCGTACCGGTCCTGGGCGATGATCGAGCCGGTCAGCGCGTACGGCGCGATGCCCTCCATCTGGTCGAGCACCGCGTCGAAGTCGCGGTCCTCGTAGACGTGCACGCCCAGGATGGGCCCGAAGTACTCCTTGACGAAGATCTCGTCGGTCGGGTCGGCGCACTCCAGGATGGTCGGCTTCACGAAATAGCCGACGCCGTCGTCGTACGAGCCGGTGAGGACGTCGATGTTCGCGGCCGCCCGCGCCCGGTCGATGGCCTCCTTGTGCTTGGCGAACGCCCGGGCGTCGATGACGGCGCCCATGAACGTCGACAGGTCGCCCGACACGTCGCCCACGCTCAGCGACTCGGCCACCGAGACGAAGTCGTCACGCATCCGGCTCCAGACCGAGCGCGGCACGTACGCCCGCGAGGCCGCCGAGCACTTCTGCCCCTGGTACTCGAACGCGCCCCTGATCAGCGCCGTCGAGAGCACGGCCGGGTCGGCGGACGGGTGGGCCAGCACGAAGTCCTTGCCGCCGGTCTCGCCGACGAGGCGCGGGTAGCCGTGGTAGGAGGCGATGTTCCGGCCGACGGTGCTCCACAGGTGCTGGAACGTCGCCGTGGAGCCGGTGAAGTGGATCCCGGCCAGGGCCGGGTGCCCGAGCGCCACCTCGGAGACGGCCTGGCCGTTGCCGGTGACCATGTTGATCACGCCGGGCGGCAGCCCGGCCGCCTCCAGCAGCCGCATCGTGAAGTGCGCGGCGAACTGCTGCGTGGGCGACGGCTTCCAGACAACGACATTCCCCATCAAAGCGGCAGAAGTCGGCAGGTTTCCGGCGATGGCGGTGAAGTTGAACGGCGTGATGGCCAGCACGAAGCCCTCGAGCGGCCGGTACTCCATCCGGTTCCACACGCCGGGCGACGAGATCGGCTGGTCGGCGTAGAGCTGGCGCGCGTACGCCACGTTGAACCGCAGGAAGTCGATCAGCTCGCAGGCCGAGTCGATCTCCGCCTGCTGCGCCGACTTCGACTGGCCCAGGACGGTCGCCGCGTTGAGCGTGGCCCGCCACGGCCCGGCCAGCAGGTCGGCGGCCTTCAGGAAGATCGCCGCCCGCTCGTCGAACGACAGCGCCCGCCAGGCGGGAGCCGCCCGCAGCGCGGCGTCGACGGCGTCCTGCACGTCCTGGGCCGTAGCGTCGTTGGTACGGCCCAGAACGGAGGCATGGTTGTGCGGCTGCACCACGTCGATGGGGGTGCCGCCGCCGAGGCGCTGTTCGCCGTCGATGGTCATGGTCAGGTCGAGCGACGACCCGGCCAGTTCCTTGATGCGGTCTTCCAGCGCGGACCGCTCGGCGCTGCCCGGCGCGTACCCGAAGACGCGCTCGTTGGCCGGAACGGGGACGTTGCTGATGGCATCCATTACTTACCCCCCAGGGCACGAAGGAAGAAGGCGACGTTGGCGGGCCGCTCGGCCAGGCGGCGCATGAAGTAGCCGTACCAGTCGTCGCCGTAGGGGACGTAGACGCGGACCGTGTGGCCGGCACCTGCCAGGGACTCCTGCAGGTCGGTCCGGATCCCGTAGAGCATCTGGAACTCGTGGTCGCCGATCGTCCGCCCGAACCGGTCGGCGAGCAGCTCCGTGATCGCGATCATGCGATCGTCGTGCGTCGCCACCATGGGGTACCCCTTCCCCGCCATGAGGATCCGCAGGCATCGCACGTACGCCTTGTCCACGGCGCTCCTGCCCTGGTGGGCCACGGCGGCGGGCTCGCGGTAGGCGCCCTTGACCAGGCGCACCCTGGAGCCCTCCGCGGCCAGGTCGCGGCAGTCGTCCTCGCTGCGGAACAGGTACGCCTGGATCGCCACGCCCGTCGACGGGTAGTCCTCGCGCAGCTTGCGCAGGATGGCCAGCGTCGAGTCGACGGTGGTGTGGTCCTCCATGTCGAGCGTGACGGTCGAGCCGTTCATCGCGGCGGCCGCGCAGATCTCGCGGGCGTGCTCCAGCGCCATCGCGTCGTCGAGCCGCTGCCCGACGGCCGACAGCTTCACCGACACCTCGCCCCGGGTCCCGAGATCGAGCGGCCCCAGGGCCTGGAGCAGCGTGAGGTAGGCGTCCGTGACGGCCTCGGCGGCACGCGCGTCGCGCGTCTCCTCGCCGAGGTGGTCGACGGTGACGGCCAGCTTCGCATCGCGCAGCCGCTCGATGGCGTCGCGCGCCTCGGCGACGCTTTCGCCCGCGACGAACCGGTCGACGACCTTCCTGGTGAGCGGGAAGCCCGACACGGCACGGCGTACGACGCCGCTCCCTGACGCGGCGAGGAGCACTTGACCCAGCATGCTCCAAGTCTAAAAACGCAGCTCAGAGGGGGCCATCGACGGGCGTAACGGCGCGTGTGGCAGGCTGTCATACAAATGCACAACACGGCAGACCTACAAGAGATCGTCGACGAGATCGCCGCCCGGCTGGGGGCGTCCGTGACGCTGGAGGACCGCTCGTTCCGGCTGCTGGCCTACGGGGCGCAGCACGGCGACATCGACACCGTCCGCCAGGAGTCGATCCTGCGCAGGCGCGCCACCGGCGAGGTACGCGACTATTTCGAGCGCTACGGCATCGCCAGGGCCACCGGCCCGGTCCGGATCCCCGCGGACGCCGAGCTGGGGGTCCTCGCCAGGGTCTGCTGGCCGCTGCGCCACGGCGACGTCACCTACGGCTACCTGTGGCTGCTCGACTCGGGCGCGCTCACGGCCCTCGACTCCGTCGCGCCGCTGGTGGCCAGGGCCGCCGCCGAGCTCGCCCAGGAGGCCAGGAGCAGGCAGGACCTCGGCCGTGGGCTGCTCGCCCTGTTCTCGGCCGACCCGGCGGAGCGCGCGAGCGCGTCCATCGAGGTGCCGGGGCCGGTGGCGGCGGTCGCCGTACGCGAGTCGGCCGAGCGTGTCGC
Organism: Nonomuraea sp. NPDC050786; assembly: GCF_040654115.1. Lineage (NCBI taxonomy): Bacteria > Bacillati > Actinomycetota > Actinomycetes > Streptosporangiales > Streptosporangiaceae > Nonomuraea > Nonomuraea sp. NPDC050786. The sequence goes on from NZ_JBFAHJ010000002.1 coordinate 13,260, forward strand.
CACGTTGTGGACGCTCCCGCGCGGCGTCCTGGCCCGTACCGGCTCGCCCGTCGCCCTGCTCACCCCGGCCCACCTCGCGGGCGAGGTCGCGCAGACCCTGCAGAGCGCGTACGGCACCGCCGCCGGGATCGGCGCTCCCCGGCCCGATCCGGCCGACGCCTGGCTGAGCTGGCGCGAGGCCCGCCACGCGCTGCGCGTCGCCGAGCACTTCCCCCGCTACTCCCCCATCGCCCGCTGGGAGGACCTGGGCGTGCACCGCCTGCTGGCCAGGCTCGCCCGGCAGGACCTGCGCGAGCTGGCGGCCGAGATCGCCGCCCTGGACGCCGAGCTGGCCGAGACGGTGGAGGTCTATCTCGACCACGGCGGCCACGCCCAGAAGGTGGCCGCCGAGCTGGGCATCCACCGCCAGACGCTCTACTACCGGCTGGGCAAGGCCGAGCGCCTCACGCACAGGGACCTGTCGGACGGCGACGACCGGCTGGCCGTCCACCTGGGCCTCAAGGCCGCCCGGCTGCTGTAGGGGCTGCGGTGAGGTCCGCTGTGAGGTCCGCTGTGGGGTCTGCTGTGGGGGCGCGGTAGACCTTGACCCAGTCCACGTACATCGACACGGTCTCCGGCGTGCCGGCGTCGCGGCAGCGCGGCTCGCACACGACGTCGTTCTGCAGCGCGAGGCCCATCGCACGGCCCCGCGGCACCTGCGCGCCCCGGTAGTCCCAGAGCCTCCGGCCGTCCAGCCAGAACGTCAGCCGCCCCGGCAGCCAGTCCATCGCCACCGTGTGCCACCTGGTGAAGTCGGCCCGCAGCTGCCGCTGCGCCCGGTCATGCCCGCCGTGCACGAAGATCCCGCCGCCCTGCCGCTCGGGATCCACGATCTCGGCGAAGTCCACCTCGGCGTAGTCGTCGCCGGCGCCCTGCTCGGTCGGCCACAGCAGCGCCACGGGCGTGTACCCGGCTCCCGCCTCGGCCCTGAACCTGACCTCCCACCTGCCGTACCGCTGGGCGAGCCGGGTGGCCACCCCGCCGGACAGGTCCTTGCCGCCGTACATGCCGCCCTTGAGGCGCAGCATGCCGTTCGCGACCGTCGCCGCCCTCCCGGTACGGGGGTTCCGCTGCGCCTGCGGGGAGTGGTAGATCATCCACTTGCCGGTGTCGATCGTGGCGCCGCCGAAGTTCTCGACGAGGACCGGGGCGCCCCAGCCCGGCGCCTGCGCCCGCGCGGGCTGGGGAAGCACGGCGACACCCAAGAGCGTCACCGTGACCAGGATCTGACTGCGTGTAGTCATGGGGTCAATGGAAGCAAAAATGTCACTGCAGTAATGGGCCTTCGGGGAAATGGGCACGGGCCGGGCGTCGAGGGAGTCAGCGCCTGAACATGGTGCCGGCAGGCGGCTCTTGCCACCTGCCGGAAGTCTCCATGTTGGTCAGGCGCAGGCCGACTCGTAGACCCGTACGAGCTCCTGGCTCACCCGCTCCCAGGAGTAGCGCGAGCGCGCCCGGTCGGCCCCCGCGTAGCCGAGCGCGGTGCGCAGGGTCGGGTCCGACAGCAGCTCGCGGGCCAGCCGGGCGGTGCTGGCCGGGCGGTCCGGCGGCACCAGCAGCCCGGTGACGCCGTCGATGACGGAGTCGAGGTGCGCGCCGACGGCCGAGGCGATCACCGGGACGCCGCAGGCCATCGCCTCCAGCGCGACGATCCCCGTCGCGGCCTCGCGCGGCACCGTCACCACGGCGTCCGCGCTGCGCATCAGCTTCGGTACGGAGGCCCGCTTGACCTGGCCCAGCAGCGTCACCTGGTCGGCGACGCCGAGCTGTTCGGCCAGGGCGCGCAGCCGGCGGGCGTCCCTGTCGTTCTCGAGGTCCTCGGGCTCCGGCCCGCCCGCGATGACCAGCTCGACGTCGCCCAGCCCCTGCAGCGCCCGCACGATGGTGTGCGCGCCCCGATCCGGCGAGAGGGGGCCGACGTGCACCAGCCGCTTGCGCGCGCCCCGCGTGGCCACGGCGCCGCGACGCTGGAAACGCTCGGTGTCGACGCCGTACGGGACGACGGCGATGTTGGAGCGAGGCACGCCGAGCCTGATCAGGGCCGACTCCTCGTCACCAGAACCGGCGATGACCGCGTTGGCCCGGCGGCCGAGCGCCCGTTCCAGGTCCTTGTGCACAGGGTCAACGGTGTGGAACGTCTGCGTGACCGGCACCCCCAGGTCCTTGGCACCCGCCACGGCGGCCAGCCCGCCCGTCCACGAGTGCGCGTGGATCACGTCGGGCCGATCCTGGCTCCACCGCTTCATCAAGTGTTCGCCGACATCGTTCAGGAACGGCGCCATGTCGTCGTCCGCCAGCTCCTTGGCGGGGCCCACGTCGATCTGCTCCAGCGTGACCCCCGGGGCCACCCGCGTCTTGGGCTTGCCCTCGGCGTTGTCACGGCGGGAGTAGATGGTGACATGGTGCCCGCGACCCAGCTCGCGTGCGACGGAAAGGATGTGGTGGCGCCGGGCGTCTCCGGCGGTGGCGACGATAGCGATATTCATGGCACACCTCAGCGTGGAAAAAAAGCCTGAAAGGTGTGCCTGCGTCTTAGGCACGTCTATCTACGACTCCGACCATACCCAGGTTTGAGCCAATCGCAAACCCCTGCAGATCAGAAATCGTGACGAACCAGGTCAGACGCCTCGTAGCGCGAGGATCACGATCTCGTCCCACACCTGACCGCCCGAGAACGCGTGCCGGTCCGCCTCCACGGTCTTGACCACGGTGGAGGGTGACTGGCCCGCGCACCGGCCGAGCACGTCGGCCAGGCGCTCCTCGCCGTACGGCTCGCCGCGCTCGTTCCTGGAGGAGATCAGCCCCTCCGAGTACAGCACCAGGGTCTCGCCCGCGGCGAGAATCAGCCGCTCGACGCCGGTCTCCGCCTCGGGCGCGATGCCGAGCGGCACGCCGCCGCCGGCGGCGAAGCGCACGCCTCCGTCGGCCTGCAGCAGCGCGGCGGGGTGGTGCCCGGCCGACGACAGCCTGATCTCGCGCCCCTTCACGAAGCCGGCGACGGCCATCACGAACATGCCGGTGCCCTGCGCGACCAGGGCCTGGTTGACCTTGCGCATGACCAGGTCGGGGTCGGACTCCCAGACGCTGAGCACCCGCAGCCCGCCGCGTACCATCGCGCTGACCGACGCGGCCTCCTCGCCCTTGCCCGCGGCGCCGCCCAGCGCGAACCCCCACCCGGTCGACACGGGGAAGACGTCGTAGAACTCGGCCCCCACGGAGGAGCCCGGATGGTAGACGGCCGCCGCCTCGTAGCCGGGCACGTCGGGCAGCTTGCGCGGCGCCACGCTCGCCGAGAGCGCGTCCGCGGCCCTCGAGCGGCTCTGGAAACTGCTCTGGGCGCGTACCGCCAGGCCGAGCTGCAGCCCCACCTCCTGCATGACGGCCAGATCGGCCAGCGTGAACGGCTGCTTGTCGTGCGTGCGCACCAGCGTCAGCACGCCGTCGGCGGAGCCGATCGGCACGGAGAGCATCGAGCCCGCGCCCATCGCCGTCAGCAGCGGCCCGTCCGCGCAGAACCCGAGCAGCGTCTCGTCGTCCACCATCTCCTGGACCACGCCGGAGCGGCGCTCCAGCACCTGCATCACGGCCTGGCTGCTCGCCGGGTCGGCCGACTCCACCTGGCGTACGAGCTCGCCCAGGGGCTGGTTCTTCGGCGCCACCACGACGGAGCGGTGCGGCGCCCCGTCACGGACCATGTCGGCGATCACCCAGTCCGCCCACTGCGCCCCCAGCAGCCGCGTCGCCCTCGGCAGCGCCACCGGGCGCAGCAGCGCCTCCTCGTCCAGGAGCAGATTGGCCATCCTGACCAGCAGGTCCTGCCGCTTGGCCGCCGCCAGCAGCAGCGCGCCGTCGGACTGCTCGACCCGCCGCGCGCCCGGCTCGGGCAGCTGCACCTCGATCGGCAGCGCCACCGCCGCCACCATCTGCTGCGGCTCTCCCGGCATGGTCATCCTGGTCAGCGCCACCCGTACGACGTGCGTACGTCCTTGGTGCGCCAGCCGGGTCTCGAACGCCGACGGCTGCCCGGTCTGCAGCACCGCCGTCAGATGAGACCGGAACGCCGCCCGCCGCGACACGTCCACCAGCAGCGGGAAGGAGCGGCCCACCAGGTAGCCGTCGGGGCTGCCGAGCACCCGGGAGGTCTCGGGATTGATCCGCCTGACCACGCCGCCGCTGTCGAGCACGATGACGGGCACGGGAAAGGCACGGAATACCTGGCGCAGCAGCTTCAGTTCACGCTGTGTGCCGTCCTTCTTGCCGCCCGGCCGTTTGGGCGCTTTCTGCAATGCCTCCCGGGCCTCCGCCAGCAGTTCGGCGGCAGTGTCGAGCTCGGCGAGGGCAGCGTCGAGCGTGGGCGCGAGGTCGGCGGGATAGGCCGTCCTCGCCTCACGCAACGACGCCACGCGCCCGGCCAGAGCGTCCAGCGCTTGTTCGAGGTCCGGCATGGTCACCCTCTGACGCTACGTCACATGGGATATCGGTAGCCATATCGGGTAGGGGCTTCTTGCTATGGAATCAATCGCGATGATCACCCCGGGTCTCGCCCGCGACCTCGCCGCGCTGGGCCGACTGGGCGAGGACAACTCGACGGAGAGCGTACTGCGCGGCCTCACGGCGGCCCTGGCCGACGGCGTTCCGGGCTGCTCGGGAGCCTCTGCCGAGCACTGGCGCGACCACCGGGTGCTGGTGTCCGGCTCGCACAGCGAGCTCATCCTGCTCGTCGAAGGCGAGCGCGTGCTCGGCGAGGGCCCGTCCATCGAGGCCAGGCAGAGCGGCGGCCGCGCCAGCGTGACAGACGTGCTCACCGAGACCCGCTGGCCCCGCTACGACGCGCTGGCGACCCGGTGCGGCGTACGCTCCGTGCTCATCGTCCCCATCGACATCGCGCCCGCGCTGCTGCTGGTCGGCCTCTACTCGGTACGCCCGGGGGCGTTCTCCCCGCAGGGCGCCCACTCGCTGGCCGAGATGCTCACCGAGCAGGTCGGGGTGGCCATGGCGAACATGTGGGAGTTCGAGGAGGTGCGCACCGACGCCGCCCAGCTCCAGGAGGCCCTCGCCGGGCGGTCGGTGATCGACCAGGCCAAAGGCATCATCATGCAGACCAGCGGATGCACCGCCGAGGCCGCGTTCGAGGAGCTGCGCAGGATCTCCCAGCACCACCAGGTCAAGGTGGCCGACCTGGCCAGGCTCCTGGTCGACGAGCACCAACGCAAGTCGAGGCGCTCCTAGCCGCTCTGGCACGCTCTTGCGCGGGGGTCAGCCGATGGCGGCCAGCGCGTCGTCGAGCGTGTCGTAGAGCGGCAGGCGCTGCGCCAGTCCTGTGATCCACATCACCCTGGACTTGGAGTATTCGACCCCTATGAGGGCGAACTTGGCGCCCGAGGCCAGGCTCGTCTGCCAGTGGTGGACGATGAGCCCGAGCGCCCGCGAGTCCATGAACGTCACGCCGGCCAGGTCAAGGATCAGGTCTGCCCCGGCCATGGACAGGTAATCGGCGAACTGCTCGCGGGTCGTGGCGTCGAGCACGCCGTCGACACGGATCACGGTGATCTCGTCCACCGTCGACGACGTCAGGCTCAGGGCGGCCATGGGCCCCTCGCCGCTATCCGGCATTGTCACGGAGCAACCCTACTGTCACCGAACATGGGAGGAATACTTCCGGCGATACGGGGGACACTTGTTGCGGAGTCCAGCAGCGGGCTTTCGTCTCGAAGTAGACCGAGGCGTGCCTCTGCATGGGCTTTTTTCCTTGGAGAGGCCGCCTGCGATCCATATGGAGGAGCAGCGATGGCTGTGCAGGAATACGTCCTCGAGGAGATGACAGCCGAAGAACTCCTGGCCGAGATGGTCAGGGAAGACACCCCCGACAGCGTGAGGGAGCGCCTGCGCGAGCGCATCGTCGAGATGCACCGGCCGCTCGCCATGGAGATCGCCCGGCGATACCGCTACCGCGGCGAGCCGTTGGAGGATCTCCTCCAAGCCGCGTATGTTGGCCTGATGAAAGCCGTCAACGGCTTCGATCCCACCCTCGGGCACGCGTTCAGGGGCTACGCCGTCGTGACGATGACCGGCGAGGTCAAGCGTCACTTCCGCGACCGCACGTGGGCGATCCGGGTGCCGCGCCTCTACCAGGAGCGCCGCTCGGAGCTCAACCGGCTCGTCGCCGACCTCAGCCAGGACCTCGGCAGGTCGCCGACCGTGGCCGAGCTGGCCGCCAAGATGAACATCAGCGAGGAGGACGTCCTGCTGACGCTCGACGCCTCCGCCGCGTACAGCACCCTGTCGCTCGACGCGCCGCTCGGGACCGACGACGACGCCGCCTCTCTTGGCGACGTCATCCCCGAAGTCGACGACACGCTGAGCACCATGGTCGACAGGGAGGCCGTCAAGCCGCTCATCGACGCGCTCCCGTCCCGGGAGAAGCACATCCTGCTGCTGCGCTTCTTCGGCAACATGACGCAGGCCGAGATCGCGGCCGAGTTCGGGATCTCCCAGATGCACGTCTCACGTATCCTCCGCAAGGTCCTCGACCAGCTGCGCAGCGAGCTGGTCGGCTGAGAAGAAGGTCTGCCGGGTGAACGAGGACACAGAGCCTCAGTCGGGCTACACGAGCCCGCCGCCCGGCGCGCCCGTGAAAGAGCTGCACTTCGGACTGCCGGACCTGCCGCAGGTCCGGCAGTTCGCCGAGGAGGAGGCCCGCTGCGCCGGGATGCCGGAGGAGGCCGTCGGAGACTTCGTGATCGCGGTCAACGAGGTGGCGACCAACGCCGTCACTCACGGGGCGGACCGGGCCTCCCTGCGTACCTGGCTGGTCAACGGCGACCTGGTCGTGGAGGTGCACGACGACGGCACGTGGAAACCGGGACCTCAGCCCGGCGCCGTGGGCGGGATGGGGCTGTGGGTGGCCCGTCTGCTGGCGTCCGATCTGACGCTGCGGGTCGGGTACGGCGAGGGCAGCACCGTCACCATGCGCTTCCCCGGCAAGGAGTGACGCTCTGCCCTGGCCCTCGCTTCGCTACCCTGGCCTTCGGTTCGCTCGGGCGGGAGACCGCATCGCCGGCGGCCTCCCGCTCCTGTCTCGCCTGTCTGGCCGTTTCTGGAGTTATCAACTTGCGTTGGGGGTTACCGGCTTCCGCTCGGATTACCGGCATTCGCTCGGATTACCGGCATTCGCTCGGATTACCGGCTTCCGCTGGGGTTACCGGCTTCCGCCGGCTATCGGCGGACTCGGCCGCGCCAGTTCCCGTATCCGCTGCGGATGCTGGCCGTACCGACGCCTGCCTGGTGCAGGGCCAGTAGCGTCAGGCCCAGCAGGGCGAACGTCATGCCGGAGAACCCGCCGGGAATCCTCACGTTGACCAGGTCGAGCAGGAATCCCAGCCCGAAGATGATCGCTGCGACTACCGCGAGCATGTCATGTCACCTCCTCCCGGAAAGGGTGAGCAGGCTCTCCAGGACGCTCCTGTAATCGCGCAGCGCCAGGCGCAGCTGCTCGGTGTCGGTGGAGTCGGCGTCCTTCCAGCGGTCGCGCAGGGCGTCCGTACGGTTGGTGAGACTGCTGGTGAGGGCCTCCACCACCTCGCCGACCAGGCCGTCGGCCCGCCGTACAGCCTCGCCGGGGTCGTCGACGAACGCCGTCTGCAGGTCGCGCCAGCGGGCCTGAACCTGGTCGGGGTCCTGGTCGAACAGGACGACTTCCTCGGGGCCGGCGGCGTGCGCGGGGGCTTCCCCTGCCGCCACCGGGTCCGCGTCCGGCTCCAGGTCCGGCTCTGCCAGCATGTCGCCGCCGCCGGTTCCCGCGTACGGCTCGCGGTACGGGCCGTCGCGCTCGTCGTCGGAGCCCGTCACACCACCGGGCCCGGAACCGGGCACAGCCGCCGCATACCGGTCATCGTCGGCACGCGGATCACGCGCCACCAGCGCGTCGCCGTCAGCATGGCCATTGCGCGCCACCAGCTCGTCATCGTCGTCGGCCCGGCCATCACGCGCCGCCAGCGCGTCGCCGTCGGCACGGGCATCACGCGCCACGAGCTCGTCATCGTCGGCGCGCCGGCCGGCCGACTCCAGCCCGTCGTCGGCCGCGGCACGGTGAGTGCCATCGCCGGCGAGAGGGCGCCCGCCGTCTGCCGAATGATCGTTGGGGTAGTCGTGGCGCGCGCGTTCCTCGGCGCCACTGCTGGGAGTGGGGGTGCTCATGATCTTCTTCACCGTCCTCGCGCGGTCTCATGCAGCAGCTCCTCGAACAGCGCGCGGTAGTGCACCATGGCCTGCCGCAGCTCCTCGGTCGAGGCCTCCTTCCTGGCCGCCCGCCCGCTGATCTCGTGAGCCGTCCTGTAGTGGTCGAGGGTGGCCGCGTGTCCCACCGACAGGGTGGACAGCCGCTCCTCGAAGTCCTGCGTCGGGTAACCCCGTTCCGCCATGACCGCCGTGACCAGCTGATCGGCCTCGGTCACCGCGAACCCGGGGGCGTCCACGAAGCGCTCCTGCACCTCGGTCCACCGGTTCGCGTACGCCTCGCGGGACTCCTCCGTGAGGGGGCGGATGTCGAGCTCGGCATGCCGCCGCTCCCTGTCGAGCAGCTCCTCCTCGGCCTCGCGGCGGTTGTCGTGTTCCGCGACTGTGCGCTCGTACTCCGGGCCGAACCGTTCGCGGAGATGGCTGCGCCGCTGCTGCTGTCGCAGCACGAGATATGCGACTGCGGCGAGCGCCACCACCACGACCACGACGGCCACCCAGATAGAGGTGGTCATGATCTTCGCCTCCGGTCTCTGTGTTGAGACCAGCGACTGCCCTCGAACAGGCATGTCGAAACTTGCCGCCTCAGCGGGTTTCGAGTGCCTCCCGCGCCGCGGCCAGCACCGCTGCGACATGTGAGCCCCCTGGTGGAGCGGGGACCTCACTGAACCCTTCAGCCGCGTCGTACCGCACGTCGAGCCCCGCATCCACGAGGCGCTGAGCCCACCGCAGAGCCGTGTTCAACCGCTCGTCCGCGGGCGGCTTCCCCTGCGCGGCCGCCGACAGGTTACGCAGATTGGTGGCGGGCCCGGACTGGGCGTGCGCGCGGGCCAGCTTCCACGGCACGGCCCGGCTGTGGTCGAGCATCGGCTTGGCCAGCCCGGCGGCCCGCTTGGCCTGCAGCACCCCGGACTCGCTAACCCCGAAGTGCGCGGCCAGGTCCTGCACGCTCATCCCCTCGGCGACCAGCCTGGCCAGTTCCCGCCGATCGATGGTCGGCTTCCGCCCCACCCGGGCACCTCCGCTCCCAGCTCTCCGTGTACGCGTGTACCTCCGATGTGCGCTAAGGTTATGACGTCCCGCTCCGCAGGGGGCGACGGACACGACCGGGACGTAGCGCAGCTTGGTAGCGCACTTGACTGGGGGTCAAGGGGTCGCAGGTTCAAATCCTGTCGTCCCGACCAGGTTTTCGCTGGTCGAGCAGGGTGTCACTCTCTAGGGTGGCACCCTTTCGCATTGGTGAGTGACTACCGGGCGAAGAGATCATCCATTGTCGCAGCTCCTTGTAGGAGTACGGGGTGGATCTGCTTGCGGTAGACGGCTTGGGTGACCGCAGTCCCGCTGTGGCTGGCGAGCCGGGCGATGTCCTCCAGGGGGACGCCTGAGTCGGAGAGCAGCGAGACGAAGCTGTACCGCATCTCGCGCGGAGTCCATTGGTAGGCGGGCACCCCGGCGTTCTTAACGATCTTTTGGAAGGCTCGTCGGACGTTGTGGGCGTCGAGCGGCGTGCCGACGAGCGAGGCGAAGACAAGCCCATGATCCTTCCACTTCGCGCCTGCCTCCTTCTTGTCCTTTCACTGCTGCTGCTGCTGGTGCATCTTGAGCGCTTCGACATACCGCTTAGGCAACGCTAGGGATCTCCGTGACCGCTTGGTCTTGTGTCGCCTCCTTCACGCACCGAGCGCCAGGCCTCAGCCCGGGAGCGGGGCCGACACGGCGGCCGTCCGAAGGTGTTCGACGACGACATGATCGCCTACGCGCGATCGCTGCGCGAACGAGGAGTGGGCGTGCCCGACATCGCCCGCAAGCTGGTCATCCCCACCGGGAAGAACAAGGGCCGGCACCCCTCGGTGGCCAGCGTCTACCGCGCCCTGGCCGAGGCGGAACCGTTGCCGACCGCCGAGACAGCCGCGGGCGCCGAGAGCGGCCACCAGCAGGTGCCGCACGGCGGGCGGGAAAGCAGCCGGCACGGCCCCCTGGTCCCCAATCCCCAAAGCGTGGGTAACCGCAACTGTGCAACAGCTCGCGAACCCTGCTGACTCCCCGGTGTTCTGAGGTAGGCGTGAGCCCAAGTCTCAGGCAGAACCCGCATCAGGACTGCGGAGCGGGGACATCGCGGGCCGGATCGTGGAAGGGGTGCAGCCCCTCAGCCGGGCGTTGGCCGCCGAGATCGTCTCCGCGCTCAGGTACCCCTGGTCGAACTGCTGCAGGCGGGCCTGCGTCAGCGCGGGCGCGTTCGGCTTCTCGATCGAGACCAGGCCCACGTTTGGCTTGTGAGGTCTCACGCTGGGACGCAAGCCGGCCGGTGCGGGACTGGCCACCACCAGTGATATCACTTAGAGTCACGATGTGACTTCATCAAGCAACAATCTGGGTCAGGGGGGTCCGCGGCACCGGCCCGCCGGCCGCGGGCCCCGCAACGACGACCGGAAGACCGCCCATGGCTTGGCGGCTCTGGCGTTCGCAGCCGCAGCAGCCATCCTCGCTGCCGCCCCCGTCCCCGCCGTCGCCCCCGCGGCGGCCGCGGCCGCCGCGGGCCCAGATGCCCTCCACCGCGTCCTGGCCGCCACCTGCGACCCCGGCAGCGGCTCACAGACCTTCTACTCCTCCGACAAGTCGTCCAAGGGCAACGTGCACATGTGCGCCAGCGTGCTCAAGCGCGCCAACGGCACCCACGCCATCCAGGCCACCTTCAGCGGCGACTTCTTCTACTACTGGGGCCTCGCCTGGTACGAAGAGAACAAGTGCGTCTTCGGCTGCCACTTGACGGGTCACTTCTGGCTGAACAAGCCCACCGGCGCCCCCGTCCCCGGCGAGATCAGCGCCACGCTCAAGGGCCGCCATGGCACCGCCACCCACACCTTCGAAGGCCTGACCAGCGGCCACTACAAGATCACCGCCGGCGTCACCAAGGAAGGCGGCTACTGGCGCAACGAGGGCCACGTCGACAGCTCCCGCATCTCGATGAAGACCCTGAACGTCACCGTCAACATCCCCTGAACCAACACCCCGCGCAAACCGGCCGCCACCCGGCCGTGGCGATCCTGGACGAACAACCCGTACACCGCCCGCCAGGAACCGAAGCACTCCGGCACGTCCCGCCACGGCGCACCCACCCGCAACCGCCAGCGGATCCCATCGATGGGCTACCGTTTACTCCACTGAGACGGTCCACCTGGGCACCAGGCAACAGGCGTGGTGCACTACCGCTGATTCCTGCGGACTCCTCCTCGATCCCCATCGTGGTGGGCGCCGTTCATCAGAGCACCGGGGTGCCGACTTCCCATCAGCGATGCGAGCGAAAGGAAGCCGGCACCAATGGCTCACCACTTCACGAGCTGGCCGTCCCGACACACGTAGATCTGGCCGTCGATGGTGCCGAACTGGCCCTCTTTCCAGCGGCTGCTCCATCCGGACCAGCCCTGGGGGTGTACGCCGCAGTCGACACTGGCCGCCGTTACTGAGGCCGTCTGGGCGGTGGCGGTCGTGCTGGGCGCCAGCAGGGCGGCTGCTGCGCTGGCTCCCACGATCAGAGCGTAAAATCCGGGGGTTTTGTGCATGTTTGCTTCACTTTTCAGATATCACCTATAGTGATTTATATATCACTCTTTGTGTTCATCGAAGCTGAGCCAGATCCGAGCCGACGACGCCGCGGTCAGCACCGATCGGCTCAACGACGGCGACCGGCGAACTCTCGCGCCGATGACGACCCGCAAGGCGTTCCGGGGTGTCGGAAGATCAACGCCCCGGAACGCCATCGACCGTAACCTTGTGAAGGCTCCAGGCGGCGTAGCGTGATGTCAACGACGCTCTGACTCGTGATGGAGAGTGCTGATCCCTCGGGGCGGCGGTCGCAGGTTCGGGGGGCTTTGCGGTTCTGCTCAGGTCACCTCACCCAGTGCGCCGCGATTGTGGTGCGTCCGTCTCCGTTGCTGATGATGGCGGCCGAACCGGCCTGCCCGATGCGGTAGGCGTGGAGGGTCAGGACGTCCCCTACGGCGAAGGTGTGCAGGAAGGTCTGCCCGATCGTGTCCTGGACCACCGCGTCGGAGTTCTCGATGCCGCTCAGGGCCTCGGTGCCGGCGAGGAGTTGTCCGTTCTTGAACAGGGCTGTGGTGACCCACAGTTGCGCGGTCGTGGGCACGCTGATCGAGGGGCGGACGTGGTAGGAGACCGACCACAAGCCGCCGACGGTGGGGATGGTGAGCGGAGGAACGTCGGTGATCTGCTCGTAGGCGCGGTCTTGGCCGGTCAAGGCGTGGTTGAAGCTGAGCAGGCTGGTCTGGGCCCACATTGCGGGGGGATCCTCTCGATCGGGTGTCGCAGGATCGAACACTCCCCATGGCATCACAATGTGTAGTAATATCACTACTATCCGTGATGGGCAGTGATTCCTCACCACCGCTCACCCAAGCGCCCGCGCCACGCGGGCCCTGACCGCGTCCAGGGTGTGCCGCAGCGTGCAGACCACTTCGCGCATCCGACTTCGGAAACCGACACCCGATCACCACAGGCGCGGGCAAGCGTGGCGCCTACCCCCTCCAAGATCAAGACACTGACCGCCGTGCCGCCGACGTGGTGCAGGACGGCGCGCCCAGTTCGCGGCTGGCCCCAACCCAGGCCGACCACGACCGCCACCGCTGGAACGTCGTGGCTCCTACCGGCGAGGTCGCCGGGACGGTACCAAGGCGATCGGCGCGACCAGGCGTGGGAGGCTGCCGCCGGCGACCCGGCCAAGCGGCACCACTTGGTCCCGGTCGAGCCGGTCGGCGACGAGCCGGGCTGCAGCAGCGCTGAGCGGTGCCGGCGGACCCGGAACGCGGCCGCGTTGCCGGTCGCATGCTGGCATGACCCGGCCTGACCAGCCGGGCTGCTACATCGATTCCGGTGGTCATCGCGGAAATCCAACGGATATGCCCTGACCTGCCCTGGCCTGCCCTGATGTGAGGGCGCCGCAGACGTAGGCAGCGGCCCGCTCCCGAACATGCTCCCGCCCGCCAAGGACGGTAGAAAGGGGCCAGTGGCCCCTCGCGAAGCGGGACCGGGATCCCGACTTCCGTGCACGCGGACCGCTACCACTCCTAGCGCTGTGCTCGCATTCGGACGTATGCGATCGCATCGTTGACAGTGCGGATATTTTTGGCGTCCCCCGCGGGGATCTCCAGGTTGTACTCCTGCTCCAGGGCCGCGATGATCTCAGCCATGGCCAGATCGTCGGCTCCGAGGTCATCAATGAGCAAGGCCACGGGGTTCACCTCCCTCGTGAGGTCGAGCTGTTCGGCGACGATCTCTTTTACCCGCGCTTCGATAGTGGTCTCGGTGGTCACGTAGCCCCCCCTGGCTCGCCGGACGAATCGCCTCGAGCCTCTCACGCGAGATCACTCAATTGGCGGTTCGACATGCGCAGGTCACGCCCCTTGCCAAGGATTCATATGTCAGACCTTCCTCGCAGCGGGGCTACCTAGCGTTCCGTGGCGGCGGCTGCGGCCACACCTGGGAGAAGACCTCCGTGACCCGCCCGGGACCCGCCGCTGACATCAACCGCTGACATCAACTGGACAACTCGACCCAGGTCGCGGTCGTCGGCTCGCCGCTGCGGCTACCCTGTCTTGCGTCTCGGGGCCCGATAGCAATTGCCGAAGTCAGGCGGATATCGACGTCCGGCGTCGACGTCCGGCCGCCTCGGGCCAGGGCCGATGCCAGGCGGCGGCCCGTTCTGCCGTATCCGCGATTACCACCGGGCCCCGGCCCCGGGGGGATCACCGCCGAACACGATCCTGGCGCGCGGGGCCGCGCCCGCCGCGGTGCGGGCTGCTCAGGTGCAGGCCGGGATGCAGGTAGGTCAGGGCCAGCAGCACGAAGTTGTTGGTCAGGACGGGCACGCTGTAGCGCAGCGGGCGGGGTGCGGCTTGGTCGGAGATGGAGGTGGTGTAGCCGCCGTCGGCGTCCTGGTGACGCAGCAGGTAGGTCAGGCCGCGCTCGATGGTGGCGGTGTGCTGGTGGGCGGGTGCCAGTGCGGTGAGGGTATAGGCGGTGCTGATCGGGTCGCTGGGCTCGGCGGGGGTTTGTCCCCAGCCGCCGTCGGTGTGGGCGGTGGCCAGCAGGCGGCCTTCGGCGGCGGTGATGGCGGGTTGCAGGCGGCCGTGGTGGGCCATGGGGTGGTGCTGGTAGGCGGCGCGGAGCGCATGAATGGCGCGGAACATGGCGTTGGCCTCGCTGAGGCTCCAGCTGCGTTCGAAGGTGCCGTCGGGTTGCTGGGTGTCGAGCAGGAAGCTGATCGAGCGGTGCAGCGGGGCGGCGTGGGCGTGCCGGTAGGGGGTGAGCACCAGGGCGGTGTTGGCGGTCATCGCCGCTTCCGGCGGGTGGCTGGGGTGGTAGGTGGCCACGCCGCCGCCGGGGCCGATGAAGCGGCACAGGTTGGCGCGGCCGGCTTCGATCGGCCGGCGGTAGCGGTCGGCGTCGACGGCGTGCAGGAAGGCCAGGACGTGGGCGGTGCTGTCGGTGTCGGTCTGCCGCACGCCTTCGGCATACGGCCACCCTCCGTCGCTGGCCTGCTGCCCGGCCAGATAGTCGGCCATGGCGGTGATGGTGGGCGGGCAGGCGCCGGCTCGGGTCAGGGCCAGTCCGGCGGTGGCGGTGGCGAAGATCTCTTCGCTGGTGATGAACGGCAGCCCGTCGTCGGGGTTGAGGGCGGCGACCAGGTGGCCGATGCCGTCGCTGATCACCGGATGGCCGGGCAGCACGCGGTGCAGCGCCAGCAGGGCGAACAGATGGGAGAAGGTCATGTGCTCGATCACGCCGCGGCGCTGGCCGTGCTCGGTGGTGGCCAGCAGGCGCGCGGTGAGTTCGGGCGCCACCGGGTCGGCGGTGTTGAGCAGGTGGATGGCCATCAGCCGCAGCCGGGTCCAGGTGGTCTGGCCGCGGTGCTCGAACGCCTCGGAGGGGGCGTGCACCTGGAACGGCTCCGGCCCGACCGCGGCGAGGATCGCGGCCAGGGCGAGCTTCTTGCGGGCCGAGGAATGCTGTTCGGCGCGGTGGAAGGTGGCGTCGATGAGCCGTTCACGCTCGCGTTCGCCGATGGTGATGCCGTGCAGGGTGGCGTTGATGACGGCGGCCTCGAACGGCTCGGCCGCCGGCGCGCACCGGGCCAGGTAGGCGTGCAGGCGGGCTTGCCGGTGCGGCAGCCGCCCTTCGCGGCGCAGCAGGGTCAGCAGCAACGCGGACTCGATCGCCCGGCTGCCGGTGGCGCCTTTGATGGCGCCGCGGTCGGAGACCTCGGCCAGGATGCGTTCGCTCAGCCGCTGCGCCGCTCGGCGCACCGCCTCCCCGCTCACTCGTGGCCCACCGGCAGGCCCAGCGACAGACCCAGCAGCTGACACAGGGACGGGTACAGGGACGGACGCAGGGCCAGGACCTGGGCGCGGAGCGGCGCCTGGCGGCCGGCCTGGTCGTCCAACCGGCACCGCTCCAGGCATCAAGGACGGCACCGGCCCAGGCGCCGGGCAGGGCTGCGGGTAGGGCTGCGGTTCGGGGCCGGGTTCAGGCGGCTGGTCCAGGCCGAGTCTGTTGCGCAGGACCGCAGGCAGGCTGTGGCGATCAGCCAGCGGCCAGCCGTGCTCGGCGGCCAGCAGGCGCAGGGCCGGGGAGGCTTCGAAGGCGATGGGGTGCCCGGCCCGGCGCAGCACGTCGGCGTCGCCGAGGGAGTTGCCCAGCGCCATCGATGATGACCAGCTCACCCTCCGCCCGCCGGCCAGGTCGGCCACCACGTCGTGCTTGGCCGACAGGGCCGTACCGGCGACCTCGCCGGTGTACAGGCCGTCTTCCTCAGCGAACCGGGTGCCGCAAAACAGCTCGATCCCCAGCTCGGCGGCCAGATGCGCGACCATGTCGTGCGGGCCGCCGGAGATGAGCATCACGGTGAAGCCCGCCCGGCGCAGCGCGGTCACCATCGGCCGGACGAAGGGGAACACGCGGCCGCGTCTGACCTGCCACAGCTCGGCGACCACCTGAGCCACCACCCGGCAGGGCACGTCGGTCAGCGAAGCGGCGAACAGTTCGTTGGCGCGCATTGCGGCTGCGGTCGATTCCGGGTCGCTGCCGGCCATGGCCTGGCGCAGCCTGGCCAGCCGGTCAGGGGGACACCATCCGCGCGCGGCCAGCATGGCGGGCAGCGACCCGGCCAAGGTATCCGGCACCAACGTGCCGTCCACATCCAGCACCGCCACCCGCATGCCTCTCCTCCCGAGGCAGGCAACTCAACGTTGCTATCCTATTACCCTCCGCATACTGAATCTACGGGTAGATCGGCTTCCCTGGACGTCTCCGGGCCCACTTCCATCCCCGAGCAGGCGCCGGCGCCGGCTGACGCAGACGTGCGGTTCCAGCCCTTTCTGGGCCAACAATGCGAGTACATACAGTGAATACGCCTCCACTTAAAGTTACAATCGGTTGGATATGGTGGCCTGCATCCGGAGGGGCGAACCGCCCTGCACGCCCTACCGAGCCGGCCAAACGTCCAGCGAGTGGCGTGCCCGCCTCTCGGCGGAAGGGCGATCACCGGAGAGGTTCGCCCAGAGAAAGGGGATTCTTGTGAGTCGTGCACTGATCATCGTGGATGTGCAGAAGGACTTCTGCGAGGGCGGCAGCGTTCCGGTGAAGGGCGGCGCGGACCGAGCTGCCGCCATCGCCGAGCTGGTCCGGCGCGCCGACGGGCAGTACGCCTTCGTCGTCGCCACCCGTGACCACCACATCGACCCAGGCGCCCACTTCTCCGACAACCCCGACTTCCACGACTCATTCCCCGTGCATTGCGTCGCCGGCACCGAGGGAGGCGAGTTCCATCCGGATTTCGCGCCCGCCGTCGACTCCGGGTACGTCGACGAGGTCTTCTTCAAGGGTGCGCACTCCGCCTCCAAGAGCGGTTTCGAGGGCTCGACCCAGGACGGCACAAAACTGTCAGACTGGCTGAAGGCCCGTGACATCACCGACCTCGATGTCGTCGGCATCGCGACCGATCACTGCGTGAAGGCCACCGCTCTGGACGGAGCACGCGCGGGCTTCGCGGTGCGGGTCCTGCTCGACTACACCGCCGGCGTCGCAGCCGACACCACCCGCACCGCACTCGACGAAATGCGCCAGGCCGGTGTCACGCTGAGCGGCGAACCTGTCCTCGCCTGAACAGACCGGCCCGGCCTGCTCGCCGGGCTTCGCCACTCGCCCCAAACAACGTTGACCTTGATCATCACGGCCCCCGGGTCCACGACGACCACCACCACACCCGGCACTTCTGGCATGCTCGAGGGACAGCTCGACGAGGCCGAACGGCGGCCACCCGGGGTACTGCTGGGCGCCCTGGTCATGATCCTCACCCAGCTCGTCATGGTCGCGATCATGGCGATGACGCCCGTGCACATGCACGACCATGGCCACGGCACCGCCGCCTCCGGCCTCGTCATCGCCATTCACGTCGCGGCCATGTACCTGCCCTCACCCATGAGCGGATGGCTGGTCGACCGCTACGGTCGCCTCACCGTCGCCGCCTCCGGCCTCACCCTCCTGGCCGCCGGCATCGTCGCCGCCACCGCGCCCGGCGACTCCGTCACCCTGCTCGCCCTCGCCTTGGCCCTGCTCGGACTCGGCTGGAACTTCGGCCTGGTCTCCGGCACCGCCATCATCACCGACGCCGCTCCCCTGGCCCGCCGCGCCAAGACCCAAGGCATGGTCGACGTGGCCATCTCCATCGCCGCCACCGCCCGCCGGTGAATCGCCGTTCGGCGACCTTCTCAGCGATCTTCCTCGTTCGTGCGTGTGACCAGATAGGCGTTCCAATCGCGTGCGGCGCGCCGCGTCCATTGCAGCGCTGAGGTGATGCTGATGCCCAGCAGCGTGCTGAGCACGGAGGCGGGCAGGTCAGCGGCGAGGCTGAGCAGCGCGGCATTACGGACTAGTTGGGCTGGCAGCCCGGCGGCATGGAGTCTGCGCGACAAGGTCTGCGTGGAGCGAGGGGTTCCGACCGCGTAGCCCGGAAAGAGCCATACCGATGGGGCCTCTTGCTGGATGGCCGAGGGCCGGCTGTTCGTCGGCCCACAAGCGGGCCTTGTCTATGGCTGCTGCGGGCCCCACGGGGCGGGCTAGACTTCTTTCACCACGCGGGCCGGGATCTGATGCAGCCGGTTCAGAGCGGCGGCCATGGCCTTGATCTGCTCCCCGGTGGCGTGCTCGCCGCGCAGGATGCGGCCGGGCAGCCTGGTCATCACGATGGTGAGCATCCAGCACGGCCTCGACGGGCGCGGGCGCGAGGTCGGGCGCGTGTTCGGCGAGCAAGGTGAGCGCCGCCCATTCCCGGTGGGGTTCACCTCGCCTCCACGAGGTCTCGAGGCTCGATTCCAGTCCGACTCGGAGGCCGGCATGTTCTGGGCCTACGGCGACGATCAAAAGGCGCTGCAGGATCTGGCCGAGCTAATGAGCGCGGTCGCCACGGATGGTGACCGGGTGCGCGGGCTTATCGCCGCGGCCGAGGCTGCGGGTTTCGACTTCGACGACTGATCCGCGCACGCCACGCCACGGCCCCGCTCCTCAACCTTCCCTAGTGGCGACGCTGCCCCCGGCGACTTCACGCCGCACCGGCCGAAGAGCTGCCTCCTCGGCGGGGACGTCCACCAGGTAGGCCCTGTGCCGTGACGCGGCGAACCGTCCGGCAAAGCGGCGTGAGTGCGCTGAGAGCGGCGGACCGACGACGTTGGTGCCGGGCGTCGTAGCGCATCTCCAGGTTGAAGACGCGGCGGCGTTGGCGTTACTGCCACCATCATCAACGCCAACCGCAGCCCCCTATGCCGTCACGCGCTGGTGTGATCACAGACTGTCGTCAAAGACGCTGTCGCCAGGTACACGCGATTGTTAGCCCTGCCCGGTCCGCCTGATCCTGGGGTGGCTGTTTGTGCGGTCAACGCGCCGCTCGAGGAGTCGGCGGGCGGCGCTGATCTCGGTGACGGCGGCCGCGATGGCAAAGGCCGAGACCGTAGCCGTCGTGGCGGCCGTGACGATCAGGCGCCAGGCTCCGGAAGGGTTGTGTCAGCGGAACGCCGCGGCGTTCCGGGCCGCCCAGTCGGCGTAGGTGTGCGGAGCGCTGCCAGTCAGCTCCCGCACGGCCGGCGACACATCCGCGGGCCTGCCGACGAACGAGGCGAACAGCGTGAGGATCGAGTCCACGACCGCTGCGGGGGTTTGCGTGATCATCTGTTCGCGGGCCTGCTCGGGGGACAGTTCCTCGAGGTGCAGGTCGCGGCCGAGGGCCTCGCCGAGGATCCGTACCCGCTCGGCCGTCGTCAGGGAGGCGGGCCCCGTCAGCGCGTATGCCTTGCCCGCGTGCCCGTCGTCGAGTAGCGTCCGTGCGGCCACCGCGGCGATGTCGCGCTCGTCGATCGGCGCGGTCGCGGCTTCGGCGAAGGGAGCGCGCACCACGCCGCCGTTCTTGACGCCGGGCGCCCACCGCAGGTCGTTCGCCATGAACGCGCCAGGGCGCAGGAAGGTCCACGGCAGCCCTGACCCGGCCACGGCCTGCTCGTACTCGGCGTGGACGCTGCCGATCACGCCCGCCTGCTTCATGGTCACCGCCAGCGCGGACAGCAGCACCACGTGCCCGAGGCCTGCTTTCGCGGCCTCGGACAGGAAGCCGTGCACCTGACCGGCGGCCGGGAACAGGAACGCGCGGTCCGCTCCCTGCAGCGCGGCACGCAGGTCCTCCTCTCGGGACATGTCGGCTCTGATCACCTCCACGCCTTCGGGGAGGTCGGCCCGCTCGGGGTTCCGGCTGATCGCTCGGACCTGCTCGCCCGCCTGGAGCAGCAGGTTCACCAGATGGCGGCCGACGTTACCTGTCGCCCCTGTCACCAGTATCACGTCTACCTCACTTCGGATATCCGAACTGTTTGGATATAAGGACTGTATCCTGTGGCTGTGATGGATGACGTCCCGCCCCCTCGACTGCCACGACCGGAGGAGGTCAAAGAAGCCCTTGGCTTCGTGCCCCTGGTGGAGGCCTACTTCCGGCGAGCCCAGGCTGAGATGCCGGACTCCCTACGGGAGCTCTTCCGCAGCCATCGGCTCACCGCCAGGCACGGCGCGGTCATTCCACAGCTGACGGTCGAACCCTCACTGAGCGTGAGCGAACTGGCCGACAGGATGGGCATGTCGCTGACGACCGCGAGCGAGCTCGTCGGCGACCTCAGCCGGGCCGGCCTGGTCGAGCGCCGGGAGGATCCGGCCAATCGCCGCCGCACCCTGGTGTCGCTTGCCCCTCACCATCGGGCCATGGTCGAGGGGTTCGTCGCCCTCCGTGCCGCGCCTCTGCTGCGCGTCCTGGACAAGCTCTCGCCTCAGGACAGGCAGGGGTTCGTGGCGGGGTTGACCGCGTGGGCCCATGAGGTGCGGAACTGGTGACGAGCGAAACCGGTCGGGGCAGGGCGCCGCTTCGCGTTCCGGAGGCGTGTTGACAGTTCGGCTGCCGCGATTCTCGCCGGCCTCACATCGCGGGGCACGGCGTTCATCGTCGGGCGAGGTCCGCCGCTCCTCCTTTCTCTCTGGTCGCGAACGGGGCGGCGGGCCGGTGCCCCAGTCGTAGGTGTGCGCGCCCTGTACGCCACGGGCCTGGTCACGCGGGTCCGTGGCGGATGGCAGGTTCTGACGATCCAGGCCCCGGCCGCCGGCACCAGCCGCGAACGCATGGACGAGATCTGAGCCGAACCACACGCCGCGTTCCGCGCCGCGCTCACCCAGGAGATCGTCGGCATCTCCGGCCTGACCGCCGACTTCAACCACAGCCACACCCTCGCCTGGCTCGCCTGGGACGGCGACGGCCACAACGGCTGCTGGGTCGGCTCTGGCATCGCCTACCACTCCCGCCGGCCCGAGCACCAACTCCCCGGCCACGTCACCGCCTCCTACCTCGACGAGGCGTACGACGGTTTCCCCGACCCCAACGCCACCGTCCTCTACGTCGAACTCCCCCGGCCCGCGCCCGCGACGCCGAAACCGCCGCGGCGCTCATCGTCGCCGCCGTCCGCGTCCACGGACGCAGGAAGGGACTCCCCCGATGAACGAGCCGACCCGCGACAACCCGCGCGAGATCACCGTCCGCGCCCCCTGGGGCGAACCCAACAAGAGCGACACACAGGTGTCCTCGTTCGCCGGCGTGTCCGCCGCCGACCTGACCGTCCTCGACTATGTCCTCACGCACGCCCCGAGGTCCTGGTCCACCGCACCCTTGACCGTGTCCGCCTGGAGCTCAAGACCCGCCACCCCGAGACCGTCCGCATGGCTCGGAAGGCCAGCGTGGACCCGCACCGCGGCATGATCGAACGCACCCCCGTCCCCCAGGACAAGGCCGCCGAGCTCATCCGCGCCCAGGCCCCCGACGTGCCCGACGACCAGATCGCCATCGCCGTCGCCACCGTCGAGGCCATGGGCCGCTACTTCGACGAGTACGACGCCCAGCGCGTCGCCGCCCACCTCCGCAACCTCCGCCCGGGACGTGACATCTGATGGCCACCGGTACTGCTCACCTCCACGCAGCTTTGACCAAAGGCCAGACCCCGCCCAGGGAGTTTCGGGAGGCTAACGCGCGCGCACGCGCGACCCCGGCCTGTCCGCCGTGGTGTGACGCCTCTGTGTCGGATCATCGGGAGGGCGGCACGATTCACCAGCGGGCGCTCAAGCGGATCGAGTGCGACCCCGGGTTCTCTGTCACCGTGGCGGTGCGCCGGATCGATCAGGTCTCCATCGGGAAGCCGGAGGTTCTGGTGCTGACGATGGGCCCGAACGTGGACGGTGAGGCGCGGCTGGACCGGGAGAGCGCGCTCGGGATGGCGGAGGCGTGCGACGTTCTCACGGTGACCCATCCAGAGCCGACCGTGGCCCTGGCCGACGCGCTGCGCGCCGCGGCCGCTCTCATCGGGCACGGGGCAGCGAGTGATGAAGGTCGATTTCGCGACCGCGCAGCAGTTCATGCAGCGGATGGAGGACTTCGGGATTGTCGGCCCGGCCCGGGGCAGCCGCGCCCGCGAGGTCCTCGCTGGCGTGGATGGGCTGCCCGCGCTGCTCACCGCCGTCACCGCGCCCACGGGAGACCACTAAGGAGGCGTCCGCGAGGGGGCCGACACGAAGGACGCAAGAGGCTCGCCAGACAGCGTGGATGCTGTAACTCACTGCGCTTGATTGCTACTTTCAGTAACTGCGCGCGTTGATCCTTTGGCCCGGGCCGTTCCAGTTCTTCACGAGAAGGGGCATCCCTGTGACATCCGTCACCGGCCGCATGGCCGCGCTCGCCGCAGCTGCGGCCACATCGACTCTCACCTTGCTGACAGTCACGCCCGCCGCGCATGCCGAGCCGCAGACCAACCGCGAGTTCATCAACCGGATGGACGGCAGCCGCCTGGCCACATACGGCGACAGCGTCGCCGAGGGAGCCGAGGCGATCTCTCTGCGTCACCCGGGCTGGAAGTACCGCACTGCCAAGTGGACCTTCGAGGTCAAGGCGGACGGCCACTACGTGATCAAGAACGAAGCGGCCAACAAGTGCCTGCAACCCGCCATCGCCGGCCCTGTGGCAGGCACCAAGGTCGTGATCCGTACCTGCGACGGCTCGCAGTTGCAGGACTGGTCACGTCGCCCGGAGGAGTCCGACATCGGTCAGCCCACCGGGTGGGGCGCCTTTCGCCCCCGGGTCAACACCGCTATCGCGCTGACCCTGGACACCTATCAGGGGTCAGGAAGCTGGGACACCCTCTACCTCAACCGGGACCAGAACTCCTCCGACCGACTGTGGCGCTTCCTCCGGGAAGGTCACACCTGGTAAGTCAGCCGCCGAGCTGAAGCGAGCCGGGGAGCGCATGAGGATCACCAGGGGCTTCCCGGCTCGCAAAGCGCTGCCTCGGGGACCCCCGAAAGTTCCTGCGCCGGCCTAGCCGGAACGCTCTGACCAGGAACTCAGCGCCTTACTGCCCCGTTCTCTCGCACTTGGTCTGCCCCCGTATCACACCATCGGAAGTCGTCAGGGGACGTCGACTTCGACGGCGAAGTCGTTCATCGGGACCACGTCTTCTACCTCGCCCGGCTGGGTGCGGTGGAATGCCCAGTACCCCGTGCTCTTCTCTGCCGTAGCCTCCACGCGCCAGCGGCCGCTGTCGACGTTGAAGGTTTTCGCGGCGTACTCATGGCGGCTGCCAGCGGGGTGGCTGAGGAAGTTGGACTGCTCCACGAGGGCGCCATTGCCCCTTCGCAGGGTGAAGCGTCCCTTTACCGTGCACTGCTCCTGTGCGTTTCGGCAGTCGGAGTACCAGGCCGCGCCCCAGTAGTAGAAGAAGTCGGCGGCGTAATCGACGTAGAGGGCCTTGCTGCCGTCGGCGCGCTGCTGGACCTGTACGCATATCCTCGCGTTGGCCTTCGACCACTTGTAGAGGGAGTAGTAGGTGCGCGTGCCGCTGACGGGATCACAGGTGTCGGCCAGCACCTTCTGGGATACGGCCGGGCGGGCGGATGCGACGGCCGGTGTGAGGATGGTGAGCGCCAGAGCCACCGTCAGGGTCATGGCGACGCTCCGGCGCAGGATGGCCGATGGACACTGGGAAGCCCCCCGAAGATTCTGATTACTATTTGTATTCGCAATGTCACTTTACGTTACCTTGGTGTATGGGACAAGACGCTGGCGTTTCGGCCGACGTGCGCGACCAACTCGCCGCCGCGCACGTGCTCGGTTTCCGCGCTGCAGGCCTGCGCTACCGGTCGGCGGTGGGGAAGTGCCGGTCCAGCGCGTCGGCCCACTCCGGCGGGATGACGAAGCCGCCCGGCCGTGGACCGGCCAGCCTGTCGTGATTGCTCGCGGTGGGTTCCCCTACCCGACCCAAGACGGCCACCCGGCGTGCGGCGAAGCTGCCACTCCCCCACCGGCAAGCCCGTGACCGACAAGACCAGTGAGGCGCTAACCGCCTACAAGCGGGACTTGTTCGATGAGGTGCGCAAGAGCGCTGCAGTCAGGGAGCTTTGCCAGGACAGGACGGAGCACCGGGTGATTGACCGCCGCCCTTTTGAGTGCGCCGAGTCTGGCCTTGTCACAGCCGACCTTGATCGCCGCTAGGGTGTCCTTGAGTGGCTGGCTGAGGGCTGGCGGAGGCGGGGGCGTGGAAGCCGCGGCCGGGCTGGCGGTGCCGACCGTCAGCGCTCCCACCAGTACCAAAGCGACGGCTACGGGCCTGGCATGTGATGTCCTGATCACGACAGTGCTCCTTGAGGCGGGGTCAGCGCTGGTCGTCCGTCGTGGGCAGGTGCTGGGTGGGGCAGGCGGCCGCGAGATCGGTCAGGGCCTGCTGCTCGGCGGGGTCGATGGACAACCGCCAGCGAGGCTTGATCGCGGTCCACTCGGCGGCATACCGGCAATGGGCCGGCTCGTACGGCGGCTGCCAAATGGAGGGATCCTGGTCGGCCTTTTGACGGTTGGAGCGGGCGGTGACCGCGACCAGATGCCAGGGTTCACGCAGGTCGTTGGCGTAGTCCTGGCGCTCGGCGGCGGTCCAGTCGTAGGCGCCGGAGTCCCACGCCTCTGCAAGCGGCACCAGGGCGTGTTTCAGAAGTGGGTTCATAACCATGCGTTGATCGCGGCGATGTGGATAGTGGCTTCGTAGCCACGGCGAGTTTGTCGAAACGTGTGGCCACGGCCCGATGGCCTTTAAGCCGGTTGATCCCGCACTCCACAGCGTGACGCTGGGCGTACAACTCGGGATCGAAGGCCGGTGGCCGCCCGCCCTTCGACCCCTTCTTGCGCCGACTGGCGGCCTGATCAACCTTGATCGGGATGGTCGCCTTGATCCCGCGCTGACGTAGGAGGCGGCGGTTGGCGCGGGAACTGTAGGCCTTGTCAGCCAGCACCCGGTCAGGTCGGGTACGGGGCCGGCCACTATGCAGGCGCGGCACCCGGATGCCGGCCAAGACCACAGCGAACTGCGGGCTGTCACCACGCTGCCCGGCCGTCAGCACGATCGACAGCGGCTTTCGGCCCTGCTCACATGCCAGGTGCAGCTTGGTGGACAACCCACCGCGCGAACGCCCCAGCCCATGATCGGCCGGTTCGGTCTGCACCCCGCCCGGTGGGCTCGGCCTGCAGATCCCCCTTTTCCGCGCCCCGGCAGCATGCTGGTGCGCCCGGCAGACGGAGGAATCGACGCTCACATCCCAGGCGATCAGCCCGTCTGCGTCCGCCCGGGCCTGTAAGGCGGTCAAGATCCGCTGCCAGGTGCCATCACGCTACCAGCGCCGGAACAACCCGTAGATCGTCTGCCAGCGTCCGTACCGTTCCGGAACATCCCGCCATGGCGCACCCACCCGCACACGCCACCGAATACCGTCAATGAGCTGCCGTTTGGTCCAGATCGGCGGGCGTCCTGGCTTGCGTCCGACGGGCAGCAGCGGCTCCGGCTCCGCCCACTGCGCATCGGTCAGAACGGCCCGCCCCGCCACCGATAGGGTGTCCACGAGGTCTCCGTGCAGATGGTCTTCTTGGTCGTTGACTCATCTACCGGAGACCTCTTCTTTTGTCGATCTTCGACACTCAACACACACGCGCGGTTGCCGACCTTCAACCCACTTCTGAAACACGCCCTAGTGCCGCATCAGGCAACGTTCGCCCCGTTGTGACGTATTGTCTGGTCGCCCCGAAAACGCCGCCTGACACCACATGAAGGCAGAGAAGATGACTGCACAGATCAACCATGTCGACCATGAACTGATCCAGGCTGCGGCGCAGGTCGCGGCCACACGCTGCCGGGGCGACAACCACACCATGGCGGCCGCCGCCCGCGACCGGGATGGCCGGATCGTCACGGCGGTGAACGCCTACCACTTCACCGGCGGCCCCTGCGCGGAGCTGGTCCTCATCGGTACGGCTGCCGCGCAGGGCATTTACCACCTGGACACCCTCGTCGCCGTGGGCGACCGCGATCGAGGTGTCGTGCCCCCATGCGGCCGCTGCCGCCAGGTCCTTCTCGACTACTTCCCCGCCATCAAGGTCATCGTCGGCACAGGCGACGCACTCCGCACCGTCTCCATCACCGACCTGCTTCCCGAAAGCTACGTCTGGGCGGACCACCAGCTCGATGCCGAGGAGAATGCACCGCTTAGCACGAGCTGACGCCCCAGCCGATTACCGGGCATCGCCCTTCGGGGGCTGCTTGAGGC
This sequence comes from Nonomuraea sp. NPDC050786, assembly GCF_040654115.1. Taxonomy (NCBI): domain Bacteria; kingdom Bacillati; phylum Actinomycetota; class Actinomycetes; order Streptosporangiales; family Streptosporangiaceae; genus Nonomuraea; species Nonomuraea sp. NPDC050786. The sequence goes on from NZ_JBFAHJ010000002.1 coordinate 39,756, forward strand.
ATGTGCCACGAGGAGTGGCACGCACGGCACTTCTGAGAACAACACCGCGCGTCACATCGTGGCAGGGACACGTTCGGGAGGAGAACGCCTGTACGTTCGTCCTGTTCGATATCTCCACCACGGCGGGGGCCCGTCATGCAAGCCATCACCGTTCGAGACCGCGCCGCCGGTCTGGCCGGGCTTTCCCTGACGGAAGAGCCATACCCGCACGCCGCCGAGAACGACGTCGTGGTCCGGGTGCATGCCGCGGGGTTCACCCCCGGAGAGCTCGACTGGCCGGGAACGTGGTCCGATCGCGCCGGCCACGACCGGACGCCCAGCGTTCCCGGGCATGAGGTGTCGGGTGTCGTCGCCGAGCTGGGATACGGAACAACCGGCCTGACCGTCGGCCAGCGGGTGTTCGGGCTGACCGACTGGACCCGCAACGGCTCGCTGGCCGAGTACGTGGCGGTGGAGGCCCGCAACCTCGCGCCGCTGCCGGCCGACGTCGACCACACCGTGGCCGCCGCACTGCCGATCTCAGGACTGACCGCGTGGCAGGGCCTGTTCGACCACGGCCGCCTGGCTACCGGCCAGACCGTCCTGATCCACGGCGTCGCGGGCGGTGTGGGGTCAATCGCGGCACAGCTCGCACGCGAGGCAGGAGCCCGCGTGATCGGCACCGGCAGGGCCGGTGACAGGGACACAGCACTCGGCCTCGGCGTGGATGCCTTCCTGGACCTGCAGGCCGATCCCCTGGAAGATGCCGGTCAGGTCGACGTGGTGTTCGACGTGATCGGCGGTGACATCCTGGACCGCTCGGCCGCGCTGGTCCGCGCCGGCGGCACGCTCGTCACCATCGTCTCGCCGCCCACGGTCCGGCCGCGTGACGGGCAGGCCGTCTTCTTCGTCGTCGAGTCCGATCGTGCCCGGCTCGCGGACCTGGCACGGCGGGTCCGGGACGGACGGCTCCGCCCGATCGTCGGCGCCGTCCGGACGCTCGCTGAGGCGCCCTCCGCGTTCGCGCCCGCCCAGCGCACCCCCGGCAAGACGATCATCCGGGTCGTGGAAGGCGGATAGCCGGCAGGCCGGCTCAGTCGTCGGCGACGTCGTGTCGGCTCGGCGGCATTTGAGCGGCGGATCACCAAGGCTTGAATCCGCCCCTGGTTAGGCGCGCACATGCTCGGACAGCATCCTGACCGAGACCCATCACCAGGTGAACGACTTCGGCTGTGTGGGGGCGGAATCCGGGGCGCCTCGCGATCGCCCGGTGCGCCTGAAAGGCGCAAGCAGCAGCTTAGGAGAGCCGTCATGATCCGAGCACGGTTGGCCGGTGGCCTTATGGCTGCCGCCATGGTGGCCGCGTGCGTCGCATGCGCCCCCACAGCAGAGCGAGCGATCGGCCAGGTGCCGGTGGCCGCCACGGTTTCGCAGCCACCGTCCGAGACGCAATCGCTGCTCCTGGAACAGGCTCTTCCCAATGCCAAGGGCAGGACGTTCACCTCGATGATCGTGAACTTCCCCCCCGCCGCACGCGCGGTCCCGCATCGGCATGGCAAGGCCTTCGTCTACGCGTACGTACTCGAGGGCAACGTGCGGAGCCGGCTCGGTGGCGAGCCGGTGCGTACGTACCGCCAAGGCGAGAACTGGGTCGAGCCGCCGGGCGCCCACCACCTGCTCACGGAGAACACCAGCCGGACGCAACCGGCGAAGCTGCTGGTCATCTTCGTCTCCAACACGGGAGACAAGCTCAAGGTCGACGATCCGCCAAGGTAGGGCCATCGGCCGGCCGCAACGGCGCGGGTTTGATCAGCGCGATCCCCGCATCGGGTACGACCGCCGGCATGCGGCCAAGGTCGGACATCGAGACCCGCCGACCAGATGACAACCTGGGCCCATGTTTCCGGAGACTCCCGCCGCCGCGGCGGCGCTGTCGGTGGCCACCCGTTTCTACTCGCCCGCCCTGCTCAACCACTGCGTCCGCTCCTACCTGTGGGGAACGGCGTACGGCACGGCGCACGGGATCGCCTTCGATGACGAGCTCTACTACGTCGCGGCGCTGCTCCACGACATGGGGCTGACGGAGGCTTTCGACAGCCATCGGCTGCCGTTCGAGGCGGCGGGAGGGCAGCTGGCCTGGGCCTTCGGCGTGGCGGCCGGCTGGCCCGCGGAGCGCGCCGCCAGGGCCACCGAGATCATCACGCTGCACATGCGCGACGACGTGTCCCCGGCCACCGACTCCGAGTCCCACCTGCTGCAGGTCGCGACAAGCTGGGAGGTGGTCGGACGGCGGCCGGAGGAGTTCTCGCCGGACGCCAGGGCCGGGATGCTCGCCCGCTATCCTCGGCTGGGATTCGGCGCGGAGTTCCTGGCGTGCTTCGAGGACCAGGCGAGGCGCAAGCCGGACAGCGCCGCAGCCGCATCGGTCAGGAACGACGTCGCGGGGCGGATCGCCGCCAACCCTCTCGAAGGCCGCCCACCCGCCTGACCTCCAAGGCCGCGGACTCCCGGGCGGCCTGACCATCGGGCGCGATCTGCGCGGGCGCGGTGGTGATCGCGTCCGGTCCTGGCTATGGCTGCTTCTCGGTCAGCAGCAGTACCGCGCCGATCAGCATGAGCACGGCGGCGCTGACATGGATGGTGAGGGCCTGCACGAGCGTGCCGCCGTGGGTGAACACCGCGTACGCGTCACCGAGCGGCATCAACGTCGCGATCAAGATGGCGATCCCCAGCGTGCGACGGTGGCCGCGCAGCAGGAGTGTCAGGGCGGTGAGGGCCACCGTCAGGTCACGGACGCCTTTGACGATGAAGTAGCCGTCGGCGTCACCCTCGGGCCACGGGGTGATGCCGAAGCCTGAGGCGGCGCCGGACCCGTTGAACAGGAAGTTGAGTCCGAAGATGAACGGCGCGAGGACGACGAGGACGGCCATCGCGGTGCCGATGCGCTTCCTGAGCATGGGGGTTGCCTCCAACTGGAGCTAGCGCTGCTATGTACGCGAGCGACACTATCGCGCACTGTTACCCCCTGTCTAGCGGCGCTAGAATCACTATCGTGGCTACCGGTCCGCGTCAGCGGAGGGGGTCGAAGTCGGCCAGAGCGGCGGGTTGCTTGCCGGTGGTGATCTGCTCGGCGAGCAGCCGGCCGGTGATCGGGCCGTGGGCCAGGCCCCACATGCCGTGGCCTCCGGCCACGTACACGGTGGGAGCCGCCGTCGCGCCGATGAGCGGTCGCCCGTCCGGGGTGATGGGGCGGGGCCCCACCCAGACGTCGGTACGTTCCTCCCAGCGCACCCCACGCAGGAGCGGTCGGGCGGAGGCGATGACGGCTTCCAGCCGGGCGGGCACCTGCGGGGCGTCCGGGTCGCGGAACTCCATGGTGCCCGCCACCCGCAGCCCGTCGCGGTACGGGGTGCACGCGACCCGTACGCCGGGCAGGTAGAGGGGGCCGGGGACGGCATGGTCGACCGGCACGGTGAAGGAGTAGCCGCGGCCGGCCCGTACCGGGACGCGCACGCCCCACTGCCGGGCCAGGCGGGGCAGCCAGGCGCCGGTGGCCAGCACCACCGCGTCGGCGGACAGAACGGTGCCCTTGGCCGAGCGCACGACCACCTTTCTGTCGTCGGTGCGCACCTCGTCGACCTCGAGGGCGTACACGGTGGCGCCGCGCCGCATGACGGCCTTGCCGAGGGCGTGCACGAAGGCGCCCGGGTCCACGTAGCGCTGCCCGTCGATCCGCACACCCGCTGTCAGTGCCTCGCCGGCGAGCGGGGCCTGCTCGGCCAGCCGTTCGCCGTCCAGCATGGTGTGCTCGACGGGCTGCCCGATTGCCTCGAGCCGGCGCAGCTCGCGCAGCAGGCTCTCGGCCTGGCGGGGCGTACGGAAAGCGGCGGTGATCGGCGCCGCGACGACCGGTGCGGACACCCCGTTGGCGGCGAGCACCTCGTACGCCTCGACGCATTCGTCGTTGAGCGGCACGTTGGCGCGGGCGGCGCGGGTCCAGGAGCGCCAGTGGCTGTTGGCGGCGAAGCGGGCCAGGAACTTCCACAGCCCGGGGTCGAGACTTGCGGGCACGTGCAGCGGCGCGGCCGGGTCGAGCAGCGAGCGCAGGCCGTAGCGCAGCACGCCGGGCTCGTTCAGCGGGATGGCCAGGCCCGGCGCGATCCATCCTGCGTTGCCCCAGGACGCGCCGGCCGCCACGCCGCCGCGGTCCACCACGTCGACCTTTACGCCGCGCTCCTGCAGGAACCACGCGGTCGACAGGCCCACGATGCCCGCGCCCACCACGATCACCGATCGCGGCCAGTTGCCGACCATGTCCAACCTCCAACGGGTACGAATGCCGGTGTCGCAGCCAGCATGGCTTGGAGACCGACCGGCGACGTTGTGAGCGGGCGACAATCGCGGCGCCGCGATTGTGGATCCGGAACAACACCGGACCAGGTCACCGATGAGGGTCCTCCTCAGAAGCGGCCAGCATGATGGTCATGGCCAGGCGCTGCCGGGCGTCGCCCAGGTCCAGCGGGGTGAGCTCGCTCATCTTGCGCAGCCGGTTGCGGACGGTGTTGGCATGCACGCCGAGGCGCTCGGCGGCCAGCGCGAGGTCGCCTTGGGTCTCCAGCCAGGCCCGCAGCGTGGCGGCGAAGCGGGTGCCGTGACGGGCGTCGTACCGCAGCAGCGTGGAGACCGGCCCGCGAGCGGGAGTCCGCCCGGTACGCGCGGCCGCGCGCAGCCGTCGCAGCAGGATGTCGTCCCAGGACTCGTCGTAGGCGGGCGGGACGGCGCCGGGTTCGGCGCTCTCGTGCAGCGCCAGGCACTCGTCGGCCTCCTGGCGGCCGGCGGGCAGCTCCGCGACCTCGGCGGGCGCGCCGATCCCGGCCGTGACGCGTACCCGGAGGGGCAGCTCGGCGTGCAGGGCCATGATCCACCGCTGGGCCACCTCGGCGCGCTCGGTCGGCAGGATGGTGTAGAGCGTGTCGCCGAGCAGCGCGCTGCGCCCTGGCCGGGACCAGCCGAAGCCGGCGGTGGCCGCTTCGAAGGCCAGCAGCAGCGCGGCGTGCCGATCATCGGGAGTGGTCGCGCGGACCGCGATGACCCGCATCGCTCGCGGCGCGAGGCCCAGCCGGCTGATCATCGTCGCGGCGTCGGCGCTGCCCTCCAGCAGCCGGATGACCAGGTCGGATTCCACCTGCCGCTCCAGGTCGGCGCTGGCCCGGGAGCGCAGCAGGTGCAGCGCCACAGTGCGCGCGCCGTCGGCCAGCGCGTGGCGGTGTGCGCCGGTCAGCGGCCGCTCGCAGGTCACCCACACCGAGCCGAGCAGCTCGCGGCCGGCCCGCACCGCCACCGCCATCCGCCCGGTCAGGCCGTTGCCGGGATCGGCGGGCACGAACACCGGCTCATCCGTCGCCGCCAGCCGGGTGAGAACTCCCTGCTGCTGGAACAGCTCGCGCAGCCGGTCGGGGACCCGCCGGGCGAGGATGGTCTCCAGCCGGGCCGGATCGCCGGCCTGCTGGGAGCGGGAGTAGGCCAGCACCCGCGAGTGCCGGTCCTCGATGGTAACCGCGCCCCCGATGACGTCGGCCAGGCTGTCGGCCAGGGCGAACAGGTCGGTCGGGCCGCGCCCCGAGGCGGTCTCGCGGCTCTCCAGCACCAGGCCGTACACCATGCCGGCGAGCTGGCTCCACGAGACGGCGGCGTCGGCCAGCAGCACGGCTACCCCGTGCCGATCTCCGAGCGCGGCGGCCTCTCGCTCGACATCCGCCTCGTCCGCCGCCTCGTCCGCCGCCTCGTCCGCCGCCTCGTCCGCCGTCTCGTCCTCGGTGAGGGCGTCGGGGCGGACCAGGACCGCCGCGGCCTTGGCGGCGACTGCCCATCGCACCGCCTCGGCGATCGAGCAGGTGCCCACGGCGAGGAGCAGGTCGCCCGCGACGTGGTGGTCGCCGGACTCCGGCATCGCCACGCTGCGCAGCCATGCCGAGCGCGTCTCGGGACGGCCGCACAACCGCACGCCGTACCCGCCGAGCACGTTCACCAGACGGTCCAAAGTAATCATGATCAGCTCCCGGTGGGCCGAAGGGGGGCAGGTGGCGCCGCCCCCCTTGGCGGTGTCAGGCGGCCTCGTGCCGCCGCTGGCAGTCGATGCAGGTCCGCGCCAGCGGCCGGACCTTGAGCCGTTCGAACGGGATGGCCCCCGCGCAGTGCACGCAGCTGCCGTAGGTGCCGGCCATCAGCCGGTCGAAGGCCTGGGACAGCTCGGCGACGGCGCGCTCGGCGGCGGTGACCGAGACGACCAGCTCCTGCCAGGTGCCGTCGCCGCCGTTGCTGTCTCGCTCCTGCTCGCGCAGCGCGTCCAGGTGCCGCCGGCGCTGCTCCAGCTGCTCCTGCAGGTCCTGGCGGAGCGACTGCAGCTGCACGCTGCTGAGGTGGGTGCTCACGTGACCGTCGGTCATGATCGTTTGATCCTTTCTCGCGAAGAGTGGGCGTCAAGAAGGTGATGCGGGAGGAAGCCCGTGCAAGGGACTTCCTGCGCGCCGGTCGCAGCGCGTCAGCGGGCGGCGGCGCCCGGCCGGCAGGCAGAGCCGGCCGCAGGCACAGCCTCAGCGCGTCAGCGGGCGCGCGCTGCCTGGCCCGCAGCCAGAGCCGGCTGCACGCACAGCCTGAGCGCGTCAGCGGGCGGGCGGAGCGTGGGCGGCAGCCAGAGCCGGCTGGAGGCACAGCCGCATCAGGCCGCGCACGGTGACGTGCTGTGGCTGGAGCGCCGCGTTGACCGGGAGCCGCAGCGTGGCGCGCAGGCGGCGCAGCAGCAGCTCCTGCTGCGCGCCGCCGCCGGTGACCACCAGGCCCCGCTCGCGCGCGGCCGGGCGCGAGGCGGCCGGCAGGCTGCGGAGCAGGCCCATCGTCATGTCGACGACGCCCTCCAGCGCGTACGCGGCCAGCCCCACGCCGGTGGTGGCGCTGAGCTGGAGCGCGACCGCCTCCACGACGGCCCCGCCCTCGATGGCCACGGCCTCGACGATGCCCGCCCCGACGTCGAGCAGCAGCCGGGGCCGGCTATCGAGGACGTCCAGGCCGGCGCCGACGGCGGCGGCCAGTGGCTCCTCCACCAGCCGCACCTCGCACCGGGCGATCTCGGCGACCGCAGCGCGGACCGCCCGGCGATCGCTCGGCGAGGCTGCCACCGGCACACCGGCCAGCACCCGCTCCACGGGCCGGTGGTCGTAGAGCCGGGTGTCCTGCAACACCCGGCGCACCAGCCGCCGGCAGGCGGCCGGGTCGGCCACCATGCCGTGCCGGATGGGCCGTACCACATCCGTCCCATCGCAGGTGGACCGCCGCCCCACGATGACTGACGGCCGGTCGGCGATGGCGTGGCCGCCCAGGGCCAGCGACCGGGTGCGGGCGGTGCCCAGGTCGAGCGCCATCAAGCGCCGGGCCCGGCTCATCCCGTGCTCCAACGCGCCACCGGGTGGGCCCGCACGGTGGCCCGGTAGCAGGCGGGCCGGTAGCAGGCGGGCCGGTACGCGGGCTCCAGCCGCAGGCAGGCGTGAACTGTTGCGACAACGACCATGACGATGATCGGCTCCTGACTGACGCCGAGGGAACGGCGGCAAAGAAGGGGCAGCCCGGACAGGGGCCACCCAGGCAAGACGGTCTTGCCGCTTGCCTGCCAAGGGAACGGTCGTGTGACGTCGTACGGCGACCACACGCACCGGCGGCGCCGGGAAAGGGTCCGGCGGCGGGCGTGCGGCGGCGTGGTCAGGCTCCGCGGCGCGCGTGGCAACCGCGGAGCTCGACGGGGTGGACGTCGGCTAGGCGCGCGGCGGGCTGCGCGATCCCGCGGTGCGGTGCGCGAGCTGCTGAGGGTCGCGGAGCGGGTCCATGCCGGAGCCCGGCGACGGCAGCAGTGCCAGGTGGGCGTGCTCGGCGTGGCGTTCGCCGCGCATGGGAGGCCACAGCGACAGCACGTGATGCTCGCGGGCGCCGATCGCCTGCGGCGGCAGGCTGGACAGGTCGGTGTCCCACCCGCCTGTGCTCCACGCCTGGGCGGAGGCCGTGCTCTGCCCGACGGCGGGGCCGCCGCTCGCCCAGGCCGAGACGCCGGCCAGTATCAGGGACAGCAGGACCAGGCCCATCACGCCGGCGAGCGCGATGGACCCTTGTGGTGTTCTCCACGGTCCCCTCATAGGGCCGACCATAGCCGAGAGCGCCGGAAAAGGCATGTCAGGCCATCACGCTGGGTGAGGGGCGCGCCTGGCGCCGGCTTTGGGGGTACGGTGGCCGCAACACCACCCACCCACCCGTATCCACCAGGAGGAGACGTGCGCAGCAGGCTGCCCGCTGTCCTGCTCCTGCTGGTGTCGGCCTTCCTGCTGGGCCCCGCGCCCGGCGGCCTCCATCCGTCTGCCATCGCACCACCGGCCGCAGCGGCGTCCATCACCGCACCGAACGCCACCGCACCACCCGCCACCGCGGCATCCATCACCGCAGTCCCGGCTGCCTGGTGGACGTGGTGGAGCAGTCCCGATGCGCACGCCGACCAGGACGCGGCCGTGCCCCGGTCGCACCTCGCCCGCGGCCTGTCGGCGCTGCCGATGTGGCCGGCCGTGCTGCCGTCCTGCGGGCAACCCGACCCGCCCGCGCGGCCCATCACCACCCTCACCACGCCCCGCGCCGCCGCGCCGCAGCCGGCCGCGCGCCGGGCTCCGGCACGGGCGCCACCCTCCACCACGCGCTGACGTTCCCTTTTCTTCTGCGACAGCCCGTGGAGGCTCTCATGTCCCGCGCGCCTTTCTGGCGCGCGGTGGCGGCGCTTCTTCTCGCCGCCACCGCACTGCTACTTACCGTCACCACGCCGCCACGTCTGGGTCTGGACCTGCGCGGCGGCACCCAACTCGTCTTCGAAACCCGCGACTCCCCCACGACAAAGGCCGACGCCGAGGCCACCGACCGCGCCATGGACGTGCTGCGCCGGCGCGCCGACGCGCTCGGCGTGGTCGATCCCACGCTGCTCCGCTCCGGAGAGCGGCGCATCATCGTCGAACTGCCCGGCGTCCTCGACCCTCGCCAGGCCGCCTCCGTCATCGGCAAGACCGCCCAGCTCACCTTCCACCCGGTGCTGGATCAACCGGACACCCCCGGCACCGGGCAGGTCCTGGCCGATGAATCCGGGCAACGCCTGCGGCTCGGCCCCGCCGCGATCACCGGCGACGGGGTGAGCGACGCCGCCGCCCGCAGCGACCCGCAGCAGGGCCCCGGCTGGTTCGTCACCGTCGATTTCCGCGACGCCGCCGCCTGGCAGCGACTGACCGGCGAGGCCGCCTGTCACAGCCCCGGCGATCCCCGGCGGCGCGTCGCCATCGTCCTGGACAACGAGATCATCTCCTCGCCCCAGGTCGATGCCGGCGTACCGTGCCAGACCGGCATCCCCGGCGGATCCACCCAGATCACCGGCTCCTTCACCCACCAGCAGGCGCAGGACCTGGCCGTGTTGATCAAGGGCGGTGCGCTGCCCGTCCCGCTCTCCCTGGTCGAGCAGCGCACCGTCGGCCCTACCCTCGGCGCGCAGGCCATCGAGGCCAGCACCAAGGCCGGCATCGCCGGCGTCCTGCTCACCGCGCTGTTCATCGCCTTGACCTACCGGCTGTCGGGGCTGATGGCCACCATCGCGCTGGCGGCGTACGGCCTCATCTCCTACGCCGCCCTGCTGGCTCTCGGCGCGACCCTCACCCTGCCCGGTCTGGCCGGCTTCGTCCTGGCCATCGGCATGGCGGTCGACGCCAACGTGCTGGTCTTCGAACGGGCACGCGAAGAGTACGGACGCGCCCCGCGCCGCGGCCTGCGCGCCGCCCTCGACCGCGGCTTCGCCAACGCCTGGAGCGCCATCGCCGACTCCAACATCACCACGCTCCTGGCCGCGGGGCTGCTGTTCTGGCTGGCCTCGGGACCGGTGCGCGGGTTCGGCGTGACGCTGGCCGTCGGCGTCCTCGCCTCGCTCGCATCGGCCATGCTCATCACCCGTGTCCTGACCCACTTCCTCATGAGCAGGAGTGGTCCGCGGCTGTCCCGGTTGTCCGGACTGACGGCGCACGGCCGGGTGCGGACCTGGATCACCCGGCGCGACCCGCAGCTCATGGCCGGGCGCCGGCGATGGCTGACCGCGGCCGCCGTCCTGGTCGCCGCCGCCATCGCCGGCCTGGTCGTGCACGGGCTGAACTTCGGCATCGAGTTCACCGGCGGCCGGATGGCCGAGTTCACGGCCGCACGGCCGGTGAACGCCGAGGCGGCGCGGCAGGCGGTGACCCAGGCCGGCCACCCGGAGGCCGGCGTACAGGTCTCCGGCAGCACCGTGTCGGTGCGGGCCGGGCAGATCAGCGCCGACGACGTCGTCGCGATCGAGCGAGCGCTCGACACACGGGTCGGGGAGGTGACCAAGCAGCGCGACGAGCTCATCGGCCCCAGCCTGGGCGACGAGTTGCGCCGCAACGCTCTCATCGCGCTTGCCGTGGCGCTGGCGGCGCAGCTGATCTACCTGGCCGCCAGGTTCCGCTGGACCTTCGGCGCCGCCGCGGTGCTGGCCCTCGTCGTCGACGCCGGCGCCGTGCTGGGCCTGTTCGCCTGGCTGGGCAGACCCATCGACGGGGTCTTCCTGGCGGCCATGCTGACCATCATCGGCTATTCCATCAACGACAAGGTGGTGGTCTTCGACCGCGTCCGCGAGCTGTGGCAGACCCGGAGGCAGGCACCCTTCGCCGACGTCGTCAACGCGGCGATCCTGCAGACCGTGCCGCGTACCGTCAACACCGGCCTCGGGGCCCTGTTCATCCTCACCGCGCTGGCCGTCTTCGGCGGCGACAGCCTGCGGGACTTCGCCATCGCGCTCATCGTCGGCATCATGGTCGGGACCGCGTCCTCATCGCTGGTGGCCGGGCCGCTCGCGATCGAGCTCGAACGCTTCAGCAAGCAGCCCCCGCCCCAGCCCCCTGCGCCGCGCAAGCGTCACCGGCAGGGCACGGGCGCGGTCCTGTAATCGCGGGCGGACATCCCTCCAGGCATCATCGAGGGAAGGGCTGACCACCCTTCCCTCAACCTGCCGGGTCCCGCCACCCCTACCGCCACGGCGACCGAGATGATTGCAGGTCATGGGGCCCGGCCACGCCGACGCGGGCCGGTGCGGCGGGCGGCGGGTCACTCCTTCTTGGCCCGGGCCTCCGCCTCGGCCTCGTCCATGGCCGCCGCCTCCTCCGGGGTCGGGGCGGTGCCGCCGAGGTGGGCGGGCTGCCACCAGACGCCCGGCGGGATCTCCGGGTACGTGCGCTGCGCCCGGTCCACCAGCTCCGACAGCCGGGTGTGCAGGTCGGCCGCGTGGTCGTTGACGTTCTCGCCGCGCTTGGGGTGCATGGGCTCGCCCACCAGGACGGTGAGCGGGATGTGCCGTTGCATGAGATCGCGCGGCCGGCCCTTGGTCCAGAAGCGCTGGCTGCCCCAGAGCGCGACCGGGATGACGGGCGTGCCCGTGGCCTGGGCCATGCGGATGGCGCCGCTCTTGATCTCCTTGACGGTGAAGGACCGGCTGATCGTGGCCTCCGCGAAGACGCCCACGACCTCCCCCGCCTTGAGCATGCGCAGGGCCGTGGCGTACGAGCCCGCACCCGCCCCCCGGTCGACCGGGATGTGGTGCATCCCGCGCATCAGCGGCCCCGAGATCCGGTGGTCGAACACGTCCTGCTTGGCCATGAACCGCACCAGCCGGCGAGAGGGCAGGGCGGCGAACCCGGCGAAGATGAAGTCGAGGTAGCTGATGTGGTTGCTCACCAGCACCGCTCCCCCGGTCCTCGGCACGTGCTCCGTACCCTCCATGTGGAAGCGGACGTCGAGCACGCGAAACAGGGTCCGCGCGGCGGCGATCACCGGCGGGTACACGATCTCAGCCATGACAGGAAGGTAGCCTACTCAGGCAGGTGACACGGCCGTCGGGAGCCTGATCACCCCCCGCACGTTGCTGTGCGAGGTGCGCCGGATGCCGTCCTCGTCGATCTCGTACGACGGGGAGACGGCCTTCGTCAGCTCCTCCAGCGCCACCCTCGCCTCGAGCCGGGCCAGCGGGCCGCCGAGGCAGTAATGGCGGCCGACGCCGAAGCTGATGGCCTTCGACGTGTCCCTGCGCAGATCGTAGACATCGGGATCGGGGAAGACCGACTCGTCCCGGTTGGCGGAGCCGATCAGGATCCATACCTTGGCGTCGGCGGGGACGAGGACGCCGTACCACTCGGTGGGCGCGGTGAGGCGGCGGGCGAGGCCGTGCGCGGGGGTGTCGTAGCGCAGCGACTCCTCCGCCCACTCCCTGATGGCCCCGCCGAAGGCGGCGGCGCGCTGGCCGGGGTTGCGCCACGCCCAGTACCAGGCGGCGCTGAGCAGGTGGGTGGTGGTCTCCGAGCCCGCCCCGATCAGCAGGAACAGGAACGCCACGATCTCCTCGACGCTCAGCCCGCCGTCGGCGACGAGCGCCGAGACGAGGTCGTCGCGGGGGGTGGCACGGCGGTCGACGACGAGCGAGGCGTAGTAGGCGCCGAGGGACCGGACGCTCTTGAGCCCGTTGTCCGTCATCTTCCCGTCCTGGTCGTAGTCGACCAGCCCCTTGGACCTGCGGCGCACCTCGGCCCGGTCGGACGGCGGCACGCCCATCAGCTCGGAGATCACGTCGAGGGGCAGCTTGACCGCGAAGTCACCGGCGAAGTCGAACGTCCCGCGCTCGAGACCCTCGGCGATGTAGCCGCGGGCGATCTGCCGGATCATGGGCTCGATCGCGGCCACCCGGCGCGGGGTGAAGGCACGGGAGACGATGGCCCGCATGCGGGTGTGCTCCGGCGGGTCCATGGCCACGAGCGACAGGTACGTACGCGCCTGCGGCCCCCACGCGCCCGGGTCGAGCATCGGGCCGTGGTCGCTGGAGAGCAGGGCGCTGTCGCCGAGCGCGGCGGACACGTCGGCGTGCCGCGACAGTGCCCAGAAGCCGAGTTCGGCGTTGTGATAGATCGGTGCTTCCCTGCGTAAGCGGGCGTAGACGGGGTACGGATCGGCGTTGATCGCCGGATCGTAGGGGTTGTAGGCGACATCCACCCCGACCACGCTACGACGCTTGCGCCCTCGTGAAAATGGGCAGATCTTCTGACCATGAAGAAGCTCATCAACACGGCCGACTCCGTCGTTGACGACGCACTGAACGGCATGGCCGCGGCCCATCCCTCGCTGCGGGTGCGCGACCGGGTGGTCTACCGGGCCGAGGGCCCGCGGGCCGGGAAGGTCGGCCTGGTCTCGGGCGGGGGCTCGGGGCACGAGCCGCTGCACGCCGGTTTCGTCGGGTACGGCATGCTCGACGCCGCCTGCCCAGGTGAGATCTTCACCTCCCCGGTCCCCGACCAGATCATCGACGCGACCAGGGCGGTCGACGGCGGTGCGGGGGTCCTGCACATCGTCAAGAACTACACCGGCGACGTGCTCAACTTCGAGATGGCCGCCGAGCTCGTCGAGGACGTCGAGGTGGTGAGCGTGCTGGTCGACGACGACGTGGCCGTGCAGGACTCCCTCTACACGGCGGGCCGCCGCGGCACCGGGGCGACGGTGTTCGTGGAGAAGATGGCGGGCGCGCTGGCCGAGCAGGGCGCGCCGCTGGCCCAGGTCGCGCTGGTGGCGGGCGAGGTCGACGAGCGCAGCAGGTCGTTCGGCATCGCGCTGACGTCGTGCACGACGCCGCACGCGGGCAAGCCGACGTTCGACCTGCCGGAGACGGACGTGGAGCTGGGCATCGGCATCCACGGCGAGCCGGGCCGGGCCCGGGTGCCGATGGTGTCGGCGCGCGAGCTGGCCGGGATCGCCATGGAGGCGATCCACGGCGACCTGCCGCTCCGCGGCGACCTGCTGGTCATGGTGAACGGCATGGGCTCGACCCCGCTCATGGAGCTGTACGTGGTCTTCGCGGAGGTGGCGGCGTTCGTCAAGGGCAAGGGGGCCAGGGTGACGCGCTCGCTGGTGGGCAACTACGTGACGAGCCTGGACATGCAGGGCTTCTCGGTATCGATCTGCCTGCTCGACGACACGCTGACCCGCCTGTGGGACGCGCCGGTCGAGACGCCGGGGCTGCGCTGGGGGCGCTGATGAACGCCGAGGTGTTCGTGGCCTGGTTCGAGGAGGCGGCCAGGCTGGTCCACAGGGAGCGCGACCGGCTCACCCGGCTGGACGCGGCGATCGGCGACGCCGACCACGGCACGAACCTCGACCGCGGCCTCACCGAGGTCCGCGCGGCGCTGGCCGGATCGCCGCCCGAGACTCCGGCGCAGGTGCTGGCGCTGGCGGGCGCGACGCTGATCCGCCGCGTCGGGGGCGCTTCCGGTCCGCTGTACGGGTCGGTGTTCCGGCAGATGGGCAAGTCGCTGGAGTCGCCGGTGACGCTGGCCGGGTTCGCGGCGGCCTTCGAGTCCGGGGTGGTGGCGCTCGAACGGCTGGGCAAGGCCGCGCTGGGTGACAAGACCATGGTGGACGCGCTGGTTCCGGCCTCGCGGGCGCTCGCCCTGGCCGTACGCGACGGGGTGGGCGTCCGGGAGGCGTGCGAGCAGGCGGCCAGGGCGGCCGAGGAGGGCGCGAAGGCCACGATCCCGATGCAGGCGCGCAAGGGACGGGCCAGCTACCTGGGCGAACGCAGCATCGGGCACGAGGATCCGGGGGCGGCGTCGGCGGCCCTGTTCATGGCGGCCCTGGCCGCCGTGGTGGCGTGATGGCGGCCCCTGTCGTGGCCGGCCCTGTCGAGGCTGGAGGCGGGTGATGGTGGGCTTGGTGCTCGTCGCGCACAGTGCCGGGCTGGCGGCCGAGGCGGCGGCGCTGGCTCGCGGCATCGCCGGTGCGGACGCGCCGGTGGCGGCCGCGGGCGGCACCGAGGACGGCGGGCTGGGCACGAGCGTGGACCTCATCGAGGCCGCGCTGCGCAGCGTCGACCAGGGGGACGGCGTGGTGCTCATCCCCGACCTGGGCAGTTCGGTGCTGACCGCCCGCCTGCTGGAGGAGGAGGGGCGGGTGGTGGTGGCGGACGTGCCGTTCGTGGAGGGGGCCATCGCGGCGGCGGTGGCGGCGGGGGCGGGCGTGCCGCTCTCCGAGGTGCTGGAGGCGGCCGAGGAGGCTCGCGCGTACCGCAAGCTCTGACCCCAGCCCTTGGACCGGCGCCCGAGGTCAGTGGCCCTTGAAGGCCTCCTCGAGCCACCAGGAGCCGTGCTCCCCCGTGACCTTGGCGTGCACCATGAGCGGCCGGTCGCGCGGCCCGTTCAGCCATTCGGCCACGCCCGCCAGGTCGGACGGGTCGGTGACAGTCACGGCGGCGAGGCCGTGTCCCCGGGCGATGGCGGCGAGGTCGGCGGGCGGGAAGGTGACCGTGCCGAGCGGGTGCCCGTGCGGCCCGAAATGGTGGACCTCCGCCCCGTACGCCGCGTCGTCGTACACCACGATCACCATCGGGAGGCCGAGCCGGACGACGGTCTCCAGCTCCGCGATGCCCATGAGAGCGCCGCCGTCGCCGAGCGCGGCCACCGGCAGCCGGTCCGGCCGGGCCAGTGCGGCGCCGATCGCCGTCGCCAGCCCCAGCCCGATCGACTGGAACGCCTGGGTGAAGCAGAACCCACCCTCATCCGGGACATCCATCCACATCGACGGATATCCCATGAAATTTCCGGAATCGACGGCGATGATGCGCTCCCGCGGCAGGAGGTCGTCCAGCCCGATGGTGAGCGTCCTCGGGTCGATCCGCCCGCCGCCGCTCTCGTCCTCGTACGGCACGTCCCGCCAGCGCCCCTCGGCCCGGACGCGCCGCGCGACCTCGTCCGACCGGTACCCCTGGCGCGGGGCGAGACGGGCGGCCAGCGCCGCGGCGACGGCGGCCACGTCGCCCTCCACGCCCAGGTCGGCGGGCACATGGGCGGTGAAGGCCGCCGGGTCGAGATCCACCTTGACCACCTTGGCGCCGGGCCCGATCAGGGTGCCGTGGCGGGTGGTCCACATGTTCAGGGCGCACCCCCAGGCGACGACCAGGTCGGCGTCGCTGATCAGCTCGGCGGCGAGGGGCGTCGCGAAGCCGCCGCTCACGTCGAGGTCCCACGGGCTGCCGCGGAAGAGGCCCTTCGCGACCGCCGAGGTGGCCAGCAGGGCGCCCGCGCGGCCGGCGAGCTCCTCCAGCTCCCGCCGCGCGTGCCTGGCACCCCGCCCGGCGATGAACACCGGCCGCCGGGCCTCACCCAGCAGCCGCGCCAGCTCCGCCACCCCGCCCGCCGCCCAGTCCGCCGACGAGCCGGGGAGTCCCTTGTCCGGCTCCGCGGTGTCGTCGAAGGGGGCGGCCTGGACGTCGAGGGGGAGGTTCAGCAGGACCGTACGCCGTTCGGCCACCGCCACCCGGTACGCCTCCACCGCCCGCGACACCGCCTCCCCCGGCGAGGTGACCCGCATCGGCACCGCCCCCACCGCCGTGGCCAGCGCCGCCTGGTCGATGTGGAAGTTGGACAGGACCTCCGTGGCCTCCCCGGCGAGGACGATCAGCGGCGTGCGGCTCTTGGCGGCCTCGGTGAGCCCGGTCAGGGCGTTCGTGAGCCCCGGCCCCTGGTGCACCGACACGACGCCGACCCGCCCGCTCATGCGCGCGTACGCGTCGGCCATCGTGGCGGCCCCGCCCTCGTGGCGGGCGGCGACGAAGCGCACGCCGCCGGCCACGAGGGCGTTGGTGACGTGGAAGTTGCCGCTGCCGACCACCCCGAAGGCGGTCTCGACGCCGCAGGCGGCCAGGGCCCGGCCCACGGCCTCCGCGACGATCAACGCTCCACCAGGGCCAGCACGCGTACGGGGCTGCCGGAGCCGCCCACGATGGGCAGCGGCGGAGCGACCACGACGGCGCCGGTCACGGGGAGCAGGTCGAGGTTGCGCAGCTGGGTGAGGCCGTACTTGCCGGCCCCCAGCAGGTAGGAGTGGCACGGGAAGGCCGGGTCGAAGGAGTGGGCGGCGCCCGCGTCGGTGCCGACGGTCTCGACGCCGATGCCGGCGATGGGCGTGGCGGAGGCCAGCCACGAGGCGCACTCCACCGAGATGCCGGGCGTGTGGGGGCCGGTGGCGTCGGCGTTCAGGAAGGCGGCCTGGTCGCCGGAGCGGGCGTCCCAGCCGGTCCGGTAGAGCAGCCAGCCGCCGTCGGGCAGGGGCCCGTTGACGCGCTCCCACTCCTTGACGTGGTCGATCTGGAGGAGGAAGTCGGGGTCCTTGGCGGCCTCGGCGGAGAAGTCGAGCACGACCGCGGGCGCGATGAGGCTGCGCGCGGGGACCTGGGAGACGTCCTGGCCGTCGCGGCCGGTGACCCAGTGGACGGGGGCGTCGAAGTGGGTGCCGGTGTGCTCGCCGGTGTGGATGTCGTTCCAGTACCAGGCGGGGCCGCGGTCGTCGTACCGGCTGATCTCCTCCAGGCGGAACGGGATCGTGTTGCCGAACGGCTCGGGCAGCTGGAGGACCGGCGTCTCGGACGAGAGGGGCGCGGTGAGATCGATCACCTCGATCGCCCCGCTGCGCACGCTGTCCACGAAACTCCGCAACACCGACATGGCCTGTCCTCCTTGGTGGGCTGTGGGCATCCTCCTCTCCGGCGGTCAGCCCTTCAAGCCGCTGAAGCTCATCGTGGCCACGAAGTGACGCTGCGCCAGCACGAACGCGGCCACCAGCGGCAGCACGGCGACCACGTTCCCGGCCATCAGCGCCGACCACTCGGTGTGCCGGGCGCCGGCGAACGTGGCGAGCCCGAGCTGGAGCGTGTAGCGCGACTCGGAGGAGATCGCGATGAGCGGCCAGATGAGGTCGTTCCAGGCGCCGAGCAGCGTGAAGACCACCAGCGTGGCCAGCGCCGGCCGGGCCAGCGGGAGCACAACCCGGAAGAACACCCCCAGCCGGGAGCAGCCGTCGATGACGGCGGCCTCCTCCAGCTCCTTGGGCAGCGACAGGAAGAACTGCCGCATGAGGAAGACCCCGAACGCCGACGCCAGCCACGGCACGATGGCCGCGCCCAGCGTGTCGATCAACTCCATGTTCTTGAAGAGCAGGAACGTCGGGATCATCAGCACCTGCGCCGGCACCATGATGGTCGCCATGACGGCGGCGAAGGCGAGCCCCCGGCCGCGGAACTCGATCCGGGCGAAGCCGTAGCCGGCCAGGGAGCAGAGCACCACGTGCCCGAGCACCGCCGCTCCGGCCACGACGACCGTGTTGGCCAGCCAGAGCGGGTACTCGTCGTCGGTGAGGATGCGCTCGAACCCGGCCAGCGTGAAGTGCTCGGGCCAGAGCTTGGGCGGGTAGGTGTTGATGTCGGCATCCGGCATGAACGCGGTCAGCACCATCCACACCAGCGGCGCCACGAACAGCAGCGCGAGCGGCATCAGGAAGAGATGGGCGAGGCTGCGGCGCTTCATCGGGCACTCCTCCACAGGACGGCGCCCGACACGGCGAGCGTCACGACGAACAGGACGTAGGCGATGGCCGTGCCGTAGCCCGAGTGGAAGAGCTGGAACGCCTGCCGGTAGAGGTAGAACACGATCGTCGTCGTGGAGTCGAGCGGCTGGCCCTTCGTGGTGGTGTAGACGAGGTCGAACAGCTGCAGCGCGGTGATCGTCTGCCAGATCACCAGGAAGACCGTGGCGGGCCGCAGCTGCGGCAGCACGACGTGGCGCAGGACGTGCCGCCCGGAGCCGCCGTCCACCCTGGCCGCCTCGATCAGCTCGCGCGGGATGTCCTGCAGGGCGGCCAGGTAGACCACGGCGGGCATGCCCACGCCGCCCCAGAGCGAGATCACGACCAGCGTGAGCATGGCCTGGCCGGGGTCCTGCAGGAACTGCATCGGGGGCAGCCCGAGCGCCTTCAGCCCGGCGTTGACGATGCCGAAGTCCGGGTCGAAGACGAAGTTCGCGAGGATCCCCGTGGCCGCCGCCGAGACGACGTACGGGACGAAGAAGCACGTGCGGTAGAACCCGATGAGGCGGATCTTGAGGTTCAGCGCCAGCGCGAGCGCGAGGCCGAGCGCCACCGAGCCGGGCACGAACAGCACGGTGTAGACCAGCGTGTGCCCGGCCGCGGCGGCCAGCTCGGCGTCGCCCAGCAGGTCGCGGTAGTTCTGGAGCCCGACGTACTCGCCGCCGGTGAGCAGGTCGCCGTCGCGCAGCGAGAGCAGCAGCGCCCACACCGCGGGGAACAGGCTGAGCCCGACGATCACCAGCGTCGCGGGGAGCACGAATCCCCACCCGGTCAGCTGGGGCACCCACCGGCGCCGCCGCGCCTGGTGCGTGCCCACCCGGGCCGCGAGAGCGGTCATCGCGAGCGCTCCAGCACCGTGTCGGCCTCGGTGGCCGCCCTGGCGAGGGCGTCCCGCGCGGGCGTGCCGCCGACCATGGCGTGGGCGATCGCGTTGCCGACCTTCTCGGAGAACTCCGGGTACGCGGGCAGGGGCGGCCTGGCCTGCTTGGCGTTGTCGAGGTTCGCGGTGAAGACGTCGATGCCGGGGAAGTCCTTGACGAACTTCCGGTACGCCGGCAGCGCGGTCGTGGCCTTGCGGACGGGCAGGTTGCCCAGGCCGAGCGACCACCGGGCGTCCTGCTCCGGCTGGGTGAGCCAGGTGAGGAAGTCGGCGGCGGCCTTGGCCCGGCGCGAGCCGTTGTCGAACACGACCCAGTTGTCGGGACCCGCGATCGTCTGGTGGTCGCCGTTGTAACCGGGCAGCACCTGCACACCGTAAGGGATCTTGTGGTCGATGAAGTCAAGCAGCGCGTACGGCCCCGCGATGACCATCCCGATCTTGCCGCTCTGGAACAGCGGCAGGAACTTCTCCCCGTTCTGATCGAGATATACGGATTTGTCCTGGCGAGCCATGGCGCTCCACAGGTCGAGTGCCTGCACCGCCTGCGGCGTGTCGAACGCCGACTTCTTGCCGTCCGGCGCCGCGATCGAGCCGCCCTGCTGCCAGATCATCGGCCAGAACCGCCACACCGTGTCCTCGGTCCCGGTCACGGGGTACGCGGTGCCGTACACGCCGGCGCCGGTCAGCTTCTTCGCCGCGACGCGGAAGTCGTCCCAGGTCCAGTCCTTGCTGGGGTACGCCAGCCCGGCCGCGTCGAACAGCTTCTTGTTGTAGATGACGGCCAGGTTGTCGACCAGGGCGGGGACCCCGATGACCTTGCCGTTCACCTCCGACACGGCCCGCTCCGACGGCCAGAAGTCGTCCCAGCCGAATCCGGGGGCCCGCACGGTGGCGGTCAGGTCGTACACCTTGGGGGTGCGCGCCAGGTGCGGCATCCACGTGCCGTACATGTACGCGATGTCGGGCGCCTTGCCGCCGGCCAGGACCGCCTGGACCTTCTGCAGCATCTCGTCCACGTTCGTGGAGCCGACGGCGGGCGTGATCTTCACGTCCGGATGGCTCTTGCCGTACTCGGCGGCCAGCTCCTCGATGACCTTGGCCTGCAGCTCCGTCTGGCCGTGCCACCAGGTGATCTCGACGGGGCCGCCGGCCTCCTCGGACGAGGAGCCGCAGCCCGTCAGCAGCCCGGCGACCAGGACGAGCGCCGCCAGCCCCCTCATGACCGGCTCCTGAGGGACTCCGGCATCAGGTCGCCGTGGGCCTCGAGGAGCGCGTCGCACAGCGAGTCGATCTGCTCGACGGTGAGCGTGGCGGCCGTGTTCGGGTCCGCCATCATGGCGTGCCGGATGTGCTCAGGCCGCCCCTCGGTGACGGCGCGTACGGTCAGCTCGTTGACGTTGACGTACGCGCGGTTGAGCGCCGCGCACTGGGCGGGCAGGTCGCCGACGGCGACCGGGCGGACGCCGAGCGCGTCGGCCACGCACGGCACCTCCACCACGCATCCGCCGGGCAGGTTTCCGACCAGGCCCCTGTTCTGGACGTTCCCGTAGACGACCCGGC
This sequence comes from Nonomuraea sp. NPDC050786, assembly GCF_040654115.1. Lineage (NCBI taxonomy): Bacteria > Bacillati > Actinomycetota > Actinomycetes > Streptosporangiales > Streptosporangiaceae > Nonomuraea > Nonomuraea sp. NPDC050786. The sequence goes on from NZ_JBFAHJ010000002.1 coordinate 60,700, forward strand.
TCGTGCCGGTGGCGATGCTGTGGATGATCTGCGGGGCGTACTCCATGGTCCCCTCCGCGGTGATCGGCCGGCCCGCTCTGAGCGCGTCGCGGGTGGCCTCGTACTGGCGCACGTTCTCCTCGCTGATGCCGAGGTACGCGCCCACGGGGATCCGCAGCCGCTCGACCTCGGCCTCGTCGTGCAGGTACCAGGGCACGTACTCGGCCGAGTGCTCGCTGGTCTCGGTCGGGTAGTAACCGAGCCTGCGGTACATGTCCACGCGGACCCGGCGTAACAGGCCGGGGTCGCGGGCGATGACCTCGTCCAGCCGCGGGTACAGGTCCTCTCCCCCGCTCTCGAACCGCAGCATCCACGACTGGTGGTTGACGCCCGCCGCCAGGTACGACACCTCCTCGTGCGGCACCCCGACGAGCTCCGCCAGGTCGTGGGCGGTCCAGTAGATGGAGTGGCAGAGCCCCACCACGTTGCGCACGGGGGTGGCGGCGGCCAGGTACCACACGTTCATGGCCATCGGGTTGGTGTAGTTGAGCAGCCACGCGTCCGGGCACACCTCGGCCATGGCCCGCCCGATCCGGTCCAGTGCCGGGAAGGTGCGCAGGGCGCGGAAGATGCCGCCCACGCCGATGGTGTCGGCGATGGTCTGGCGCAGCCCGTACCGGGCGGGCACCTCGAAGTCGACGCGGGTGGCGTCGATCATGCCGACCTGGATCATGTTGATCGCGAAGTCGGCCCCTTCGAGCGCCTGCCGCAGGTCGAGGTGGGCGGAGATCTTGACGGCCCGCCCGGCGGCGATGACCTGGGCGGCGGCCTGCGCGGTCTCGAGCCGCTCGGGGTGGATGTCGTGCAGCGCCACCTCGAACTCCCCCAGGTCGGGGAAGGCAACCAGGTCCGCCAGCAGGCCCTGGGTGAACTCGACGCTCCCCGCGCCGAGAAAGACGATCTTCACAGCTCCTCCCAGGTGGGCTGGGCCGCGGTGCCACCGGCGGCCCGGGTCGAGAGGGAGCCGCAGGTCACGGCCACCTCCAGGCATTCGCGCAGGCTCATCCCGCGCAGCATGGCGGCGATGAACCCGGCGTCGAAGCTGTCGCCGGCGCCGACGGTGTCCACCGGCTCCACGGGCACGGCGGCGACCCGGGCCAGCTCGCCCGACCGCCACACCAGCGCGCCGTCGCCGCCGTCCTTGACGGCCACGGCGGGCCCCAGCGCGCCCAGCCGCGCCGCGACGGCCTCGAGGCTCTCCTGACCGGTGCCGAACAACCGGCCGGCGACGGCCCGGGCCTCCGAGGCGTTCGGGAGGAAGACGTCCACCTCGCGCAGCACGTCCTCGAGCCCGTGCCACGTTCCCGCGGGGTCGTCGTTGGTGTCCAGCGAGGTGGTCGCGCCGCCTCGCCGCTCCTCCGCCAGCAAGCCCGGCAACCCGGACGTGAGCCCCGGTTGCAGGAAATATGACGACACGTGGACATGCCTGGCCACGCCGCGCGGCACGTCATCCACCGTCAGGTACGGCAGGCAGCCCGGCGAGGTGAGGATGGCCCGGTCCGCCCCGTCGGCCAGCACCACGGTCATGGCCGTGGACCGGGAGTCGGTCACGCAGTGGGAGACGTCCACGCCGCGCTCGGCCAGGGCGCCCAGCACGAAGCGCCCGGCCGCGTCGTCGCCCACGCGCCCGGCGAACGCGGTCCGCAGGCCCAGCCGGGCCGCCCCGCACGCGGTGATCGCGCCGGACCCGCCGAGCACCAGGTCGCCGCCGGAGACGAGCTGCTCCCGCTGGCCGTACGCGAGCTCGCGCGGCGCCCCGGCAAGCACCACGTCGGGGTTGGCGTCACCGACGACCAGCAGATCGAAGTCACCCGCCACGGCAGGCCACGCGGTAGGCGTCGAGCTCGTACTTCTTCTTCAGCGAGTTGAAGTTCTGGGCGTTGGACCTGGCGCAGAAGGCCGAGGTGGCGAGGTTGTACTCGACGTTGAACACGGCCTTGCCCGCCTTGACGAACTGGTCGTAGCCGTAGTCGCCGTTCTGGGCGGTGGTGCACTCGGTGTGCTCCCAGCACTCCTCGTTCAGCGCCCAGTCGAAGTACGGCAGCAGCTGCGGGATCTGCTCCACGTCGTTCTTGAGCGCGACCGACATGCCCCGCCTGTGCGCCTCGTTGGCGAGCCAGGTGTTGTAGGTGAGCTGGTCGGCCGCCTTGAGCGGGAAGCCGCTGTCGTTGCCGTAGCCGTCGACGTTGTCGGGCTCCACGGCGTCGAACCCGGCCGCCTTGCACATGTCGAGCCGGGCCTTCATGATCTGGCCGAGCTTGCCGGTGTACTTGCGGATGTCCAGCCAGCGCTCGCCCGGCCAGTCCTCCAGCGGCTTGCCGAGCACCTCGGCGGGGAACTGGCCGGCGTCCGGGCGCCAGTCCTCGTACGTGCCCGCGCTGATGTAGCAGACGACGCCGCGGCCCGGCCTGTCGGCCTTGAGGGACTTGACGATCGCGCCGTCCTTGGCGGCGAAGCCGTCGATGTCGTACATCTGCACGTTCGGGTACGGCTTCTGCGGCAGGGACGAGAGCTGCCACTGCCAGGACGTGTTCAGCGCGGGCTTCCAGCAGCCGGCGCAGGACACGGGAGCGGGCAGGGCGCCGGCCTTGGCGACGGCCGCGGACTTGGCGGCTGATTGGGCGGCTGATTGGGCGGCGGCTGATTGGGCGGGGACGAGCACGGTGGCGGCGGCGAGCGCGGCCAAGGAGACGAGCGCGGATGGTCGCATGTCACTCCTCGCGAACGGTCGGGTTCGGGATTAGTGGCGATGCGCGCTGTTCCGCACTCTCCGCACCGCGTCCGTGCCAGGGACGCCGGAGTGGCGTGGTCCATAACCGGAGGACTCACGCCAGCACGCCGGAGCGTGCCTCCCTTCTCGTTTGCCGCACAGAATTGCGCATTCCTGCTCTCTTGTCCAGCATTCAGCGCACAAAAGCGTCAAGCTTTGATCCACTCCGCGCATCCGCCGGACACGAACGCCTTGTCCGTGGCCTCGATGGTGACGCTGGCCGGCCCCTTCGGCATGCCGGTCGCGGCGATGTCGCCGGTCGCGCTCCGCAGCCTGGCCCAGTAGCACATCGTGGACCCCGTGATCGGGCCGGTGGTGCGGTAGGTGCCCGGCTGGATGTCCTTGCCCACGATGAGCGTGCGCACAGAGGCGGGGTTGACGGTCGGGTTGACGGCCGAGTTGGCGCCGGGGCCGCTGCTGGTCGCCGCGCTGGGCGCGCCCGTCGACCCTGGCTGAGCCTGGCCCGGCTGGGGCTGTCCGGGCAGCGTCTGGCTGGGCTGTGTTTGTTCGGGCAGCGTCTGGCCGGGCAGCGTCTGGTCGGGCACGGACTGGCCGGTCTGGGGCGGTGACGCTCCGGTGGAGGCTGTGGTCTCCGGGTCCACGGGCGGGCTGTCCTCGACGGTGACCGTGACGCGGGCGTCGGGCTCCTCCGATGACGACGACGTCTCGGACGAGCCGGCTCCCACGAACACCCCCAGCAGGAACCCGAGCAGCGCGGCGAGCCCGGCGACGAGCACGATGATCGGCGGACTGCTCGTCGCGCGCGGGTATTCGGCACGCGGGTATTCAGGGGGAGGCCCGTACATCACGGACCAAGCGTGCCATCCCTGTCAACGATGGAGATAGTCGACGAGCGACGCCTTCTCCGTCTCCAGCTCCTCGATCGCGCTCTTGACCACGTCGCCGATGCTCACGATGCCCACGAGCCGGCCGTTCTCGACCACGGGCATGTGCCTGAACCGCTGCATGGTCATGATCTGCCGCAGCGAGTCGACGTTCTCGCCGGGCCCCACCGTGCGCACCTCTGTCGTCATGATCGCCGACACCGGGCCGTCCAGGATCGCCGGACCGCGATCGTGGAGGCGACGTACGACGTCGCGCTCGGACACGATGCCCTCGATGGTGGAGCCGTCCGTGGAGACCACCACGGCTCCGATATTGCGCTCCGCGAGCGTGGTCAGCAACTCGCGCACCGTGGCCCCTGGTGCCACGGTCGCCACGTCACTGCCCTTGGCGCGGAGGATCGTCCCGATCAGCATCTGCACCACCTCTGCCCCTCAGTCTTCCAAGCCTGTGTCCAGGCAAACAACCCCGCGGGGGCGGCGTCAAGGGGATGCGGGTGTAACGGGGCGGTCACGTTTCGTACTTGGCTGACAAGATGTGACCTGCGTCTCATACCTTTCGCGCAAATTCCCACGAAGTCATCGACTCCCAGATAACCCCTCAGTAGGGTTGCGACTCATCCGTAGGCGGCGGAGGTGGTCATGGCGGTAATGCGCGCGCGGACGGGCGGCCGATGACCCTGTCCGGATATGTCGGACGCCGGGCCGGGTCGGTGCTCGGCCAGGTCGGCGAGCTGTTCGTCATCGTCCTGGAGGGGTTACGCCGGACGTGGGACGTCAAGCGCTGGTGGTGGGAGTTCGTCGAGCAGTGCTGGTTCCTCGCCCGCGTCACCAGCGTGCCCGTCCTGCTCGTGGCGCTGCCGCTCGGCGCCACCGTCGCGCTGCAGGTGGGTGAGCTGGCCAGGCAGCTCGGCGCCAGCTCCGCCACGGGCAGCGCGGTCTTCGTCGGGCTCATCCGCGAGGTGGCGCCGCTGGCCAGCGCGCTGCTGATCTCCGGAGCCGGCGGCAGCGCGATGACCTCCGACATCGGCGCGCGCCACATCCGCGACGAGCTGAGCGCGATGGAGGTCATGTCGGTCAATCCGATCCACCGCCTGGTCACCCCGCGCATGTGGGCGGCCAGCACGATCGCGGTGTGCCTGTGCCCGCTGGTCATCCTGGCCGGCGCGGCCGGCGGCTACTTCTTCAACGTGGTCGTGCAGGGCGTCACCCCCGGCGCGTACTTCGACGGCGCGTTCTCCCTGGTCGTCGCGTCCGACCTGTACGTGACGCTGTTCAAGGCGTGGATCTTCGGGTTCATCGCGGCGGCGGTCGCCTGCTACAAGGGCATGACCTGCGCGACCAGCCCGGTCGGCGTGGGGCGGGCGGTCAACCAGGCGACCGTGGTCACGTTCATGCTGGTGTTCGCGTGCAACTACGTGATCTCGGCCGTCTACTTCCTGGCCTACCCGCCGAGGTCCCTCTGATGGTGGCCCAGTGATGGTGACACGGACTGCCGGTCTCAGGATCGCCCTGCGGGGGCGGGACGTCGCGGAGCGCTTCGCGACGCTGGCCGACTGGCCGCTGTTCGTGTGGAAGGTGCTGTTCTACTGCGTACGCGACGTCGTCCTGCGGCTCAAGTACGTCAAGGTCGTCCTCAGGCAGGTCAGCGACGTCGTGGTGGGCGTGGGGGCGACCGTCATCGGCGGCGGCATGGTCTTCGTGGTGTTCACGATGGCGTTCGTCGTGGGCGCGACCGTGGGCCTGCAGGGCTACCAGGGGCTGCAGGCGATCGGCGCGGAGTCGTTCATGGGCCTGGTGGGCAGCTTCGCGAACGTCCGGGAGATCACCCCGATCATCGCGGCCACGGCGCTGGCGGCGCAGGTCGGCTCGTCGTTCACGGCGGAGCTGGGCGCGATGCGGATCTCGGAGGAGATCGACGCGCTGGAGGTGATGGGCATCAACGCCTTCACCTACCTGGTCTGCACCCGGGTCGTGGCCGCGCTGCTGGCGCTGGTCCCCATCTATCTGATCGCGCTCTTCGCCAGCTTCTTCGCCACCCGGCTGATGTGCACGGTCCTGTTCGGCCTGGCGCCCGGGGTCTATGACTACTACTTCTACCTGTACCTGCCGGTCACCGACATCGTGTTCAGCGTCTCCAAGGTCGCCGTCTTCGCCTTCGCGGTCATCGTCATCCACTGCTATCACGGCTTCCACGCCACCGGCGGCCCGGTGGGCGTGGGCGTGGCGGCGGGCCGCGCCATCCGCCAGTCGATCGTCACGATCGTGCTGCTCAACCTGCTGCTGTCGTACCTGTTCTGGGGCGGCGGCGGCAACATACCGCTGACGGGGTGAGCCGGTGACCCGATTCCAGCTTCCCCTCGCCGCCCGGGTGGGCATCGCCTTCGCCGTGCTCGTGCTCCTGGCCGCGGCCACCCTGTACGTGCTCCGCACCGCCACCGAGATCAGCGGGACCAGGATCGACGCCGTGTTCGCCCGCGCCGGGCAGGGTATGGACCCCGGCTCCCCCGTCAAGATCCGCGGCATCACGGTCGGCGAGGTGACCGGCGTGTCGCTCGACGCCAAGGGCAGGGCCGTGGTCACCATGCACGTCGACCCCGGCGTCAGGGTGCCGCAGTCCACGGTCGCGGCGGTCGAACCGGCGTCGGTGTTCGGCCCCAAGTTCCTCGACCTCAGGCCCGGCTCCGGCGAGAGCACCGGCCCCTACCTGGCCGACGGCGGCGTCATCACCGCCACCGAGGGCCCGCTGGACCTCTCCGACACCTTGGGTGACGCCTACCGCGGCCTGGACGCCGTCGATCCGAGCGAGGTCACCGTCATCGTGCACACCCTGGCCAAAGGCCTGGACGGCGAGGGCGGCAACCTGCGCGAGCTGATCGGCGACGCCGGCACGCTCGTCGGCGTCGCGCACCGGCAGCGCGGGCGGGCCAGGCAGTTCCTGCACGACGCCGCCCTGCTCGGCACGGCCCTGCAGGACAAGGGTGACGACCTCGTCGCGATCTCCGCCGACGTCAACGTCATCACCCCCGACCTGCTCGCGCGGGCCGACAAGGTACGCGCCCTGCTCCAGGAGGTCACCTCCGTCTCCGAGCTCGGCGCGCACGGGCTGGCCAAGCACCGGCAGGACCTGCGGGCCGGCGTGCACTCCGGCGAGCGGGTGGCCGCGCTCATCTACGCCCAGCTCGGCCTGGCCGGCGACGGCGTGCGCGGCCTGAACCGGCTGGTGGACCTGCTCAACGAGCTGATCGAGGCGCCGGGGCCGGGCAACAGCCGCCAGCTCCAGGTGGAGGCGTTCGTCGCGACCGACCTGTGCGAGCTGGTCGTCGGCGCGTGCAGCCCGACCGACGGGAGGCGCTGATGCGGCGCGCCTGGACGTTCGCCCGGTTCCTGCTCTTCGTCGGCCTCTGCGTGACGCTGATCGTGGTGATCGCCATCCAGATCGCCCGGGTGAACACGGACGGCGGCTACCGCTTGGTCGCCGTGTTCGACGACGTGTCGGGGCTGGTCCAGGGCGACCAGGTGAAGATCGCCGGAGCGCCCGTCGGCCAGGTCGGCACGATCAAGGTGGTGGACGGCCGGGCCGAGGTGACCATGGAGGTGCAGCAGGGGGTCACCGTGCCGGCGGACACCGAGGCCGCCATCCGCTGGCGCAACGCCGTCGGCCAGCGCGTGGTCTACCTGATGCCCGGCACCGCGCTCGCCAAGCTGCCGCCGGGGTCGCGCATCACCCGTACCTCCTCCGTCGTGGACATCGGCGAGCTGGTCAGCGACCTCGGCCCGCTCACCCGCAGCCTCGACCCCGACCAGATCAACCAGCTCCTCACCGCCGCCGCCAAGTCGCTCAAGGGCAACGAGCAGAACATCCCAAGGCTGTTCGACAACGTCAACGCCATCACGACCACGGTGAACGAGCGTAAGAAGACCATCGAGCAGCTCCTGAAGGACTATGCCACCGTCACCGGCGTGGTCGCCCGCCGCGACAAGCAGATCGAGCAGCTCGTCGACAACCTCGTCACGCTCTCCGAGGCGTTCGCCGACAACCGGGAGCTGATCGACCGGGCGCTGGTGGAGCTGTCGACGACCGTCCACACCTCCGACGAGGTGCTCGGCAAGAACGCCGACGAGCTCGGGCGCCTGGTCGACAACCTGTCCGGGCTGACCGGCGGCATCAGGCGGCACGTGGGCGAGATCGACAAGACGGTCAGCACGTTCCAGCCGCTGTTCGCGCGGGCTTACCAGACCGTGGACCGCGGCCACTACTTCGTCACCGCGGTCCCGTGCGTGGCGCTGAACGCCGCGCCCTGCCCGTACGGGATGCGGACGCCGCCGCCGCTGCGCAACACCAGGATCCAGAGCACGAAGGACCTGCGGAAGCTCATGGTGGGCGAGTGATGGCGCTCAAATCCTTCCGTGACCGCAACAGGATCGCCGTGGGCCTGGTGTCGCTGGTCACGCTCGCCGCGATCCTCGTCGCCACGTTCCTGGTCGGCAACCTGGGGCTGCTGGAGGGCGGCTACTCCATGTCCGGCGTGTTCGTCGACTCCGGCGGGCTGCGTACGGGCAACGACGTCAGGATCGCCGGGGTGCGCGTCGGCAAGGTCACCGAGGTGCGCGCCGACTACGCGCAGGGGAACGTGATCGTCACCTGGAAGGTGGACGACGGCGTGCGGCTCGGCCGCGGTACCCGGGCCGACATCGCCCTGTCGAACCTGCTCGGCGGCCGGTACGTCAAGCTCACCGGCGCCGTCTCGGCCCCGTACATGGACCAGCTGCCCGAGGGGCAGCGGCGCATCCCCGTGACGCGGACCGGGGTGCCCACCCTCATCAACGACGCCATCAAGGACGCGACCCGGCTGGTCGAGCGCCTGGACACCGACGCCGTGGACGACCTGCTCACCGAGCTCGACAAGGTGGATCTCGGCAAGCGCGGCAGGATCACCCGCCTGCTGCGCAACATCGGCGACCTGTCGGACACGATCAGCAAGAGCCGGCCGCAGCTGCAGCGGCTCGTCGACAACGGCACCCGGATCATGAACGTCCTGGAGAAGAAGGACAGGCAGCTCGGGCGGCTCATCGACGCCATCGAGGTCATGCTGGCCGAGCTGCGCGCGCGCCGCAACGAGCTGCGCACGCTGCTGGGCGACGGCAGCGACCTGGTACGCAGCACGACCCGGCTGATCAACGAGCACGAGAAGACCCTCGTCCAGGTGCTCGACGACAACGCGGCCATCACGACGCGGCTGAGCGGCAGCAACAAGGAGCTCAACTCGCTCCTGGCGTGGGCCGGCCCCACGTTCTCCGGGCTGTCCACGATGGGCGGCCAGGGCCCGTGGCTCGAGGCCATAGCCACGGGCCTCGGCCCCATCAACCCCGAGGTGCTCGGCGTCATCAAGAAGGACAGGAAGAGCGCCCGATGAGACGACTGATGGCGGTTCTGCTGCTCGGGGCGTTCCTGGCGTCGGGATGCACGGTGCTGGGCGATGAGCCGTACCGGCTGGTGGCGGTCTTCCGCAAGGCGCCCTCCCTGTACGAGCAGGCGCGGGTGAAGGTGATGGGCCTCGACGCCGGATATGTCGACAAAATCAGCATTGATGGGGACAAGGTGCGCGTTGACCTGCTGGTCGACCGGCAGGTGCCGCTCCCGGCAGGCGTGAAGGCCGTGGTCGCCCCCCAGAACACGCTCGGCGAGCGGAACGTCGTCCTCTATCCGCCGTGGAAGCCCGGCGACCAGAGGGTCACGCCCGGGAGCACGATCCCGCTGGAGCGCACGGATCTGCCGGTGGAGATCGACGACGCGCTCGACGCGTTCACCAAGCTCACCGACGCGCTCGACGACAGGAAGCTCGGCTCCGTCGCGAGCACCCTGGCCGACGGGGTCAGGGGGCGCGGCAAGACCATCAACAACGCGATCGCCGACACCGCCGAGCTGACCGGCACCCTGGCCAGGCAGGACCAGCAGCTCGTCGATCTGGCCAAGGGGCTGAACCGGCTGGCCACCAGCCTCAACAGGCGGGAGGGCCAGGTGACGGGCGCGATCGACTCCTTCGCCGAGGCGAGCTCGATCCTGGCGGAGGAGCGGCAGCGGCTGCGCACGTTCGTCTCGGGCATGGCGACCTTCGTGCGGCGCGGTGACGTGATCATCGAGCAGTACTCCGAACGGCTCCCGCAGGCCGCGAGCACGCTGGCCGAGCTGGTGCTGACGGTCCGGGCCAACAGCGCGTCCATGGCGCGGGCGGTCAAGGGCGCGGCGGACTTCGCCGACGTGCTCGTCGACTCCTGGGACAGGAAGCAGCACGTACTGAAGATCCGCGTCGTGCTCAACGCGATGACCAGGGCGTGGCTGACGCCGCTGTTCGACGCGCTGAACCTGGGCGACGTGCCGTGCCTGCCGGCCAAGCTGAGCAACTGCCCCTTCGAGCGGCAGGGGAGGCGGCGATGAGGGCCCGCCTCCTGGCCGCCGTCCTGGCCCTTGCGACGTCACTCTCCGGGACGGCGTCGTGCTCGCTGCAGACGCTCGGCGCGACCACCGGGGACATGACCCTGTACGCGGTCTTCGACGACGTGCAGAGCCTGGTGGCCGGGCACAGCGTGCAGATCTCCGACGTACGGGTGGGCACGGTCACCGGCATCCGGCTGGACGGCTACCGGGCCAGGGTGACGATGTCGGTCCAGTCCGCGCACCGGGTGCCCCAGGGCAGCACGGCCACCGTGGCCAAGACGTCGGTGCTGGGCGAGAACTACGTGCTGCTCACGCCGCCCGCCGGCAAGGACCTGTCCACGGGGCCGTACCTGAAGGACGGCGCCACCATCGCCGAGACCTCGGTCGAGCCGGACATCGAGCAGGTCACCGCGAAGGCGGGGCCGCTCATCGAGGCGCTCGGCGCCCAGGACGTGAACGCGATCCTGGAGGCCGCCTCCACCGGGTTCGGCGGGCGGGGCGAGGACGTCAACAAGCTGATCAGGCAGACGGCCGAGGTGACCGACGCCTACGCCGCGGCCCGCAAGGACATCGGCGCCGGCATCGACGCGCTGGCCAGGCTGGGCGACGACCTCGCCAAGGGCAGCGGGGAGCTGGACCGGCTGCCGGGGACGCTGGCCTCGGCCACCGCTCGCATCGCGCACGGGCGCAAGCACGTGAAGAAGGCGATCGTCGCGCTGACGAAGCTGGCCAAGGAGGCGAACCTCACCGTCTACCCGCGGCACGCCGCCCGGCTCAGGAAGCTGCTCCTGGAGCTGGAGGCCATCTCGTCGGCCATGCAGCGGGGCAAGGAGGACCTGAAGACGCTGGTGGCGCGGCTCCAGAAGTTCATCGACGCGCCGCCGGTCACGGTCAACGGGCAGGTGCTGATCTATCTCTGGCTGAAGGGCGTGCTGCTGCCCAAGAAGTCGTCCGGGAACGACCGGGCGCTGCCGAACCGGGTCGAGGACTTCCGCCTGCTGCTGGAGCCGCCACGATGAGAAACCGGATTTATCTGAATTTAGGGTTCTTTGTCGCCCTGGGGATCGTCATGACCGTCTGGGCGTTCAGCACGATCATCCGGCTCGACGCCATCGAGCGGCCGTACCGGGTGTCGGCCGAGTTCGTCTCGTCGCCCGGCCTCATCCGGGGGTTCGACGTGGCCTACCTGGGGGTCCGGGTCGGCAAGATCGGCGACGTGCGGCTGGCGCCCGGCAGGATCGTCGTGGGGCTCGACATCGACAGGGGCGTCCGGCTGCCGAAGGGCGCCACGGCGGAGGTGCGGCGCAAGTCGGCCATCGGGGAGCCGTACGTGGAGCTCTCGCCCCCCGCCACCGGCGTGAACGGCCCCCCGCTCGCCGCCGGCGACACGATCCCGCTGGCCAAGACGTCGGTGCCACTCGACTACAAGAAGCTCTTCGAGGGCGTCGGCAAGCTGCTGAACGCGGTGCCGCCGCGCGACGCCAAGACGATCACGCACGAGCTGGCCGTGGCCCTGGACGGGCGCGCCCCGGCGATCAGGAACATCATCGACGAAGCCCACTCGCTCACCGGCACGCTGGCGGACAACGCCGACGTGCTCGACTCCCTGTCGGTGCAGCTCACCCACCTCACCCACACGCTCGCCGGGAAGCGGGGCGAGCTCGCCTCCGGCATCACGGACCTCCGCACGGTCACGGGGACGCTGCGCGACTCCCGCGCCGACCTGAACACCTTCCTCGACCGGGGGCCGGGGGTCTTCGCCCGGCTGGACACGGCGATCAAGAAGTCGCGGCCGGGGTTCTCGTGCCTGCTGACGGCGGCGGGGCTGCCGCACCAGCCGGTGTTCTCGCCGGCGACCGAGCGGAACGTGCACCACCTGCTCAGCATCATGCCCACCGCGCTCAGCCTGGCGGACGACATCAGTGACCGGACCGGCGACACGGTCTACGGGCGGGCGGCGTTCATCTTCAGCGTGCCGGGCGGGCCGACCCCCGCCGAGGAGTACGCGAGCGCCGTCGGGCCGCCCGCCGTGCCCGCGCTGCGCTCCTGCCCCGCCCCCTCCCGTTCCGGGGACTCCGGCGAGTCCGAAGACCCGGATCGTACGCATGACCGCCAGGACGCCGCCGCACCGGCGGACACTCCGTCCTCCGCCGCCTCCGCTCGCCCCGTGGCGAAGGAGACCGAGAAATCGAAGAAGAGCCCGGAGGCCACCGCGTCGCCCAGCGGCGTGGCGGCCACCGGCCCCGCGTCCCCCGTCCCGCCGAACACCACCCCGCTGGTTGCCGGGATATTCCTCGCGGTGGTGGCCGTCGGTGGGATCGTGGGCTGGATCGCGACGGGCCGGGCCGCCCGCCGCCGTGAGGAGTCGTGATGACCACCAAGCCGGACCTCGCCGAGGAGACCCGCGCCGAAGAGGCCCAGCCCCAGTCCGCCGAACCCGCCGGCCCCGAAGACAAGCAGGACAAGGCGCGGGATGAGGAGCAGCCGACCGCGGTGAGTCCGGCCTCCGGGGCAGAGGCGAGCGGCGTCAAGGGCCGGCAGGGCATCACGCGGGCCAGGATCCTGGGAACGCTGGCGGCGATGCTGGTGGCCGCGCTCGCCGCCACCGCCGTCCTGCAGTGGATCTCCGCCTCCCGGGCCGAGGACGCGCGCGCCAGGCTCGAGGCCGAGCGCGCGCTGCGACTGGAGGTGTCGGGAGCGGCCAACGCGTTCAGCAGGGCCCTGCTCAGCTACGACTACCGCAACCTCCAGAGCACCCGGTCGACCCTCGCCGCCCAGGCCACGGGCGACTTCCTGGCCACGTACGACGCGGCGTTCGGCGGCGCGATGGCGCAGGTGATCGTGAAGCTCAAGGCCACCTCGCAGGCCACGGTACGCGAGGTCTACCTGGCCGACGTGGACGAGGCCACCGCGCACGCCATCGTCGTCGTCGACCAGCAGGTGAACACTTCCGAGGCGATCCGCTCCGTCAAGGACTCGCACCTTAAGATCAGTCTTGTGAAGGAGAAGGGGATCTGGAAGATCCATGACGTGACCGTGCTCGGCGCGGCCTCGGAGGATCAGTACAACCTCACCGGCGACAAGAAGAAGGACTGACCATCGGCCCCTTAGCGATGGGCGGCCGCCCCGACGAGGTGCGCGCCCCGGAGGACTGGCTCACCGAGGTGGAGAAGGAGCGGGCCGGGCGCTTCCGGTTCGAGGCGGATCGAGCGAGTTACGTCGCCGCCCACCTCCTCGTGCGGCTCTGCGCCGCCGCCGCGCTCGGCACCGAGCCGCATGAGCTGACCCTGCTGCAGCGCTGCGAGCTGCACGGCCCAGGGCACGGCAAGCCGTACATCGAGGAGGCGCCCGACCTCGGCGTGAGCTTCAGCCACACGCGCGGCTACGTGTGCGCGGGGGCCGGGCCAGGCAAGGTCGGCGTGGACGCCGAGCATGTGCCGCCCGGCCCGCTGGACCTGGCCCTGGCCGAACGGGTCTGCACCCCGCGCGAGCGCGCGCTGGTCACCGGCAACGACGAGCTGATCAGGCACTGGACCCGCAAGGAGGCGCTGATCAAGCGGGGCGAGCTGACGCTCGACCAGCTCCACGCGGGCGGCGACGACCTGGCGGGCCGCCACCTGCTGGAGTGGAGCGCCGGTCCGGACATCAGGGTGGCCGTGGTCACGGACTCCCCTGCCACAAGGGTGCCGATCCCCTGACGAACAGCGGCTCCGGCCGCTCGGGGCGGCCGGGATCCACGGACCTGAACGGGGTCAGCGGCTCCGACCGCTCGGCGTGGCCGGGGTCCACGGGCCTGTACGGGGTCAGCGGCGGCGGGTCGGGGTGGGGTCGAGGAAGACCTGGCTGACGCCCGGAAAGCGCTCCCGCAGCCGCTGGTCCACCTCGTCACACGCGATCTCCACACCCGCCGCACTCGCCTCGTCCCGGAAGTCGATCTTCGCGGCCACCAGGATGGAGCCCGGCCCGATCATCATGGTGAGCAGCTCGACCACGTCGTCCACCTCGGGCTGGGACAGCAGCACGGCCCGGATGCCGGTCTCGATCCTCGGTGGCGCGGCCTGGCCGATGAGCAGCGACAGGTTCGACTGGATCAGGCTGACCGCCACCACCACCAGGAGCAGGCCGATCGCGATCGACGCCGCGCCGTCCCAGAGCGCCGAGCCCGTCATCTGCGACCCGGCCAGCCCCGCGGCCGCGATGACCAGGCCCACCAGAGCGGCCGCGTCCTCGAACAGCACGGCCTTCAGCGCGGTGTCCGAGGTCATCCGGACGAGCCGTACCGGATGGACCCGGTAGCGCGCGGCCTGGTCGCGCAGCTGCGAGTACGCCTTGGCGAACGAGACGGCCTCCATGCCGAACGCGACGGCCAGCACGATGTACGAGGGAAGGAGGTTCGACAGCTCCTCGCCATGGCTGATCTCGTGCAGGCCGTGCGTGATCGAGAACCCGGCGCCGCCCACCAGCGTCGCCACGGCCGCCGTGATCGCCCAGACGAACCCGGCCTTGCCGTGCCCGAACGGATGCCGCCGGTCGGCGGGCCGCTCCGCGCCGCGCACCGCCACCAGCAGCAGGAGCTCGGTCACGGTGTCGGCGGCCGAGTGGGCCGCCTCCGACAGCATGGCCGCCGAACCGCCGATCAGGCCCGCGACGAGCTTGGCCAGCGCGATCGTCAGATTGGCCGCGCCGGCGACCAGGACGGTCCTCAGGCTCTCCCCCGACTCCCGTTGCTCCATAGGGGATTACTTTACGTGCGCTACATTGGAGATCATGAGGGCGCCTCGCTGGCTTTCACCCGCCGAACAGCGTGCCTGGCGTACGCATCTGGCGCTGCACAAGCTGCTCCTGCACCGGCTCGACCGCGAGCTGCAGGTGCACCAACTCTCGTTGAACGACTACGAGATCCTCGTCAACCTCTCCGAGAGCCCGGACCGGCGCATGCGGATGAGCGACCTGGCGGACGCGACGATCCAGTCGCGCAGCCGGCTGTCGCACCAGATCTCCCGCATGGAGGCCAAGGGCCTGGTGACGAGGGAGGACTGCCGCGACGACCGGCGCGGCACGTTCGCGGTGCTGACCGACGAGGGCTGGGACACGATCCAGCGGGTCGCGCCGGACCACGTGGCGAGCGTGCGCGAGCACTTCGTCGACCTCCTCAGCGACGAGCAGCTCAAAGCGCTCGAGGCGGCCTACGAGCCGATCGTGGAGCATCTGAAGAAGCTGCGCTGACACCCAACCGATATCCGCGACGGCTCACGGGGTTCCCAAGCGCTCGCTACGATCCGCTCATGGTCCGAAAGCTTCTGATCGTGGCGGTTCTCGCGCTGGTCTCGGCATGCTCGTCGGGCGGCGGCGACGCGCTGCCCGCCGGTCCCGACCTGATGAAGAAGGCCGCCGAAGCCATGAAAGGCGTCAAGTCGGCCAGCTTCTCGATCGCTACGGAGGGCAAGCCGAAGGTGCCGGTCAAGAAGGCCGACGGCAGGCTCACGGCCGCCGGTGACGCCGACGGAACGATCACGATCGACGTGCTGGGGTCCCTGCAGGAGATCAGTTTCGCCCTGATCGGGGACACCGTGCACTTCAAGGGGCCGACGGGCGGCTTCCAGAAGATGACGCGGCAGCAGCTCGCGCAGTTCTACGACCCCTCGGTGATCCTCGAGCCGTCCAAGGGCATCGCCCAGCTGCTCTCCTCGGCCACCGATCCCAAGGTGGAGGCGTTGGAGGGTGACTCCTACCGGGTGGCCACGACGTTCCCGGGGCAGGTGCTCGGCCAGATCGTCCCCGGCGTCACGCAGGGGGTCAACGGCAAGGTCTGGCTCGACAAGGCCAGCAGCCGGCTCACCAAGGCCAGCCTGCCGTTGCAGGACGGCACGGTGACGGTGTCGTTCAGCGACTACGACGCGCCGGTCACGATCACGCCGCCCGCCGCCGGATGACGGGCGCCCGCCGGGTCGTGCTCGGCGCCGGGGGCGCGGTGGTGCTGCTGGCCGCGCTCGACGCGTACGTGGTGGTGACGATCCTCGTCGACCTCGCCGAGGACGTGGGCATCCCGCTGAACCACCTGGAGCGGGCCACGCCGATCGTCACGGGGTTCCTGCTCGGGTACGTCGCCGCGATGCCCCTGCTCGGCCAGCTCTCCGACCGGTACGGCCGGCGGCCGCTGATCCACGCCTGCCTGGCCGCCTTCGCGCTCGGCTCGGTGCTGACGGCGCTGGCCGCCGGCGAGGTGATGGTGGTGGCCGGGCGTACCGTCCAGGGGGTGGCCGGCGGGGCGCTGCTGCCGATCACGATGGCCCTCATCGGCGACCTGTGGGACGAGCACGAGCGGCCGGTGGCGCTGGGCGCCGTGGGTGCGGCGCAGGAGCTCGGCAGCGCCCTCGGGCCCCTGTACGGCGGGCTGCTGGCGGGGCTCCCGGCCGCCACGGTGGCGGGGGTGGAGCTGGGCGGCTGGCACGCCATCTTCTGGATCAACGTCCCGCTCGCGGCTCTGGCCGCCGTCGCTGTGCACTTCACGGTCCCAGCCGGCACATCCGCAGCGCGCATCGGCGCCCGTGGCGCCGCAGAAGGGGCGGCATCCGAGGGCGGGAACGCGGACACGGAGGTGGCAGCGCGGACGGTGGGCCCCATGGGCGGGAACGCGGACACGGAGGCGGCAGCGCGGACGGCGAGCGTGGTGTCGCCCGGGCCGGCCGGCACCATGGGCGCGCCCGAGCCAACGGCGGGGCGGGTCGACGTCGTCGGCGGGGCGCTGCTGGCGTTGGCGCTCGGGCTGCTGGTCGTGGGCCTGTACAACCCCGACCCTGCCAGCGCCGTGCTGCCGCCGTGGGGCCTCGTCGTCATCCCGGCCGGGGCGGTGGCGGCCGGGGTCTTCGTGTGGTGGGAGATCCGCTCCCCCGTACGCCTCCTCGACCTCTCCGCCACCCGCAAGGGTCCCCTGCTCGCCACTCTGGCCGTGAGCTTCCTGGCCGGGGCCGCGCTCCTGGTGACCATGGTGTTCGTCCAGCTCACCGCCCAGACCCTGCTCGGGTTGGAGGCGCTGGACGCGTCGCTGGTCCTCGCCAGGTTCCTGGCGGCGCTCACCGTCGGGGCCCTGCTGGGCGGCCTCCTGGGCCGCAGGCTGGGCGAGCGCGCCGTGGCCGTGGCGGGCATGGCGCTCGGGGCGGCGGGCTACTGGCTGATGAGCCGGTGGCCGCTCGACCTGGCGAGCGCGGGCCTCGTCGTGGACATCGACCTGGCGGTGGCCGGTCTGGGCCTGGGCCTGGTGATCGCGCCTGTCTCGTCCGCCGTGCTGCGCGTGAGCCCGGCGGTCCAGCACGGCGTGGCGTCGGCGGCGGTCGTGGTGGCCCGGATGATGGGCATGCTGATCGGCATCGCGGCGGTGTCGGCGTGGGGGTTCTACCGGTTCCAGTCGCTCACCGCCCACCTGGACACGCCGCTCCCGTTCGGCGTGGACGCGGTGACGTACCAGCGGCGGCTGGCCGAGTACACCGCGAAGGTGCAGGTGGCGCTGCACACCGAGTACACGGAGATGTTCCTGGTCACGGCGTTCATCTGCCTGCTCGGCGCGGCCGTCGCGCTGCTGCTGCCCCGCCCCCGGCCGTCCCAGGGTGGTTCTCGCAGACCCAGGTAAGCCCGTGCCCTGGGTAACCGTCGCGGGGTCCGGCAGCATCCTTGCCATGAAACTTGGAACGACGGACATGGACATCAGCCGCACCGGCTTCGGCTCGTGGGGCATCTCGGGCGCCAACTGGCGGTGGAGCTGGGGCGAGCAGGACGACGCCGACTCGATCGCGGCCATCAGGCACGCCGTCGACAGGGGCGTCAACTGGATCGACACCGCCGCCGTCTACGGCTACGGCCACTCGGAGGAGGTCGTCGGCAAGGCGGTCGCGGGGCTCTCCGAGCGGCCGTACATCTTCACCAAGGCCGGTCTGGTGTGGGATCCCGCCGACCTGGACGCGACGCCGCGCCGCATCATGTCGGAGGTACGCCGGGAGGTGGAGGACTCGCTGCGGCGGCTCGGCGTGGAGGCGATCGACCTGTACCAGGTGCACTGGCCGGACACCGGCGAGTCCCTGGACTGGGACGCCCTGGGCGCCTCCGGCCCCTCGCCGAACGCCATCCCGCTGGAGGAGTACTGGCAGACGATGGCGGATCTCAAGGCCGAGGGCAAGGTACGGGCCATCGGCCTGTCGAACCACTCGCTCGCCGAACTGGAGATCGCCGAGCGGGTGGCCCACGTGGACGCCATCCAGCCGCCGTTCTCGGCCCTGAACCGGTCGGCGGCGCCGGAGATCGCCTGGGCGGCGGAGCACGGGACGGGCGTGATCGTCTACTCGCCGATGGAGTCGGGCCTGCTGGCGGGCCGCTTCTCCGCCGAACGGGTGGCCTCCCTGCCGGACGGCGACTGGCGCAAGACCCACCCGAGCTTCACCACGGGCCTGGCCGCCCGCCTGGGGGTGACGGACGCGCTCCGGCCGGTCGCCGAACGGCACGGCGTGTCCGTGGCGGCGGTCGCGGTGGCCTGGACGCTAGCCTGGCCGGGCATCACGGGCGCCATCGTGGGTGCCCGGGACGCGAGCCAGGTGGACGGCTGGATCCCGGCCGGCGACCTCACGCTCACGGCCGAGGACCTGGCGGAGATCGCGACCGCCATCGAGGCTTCCGGCACCGACGGCCCGGCGACGCCCTAGCGCCGCCGGGCAGGGCGGGCCACCCGGCGGGCCGTGCCGCGCTCCATGGCCATCGCGCTCACGGAGCGGCCGGCCCGCCGGCGCGCCGGGTGATCGCCAGGATCGCCATGTCATCGTCGCGCGGCCCGCCGGTCCAGCGCTCGACATCACGGACCAGGGCCTCGACCACCTGGTCCGGCTGCCGGAACGGGCCCCGGCCGCCGAGCCGGCTCGCCGGTTCGTAGAAGGTCCCGGTACGGTCCCTGGCCTCCGTCACCCCATCGGTGACCAGCAGCAGCGTGCTCCCTGGCGGGAACGGCCAGCTCTCGGGCCCTGCCCGCGGCCCGCCCAGGCTGCCCATGCCCAGGGGAAGACCCGGCTCGCCCGGATCGAGCGGGGACACCGTGTCGCCCTGGAGGAGATAGGGCGAGGGATGGCCGCGGTTCAGCAGCCGCACGCGCTCCGCGCCCGGTGTGATCTCACCGAGCACCGCCGTGACGAACCCCTCCATCCGAATGTTCTCCTCGCGCGACGAGGCCGCCTTGACCAGGGCGTGCTCCATGCGGTCGGCCAGCACCACCAGGTCGGGCGTCTGGTCGGCCGCCTCCCGGAAGGCGCCCAGCAGTACGGAGACCGTGCCGACCGCGCCCAGGCCCTTGCCGCGCACATCCGCGATGAGCAGCCTGATCCCGTACGGCGTGTCCTGCACGGCGTACGCGTCTCCGCCGATCAACGCCTCGATCTGCGCGGTCTTGTAGACGGCGGCGATGGCCAGCGGGCCGACACCGGCCGGCGGGGCGGGCAGCACGGCACGCTGGGCCGCCTCGGCGACGGAACGCACCGCTTCCAGCCGGCGCCCGTGGCGGGCGACCACGCGGTTCACCCCGAGGCCGACGAGCGCGGTGAACACCGCGTTGATCAGCGAGAACGTGCCGGGAACATGACCGAAGTAGCCGTCCTTGACCAGCAGCGCCAGCTCGGCCAGGACCAGGGCCGCGGCGACCGCGATCGTGTGCCGCAACGAGAGCAGCGCTCCGGCCAGCACGACCGCGGCCCCCAGCTGGTAGTCGCCCCAATAGTCACGCGGAGACAGCAGGTTGACGAAGATCCCGCTGACGATCAGGGCGGCCGGGATGAACGTGGCGTACCAGGGCCACCGAGTGGAGAGTCGGTTCATCCGCGCCCCGGTTTCACGTCATCCCCTCAGGTCCTGGCTCTGCTCCTTTCTAGTGAACGGGTGAATTGCCTGTCGAGGCGACACTCCCAGGGCCTATGGCGAAAGACGGTGCAGGTCGCGCGGGAAGGCGGTGGTCTGGCGGATGTTGGCGGCGCCCGTCAGCCGGGCCGTCCACCGTTCCAGCCCGAGCGCGAACCCACCATGCGGCGGCATCCCGTACCGGAAGGCCTGCAGGTACCCTTCGTACGCCTCCGGCCCCTCCCCCCGGGCGGCCAGCGCCGCCAGGTAGTCCGCGTGCCGGTGCAGCCGCTGGCCGCCCGTCACCAGCTCCAGCCCCCGGAACAGCAGGTCGAACCCGTTGGAGTAGCCGGGCCGCGCCGGGTCGGGGTGGGTGTAGAAGGGCCGCTTGGACATCGGGTAGCCGGTGACGTACAGGAACTCCGACCCGTGCTCCCGCACCGCCCACTCGCACAGCCACCGCTCCTGCGCGGGCGACAGGTCCGGCTCCGCCGAGCCCGTCAGCTCCTGCGCCTCGGTGAAATGGATGGCCGGGATCTCGGCGGGCACCTCGGGCAGCACGACCCCGAGGAGCTCGACGGCGGCGCAGGCGCGCAGCCGTACCGACTCCAGCATGCCGGCCACCGCCTCCCGCAGCACCGCCATCACGTCCCGGTGGTCCCGGATGAAGCCCAGCTCGGCGTCGAGGCTGGTGTACTGGGCGAGGTGGCGTACGGTGTCGTGCGGCTCGGCGCGGAAGACGGGCCCGACCTCGTAGACCCGCTCGAACACCCCCACCATCGCCTGCTTGTAGAACTGCGGCGACTGCGCGAGGTAGGCGGGCCTGCCGAAGTAGTCGATGCCGAAGACGTTCGCGCCCGACTCGGTGGCCGAGGCGACGATCTTCGGGGTGTGGATCTCGGTGAACCCGAGCCCGCCGAGCGCCTCCCGGAAGCCCGCCACGCTCGCCGCCGAGATCTCCAGCGGCGCCCTGAGCAGCGGGTGTCGCAGCGCGACGGGCGCGTGGTCGAGGACCGTCGGCAGCCCGGCGGAGACGACGGGCCGGTACAGGTCGAACGGCGGCGCCGCGCACGGCTCCGACACCACCGCGATCTCCGGCTCCACCAGTTCGACGCCGCCGGGCGCCTGCGGGCTGGCCCGCACGGTGCCGGTGACCTCGACGACGCTCTCCTCGCCAGGGAGCTCGCGCGCGGCCACCACCTGGGAGAGGCCGGTACGGTCCCTGACGACGAGGAAGGACACGGATTTCAGCTGCCGGCGGCGATGGACCCAGCCGGCGATCGTCACTCGTTGGCCGGCGTGCTCAGCGAGCTCCGCCGACATGACACGAGAGATCATTACAGCTCCTCATGAGGAAATGCATGACCCCTTGGGAGTGCGGGGGAGAAGGGAACTCCCGGTGCCACCGCACTTTCGCCGCCTCGAGAACAGGCGGCCTCCACGACCCGATGACGGGGGTCAGACCGGCGGGGCATTTCCTCCCCGCACTCAGGAGTGTCTTCACCAGCGGGGCACGGGACCGCCTTCGCAGCTACCGGCGGCTCTCTGGACCCCTGCGGGTCCGCTGGTTACTCGTCTCCGTCGACGCGTTGCCGTAGATCCTACGATCCCGCCCGGGCGACCGGCAAAGCCATTACTTCTCCTTCTTGGCCCGCTTTTCCCGGATCTTCATCGTGACCTCGATCGGCGAGCCCGCGAACCCGAACTCCTCGCGGATCCGCCGCTCGATGAAGCGCCGGTAGGTGTCCTCGAGCCACCCGGAGGTGAACAGCACGAACTTCGGCGGCTCGGTCGAGGCCTGCGTGGCGAAGAGGATCTTGGGCTGCTTCCCGCCCCGCACCGGCGGCGGCGTCTGCTGCACCAGCTCCGTCAGGAACGCGTTGAGCCGCGCCGTGGGGACCCGGGTGGACCACGAGTCGAGCGCCTTCTCCAGAGCGGGCACCAGCCGGTCGACGTGCCGCCCGGTCAGGGCGGAGATGTTCACCCGGAGCGCCCACGGGGTGCGGACGAGCTGCCGGTCGATCTCCCTCTCCAGGTAGTAGCGGCGGTCCTCGTCGACGAGGTCCCACTTGTTGAACGCCACCACCATCGCCCGCCCCGACTCGATGACCAGGCCGATGATGCGCAGGTCCTGCTCGGTGAGCGGCTCGCTGGCGTCGATGAGCACGATGGCCACCTCGGTGCGCTCCAGCGCCGCCCGGGTGCGCATGGCCGCGTAGTAGTCGGCTCCCTGCAGCTCGCGGTCGCGCCGCCGGATGCCGGCCGTGTCGACGAAGCGCCAGGTGCGCCCGCCCAGCTCGATCAGCTCGTCCACGGGGTCGCGGGTGGTGCCGGCCATGGGGTCGACCAGCACCCGCTCCTCACCGGCGAGCTTGTTGAGCAGCGAGGACTTGCCGACGTTGGGCTTGCCGAGCAGCGCGACGCGGGCCGGGCCGCGCTCGCCCTCGAAGGTGACGGCGGGCGTCTCGGGCAGCGCGTCGAGCACCACGTCGAGCAGGTCGCCGCTGGAGCGCCCGTGCAGGGCCGAGACGGGGTAGGGCTCGCCGAGCCCGAGCGACCACAGCGCGGCGGCCTCCAGCTCGAGCTGCTGGTTGTCGACCTTGTTGGCGGTCAGGATGACCGGCTTGCCGGACTGCCGCAGCACCGAGCCCACGATCTCGTCGGCGTCGGTCGCGCCCACGGTGGCGTCCACGACGAATACGATCACGTCGGCCAGCTCGACGGCGACCTGGGCCTGCTCGGCGATGCGCAGGTTCATCCCGGTGGCGTCCGGGTCCCACCCGCCGGTGTCGACCACGGTGAAGCGGCGGCCGCGCCAGTTGGCGTCGTAGGTGACCCGGTCGCGGGTGACGCCGGGCACGTCCTCCACGACGGCCTCGCGGCGGCCGATGATGCGGTTGACGAGCGTGGACTTGCCGACGTTAGGCCGCCCCACGATGGCGACGACCGGCAGCGGCGTGGCGTCGCCGTGCTCGGTGATCTCAAGGTCGTCGAGGTCGGCCTCGACCCAGTCCCCCGTTGTCACGATGCGTTTCCTTAATGTGAGTACCGCACCTGAAATCCTCAGGTGCGCTCTTTGACCAGCCTCAACACCTCGCCGATCACCTCTTCGAGGGAGAGCGGGGTGGTGTCGAGCTCGACAGCGCCATCCGCCATCGAGAGTGGGTCCGTCTTACGTGTCGAGTCCAGGGTGTCACGCCTGGCCATGGCCTCCTGCTGCGCCTCCACAGTCGAGCCGGCCACCTCGGCGCTGCGCCGCCTGGCACGGGCCTCGGCGCTCGCCGTCAGGTAGACCTTGACGGCCGCGTCGGGCCAGACGACCGTGCCGATGTCGCGGCCCTCGACCACGATGCCACCGGCGCCGATGATCTCCCGCTGCAGCGCGACCAGGCGCGCCCGGACCTCGGGAACGGCGGCCACGGCGGAGACCGAGCCCGTGACCTCGGCCTCCCTGATCGGCCCCGCCACGTCGACGCCGTCGACGTGGATCGTGGGGCCGTCGGGATCGGTGCCGCAGTCGATGCGCGGCTCGCCGCAGCGGGCCGCCACGGCGGCGGGATCGGCCAGGTCGACGCCCTGCTGGAGCATCCACCAGGTCATCGCGCGGTACATCGCCCCGGTGTCGAGATAGCGCAGGTCCAGTGCCCTGGCGACGCCGCGCGACACGCTCGACTTACCCGACCCCGAAGGGCCGTCCATGGCGACGACCAGACCGGTCACGGCCTCTCCCTCTTCACGAGCTTGCCAGCGGAGACCAGGTCCTCGCCGTACGGATGGACCAGGCCGGATGCGTCGATCCCGTCACCGCATCACCAAGAGAGAGTACCGTGTCCGGCTCAATCGGCGATCCAGCTGCCGTGGAAGCCGAGCGGCACCCGGGCGGGCAGGTGCACGGTGGCGACCGGCTCGCCGGTGAAGTCCTGCGCCGAAAGGATCACCAGGTCGGCCGCTCCCCTGGCCTCGTTGTTGACGTAGGCGAGCACGTACCCGTCGTCCTCGGCCTCCCCCGAGGCCACGAACACCGGCTCGCCCACGTACGCGCCGCGCCCGAACTGCCGCGACTCCGCCGTGCCCCGCTCCAGGTCGTGCTTGATGAGCGTGTTGTCGAACGCCTCGTCGGGCAGGTCCTCCAGCTCGGTGTCGGTCTTGCTGAGCACGTCGTCGATGTCGCCGCCGGCCGTGGTGTAGCCGTAGCGGTACGGCCGGCCGGTGCGGCGCTCGTCCATGCGCGGGAACTCCTGCGACCGGTCGTCCAGCCGCGTCTCGCGGACCTTGCCGGAGGCCGGGTCGATGCGCCACCGGTCGAGCGTCGGCAGGCCGCCCTGGTCGAGCCGGGCGTCCACGAACCGCTTGGGGTAGCGGACCACGTCCACGACCACCTCGTCGCCGTCGTCGTAGGCGTTCAGCGTGTGGAAGACCCAGCACGGATCGATGTCCACCCACCGCACGTCGCCGCTCTCGCGCGACATGAGCCCGACCCGGGCGCCGTGGGCGTCGTTCCAGGCGTACGGCAGCTGCCGGCCCTGCTCGGCGTGGGCCATGCTGAACGTGACCGGCAGGTCGTAGATCACCACATAACGCTCGGTGAGGGCGAAGTCGTGCAGCATCGGGGCGTCGGCGATGGGGATGTTCCTGACCTGGGTGACCGTGCCCTCCGGGTTGATCACGATGTGCTGGTGGTGGTCCCAGCCGAAGAAGTAGGCCAGCGCGTGCAGCTCGCCGGTGGCCGGGTCGAGGTGGGTGTGCGCGGCGTACCCGCCGGGCAGGCCGCCGCCGAAGTCGCACCGGCCGATCGTGTCGAGCTCGTAGCTCAGCTCGTACGGCACAGCGCCCGCCTCGACCAGCGCGAACGTGCGTCCGGCCAGCCCGATGACGTGGGTGTTGGCGGCGAAGTCCATCCCCTCGTGCACGGGTCCGGGCCTGGGCGGCTCGCCGAGCCGTGCGGCGACGTCATTGCTGCGTACCCACCGGTTGCGGTACCACTCGGCGCGGCCGTCGCGCAGCCGCACGCCGTGCACCATGCCCTCACCGGTGAACAGGTGGGTCGCCCTCGGGTCGTCGAGGCTGAGCGGGTTGGGCCCGTTACGCAGGTAGCGGCCGTCGAGCTCGGCCGGGATGCGTCCGGTGACCTCCAGGTCGAAGGCGGTGATCTCCTCGGTCACGGGGGCGAAGCCGCCGGTGTACGGGGTGGTCATAATGCATTCCTCTCATCGGGCCTCTCATCGGGCCTGTCATCGGAGGCCAGGAAGGGGGCGAGCACCGAGTCGCAGAGCAGGGGGTAGCGCCGCGCCGCCGTGGGTTCGTCGAAATGGCCGAGGATCTCCAGGCTCACGGCGCCGTGGATGGCCATCCACAGCACGTCGGCGATCTCCTCGGCCTCTCCCCCGCGCAGCGCGCCCGCCTCCAGGCACTTCCCCACGGCCTGCACGAGCAGGCCGAACGTGCGCTTCGCGGAGGCCACGGCCTCGTCGCCCGGCCGGAACCCGGCCATGGCCCCCAGGAACATGACCCGGTAGTAGTCGGGCTCGGCCAGCGCGTAGGCACGGTAGGCGTCCAGGCCCCTGTGCAGCCTGGCCAGCGGGTCGCCGGCCGCGCCGCCCTCCTCGAGCAGCCAACGCTCGAACCTCGCGAACCCCTCCAGCCAGAGCGCCTCGCTGAGGCCGTCCTTGCCGCCGAAGAGGGTGTAGATCACCTTGGTCGAGCAGCCGACCTCGCCGGCGATCCGACGCACGGTCAGCGCCGCCGGCCCCTCGGTGACGAGCAGGTGGGTGGCGGCGTCGAGGATCGCGGTCCTGACGACGTGCTGCCCTTCCTGCTGGGCCTGCTGGTACGCGGTGGTCACGGTAACGCCGTTTCTTCTCGGTAACGCTGTTACCCTTTCTTTGTACGCCCGCCCGGAGGAGACGTCAAGGACTAAGAGCGGCCCTCGCGGTAAGTGGCCCGATGTGAAACAAGCGCGTGTCACCGTCGTGGTGGCCAGCAAGGACCGGCTGCGGGCGCTGACCCGTACGCTTCCCATGCATCCGCGCCCCGTGATCCTCGTCGACAACGGCTCGACCGACGGGACCGCGGGGTTCGTACGGCGCCACTTCCCGGACGTCCACCTGGTCGAGGCGGGCACGAACCTGGGGGCGCCCGCCCGCAACATCGGCGTCCGGCTGGCCGAGACCCCCTACGTGGCCTTCGCCGACGACGACTCCTGGTGGGCCCCCGGTGCGCTGGAGCGGGCCGCCGACGTGCTGGACGCCCATCCGCGCCTCGCCGTCCTGGGCGCGCGCGTGCTGGTGGGCCCGCAGGAACGGCTGGACACGGTGTCGGAGCTGATGCGCGACTCGCCGCTCGGCACGGAGCCGGACCTGCCGGGGCCGAGCGTGCTGGGGTTCCTGGCATGCGGGGCGGTGGTGCGCAAGGAGGCGTTCCTGGAGGCGGGAGGGTTCGACGACGTGATCTTCTTCTTCGGCGAGGAGGAGCGGCTGGCCGTGGACCTGGCCGCGCGGGGGTGGGGGCTGGCGTACGTGGACGACGTCGTGGCCCACCACCACCCCTCGCCCGCCAGGGACCCGCGCGGGAGGCAGGTGCTGGCCGCCCGCAACGCCGTGCTGACCGCGGTGCTGCGCCGCCCGTGGCGGGTGGTGGCGCGGCGGTCGTTCGACGCCCTGCGGGGCGGGCCCGCGGGCTGGGAGGGGCTGCGCAGCGCCGTACCGAGGCTGCCGCGGGCGCTGGCCGAGCGGCGGGAGCTGCCGCTCGCGGTGGAGACGGCGCGGCGGAGACTGGAGCGCTCCGGTGGCTGATCCGCGCGTGGGCGCCGTGATGATCACCTGGAACCGGTGCGAAGAGGCGCTCACCTCGGTGGGCAGGCTGCTCGACCTGCCGGAACGGCCGCACGTGGTGCTGGTGGACAACGGCTCGGACGACGGCACCGCGCAGGCCGTGGCCCGCGCCCACCCCGAGGTGGACGTGGTCGCGCTCGAGGAGAACCTGGGAGCCGGCCGTGGTGACGGCCCGCATCCTGGCCGAGCCGGGAGGCCGCGACGACCCGATCGTGGCCGAGCTGCGGGACTCGCCCGTACGCGGCCCGTCCTGGCTCCCCGGGCCGGCGCTCGGCAGCTTCCTGGCGGGGGCGTCGGTGCTGCGGCGCGAGGCGTTCCTGGAGTGCGGGGGCTTCAACCGGCGGCTCTGGCTGGGCGGCGAGGAGGAACTGCTGGCCGTGGACCTGGCCACGGCCGGGTGGGAGCTCTGCTACCTGGAGGAGCTGACCGTGCACCACCAGGCGTCGCGGCTGCGGGACCCGCACGCCAGGCGCCGGGTGGGGCTGCGCAACACGCTCTGGTTCACGTGGCTGCGGCGCCCGCTCGGGGCGGCGCTGCGCCGCACCGCGCACCTGGCGAGGACGGTGCCGCACGACCGCGTCTCGGCGCTCGCGGCCCTGGACGCGCTGCGCGGGCTGCCGTGAGTCCTGGCCGAACGGAGACGGGTCCCGCCCAGGGTGGAGGCGAGACTGGCCAGTTTGGCGGCATCTCAGGCAAATTCTCACGCTCGACGTTACGTTTTGTGAGCGAAGGGCAGCAGAGAGTTATGAGAACAACAATCAACCCGATCGAGCTGCAGAAGCACCTCGGTGGCGTCGACTACCCGGCCAGCAAGCAGGAGCTCGTCAGAGCGGCCCGCGAGCACAACGCGAGCCAGGAGATCATCAAGGCTCTCGAATCCATGCCCGACCGCGAGTACGACGGCCCGAACGCCGTCAGCGAGGCGGTCACCAAGCGCTGACCGTGGGGAGTGCGCCGGGCGGGGCCTCATCGGCCCCGCCCGGTGTGCTGTTCAGCCGAGCCCGGCGCTCAGCGCGAGCATCCAGACCGGCACCAGACCGCGCTTGAGCAGCTTGAACGTGGGCATCGGGCTGCTGCTCACGGTCTCCTTGTACGTGACGGCCGCGCGTCCCTTCAGATACCACCTGCGCGGGCTGTCGTCCGGCCGGGTGAACTGGATGACCGCGTCGTTCCTGCCCAGGGAGACGGGCTGGTGCAGGTACCCGAACCTGAAGTCCCTGGGGCCGCGGCCGCGGAGGGTGGCGGCGAGCGCGTCGGCCGCGTGCAGGCCGGTGGGGATGCCGCCCTGGCAGGTGCCGTGCAGCACGCCGTACGGCTGGCTGACCGCGGCGGCGTCGCCCACGGCGTACACGTCGGGGTGGGAGACCGAACGCAGCGCCCGGTCCACCACGATCCGGCCGCGGGCGTCGACGGTCAGCCCGGACTCGGCGGCCACCGGCAGGCCCCTGGTGCCGGCGGTCCAGAGCGTCGCGTCGGAGTGGATCAGCTCGCCCCCGGCCAGTTCGACGCCGTCCGGCAGCACCTTGGTGATGTCCACGCCGGTGCGCACCTCGACGCCCAGCCGCCGCAGCGCCGCGTCGAGGTAGGCGCGGGCCCGCTCCCCCATCATGGAGCCGGGCCGGCCTCTCGTCAGCAGGACGACGTGCAGGTGGGGGTGGGCCTCGGCGATCTCCGTGGCCGACTCGACCCCGGTCAGCCCGCCGCCGGCCACGACGACCGTACCGGCCTTGAGCCGGCCCGCCTTGGGTGCCCCGGCGTCGAGGGTGCCGACGTGCTCGGCGAACCGTACGGTGCTCGCGTAGTCGTCATAGACGTAGGCGTGCTCGGCGACGCCGGGCACCGAGGCGTCGGTGACGGTGCCGAGCGCGTAGATCAGCTTGTCGTAGCCGAGGACGCGCCCGTCCTCCAGGCGCGCCTCACGTCGCTCCACGTCCAGCCCGGTCACGCGGCCCTGGACGAACTCGATGCCGGTGCCCGCGACCACCTCGCTCAGCAGGTGGTCGGCCACCCGCCGGCCGGCGGCCGTCTGGTGCAGCCTGAGGCGCTCGGTGAACCTCGGCGAGGCGTTCACCAGCCTCACCCGTCCGCCCGTGCGCCGGGTCCTGACGGCGACCCTGATGGCCGCCGCGACGCCGGTGTAGCCGCCACCAAGCACCAGAATGTCGGTCATTTCGGTTACCTCCTCGGTTCGTAGCCAAGGACGTAACGAGGAGGCCCGGATGTGACATCGGCCGGGCCGGTGGGTGGAACCGGCCCTAGGGAACCGGCCCTAGGGAACCTGCCAGCCGCGCTCGCGCAGCGCGTCGATGATCGTCGGGACCGCGTCAGGCTGCACCGACAGCTCGGCGATGCCCAGGGGCAGCCCGGGGGCGTGCTCCAGGCGCACGTCCTCGACGTTGACCCCGACCTCGTCGCACACCTGGAAGAGGCGGGCCAGCTGGCCGGGGCGGTCGCCGATGACGACCTGGACGACGGCGTAGGAGGAGGCCGGGCCGCCGTGCTTGCCGGGGATGCGGCCGTGGCCCGCGACGCCGCGCTTGAGCAGCTGGGTGATCTCCCCGGTGACGGTGCCGTCGCCCTCGGCCAGCGCGCGCAGGGCGCCGGCGGCCTCGGCGAGGTCGGCGGCGACGGCCTCGAGCACCTCGGCGACCGGGGCGGCGTTGCCGGACAGGATGCCGAGCCAGAGCCCGGGGTCGCTGCCCGCGATCCTGGTGACGTCGCGTACGCCCTGACCGGCCAGCCCGAGCGCGACGTCAGGGGCGTCGGCCAGCCGGGCGGCCACGGCGGAGGCGGCGACGTGGGGCGCGTGGGAGACGACCGCGACCGCGCGGTCGTGGTCGTGCGCGCTCACCTCGACGGCGTTGGCCCCGCACAGCTCGATCAGCCGCAGCACGGCCGCCCTCGCCTCGGCCCCGGACTCCTCGGTGGGGCAGAGCGCCCACGGCCGGCCCAGGAACAGGTCGGCCCTGGCCGCCCCCGGGCCCGACTTCTCGCGCCCCGCGAGGGGATGGGAGGCCACGTAGGAGGCCAGGTCGCAGCCGAGCTGCGCGGCCCGGTCGAGCGGCTCGACCTTCACGCTGGCGACGTCGGTGTAGAACCTGGCCGCGCCGATCCGCTGCAGCTCCAGCAGCTCGGTCGCCACGTGGGCGGGAGGCACGGCGATGACCGCCAGATCCACCTGCTCGGCAGGCTCCTCGCCGGCCTGCCACTCCTCACCGGCACCGAGCTCTCGCGCCAGCCGTACGGCGCCCTGGTCACGGTCGGCGAGCAGCACGCGTACGCCGCGCTTGCGCAGCGCCAGGGCCGCGGAAGTGCCGATGAGACCGGTGCCGACGACGAGCACGGTACGAAGTTCCATGTCGGTGTCCTGATTTATCCGGCTATTGGAGTTTTGACGCTCTCGTAGTGCGCTTTTCAGCTGTCTACTGCGCGATATCCTGCCGCAACGCCACCGCGCCACGCAGGTAAACGTGCTGGATCTCCGACCGCGGGCGGTCGGTCTCGACGTGGGCCATGAGGCGCACCACGCGGGGCAGCGCCCCCGGCACGGCGATCTCGGTGCAGCAGATCAGCGGCACCTCGTGAAATCCCAGCTTACGCGCCGCGAGCGCCGGGAACTCGGCCGTCAGGTCGGGCGTGGCCGTGAACAGCACACTGATCACGTCGTCCGTGGTCAGCTGGTTACGCTCCATGATCGCATTGACCAGCTCGGTCGTGCCCACGATGATCGAGTCGCGGTCGTCGGCGTCCACCTGGATCGCCCCACGGATCGCGCGCACCATGTGGTCGTCCCCTTCCATAGCGGGAGAGCCCGTGCGGAGGTTCGCACGGGCTCCTGCGTCCAGCCAGATTACAGCTTTACGGCCGCGTAAAGTTCGCCGACCTCTTTCAAGGTCAACGCCCGGACGGTCCCCGGCTTGGTACGGCCGAGCTTCACCGGGCCGAACTCGATCCTGGCCAGGTCGATCACCCGGTGCCCCGCCTCCTCCAGCATGCGTCGTACGACGTGCTTGCGGCCCTCGTGCAGGACGACCTCGACCAGCGCCTGCTGGCCGTGCTCCTGCACGATCGAGAAGTCGTCGGCCCTGGCGATGCCGTCCTCGAGCTCGATGCCCTGCTTGAGCCTGCGGCCCAGGTCGCGCGGGATCGGGCCCGGCACCTTGGCCCAGTACTTCTTCTGCACGCCGTAGCTGGGATGCGTCAGCCTGTTGGCCAGCTCGCCGTCGTTGGTGAGCAGCAGCAGGCCCTCGGTCTCGGTG
The DNA here is from genome assembly GCF_040654115.1 of Nonomuraea sp. NPDC050786. Classification (NCBI taxonomy): domain Bacteria; kingdom Bacillati; phylum Actinomycetota; class Actinomycetes; order Streptosporangiales; family Streptosporangiaceae; genus Nonomuraea; species Nonomuraea sp. NPDC050786. The sequence goes on from NZ_JBFAHJ010000002.1 coordinate 91,743, forward strand.
TCGAGCCTGCCCACGTGGAACAGCCGCGGCGCCAGCTCCTCGACGTAGTCGGCCAGGCACGGGCGGCCCTGCGGGTCGTTCATGGTGGAGACGACGCCGATGGGCTTGTTCATGGCGTAGTAGACGAGGTCGGGGGCCGTGGGGATGCGCTTGCCGTCCACGTGGATGACCTGCGTCGCCGGATCGACCTTGGCGCCGAAGCGCCGCACGACCTGGCCGTTCACGGTGACCCTGCCCTCGCCGATCATCTCCTCGCACGCCCTGCGGCTGGCCACGCCCGCCTGGGCGAGCACCTTCTGCAGTCGCACCCCGCCGGGGACCTCGGTGGTGTCGCGCTCGTCGGTGTAGTCGTCGTCGTAGAAGGCGCGGTCGCGGAGGGGCTGGCGGGCGGCCTTCACACGATCGTGCTGAGGGCTGCCGCTTCCGATGGGCCGGGGGTCGCGCTGGGAGCCGCCGCCTGCTGTGGTGCGGCGGTCACGCTGGGGCCTGTCGCCTCCGATGGTCTGCACGTCGTCGCGCCGGGTCGTACGCGGGGTCCGCTCGGGACGGGCGTCGGCGTCGCGCTTGCCGTACCGGGAGCGCGTCGAGGCCGGGGCGGCGCCTTCCCTGCGCCCGCTCCGATCGGCCCGGAACCCGCCACGGTCCTCACCGCGCCCAGCACCGTAGCCACTACGCTCCTGGCTGCGCCCGGCACCGTAGCCGCCGCGTTCCTGGCCGCGTCCGGCACCGTAGCCGCCGCGTTCCTGGCCGCGTCCAGCACTGTAGCCACCGCCACGCTCGTCACGACGGCCGGCACCGTAGCCACCGCCGCGCTCCTCACGACGGCCGGCACCGTAACCGCCGCCACGCTCGTCGTCGCGGCGCTCGGTGCGGTATCCGGGCCGGTCGTCACCACGGGGCCGCTCGTAGCGGTCGCCCTCGTAGCGCTCCTCGCGCCCGTACCGGCCCTCACGGCTACCGGGACGGCCCTCACGGCCCCCGGATCGGGTCTCGCGACCGCCGGGACGGCCCTCACGGCCACCGGAACGGGTGTCACGACCGCCGGGACGGGTCTCACGGTCACCGGGGCGGCCCTCACGGCCACCGGGGCGGGTCTCGCGGTCGCCGTAACGGCTGCCACGGTCGTCGCGACGCGTCTCGCGGTCGTCGCGGCGGTAACGGTCGTCGCGCTCGCCGCGCGCGGGGCCCTGCTCACGGGCGCCGGACCCGTACCGGGCACGCGATCCGCTGCGGTCGGCGCGAAGGGAGTCACGGGATCCGCCGCGGAAGTCGTCACGCCGACTCCCACCGCGAGAGTCGCCACGTGCGTCGTTGGAACGAAAACCCGAACCGGAGTCGGAACGGAAGGCGGGACGCCCGCCACGGCCCTGGTCGGAGCCGCCGGTACGTCCACGACCGCGTCCATCACCGGACGGGGTGCTTCGCCTGTTGATCACTTTGTTGTCTCCTCGAGGTTCTCCACGTCGTCGGGGAGGAAGGGCGCGAGCTCGGGGAGCTCGCTGAGGTCCCGAAGTCCCAGACGTTCAAGGAAGTATGAGCTTGTCCGGTAGAGCATTGCCTGGCTCTCCGGGTCGGTGCCGGCCTCCTCGACCAGCCCTCTTGCGACGAGCGTCCGCATGACGCCGTCGCTGTTGACGCCGCGTACCGCGGCTACGCGAGCCCGGCTCACCGGTTGCCGGTAAGCCACGACCGCGAGTGTCTCAAGCGCGGCCTGAGTCAGCCGCGTCTGCTGGCCGTCGCGTACGAACCGCTCCACCAAGGGCGCACAGTCGGCCCGCGTGTAGAACCGCCAACCGCCCGCGACTTCTCGCAAGTCAAAACCCCGGCCGGCACCGGTGTATTCCGCCGCCAGCCCCCGCAGTGCCGCAGCGACCTCATGGGTGGGCCGCTCCAGCACCTGAGCCAGAGTCACCTCGGCGACGGGCTCGTCAACGACCAGCAGGATAGCCTCCAACGCCGCCTCCAGCGTCGGCCCACCCTCTTCCCGCCCGGAATCCTCCTCGCCGCTTTCCCGCGCCGAGTCCGGCCGGCTGCCTCCTTGCGCCGTCCGCTCTCCGGCCTCCGGGCCGCCCACGTCCTCGGACGCGAGCGTCGCGCCGAACTCCACTGCGCCGCCACCCGCCGACCCGACGCCCAAAGGATCCGCGCCTGGCGCAGCGTCCACCTGAGCCGTCACGTCACGCGCGCCGCCCGCTTGACCCGCCACCTCGGCTGCGCCTGCTTGAGCCGCCACTTCATCGGCGTCCAGAGCATCGGCCACCTGCGCGACGCCCGCTGCGTCATCGTCGGCAGCGGGTGTCGCCGCGTCGGAAGGGGCGGCGGTCGAAGGGGTGGGCGTCTCGTCGGAGGACGACAGGACGTCGTCCGATGGCGCATGATCCGACGGCATGTCAGGCGCCTCGTCGGAGAGCGCCGGGACGTCATCCTCAGGCGTCTCGTCTGCGGGCAGCCGGACGTCGTCCACAGGCGTCTCGTCTGCGGGCTGCGGGGCGTCGTCCGCAGACGTCTCGCCGTCCTCCACAGCCGGGGCGGACGGTTGGGCGAGGGAGCCCGGGAGGGTCATCCAGGCGGGCAGTGGCGGCTCGGAGTCCGGGGAGCGGCGGGGGGTGGGCAGTGGGTTGTCAGTCATTGCGTGCTTTCTCCGCGGGTTCCTCGTAATCGTCGCCCACCGCGACGTCGCCGTCGTCAGCGCCCGTCCAGGTGATGTGCAGATCCCCCAGGGGCTCGACCTGCTCGAACGTCACCGCCGACTCCCGGAAGAGCTCCAGCGCCGCCAGGAACCGGGCGATGACCTCGAAGGTGCCCTCGCAGTCGGCCACCAGCGCGCGGAAGGTGGCGCGCCGAAGCCGGCGCAGGTGCATGACCAGGATGGCGGCCTGCTCCTTGACGCTGGCCAGGGGCTGGTAGATGTGCCCGACGTTGACGGTGGGCGGCAGCTTGGGGGTGAAGGCCTTGGCGGCGATCCTGGCGAGCTGCTCCGGCCCGATGCCCAGGATGAGCTCGGGCAGCAGGTTGGCGAACTGCGGCTCCATCGGAGCCGTACGGGGGAAGCGCAGCGCCTCCTCCGCCATCCGCCCCGCGAAGAGCTTCGCCACCTCCTTGTACGCCTTGTACTGCAGCAACCGCGCGAACAGCAGGTCCCTGGCCTCCAGCAGCGCCAGGTCCTCCTCGTCCTCCACCTCGCCGGAGGGCAGCAGCCGGGCCGCCTTCAGGTCCAGCAGGGTAGCCGCGACCAGCAGGAAGTGGCTGGTCTGGTCGAGGTCCCACTCGGGCCCGCGCGAGCGGATGTAGGCGATGAACTCGTCCGTGACCTTGGAGAGCGAGACCTCGGTGATGTCCAGCTTGTGCTTGGCGATGAGCCCGAGCAGCAGATCGAAAGGGCCCTCGAAGACGTCCAGGTGGACCTGGAACCCTTGAGGAGTCTGCTCGGAGTCGGTCACCTGGCCATTGTGGCAGGCGCCGGCCAGCGCGACAGCACTTCGCGGGCCAGCTCACGGTAGGCGCTGGCGCCCAGCGAGGACGGGTCGAAGGTGGTGATGGGCTCGCCGGCGACCGTCGCGTCGGGGAAGCGGACCGTACGGTTGATCACCGTGTGGAACACCTTGTCGCCGAACGCCTCGACCACGCGGGCCAGCACCTCGCGCCCGTGCAGGGTGCGGGCGTCGTACATGGTGGCCAGCAGTCCCTCGATCTCGAGGTCCTCGTTGAGCCGCTCCTGGACCTTGGAGATCGTGTCCATGAGCAGCGCCACGCCGCGCAGCGCGAAGAACTCGCACTCCAGGGGCACCATCACGCCGTGGGCGCAGGTCAGCGCGTTGATCGTGAGCAGGCCCAGCGACGGCTGGCAGTCGATGAGGCAGACGTCGTAGTGCGGCAGCAGCGGCTTGATCACCCGGCCGAGCACCTGCTCGCGGGCGACCTCGGTGACGAGCTGGACCTCGGCGGCCGACAGGTCGATGTTGCTCGGCAGCAGGTCGAGCCCCTCGACGCCGGTCTCGAGGAGCACGTCCTCGGCGGTGACGCCCCGCTCCATCAGCAGGTTGTAGACGGTCAGGTCGAGCTGAAGCGGGTTGATGCCCAGGCCGACCGAGAGCGCGCCCTGCGGGTCGAAGTCGACCAGCAGCACCTTGAGTCCGTATTCGACGAGCGCGGCCCCCAGATTGATGGTCGTCGTGGTCTTGCCGACGCCACCCTTCTGGTTGACCATCGCGACCACGCGCGCCGGGCCGTGCACCGAGGGCGGCACCGGCTCGGGGAACACGGGTCGGGGCCGCTGCGTGGGCCCCAGGTTGACGCCGTTGGAAGGCGCGTTGGTCTTCGTGTCGCCCCAGGGGTTGTCGGGGGTCCCCGGGGTCGAACCCTTGGTCGTCACAGTCACCAGCTCGAACCTCCCTGACGATCCCGAACCGGACCGTCCGGACGGACACTATGGCGTCGGCACTTTATGCGGCAAGGCGGCACGCCGACGGTGCCGCACGTCGGAAACGACTATAGATCACTGCCGGGCACGCGGATGCGCGGCGGCATAGACCTCGCGGAGCTTGTCGACCGTGACCAGTGTGTAGACCTGTGTGGTCGTCACGGAGGCGTGGCCGAGCAGCTCCTGGACCACCCTAACGTCAGCGCCGCCGTCCAAAAGGTGGGTTGCGAAGGAATGGCGGAGAACGTGGGGACTTATCCGGGCGAGTCCGGCGCGTTCGGCGGCGGCCTGGAGCACCTCCCACGCTCCCTGCCTGGTCAGACGGCCTCCCCTGGCGTTCAGGAACACGGCGGGGGTGCCGCGCCCGTGCGCGAGCAGCCCCGGCCGGGCCCGTACGAGGTAGGCGTCGAGCGCGGAGCGGGCGTAGCGGCCCAACGGCACGACCCGGGTGCGGCCGCCCTTGCCACGCAGGCGTACCTGGTCGTCCTCGAGGTCGTCCACGGCCAGCCCGACGGCCTCGGAGATGCGGGCGCCGGTGCCGTACAGGACCTCGAGCAGCGCGCGGTTGCGCAGCGTGAGGGGCGCGCCGTCGGGGCCGGAGGCGGCGATGAGCCGCTCGACCTCGTCCACGGCGATGGCCTTGGGGAGCCTGCGGAGCTGGCGCGGCGGGCGTACCTCGTGGGCGGGGTCGTGGGCCGTGACACCTTCGCGCAGAGCGAAACGGTGCAGCCCGCGCACGGCGGAGACGGCGCGGGCGGCCGAGCTGGCGACGAGCGCGGGGTGCTCGCCGTCGCCCTCGCGCAAGGAGGCGAGGAAGGCCAGCACGTCGGCCTCCCCCACCTCATCCAGCTCCGCCCGGCCGCGCGCGTGCAGATGGGCGACGTATCGCCGCAGGTCACGACGGTAGGACGCGAGCGTGTTGGCAGCCAGGCCCCGCTCCACCGCCAGATGGGCGAGGTAGCTGGAGAGCACTGCCTCCACGCGCTGGTCCTTCCGTCACTCCTCAGGGGCGTCGGCGGGGCGCAACAGGGCGAACCCCTCAACCGAAGCCGCGTACGCGGCGAGGATACCGGCCACGGCCGGGGAATTGTGGATCATTCCCATGAGCGCCTTCTCCACCGCGTCCGCCAGCGGCACCCACTCGACCGGCATGTCGATCTCCTCGTGCCGGTGGACGAAGTCGGTCTCGACCTTGGTCAGGTCGCGGGCGAGGAAGACCCTGATCCGCTCGTCGCTCATGCCGGGCGAGCTACGCAGGTCGATCAGCGTGTGCCAGGTGTCGGCGCGGTAGCCCGCCTCCTCCTCGAGCTCGCGGGCGGCGCCGTCGACCAGCGACTCGCCTTCGACGTCGCGGATGCCGGCGGGCAGCTCCCACATCAGCATGCGGGTCGGGTGGCGGTACTGCCTGATCAGCAGCACCTGGTCCTGGTCGTCGAGCGCCAGCACGGCGACCGCGCCGGGATGCACCACGTAGTCGCGGTCGGCGACCTCGTCGCGGGGCATCTTCACCGTGTCCGTGACGACCTTGATGACGTAGCCCTGGAACCGCTCCTTGGAGTCGACGACGTCCCAGCTCTCGGGCGTGTCCTCAATCTTCACTTGGCCACCTTCGCCCCGACCCTGGCGTCCGCGTACTCCAGCGCGGCGGTGATGAGGCCCTTGAACATCGGGTTGGCCCGCGTGGGGCGCGAGCGGAACTCGGGGTGCGCCTGCGTGCCGATGAAGAACGGGTGGACGTCGGTGGGCAGCTCGGTGTACTCGACCAGCCGGCCGTCGGGCGACAGGCCGGAGAAGACCAGGCCGACCTTCTCGAGCTGCTCGCGGTAGGCGTTGTTGACCTCGTAGCGGTGGCGGTGGCGCTCGTCGGCCTTGGCCTTGCCGCCGTACAGCTGCCTGGCCAGGGTGCCCTCGCCGAGCTTGGCGGTGTAGCTGCCGAGCCGCATGGTGCCGCCCATGTCGCGCTCGCCGGCGACGACGTCCTCCTGGTCGGCCATGGTGGAGATGACCGGGTGCTTGGTGTCGGGGTCGAACTCGGCGGAGTTGGCGTCCTCGATGCCGGCCATGTTGCGGGCGGCCTCGATGACCATGCCCTGCATGCCGAGGCAGATGCCGAGCAGCGGGATCTTGCCCTCGCGGGCGTGGCGGATCGCGCCGATCTTGCCCTCGATGCCGCGTACGCCGAACCCGCCGGGGATCAGCACGCCGTCCACGCCGTCGAGCTCGCGCTCGGCGCCCTCGGGGGTCTCGCAGTCGTCGCTCTTGACCCACCGGATGTTGACGCGCGCGTCGTTGGCGAACCCGCCCGCCCGCAGGGCCTCGGTGACCGAGAGGTACGCGTCCGGCAGGTCGATGTACTTGCCGACCAGGGCGATCGTGACCTCCTTCGCCGGCCGGTGGACCCGGCGCAGGAGCTGCTCCCACTCCTTCCAGTCGACGTCACGGAACGGCAGGCCGAGCCGGCGCACCACGTACGCGTCGAGCCCTTCGGAGTGGAGGACCTTGGGGATGTCGTAGATCGAGGCCGCGTCCACGGCGGAGACGACGGCGTCCTCGTCCACGTCGCACATCAGGCTGATCTTGCGCTTGATCGCCGTCTGCACAGGCCGGTCGGAGCGCAGGACGATCGCGTCCGGCTGGATGCCGATGCTGCGCAGCGCGGCGACGCTGTGCTGCGTCGGCTTGGTCTTGAGCTCGCCCGAGGGGCCGATGTACGGCAGCAGCGACACGTGCAGGAAGAACACGTTGTCGCGGCCGACCTCGTGCCTGATCTGCCGGACGGCCTCCAGGAACGGCAGCGACTCGATGTCGCCGACCGTGCCCCCGACCTCGGTGATGACCACGTCGACCTCGGGACCGGCCATGCCCCTGATGCGGTCCTTGATCTCGTTCGTGATGTGCGGGATGACCTGGACGGTGTCGCCCAGGTATTCGCCCCGCCGCTCCTTGGCGATGACGTTGGAGTAGATCTGCCCGGTGGTCACGTTGGCCGAGCCGTGCAGATGGGTGTCGAGGAAGCGCTCGTAGTGGCCGACGTCGAGGTCGGTCTCCGCGCCGTCGTCGGTGACGAACACCTCGCCGTGCTGGAACGGGTTCATGGTCCCGGGGTCGACGTTCAGGTAGGGGTCGAGCTTCTGCATGGTGACCCTGAGACCGCGGGCCTTGAGCAGGCGACCGAGGCTGGATGCCGTGAGCCCCTTGCCGAGACTGGAGGCGACACCGCCGGTGACGAACAGATGCTTGGTTTGCGATGCGCTGCGCAAAGGGGCTCCCGTGGCTCGAGGTGTGGTCGAACTGTCCACGGGCTCTCAGGATATCAAACAACGCCCCCGACATGCCCGAACGGGTTGACCTAGCGGTAACTTTGGTCCCTATGTCATCAGTACGGCGGGCAGTGGGCACGCTGATTCACCGTGTCTACGGGGCGATCCGCCGCGCCGGCGCCATCTCTCCGTTGAGTCCCGCGGGCTACCGGTTCCGCCGGCTGGGCGACGGAGTCAGCATCGCGTTCCCCCCGGGCGCGATCTTCGGCGAGCAGTGGATCGAGATCGGCGACCACACGCTCATCGGCGAGCGGGTGTCGATCTCGTGCGGCATGATGCCGGGGGCGGACCTCGGGCCCGACGTGATCCTCCGCGTCGGTCGCGGCTGCTCGATCGGCCGCGGCTCGCACATCGTGGCCCACCAGTCGGTCGACATCGGAGACGACGTCTTCACCGGCCCGTACGTGTACATCACCGACCAGAACCACGTCTACGACGACCCTGACGTCCCGATCGGGCGCCAGTGGCCCCGCAACAGCCCGGTCTCGATCGGTTCCGGCTCGTGGCTGGGGGCCGGAGCGATCATCCTCCCGGGCACGACGCTGGGCCGCCAGTGCGTGGTGGCGGCCGGTGCGGTGGTCCGCGGCACGTTCCCTGACCACAGCGTGGTCGCCGGCGTCCCGGCCAGGCTGGTACGCGGCTACACCCCCGAACTCGGCTGGCACGCCCCACCCATCCCCCTCCCCCTGGACCGCCGCGCCACCGCCTCCTGACCCCGGGCACTCCAGCCGCGGCAGCGTGACCGGGTGAAGGGATGGACCGAACAAGCTTCTGCCGGATAGCGTCGAATCATGCGGACCGCCATCTGTGAGCGCCTGGGCATCGAGTTCCCGTTGTTCGCCTTCAGCCACTGCCGCGACGTGGTGGCCGCCGTCACCAACGCGGGCGGGTTCGGCGTGCTGGGCGCCATCGCGTACTCGCCTGAACAGCTCGACACCGAGCTGACCTGGATCGACGGGCAGGTGAACGGCCGGCCGTACGGCGTGGACGTGCTCGTGCCCGGCAAGCTGGACGCCTCCGCGCTCGACCGGCAGGCGCACCTCATGGACTTCGTCCCCGACCGCCACCGCGACTTCGTCACCCACCTGCTGTCCAAGTACGGCGTGAGCGCCCCCGTGCAGCCGCTGACGGCGGTGGCGGACGAGCTCGGCAGGCGGGTGACGGCGACCGGGGCGACGGGGTTGATCGACGTGGCGCTCAAGCACCCGATCGGGCTCATCGCCAGCGCCCTGGGCCCGCCTCCGCCCGAGATGGTGGCCAAGGCCAGGGAGGCAGGCGTGCTGGTGGCGGCGCTGGTCGGCACGGTCGAGCACGCCCGCAGGCAGGTGGCCGCGGGTGCGGACCTCATCGTGGCGCAGGGCACCGAGGCGGGCGGGCACACCGGCGAGGTCTCCACGATGGTGCTGGTGCCGCAGGTCGTGGACGCGGTGGCCCCGACCCCCGTGCTGGCGGCGGGCGGCATCGCGTCAGGCAGGCAGATGGCGGCGGCCATGGCGCTCGGCGCGCAGGGCGTGTGGTGCGGCTCGGTCTGGCTGACCACGGAGGAGGCCGAGACGAGCCCGGCGGTCAAGCGCAAGTTCCTGGCGGCCTCGTCGCTGGACACGGTCCGGTCCAGGTCCCGTACGGGCAAGCCGGCCCGCCAGCTCAGGTCCGCCTGGACGGAGGAGTGGGACTCCGGTCAGGAGAGCCCGGGGCCGCTGGGGATGCCGCTGCAGCTGCTGGTGGCCGAGGGTGCGATGGCCCGCATCGGGGCGGCGGCCGAGAAGGGCGAGCCGGGGGCGCTGGAGCTGGTCAACTACTTCGTGGGCCAGGTGGTGGGCCAGCTCGATCAGATCAGACCGGCCCGCGAGGTGGTCTACGACATGATCAGCGAGTTCGGGGAGGCGGTGGAGCGGCTCCAGCGCCTGTCCGGCTCCGAGTAGCCGCGAAGACGTACAGGTACGGGTGGTGCGGCCGCACCTCGCCGCCCGCCGCGGCCCTGGCCAGGGCGAGCGCGCCGGCCGCCGAGGATCCCCGCGGCGGCGCGAACCGGGCCCCGGGCAGCAGGGCCCGTACGGTGCTCTGGAACGGCTCCATCAGCAGGTCCGCGGCGTCGAAGAGCCGCCCGCCCCAGGAGAAGACCGGGTCGAGCCCGGTCGCGGCGGCCACGGCGGTCTGGCCGAGTTGCCGCCCGGCCTCAGCCCAGATGTCCCGCGCGACCGGGTCCCCCGCACGGGCCGCGTCGGCGACGGAGGGCGCGAACGACGCCAGGTGGTGCGCCGGCGAGGCCGACTCGTAGACGAGCGCCACCAGGTCCAGGGGGTGGCCGAAGCAGGCGGTCAGGCGTTCGAGCAGGGGCGTCGAGCCGCCGGCCCGGCCGTCGTGGGCGCGCAGGGCGGCCTGGAGGCCGTGCATCCCGATCCAGGCGCCGCCGCCGTGATCGCCGAGGAGGTGGCCCCATCCGTCGGACTGGTTCCAGACACCGTCCAGATCGGTGCCGAGGGTGATGACGCCGGTTCCGGCGGCGACGACCACCCCCGGCTGGAACCCGAGCGCGCCCACGTGCGTGGTCACCATGTCCCCCGCCACCACGAGCGCCCCGAGCCCGAACCGCTCGCCCAGCGCGCGCCAGAGCGTCTCCGGCTCCCTGACCAGCCCGGGCAGCCCGGTCACCCCGACGGCCATCCCGGCGAACCGCTCCGGGACCGCCGGGGCCGAGGGACGGGTCGTGCCCTCGACGACCGCCGGGGCCAAAAGCCGGGTCGCGTCCTCGACCACCGCCGGAGCCAGGGGACGGGTCGCGTCCTCGACGACCGCCGCGATCCGGGCGGCGAGCCGTTCGAGGTCCACCCGGCCCCCGTCCCTGGGCACCGGGGCCGCGTCCTCCCCGTACGCGCTCGTCCCTCCGCTCTCGATCCGGACCCTGATCCCCCCGCCGCCGACGTCCACGCCCGCGAAGCCGCCGCTCATCCGGCGTGCCCGCCGAGCGCGGCGACGGCGGCACGGACGCCCGGGTGCGCGGCCAGCGCGGCCCGCGCCTGGTCGGGCGGGCAGCCCGTGAGGAGGCGCACGAGCGCGTCGGGGATCCGGCCGCCGCACTCCTCCAAGGCGGCGCGGCAGGCCTCCTTGGAGAGGTCGGTCGCCTCCGCGAGCACGCTCACCGCCCGCTCGCGAAGCTTGGCGTTGGTGGCGACCAGCCCGACCATGAGATTCGAGTACGTCCGCCCGGCCTTGATCATGACAGCCGTCGAGAACGCGTTCAGCAGCACCTTGGTCGCCGTTCCGGCCTTGAGCCGCGTGGACCCGGTGAGCGCCTCGGGCCCGGTGTCCGCGACGACGAGAATGTCGGCCTGCTCGCACAGGGGCGCCAGGGGGTTGCAGGTGATCAGCACGGTGAGCGCGCCGGCGGCATGGGCGGCGCGCAGCGCGCCGGCCACGTAGGGGGTGGACCCGGACGCCGTGATGCCGACCGCCACGTCGTACTGGTCGAGGACCTGCGCGTCGGCGGCGCCGAGCTCCGCGGCGTCCTCCTGATCGACGGACGAGTCCGTGAGCGCGGCGGCCCCGCCCGCGAAGTGCGCGGTGAAGAGCCCGCGCTCCACCCCGAACGTCGGCGTGATCTCCGTGGCGTCCAGCACCGCGAGCCGTCCCGACGCGCCGGCGCCGAAGTAGTGCACGCCTCCGCCCCGGGTCAGCCGCAGGTGCGCCTCGTCGACGGCACGGGCGAGCGGACCGGTGGCGGCGCGGGCGGCCTCGACCGCCCTGGCGTCCTCGTCCAGCAGCAGCCGGAGGACCTCTCCTGACTCCAGCGTGTCGATGTCGGCGGTGCGCGGGTTGCGGCGCTCGGTCGGTGGTGCCCCCTGGGCCATCGTGCTCCTCATCGTTCGTCCGGCTGGAAGGCGCCCGCGTAGGCGGTGAACAGCCGGCGTGACTCCGCGGCCAGATCGCCGAGGTCACCCGGCGCCGGCGCCGTCCCCTCGCGCAGGAACGCCTCGGCGCGTTCGCGGAGCCCTTCCCGCAGCTCCGCTTCGGCGGCGTCGGGCGCGGCGAGCGCGCGGTCGAGGCCCTTCGCCCACAGCGCCCAGCGGTCGCGGTAGTAGCCGCCGACGAGCCCGCTCCAGTGCCGGCCGGCGTAGTCGTCGAGCAGCGGGCTGTCCGAGGTGCCCCACACCGTGATGATGCGGCGGGCGTTGTCGGCCAGGACGTCGCGGTCCGCGGCGTCGGCGGCCCACGACAGCGCCTTCGACTCCCAGTGCCGGAAGGTGTACTCGGGGCGGCAGGCCAGCATCCGGTCCAGGTCATCGAAGACCCGCAGGAACCGGTCGATGCCGGGCGCGCTCGCCGCTGCGAGCCGTACCGACTCCTCCACGGCGTCGAGGTGGCGGCGGTCGGCGACCCTGGCCATGAAGGCCACGCCCACCTCGACGAGATCGTGCCCCAGCGGACCGGCCAGCAGGGCGGGATCGTGCTCGGCCACCTCGATCAGGTGCTCCCACGCCCGCGCCAGCACGGCCGGCTCGTACCAGAGGGCGCGGGCGGCCTCGGCGCGGAGCTCGGCCACGCCGTCGGGGATCCGCGCGTACGAGGGATCGGCGGTGAGCACGCCCTTGAACTGGTCGGGGGCGATCCGCACGCCCCGGGCGGCGTAGACGGTGTCCAGGAGCCCGCGCCAGGCCGCCCGCAACTCGTCCGTCCACCGCTCCCCAATGCCGTAACGCCGGGTCACGAAGGAGTCGAGCCAGGCCTCCAGGTCGGGGACCCCGTTCCAGATCTGATCGGCGACGAGCTCGAAGAAGACGGGGTTGTTGCGGGTGGCCTCCATGGACAGGCCGAGGCCCGCGGGCGGGCTCGCCGCCGCCAGGGCCGCGTCGATCCCGGCCGGGACCCCGCGCAGGTCGGCGCCCGGGTCCGTGCGTCCGCCGAAGTTGAGCAGCGCGCACCACAGCCAGGGCTTCCCGGAGAACTCCCGGAAGCGGCCCCACAGCGGATCGTGCTCCGCCCACAGGTCCGCCACGATCATCCGGTCGTCCGGGATCGCGTCGAGGAAGGCGTTGACGCGCTCCTCGGTCCAGAAGTCCCGCTGGTAGGAGAACGGCCAGGCCTGCATGAGCCAGACGGCGTCCGGGTCGGCGGCCCGCAGGCCGGCCAGCGTCGCCGCCGCCACGGCGCCGGGGAAGGCCGGGTCGGCGTCGATGGGGATCATCTCGATGAACGGGTCGGCGGCGTACAGGTGGTCGGTGCCGAAGAGCTTGATCTGGGCGCGGGCGATCTCGGCGCCGATCCGCTCGTACAGCGGGTCGGCCGGGTCGAGGACCCAGGTCTCGAACCCCTGCCAGTGCCGGCGGCCGGCCCGCGCCGTCGCGGCGATCTCGTACGGGACGTGCCCGGTGAAGGCCGGCAGCACCGGGGTCATGCCGAAGGCGCGCTCGCGGTCGAGGACGCGCGCCCCGAGCTCGCGATGGCTCTCGATCCATGAGGCGGGCAGCGGGCCGGCGAAGCCGTCCAGGCAGCCCATGAACTGGAACGGCAGGTAGCCCGGCCCGCCCAGGAAGCCGCGGATCCGCTGGTCGTCGAGGCCGAGGAGGGAGTAGGCGGCGTGCAGCGCGGCCTCGTGCCCGGTGACCGCGAGCGGCATGGTGATGCCGTGCAGGGCCATCCAGTCGATCTCGCGTTCCCAGTCGGCCCAGTCCCAGTACGGCATCGTGTAGCTGAAGGTGCAGAAATTGAAGTAGTAGCCCTCGCGGACCCGCGCCGAGCCCTCGCGGAGCGGCGCGTCGGGCAGCGACGCCAGCCCCAGCGGCAGGACCGTGTCCCAGCCCACGGAGGCGCCGCAGCGGTCACGGAGATAGTGGTGGAGCGCGACCGAGGCGCTCACCCCGTCGGTCGCGGCGACGGTGAGCACGCCACGCGCCTCCTCGTAGGAGTATTCGCGCCCGTCGCCGTCGCGGGCGGCGAACCGTACCGACTCGGCCACGGGCCCCAGCACGCGGTGGGCCAGGCCGCGGACAGTGTCCTCCCAGAGCGGGCCGTCACCGAACGACATCGCAGGTCACACCCCTCGACTAATTAATTCCGTACGGTCCATAATTAATATGCTAGCGTACCGGCAACCGATGACAGGGAGACGGCATGGAGCAGGTCGTGGCCGCCGGCACACAGTTCATGCGAGAGGTCAACACCGCCGCCGTCCTGCGGAAGCTGCGGGCCGAGTCCAGCATGAGCGTGTCCGCGCTGGCCAAGGCGGTGGGGCTCTCCCGCCAGGCGGTCACCCGCTCGCTCAACGCGCTGGCCGCCGAGGGGCTCGTCGAGTTCGGCCCTCTCGACCGCGACTCCACCCGCGCGGGCCGGCCGGCGCAACTGGTGCGTTTCCGGGCGGAGGCGGGCCACGTGCTGGGCCTGTCGATCAGCCCGCAGGACGCCCGCGTGGCGGTGGCGGACCTGGCCGGGACGGTCATGGTGACGGACGTGGTGCAGCTCGGCGCCGGTCGCGGCGGTGAGCAGGTGGTGGAGACGCTCCTGTCCACGATCGACCGGGCGCTGCGCAAGACCGGCGTCACGACCGGCGACCTCTGGTTCGCCTCGGTGGGCACCCCCGGCATCGTCGACCCCGCCTCAGGGATCATCAAGCTCATCCCGAGCATGCCCGGCCTGACCGGCGACCTCCTCGCGCGCCGGCTGAAGGAGGCGCTCGGCTGCCCGGTCTACCTGGACAACGACGTCAAGCTGGCCACGCAGGGCGAGCGGTGGCGCGACGCCGACCAGCGCGAGGACTCGCTGGTGATGATCCACTGGGGCGAGCGGGTCGGCGCCGGGATCGTGCTCAACGGCGAGCTCTACCGCGGCGCCTCCAACGACGCCGGCGACGTGGGCTTCCTCGACCTGTTCACCGAGGAGCCCGCCGGGGCCCGCCATCCGCGGGGCCTCGGCCCGTTCGAGGACCGGGTGGGCGGCACGGAGGTCGTCCGCCTGGCCACGGCGGCGGCCGGACGCACCGGTGACAGCGCGCTCCTGGCCCGGATCGAGGCCGCGGGCGAGCAGGCGCTGGAGGTTGTGCTGGACGCCGTCGCCGACGGCAGCCCGGCGGCGCTGGAGGCGATCGACGTGGTGGCCCGCCGCTTCGCCAAGGGCATCGCCGTGATCAGGGCGATCCTCGACCCGCGGCTCGTGGTCATCGGCGGCCCCCTGGCCAGATGCGGCGAGCCGCTGCTGGCGGCGCTCCGGCGGCATCTGTCCGGCCAGCCGCTGGATCAGCCGGCCCTGGAGGTCTCCGCGCTCCAGGAGGACGCCGTCGTCCACGGGGCGCTGCTGCACTCGCTGGACGAGATCGAGCGCAACAGGTTCGGCCTGGTGAGAAGCGGTCGTCCTGAGGGCCGTTGACGACACCACGCCACCACCCGATTGAGGAGAGAGGTCATACGCATGACGAGACCAGCCCGGCGCGCGGCGGTCGCGGCGCTCAGCGTCACGACGGCGTTCGCTCTGACGGCCTGCGCCGGCACCAGCGGCTCCAGCGGGAGTACGGCGACCAAGGTCGACGTATCGACCACCATTCCCAACGACCCGGTGACGCTCACCCTGGCCTACACGAACGACCCGCCCACCAAGGCGCTCATCGACGGCTTCACCAGGAAGCATCCGAACGTCACCGTCAAGCCCCAGATGACGCCGTTCAACGACTACATCAAGTCCATCAAACTGGCGATGTCGGGGGATGCGGCACCGGACATCGCCCAGTACAACCCGGGCGCGATGAACTCCCTGGTCCCGGCCGGCCTCATCCTCGACCTGAGCCCGTGGTCCACGGCGTACGGCTGGACCAGCAAGTTCCCGCCGGCCAGCCTCGAGGTCCTCAGCTCGGACAAGTCGGCCAAGCAGTTCGGGACCGGCAGCCTGTACGCCGTCCCCGGCGGGCTCTCCGTGCTCGGCGTCTTCTACAACAAGAAGATCGTGAAGGCGGCGCCGAAGACGCTGGCCGACTTCGAGGCCGCGATGCAGAAGGCCAAGGACGCCGGCCAGACGCCGCTGAGCAACGGCGCGCTCCAGGTCGGCGGCTTCCACCTGTGGAACGCGCTGCTCAACGTCATCGGCGACGTCAACGACTACCGGTCATGGGTGTACGGCAAGCCGGGCGGCACGATCGAGAACCCGGCCGCGCTGAAGGCCACCCAGACCCTGACCGACTGGGCGAAGAAGGGCTACATCGCCGGCGGGGCGAGCGCCACGGCGGACGCCGACGCGCTGGCGAGCTTCGCCAAGGGCGACAGCGCGTTCCTGATCACCGGCAACTGGGCCGCCTCCACTCTGGAGACGGAGATGAAGGACGACGTGGGCTTCTTCCTCATGCCCACGCCCTCGGGCGAGCCCGCGAAGGTCGCCTCGGGCGCGAGCGTCGCGTACGCCATCTCGTCGAAGTCCAAGAACCCGAACGTCGCCGCGGCCTTCCTCGACTACCTGAGCTCGCCGGAGGCGGCGAAGATCGAGTTCGA
This sequence comes from Nonomuraea sp. NPDC050786, assembly GCF_040654115.1. Lineage (NCBI taxonomy): Bacteria > Bacillati > Actinomycetota > Actinomycetes > Streptosporangiales > Streptosporangiaceae > Nonomuraea > Nonomuraea sp. NPDC050786. The sequence continues at coordinate 107,948 of NZ_JBFAHJ010000002.1, forward strand.
CGGCGGGTTCATGCCGGTCGACACCAAGGCCGAACTGGGCGCCACGGGGCTGCGCGGCGACATCGCGAGCGCCTTCGCGCCGGTGGCCCAGGGCAACGGGATCGTGCCGTTCCCCGACTACGCCTCCCCCGGCATGATCGACAAGCTGACTCCGGGCATCCAGGGTCTCATCAGCGGCAAGATGGCCCCCGACGCCTTCCTGAAGTCCCTGCAGGAGTCGTGGGACGGACATCATGGCTCGTGATCTGAGCCCGGCCGTCTCCGCGCCGCGGGCCGCTCCGGCCCGCGGCGGGGGGCGGGTGGCCGACGGGCCCGCCCGCCCGCCGCGCCGGCGGGGGCGGCGGGCGCGCGGCTGGCTGTACGTGCTGCCCGCGCTCGCGGTGTACCTGGGCTTCGCCATCTGGCCGGCCATGAACACGCTCCGGCTCTCCCTCCTGAAGTGGGACGGGATCCTGCCGGCGGAGTGGGCGGGCCTCGCCAACTACGTCAAGATCTTCCGTGATGCGCAGCTGTACGAGGCCATCCTGCACAGCCTGGCGCTGATCGTCTTCTTCTCGGTCATCCCCATCTGCGTCGGCCTGCTCATGACGGCGCTCCTAATGGGCAAGGTGCGGCGGGGGATGACGTTCTTCCGGATCGTCTTCTTCCTCCCCCAGGTGCTGCCGCTCGTCGCCGTCGGCATCACCTGGCGGTGGCTCTACGGCGAGTCCGGCGTCGTCAACCAGTTCCTCGACCTGGTGGGGCTGGGGTCGATCACCCGCGCCTGGCTGGGCGACTACGGCCTGGCGCTGGTCGCGCTCGGCCTCATCGGGACGTGGGTGATGAGCGGGCTGTGCATGATGCTCTTCCTGGCCGGCGCGCAGAAGATCGACCCGTCCCTGTACGAGGCCGCCAGGCTCGACGGCGCGGGGGCGTTCCGGCAGTTCCGGCACGTCACCGTGCCCGGGGTGCGCAGGGAGATCACGGTCGCCGGCGTCATCACCACCATCGCGGCGCTGGCCGGCTTCGACCTCGTCTTCGTCACCACGAACGGCGGCCCGGCGGGGCAGACCAACGTGCCCGGCCTGCTCGTCTACCGGCTGGCCTTCAACGAGGGCGACATCGGCGGCGCCAGCGCGCTGGCCGTCGTGCTGACCGTGATCGTGGTCGCCGTCGTCACCGCCGTCCGCTACTTCACCAGGGATGATGCGAGTTGAGCAGGCGTGGCGGTGTCAGTGTCCGGTACGGAGTCCTCGTCCTGCTGGCGGTCATGGTGCTGGTGCCCTTCGCCGGCATCGTGCTGGCGGCCCTGCATCCCTCGGGCTCGCAGCTCGACGGGCTGAGCATCCCGGACCGGTGGTCGTGGGAGACCTTCGCGCTCGCGTGGAAGGCGGGGAACTTCACGAACCTCATGCGTTCGAGCGTGCTGATCGCGCTCTTCGTGGTGCCGCTCGCGGTGGCCATGGCCACGCTCGCCGGCTACGGGCTGGCGATTCTCAAGGTGTGGGGGCACCGGACGCTGTCGTTCGGGTTCGTGATGGGGCTGACGCTGCCGATCGAGGTCATCGTGGTGGCGCTCTACTTCAACCTGCGCGAGGTCGGCCTCACCAACTCCTACGTCGGCGTCATCCTGGCCGAGGCGGCGCTGTTCATGCCGTTCGGGGTGTACTGGATGCAGACGCACTTCTCGAACGTGCCCGACGAGCTCGTCGAGGCGGCGCGCATCGACGGCGCCAGGGACCTCGTGGTGCTGGCGCGGGTGCTGCTGCCCATCTCGTGGCCCGCGGTGACCACGCTGTCGGTGCTGTACTTCATGTGGTCGTGGAACCAGTTCATGCTGGTCCTGGTCATGATGCAGGACCCGGACCGGCGTACGGGGCCGAGCGGCCTGGGGCTCTTCGTCGGCCAGTACACGACGGACATCCCGTTGCTGGCGGCGGCCTGCCTGATCGTCATCGCCCCGATCGTCGTCGTGTACCTCGTCTTCCAGCGCAGCTTCGTCAGCGGCATCACGCAGGGCGCCATCAAGGGCTGACCCATGTCCAAGTACGGCTGGACCCTCTGGGCCTCCATCCAGAACGGCGCGGACGAGAGCATCGAGTTCGACTTTTGGTCGTGGGGTTGCCATCTGCTCCGAGAAACATGGTCATGCATTGCCTTCCGTAGTCAAATATAATCAGAGCGTGAAGCTTTCGGAGTGGTCGCGTCAGCAGGGCGTGAGCTATCAAACCGCCTGGCGGTGGGTGAAGGACGGCAAGATGCCGGTCCCGGTCCGCCAGGCGCCCTCCGGCACGTGGATCGTGGAAGAAGCCCCGGCTTCCACGGGCCGGGTGGTTGCCTACTGCCGGGTCTCTTCCGATGACCAGAACGGCGACCTGGACCGGCAGGCCGTTCGCGTGGTGCAGGGTGCGAACGCGGCCGGTCTGGCGGTCGGCGAGATCGTCAAAGAGGTCGGGTCCGGGCTGACCGGCCGACGCCACAAGCTGCACCGTATCCTCGCCGACCCGTCCGCTGCCGTGATCGTGGTCGAGCACCGTGACCGGCCGGCCCGCTTCGGCGTCGAGCACTTGCAAGCGGCTCTGGCCGCGACAGGCCGCCGCCTGGTCGTCCTCAACTCCGATGAGACCACCGATGAGCTCGTACGCGACGTGAACGAGGTGCTCGCTTGCCTGTGTGCCCGCCTGTACGGGCACCGTTCGGCCAGGCGCCGCGCCGAACTGGCCATGTCCGCCTTGTCCGCCACGACCGGCAAGCCGGCCCAGTGAAGAAGTTCAAGCCGCGGCCTGGTTTTGTGGTGCAGGCATACCGGTTCGCCCTGGATCCGAACGCCGGCCAACAGCGGGCGCTGCGATCCCATTGCGGTGCCGCGCGTGCCGCATTCAACTGGGCGGTGTCCTGGGTGACCGCAACCTGGTGGCAACGTCAGGCCGAGCAGACCTACGGCGTTCCCCCAGCTGAGTTGACGCCGTGGCGACCCTGGTCGCTTCCCGCGCTACGCAAGGCGTTCAACGAGGTCAAGCACACCGACCCGCGTTTCGCGTCCTGGTGGCAGGACAACTCCAAAGAGGCCTACAACACCGGCCTGGCGAACGCGGCAGCGGCGTTCGACAACTACGCCACGTCGAAGAACGGCAAGCGCAAGGGCCCGCGCATCGGGATGCCCCGACGCAAGTCGAAGCGCAAGGCCCGGCTCGCCTGCCGGTTCACCACCGGCACAGTCCGCATCGAGCCGGACGGCAAGCACGTCACACTGCCCCGGCTAGGCACGATCCGCACCCACGAGCCCACCGGCAAGCTGCTCGCCCGTCTGCAGGCCGGGACGGCGCGCGTCCTGTCGGCGACCGTCCGGCACGAGCGAGGCCACTGATTCGTCTCCTTCCAGGTCGAAGCCGAACGTCAGACACAGGCTCCGGCCCGACCCGGTCTGACGGTGGGCGTTGACCTCGGCGTCACGCACCTGGCGGTCACCGCCGATACCGCGGGCGAGGTCCGATACGAGCCGAACCCGAAGCATCTGGACGACGCGTTGGAGCTGCTCCGGCCGCTGTCACGGCGGGTCTCCCGCCGACAGGGCCCTGATCGGCGTACCGGCCGCCGGCCGTCGAGGCGGTGGGAGAAAGCCAACGCCGAGCGTGACCGGGTACAGCATCGGGTGGCCAACCTGCGCGCCGACGCGCTGCACAAGTTCACCACGCGTCTTGCGGGCGACTACGGCACGGTAGTGGTCGAGGACCTCAACGTGGGCGGAATGCTGAAGAACCGGCGCCTGGCGCGCCGGATCGCCGATGCAGGGTTCGGGGAGATCCGCCGCCAGCTCACCTGCAAAACCGCCTGGCACGGTGGCCGAATCGTCGTGACCGATGGCTGGCATCCTTCTTCCAAGACCTGTTCGGACTGCGGCGCGGTGAAAGCCAAACTGCCGCTGCACGTCCGCACCTTCGACTGCGACGAGTGCCCGCTGGTGATAGATCGGGACGAGAACGCAGCGCGCAACCTCGCCGCTGTGGCGGCGGACTGCACGACTGGTACCGGAGTGGCCGGAGACCAGGACACCAACACGGTGTCGAAGCCTCGCGGAGCCGACCAGAAGACCCGCGCCACCCGGCCCGGCCACACGGCCGGGCTGGGGCGGGGCAGGTGGCGCAATCCCCGCCCAGCGCGGGAAGGAAACGAGAGACCGTCGTCAAGCCGAAGCGCTCATGCTTTGGTGATGTCACGGACCTTCCCGCCCGAAAGGCCGGGATTGCTGATGACCAGCTACGGAATCAGTAACGGCATGGAGAAGTACGAACGGGCCGTGGCCGAATTCACCGGATCCGGCCTCACGGACATCATGGACGAGGCGGCGCGGGCAGAATAGCGGCATGTTCGCCGCATTGACCGGCCTGGGGCTGTCCACGGCCGCCGGGCTGAACGCCTACATCCCGCTCCTCGTCGTGGGCGTCCTGGCCAATTTCACGGACGCCGTGAAACTCCCCGACGGCTACTCGTGGCTGTCCAACTGGGGCGTGCTCGCCGTGATCGCCGTCCTGCTGGTGGCCGAGTTCGTCCTGGACAAGGTGCCCGCCGTGGACAGCGTCAACGACACCATCCAGACCGTGGTCCGCCCGGCGTCGGGCGGCGTGGTCTTCTCGGCCACGAGCGCCGCGGCCGAGCTGGACCACTCCACCTGGATGGCCGAGCACCCGTGGGCCGGCTGGCTGCTGGGCATCGTGATGGCGCTGGCCGTACACGCGATCAAAGCCACCGCGCGTCCGATGATCAACGTCGGCACGGCGGGCGTGGGCGGGCCGGTGGTGAGCACGATGGAGGACGCGGGCTCGCTGGGCATGAGCGTGGTCGCCGTCTTCGCCCCCGTGCTGGTGATCGTCGCGCTGCTCGCGCTCGCCGTGCTGGCGTGGTGGGCGATCAGACGGGTACGCCGCTTCCGCGCCCGCAGGAAGGCGGCACGAGGTCAGGTCTGAGCCCCCAGCCGGCGGCACGAGGTCAGCTCTGAGCGCCCAGCCACTCCTCCACCAGGTCCACGAACTCGCCGGGGCGCTCCTCGTGCAGCCGGTGACTGGCGTCCTCCCAGCACACGACCTTGGACGCGGGATCCTTGAGCAGGCCCGACTCCCAGCTCGCCTGCTCCTGGTCCGACCAGATCGCCAGCACGGGGCAGCGCCGGCGCGCCAGGTAGTCGTCGCTGGCCGGGCGCACGCCGATGGCGTCGGGGGCCGTGAACATGGCCTCGAACGCCTGCGCCAGCACGTGCGGCGGCATGCCGTACAGCCTGCGCTTGTGCCAGCGCCTGATGACCGGGGGCGTGCCGGCGTTCGTGCACCACTTGTCGATCCGCTCGGCCGCGGCGTGGGGGTGCTCGCCGCGCAGGCCCGCGATCATCTTCGGGAAGCGGGAGGCGACCAGGTCCGTCATGCCGTAGCCGGGGTCGACCGCGACGAGGCCGCGTACGAGCTCGGGGTGCTCGACGGCGAGGATGGACACGACCTGGGCGCCCATCGAGTGCCCGACGGCGATCACCTGGGGGATGCCGAGGGCTCCCAGCAGGACGCTCAGGTCCTCGGCCATCATGCGCGGGGTGTTGCCGTCGTCCGGGACGGACGAGTAGCCGTGCCCGCGCAGGTCGACGGCGACCACCCGGTGAGCGGCGGCCAGCGCGTCGATGTGCCAGGACCACTGGTGGGAGTCGGCGCCCCACCCGTGGACCAGCAGCAACGGCGGCCCGTCCCCGTCATCGGTATAGAAGAGCCGGATATTTCCACCCACATCCGCGTACGGCATCTCCCTCGCCCTCCTCCCTGAGCACTGAAACACAGCCTCACCGCTCCGATCAAGTGCTTGCTTGGTACACCGCTGCGCCGGACCCGCCCCGACGCACTATCCTCGAATCATCAACACCGACAGGGGGTGGCGGAGATCGGCGAGTTGGTTGTCGTCGTACTGGTGATTCTGGCGTTCCTCCTGCTGCTGGGAGGCGCGGGCATCTACCTCGCGATCAAGGTCGGCAGGAAGGCTGCGGTCAAGGCCAGACAGGCCACGACGCGGCTCACCACGCACGTCAACGCCATGGGCACGGGCGACGCGGCCGAGGTCGAACGCCTCCGGCTCGACCTGCGCCGCGAGGTGTCCCTCACCCGCCAGGCCGTCGAGCACGCCCAGCGCCAGGGCTGGGGCCTCGGCGACCTGCCCCGCCTCATGGCCGACCTGTCGGCGCAGGCGGACGTCCACGACGGCCAGCTCGGCATGTACGCCCAGCAGCGCCGCCTGTCGCCGTACGTCGACCACGCCACGCTCGGCCGGCTCAGGGAGCACCAGGCGAAGCTGACGGCCATGTGCGCCCGCATCCGCGCCGACCTCCTGGGCGACCAGGTCAGGCACACGGCCACGGGCATCGCCGACCTCAGCTCACGCACCGACCTGGAGATCGAGGCCCGCCGGCACGCCCCTGACCCGCTGGACCAGATCGACGAGCTCTACCGCCGCTCGATGGAGGAGCGCAAAGACCTGCCCTGACGGCTACTCAACGTGGCACGCTGTGTGCGTCGCGTGAAGCACTGAGGAGGCAGACTGATGACTATGGCCCTTCCTGAGTGGTTCTATCCCCGCCCTCCCGGCGGCTGGACCGCTGACATGCTCGATCACCTTCCCCCCGACGCGCCTCGGCACGTCGAGCTGATCGGTGGGTCCCTCATCATGAGGTCGCCGCAGACCGTCTTCCACATGCTCGCACTTCGACTGTTCGAGCAAGCGCTTCGTCCACCACAGGAGCTTCTGGTCGCGCGTGAAATGACGGTGACGTTGGGGATTCGGCAGCGGCCGGAGCCGGATATCCTCCTGGTCAAACGGTCAGCCTTCAACATGAAAGTCACTTCATTCAAGCCCGAGAGGACGTCCACCTCGTCGTCGAAGTGGTCTCAGACGAATCCATGGAAAGGGATCGGACCACCAACGCCGATCAAGTATTCAAATGCGGACATCAAGTATTTCTGGCGAGTTGAGCAGGAAGACGGGTTGCCCGTTGTTTACACTTTCGAGCTCGAGCCGGTAGTAAAGGCCTACGTCCCCACCGGCATCCACCGCAAACGGCTGCAAACCCACATCGGATTCGACGTCGACATCGACCTCCGTCTGGAGTGGCCGCCAGGCTAGGCGACGCCCCACTCCCCGTAGATGAGCGCGGCGAGCTCCGCCTCCGTGGCGCCGCTGTTGGCCAGCGCCTTGGTGGCCTGGGCCTGGGCTCGGGTGGGGAGGCGGCCCTCGATGAGGATGGGCAGCGACAGCCGCCGTAGCAGCACCTCGGACTCCGAGTTCCCGTGCGGCCTGCGCGTCACGGCCACGTTCACCCGCAGCGCGTGCTCGTTGCCCGGCGGGACGGTGGGGCGGTCGATCTCGATGGCGGAGTAGCGGAAACCGTTCGCCAGGTCGCAGGGGACGCATCCGGCCGGACCCCGGCTGAGCCGGCCACCGCATTCGGGGCAGGTCAGCCGGTCGTAGGCGGCGTCCACCACGCGCCACGGGTGCTTGTCGGGCTCGTCGACGACCATCTCGGCGATGAGGCGCTCGTCGAGCGGCCCGGAAGCGCCGAACTCACGCTCCAGGAACTCCCGCCAGCCCGCCTCGACGATCTCGTCCACCAGCGCGGCGCACCGCGCGCATCCGGGCGCTCCGGCGGGCTCCCAGTGATCGCATTCAGAGCAGCGTCGCATGGCCCGCACCGTACAAGGCGGGGCGCGGCCGCCGCACCGCATTTACGCCCGGTCATAAATGAGTTGCGGGCCCTCGCGCGGGCCCGGCATACTCGGGCGCGTTGATCGCTGAGCCTTGGCGCGAAGGGAGGATGAGACCGTGATGACGACTGTTCGCGTGCCGTTTTCCGCGTCCCCCATCCCTCCCACCGGGCGTCCGCCACTGATCTGATCGGCGCACCGGTGGGCTCACACCTGGAGCAATCCCACCGTGCCGAAGCACTCGCAACACCGCACCCGTGGCAAGAACGCCCTCGACGCCGACGACATCGAGTGGCTGGAGAGCACCCCCGAGACCGACGACGGGCCGCCCGAGGGTGACCGCTGGTCCACCTGGGACCAGAGCACGCCCACGGAGAAGGGGCCCAAGCCGTATCCCGACTGGCTGGTCACCGAGCTGGCCGCCGTCGACACCGAGTACGGCGTGCTCAAGACCGGCAAGGAAGCCGACGTACACCTGATCTCCCGGGGCGTGCCGGGCACGGACCGGGTCTGCCTGCTGGCCGCCAAGCGCTACCGCTCCTCCGACCATCGGCTCTTCCACCGCGACTCCGGCTATCTGGAGGGCCGCAGGACCCGCGAGAGCCGCATGAACCGGGCCATGGCCAACCGCACGGCGTTCGGCAAGCAGGTGATCGCCGCCCAGTGGGCGGTGGCCGAGTTCTCGGCGCTGTGCCGGCTGTGGGAGCTGGGGGTTCCCGTGCCGTACCCGGTGCAGATCGTGGAGACGGAGATCCTGCAGGAGTTCATCGGGACGGAGGACGGGTTCGCGGCGCCGCGGCTGGCGCAGGTGTCCGAGGGTCTGGACGATCTATGGGAGCAGCTCGTGGCGGCCATGGTCACGCTGGCCAGGGAGGGGCTGGCCCATGGCGACCTGTCGCCGTACAACCTGCTGGTCCACGACGGGAGGCTGGTGATCATCGACCTGCCGCAGATCGTGGACGTGATCGCGCACCCGACCGGCCCGTCCTTCCTTGACCGGGACGCGCACAACGTCGCCACCTGGTTCGCCGCCAAGGGCGTCCCGGCCGCCGACCCGGAATCCCTCGCCGCCCTCCTCCGCAAGGAGGCCGGGCTGACCCCGTGACCGCGGCGTCCTGCGGATCCGCACCGCGCGACGGCCTCTCCCGGCCGCGGAGTTCGGCGAGCAGTCATCCATCCGGCGCCCCACGCCGAAGAGATGGTGGAAACCGCCGATCGACAGGAGACTCACATGCGTGCTGCCATCAGGTTCGCCGTCATGCTCGCCGTAGCGCTGGCCGCCGCCGCGGCCATGCAGGCCGCGGCCGCCGCCGTCACGGCCGTCGAGTACGCGCTCCTCTAGACCAGCTCACCACGCTGCGCCATGCCGCCGGCCTCGGCCGAGGAGCCGATGTGGAAGGCCGGAGGGGTGCGGAGGGGAACCCGGCTGCTCACAGCCGGGAGCCCAGCGGAAGAATGAGCACCGGAGAAGCCGGGACGGTGGGCTCACGGCTCCTCGGGGTAGAGTGCCGGGCGTCCCGGAGGACTTAGAGCGACTCGATGTGAAGGAAGCCGCCATGCACGATGCCATCGTTCACCCCAACGGCGCCCGCATGCGCTGGGTCGAGCTACCAGGGGCCGATCCGGCGCGTGTCTACGTTCACGGGCTCGGCGCCACCTCGGCCCCCTACTACGCGGAGGTCGCCGCCCACCCGCTCCTGCCTCGCAAGCGTTCCCTCCTGATCGACCTGCTCGGCTTCGGCATCAGCGACCGGCCGAGCGACTTCGCCTACACCCTCGAGGCCCACGCGGACGCCCTGGCCGAGGCGCTGCGCAAGGCCGGGGTCGCCGGATCGTCGATGATCGCCCACAGCATGGGCGGGGCGGTGGCGATCGTCCTGGCCGCACGCCACCCGGAGCTGGTCGCGAACCTGGTCCTCGTGGACGCCAACCTCGACCCGTATCCGCCCTCCCTGGTCCAGCCGGGCAGCAGCGGGATCGCGAGCTACACCGAGGAGGAGTTCGTGTCGCACGGGTGGAAGGAGGTACGCGACCGCGTGGGCCCCCACTGGTGGTCCACGATGCGCCTGGCGGACCTGCGCGGGCTCCACCGCACGGCCGTCAGCCTGGCCGCCGGCAGCACGCCCACCATGCGCGAACTCCTCAGGACGCTCCCGATCCCCCGCGCCTTCCTCCACCCGGACGGCGACCCGCCCGAGGGCGCCGACAGCCTGCGGGCGAGCGGCGTCCAGGTCGTCGCGATCCCGGAGTCGGGGCACAACATCATGCTCGACAACCCCGAAGCCTTCGTCCACACCCTGGCCACCCTCACCCCATAGCCGAGCCCGGTCGTCTTCTGCGACATGTGTGTCTCGCCGAGGAGCAGCGGACGGGGCGCATCTCGTTCGTCATGACCACCCCACCATTGCATGCGGATGCCGCAGTGGATATTCTAAAGTTCCTTAGAATATAAGAGGAGATGGAATGTCCTATCCCGAGCCTCGTTACCTGGGAGAGTCCGGCGAGCACAGCGGTGTCCTGCGTACGGCCGACACCCCGCCCGACCTGTCGATGGCCAGCGGCACGCAGGTGCACTACCTCGGCACGGGCGGCTCCACGAACGGCGCGTTCGGCCTGTACCGGTGGGAGATGGGACCGCGCCCGTCCGGCCCGGGCGCGCACTTCCATCGCACGATGACCGAGTCGTTCTACGTGCTGTCCGGCACCATCCGGCTCTACAACGGCGAGAAGTGGGCCGAGGCCAGGCCCGGCGACTTCCTGTACGTGCCCGAGGGCGGCGTGCACGCCTTCCGCAACGAATCGGGTGAGCCCGCCTCGATGCTCATCCTCTTCACCCCCGGCGCCCCCCGCGAGGCGTACTTCGAGGAACTCGCCGACATCGCCGGCACCGGCCGCGAGCTCACCCCCGAGGAGTGGACGGAGCTGTTCCTGCGCCACGACCAGTACATGGTCTGATGTCCGAGTTCCCGGAGGAGCCGATCTACCAGCAGCTGGCCCGGGTCAGCAAGGCCCTGGCCAGCCCGGTGCGGTTGCGCCTGCTGGACGTGCTCGACCAGCGTGAGCGCACGGTCGAGGAGCTGGCCCTTGCGGCGGGGGTCGCGCTCAAGAACACGTCGGCCCAGCTCCAGCACCTGCGTGCCGCCCACCTGGTGACCAGCAGGAAGGAGGGCGCCAGGGTCTACTACCGGCTGGCGGACGAGCGGGTGTCGCGCTTCCTGGGCGAACTGCAGGAGTTCGCGCACGACCGGCTCGCCGATCTGCGCGAGGCCGTGCGGGCGCGACTCGGCTCTCCGGAGGGCGTGACCGCGGACGAGCTCGCCTCCCGTCTGACCGACTCCGGCACGGTGGTCGTGGACGTGCGCCCCGCCGCCGACTACGCGGCCGGACACCTGCCGGGGGCGATCTCGCTGCCCCTGGCCGAGCTGCGCGAACGCCTGGACGAGCTGCCAGGACAGGCGCGGATCGTGGCGTACTGCGGCGGGCCGTACTGCGCGGTGTCCGCGGAGGCCGTACGAATCCTGGGCGAGCACGGCTACGACGCCCGCGCCCTCGACGGCGGCTATCTCGGCTGGCGACGCCGCGAGAGGCGCGCCGGACATTGACCGGCCCACGTGCATTGACCGCCCCACGCGCCCGGCGTCACCCGGCAAGGCAGCGGCGCCTCGCCGGGTGACGCGCTCGCATCACCCGGCCTCGCGCATGACGTGCCGTGTCACCTCGCCCCCGCCTCGCGCATGACGTGCCGCGTCACTTGACCCCGGCCTCGCGCATGACGTGCCGCGTCACTTGACCCCGGCCTCGCGCATGTCGCGCAGCTCGCGCTTGAGCTCCTTGATCTCGTCGCGCAACCGCGCCGCCACCTCGAACTGCAGGTCGGCAGCCGACTGGTGCATCTGCTCGGTCAGCGAGTCGATCAGGGACTCCATCTGCGCCCGCGGCATCTCGCCCGCGATCGCCTTGGCGTGCTGGCCGGCCTGCCGGGCCCCGAAGCCGGGCACCGGGGCCTTGCCGCGCGACTGCTGCCGGCCGCCGCCGAGCAGGCGGTCGGTGTCGGCGTCCTCGCGCTGCAGCGAGTCGAGGATGTCGGCGATCTTCTTGCGCAGCGGCTGCGGGTCGATGCCGTTGGCCTCGTTGTAGGCGATCTGCTTGGCCCGCCGCCGGTTGGTCTCGTCGATCGCCCGCTCCATGGAGGGCGTGACCTTGTCGGCGTACATGTGGACCTGGCCGGAGACGTTACGGGCGGCGCGGCCGATGGTCTGGATCAGGGAGGTCTCCGAGCGCAGGAAGCCCTCCTTGTCGGCGTCGAGGATGGCCACCAGCGACACCTCGGGCAGGTCGAGGCCCTCGCGGAGCAGGTTGATGCCGACGAGCACGTCGAACTCGCCCGTGCGCAGCTCCCGCAGCAGCTCGATGCGGCGCAGGGTGTCGACCTCGCTGTGCAGGTAGCGCACCCGGATGCCGAGCTCCAGGAGGTAGTCGGTCAGGTCTTCGGCCATCTTCTTGGTCAGCGTCGTGACCAGCACGCGCTCGTCGCGCTCGGCCCGCTCGCGGATCTCGTGGACCAGGTCGTCGATCTGCCCCTTGGTCGGCTTGACCACGATCTCGGGGTCGACCAGGCCGGTCGGGCGGATGACCTGCTCGACGACCTCGCCCTTGACCCGCCCCAGCTCGTACGGCCCCGGCGTGGCCGACAGGTAGACGGTCTGCCCGATGCGCTCGAGGAACTCCTCCCACTTCAGCGGCCGGTTGTCGAGCGCCGACGGCAGCCGGAACCCGTGGTCGACCAGCGTGCGCTTGCGCGAGGCGTCGCCTTCGTACATCGCGCCGATCTGCGGCACGGTCTGGTGGGACTCGTCGAGGACGAGGAGGAAGTCCTCGGGGAAGTAGTCGAGCAGCGTGTTTGGCGCGCTGCCGGGCTCGCGCCCGTCCATGTGGCGCGAGTAGTTCTCGATGCCGGAGCAGGTGCCGATCTGCCGCATCATCTCGATGTCGTACGTCGTGCGCATCCGCAGCCGCTGCGCCTCCAGCAGCTTGCCCTGGCGCTCCAGCTCCTCCAGCCGCCCGGCCAGCTCCGCCTCGATGCCCGCGACGGCGGCGGCCATGCGTGCCTCGCCGGCGACGTAGTGGGAGGCGGGGAAGATGTAGAGCTCCTCGTCCTCCGTGATGACCTCGCCGGTCAGCGGGTGCATGGTGGAGAGCTTCTCGATCTCGTCGCCGAACATCTCGATGCGCACGGCCAGCTCTTCGTACTTCGGGATGATCTCGATCGTGTCGCCCCGCACCCGGAACGTGCCGCGCGTGAAGGCCAGGTCGTTACGCGTGTACTGCATGTCGACCAGGCGGCGCAGGAGCTGGTCGCGCTCGATGTCCATGCCGACGCGGAGCCGCGTCATGCGGTCGACGTACTCCTGCGGCGTGCCCAGGCCGTAGATGCACGACACGGAGGCGACCACGATGGTGTCGCGGCGGGTGAGCAGCGAGTTGGTCGCCGAGTGGCGCAGCCGCTCGACCTCGTCGTTGATCGAGGAGTCCTTCTCGATGTACGTGTCGCTCTGCGGGACGTACGCCTCAGGCTGGTAATAATCGTAATAAGAAACGAAATATTCGACCGCGTTGTTGGGCAGCATCTCCCGCAGCTCGTTGGCGAACTGCGCGGCGAGCGTCTTGTTGGGCTGCATGACCAGCGCGGGCCGCTGCAGCCGCTCGATGAGCCAGGCGATGGTGGCCGTCTTGCCGGTGCCGGTGGCGCCCAGCAGGACGCTGTCCTTCTCCCCGGCCTTGACGCGGCGCTCCAGCTCGGCGATGGCCGTCGGCTGGTCGCCTGAGGGAGTCATCTCGGTGACGACCTCGAACGGCGCCACCTTCCGCTGCAAATCTGTGACCGGTCGCATGTTGCCACTGTAGGACGCCCCACCGACAGAAACGCCACCCGAGGCAGCCGGGGTAAAGGTCAGGCCGAGCGCTCGCCTGTGCGCGGGAACGGGCTGGTGGAGAAGACGACCTCCACCGGCACCCCGAAGTGCGCCCCCAGATCCCCTTGCAAGCGAACAGTAAGTCATACCCGATACGGTCGGATTCGCCTGTAGCGGAAAAGGAAGGTTCGATGTCACGACCCAGAGAGGCACTGATCCAGGCAGGGCAGGGCATAGCCCAAGCGGTTGCCCAAGGGGGTGACGTACGGCAGGCGATGGGGCAGGCAGTGGGCCAGTTCGCCGACCAGGCCGGACAGCTGGCCGGCCAGGCCCGGGGGTTCGCGCTGAACCCGCACGACTTCGCCGCGGCCCGCGACGGCGGCGTGTCCGTCGGCACCGTCATCGAGGCCAGAACGGCGTCGCTGAACGAGGCCGGCGAGATCGTCAACCGCAGTTTCACCGAGAACGGCATGCACGTCATCTCACCGGTGGTGATCCCCAAGGGCACCACCGCGAAGGTGATCGTGCCGCTGGGCATCCTGGTGGTGCTCGGCCTGATCGGCGCGCTCGGCAACGTCATCCCGAACACCGATCTCATCTTCGGCCCGCACTACTGGGTGGTGCTGCTCCTGGCGGCCGCGTTCCTGTGGTGGCGGCGCAGCGTGGTGATGGTGCCCGAGGGCTGCAAGGCGCTGATCACCAAGTTCGGCAAGCTCGTGCACATCGCGGACCCGGGCCGGGTGACGCTGTTCAACCCGTGGAAGCGGGTCAGCTACATCGTCAACACCACCCGCGAGTACCCGTTCAACGCCCCGATCAGCGAGGCCCCGACCCAGCAGGGCGTCAAGGCGAGCGTGGACCTGTTCCTGCAGTTCAGGATCGAGAACCCGGCGGAGTTCATCTTCGTGCTCGGCTCGGTCAGCGGCTTCCAGTCCAAGCTCCAGAACGCCATCAGCGAGGTCACCCGCTCCCTCATCTACGCCCAGCGGGCCGAGGAGATCTACGACCTGGTCGGCGAGAGCACGGTCGGCATGCTGGACAGCCTCAACCAGCAGTTCCTGCCCGCCGTACGGCTCACCGACGTGAACATCACGCACGCCGAGCCGTCCAGCCAGGAGTACCGGATGGACCTGGCCGCCCCCGAGATGGTCCGCGTCGCCAAGGAGGCCTACACCTACGAGTACGAGCTCCAACTGCGCAAGGAGCAGAACGAGGGCGACCTGGTCAAGGAGCTGGCCGGGCTGCAGGAGACGCTGAGCGCCATCCAGGCGGAGATCGCCGGCTACCAGGCCCGCATGGACACCGCGCTCGAACGCGCCAGCCACCAGGCCACCGCGCAGGCCAGGCAGCGCCTGGTCGAGGCCGAGTCCACGGCCAACGCCAACGCCGCGCTCCTGGAGGCGCAGGCGCTGGACATCAGGGCGCTGTCGGCCGCGGAGGCGCCCGAGATCCTCGACTACCGCTTCCAGCAGGACCTGCTGAACAAGCTGGAGTCGGTCGCCACCAGGCTGCCCCAGGTGGTGCAGGTGGGCGAGCAGACCGACATCGACTTCCTGGCCCTGGCCCAGCAGCTCGTGGGCGGCAAGGGCGCCGCGCTGTTCTCCGCCGACGACATGGCCGCGATCCGCGCCAGGCTCGACGACATCGGCGAGCGGGTACGCGGCCGCGAGCCCGAGATCGCCGCCCTGCTCAAGAAGGCCGCCGCCGACGTGAGCGAACCCCAGGACCCGCCGGAGCCCGACGCGGACCTGGAGCGAACCGTCGAACGCCTGCTGCCCGGGAAGGGGGAGAGCTGACATGACACGCGAGTTCTCCAAGATCAAGGAATCGCTGGCCTCCTGGAGCGACATCCGCCAGCTGCTGCGCGGCGGCGAGCAGGGC
The DNA here is from genome assembly GCF_040654115.1 of Nonomuraea sp. NPDC050786. Lineage (NCBI taxonomy): Bacteria > Bacillati > Actinomycetota > Actinomycetes > Streptosporangiales > Streptosporangiaceae > Nonomuraea > Nonomuraea sp. NPDC050786. The sequence goes on from NZ_JBFAHJ010000002.1 coordinate 123,447, forward strand.
CAGCTCGTGCCCGTCGTGATCCCCAAGGACCGGCGCGGCTTCGCGTGGATGGCGCTGGTGTTCCTGGCGGTCTACTTCGCCGGGATGGCGATCCTGACGGACCTCACCGTCATCGCCGCGCTGGCGGCGCTGTTCTTCCTCGCCGTGGCGCTGGTCACCATGTGGCGCAAGGCCATCATCGAGATCGAGGAGGGCACCACCGGCGTACGCAGCCGCTGGGGCGCCATCACCGGCGTCCTCCCGCCGGGCCGCCACTACCTCTGGCTGCCGTGGGACCGGGTGGACGCGGTCGTCGACACCTCCACCGAGATCCCGTATTCGGCGCCGATCGTGGCCTGCCCGACCGCCGAGAACGTGCCGCTGAAGTCGATCGAGTTCTTCCTCAAGTTCCGCATCGTGGACCCCGTCGCGTTCGTCCGCACGATCGGCGCGGGCAACTTCGACCTGGTGCTCTCCAGCGCGGTCCAGGACGCGATCAGGCAGCGCAGCCGCCGGGTGAACACCGAGCGCGCGTACGACCTGCGCGGCTCCGACGTCGGCGACATGCAGGACGCGCTCAACCGCCAGCTCGGCAGGTACGGCGTGCGCATCACGGGCGCCAACATCCCCGACGTCCAGCTGCCCGACCAGTACCAGCAGCATCTGGCCACCCGCGAGAAGGTGGCCAAGGAGCTCTCGGCCTACGAGCGCGAGTGGGAGCTGACCCGCAAGCGCCGCATCGACACCCTGCTGATGGAGATCGAGCGCTCCAAGAAGACCCGTGACGCCCGCGTCGTCGAGGTCAAGGCCGCCCACAACAAGGCGCGCAAGGACGTGGCGCGCATGCTGGAGGAGCAGGAGACCGAGGCGCAGCGGGTGACGTGGGAGATCGAGGCGCGCGGCCGGGCCGAGCTGACCGCCGCCGAGAACGAGGCCAAGGCGCTGCGCCGGCTGGCCGAGTCGTACCGGGACAACCGGGCCGTGCTGCAGTACGAGCTGGCCCGCAGGCGCCTCGACGTCGGCGCCAAGCTCGCGGAGAACGCCCCCCAGCCGCTGGTCGTGCGGACCCAACAGGGCCAGTCGGACTCCGCGCTCTCCACCCTCCTCCTCGCCCAGTTGCTCCCCCGCATCTCGGGCACGGGTACCGGCCACGTGAACGGCCACACACCTTCCGCATAGGAGAACCCCATGGTGTTCCGCAAGTTAATGGCCGCGTTCGGCGCGGGCGTCGAAGTCGACACGGTGCTGACCAACACCGGCGTGCGCCCCGGCGAGCTCCTGCGCGGCGTCGTCCACTTCCGCGGCGGCAACTCCGACTACAAGGTCGAGGGCATCTACATCGACCTGACCGCCGTGGTGGAGGTCGAGTCGGGCGACAACGAGTACAAGACGACCTACAGCTTCCTGCGCCAGCAGGTCGCGGGGACGTTCCAGCTGGCCGCGGGCGCGCAGCACCAGCAGCCGTTCGAGATCGCGATCCCGTGGGAGACGCCGATCAGCGCCATCGCCGGGCACCCGCTGCACGGCATGAAGCTGGGCGTCCAGACGGAGCTGGCGCTGGCGGGCGCGCTCGACAAGGGCGACCTCGACCCGCTGTTCGTCAGCCCGCTGCCGGCGCAGGACCACGTGATCGGCGCGCTCGACCGGCTGGGCTTCCAGTTCAAGAAGGCCGACCTGGAGCGGGGCACGCTGTACGGCTCGACGATGCCGTTCTTCCAGGAGATCGAGTACTACGCGGGCGGGCAGTGGCGGCGCCACTTCAACGAGCTGGAGCTGACGTTCATCGCCGGGCCGCGGCAGATGGACGTCATCCTGGAGGCCGACAAGCGGGGCGGCTTCCTGACCTCGAGCCACGACGCCTACAACCGCTTCACCGTGCGCTACGACGACCCGCCCCACGCGGCGGACGCGGCGCTGCAGCACGGCCTGGAGGCGATGGCCCGCCACCGCGGCTGGTTCTGACCTCCAGGGCCGTCACGGCCGCCCCGCCGCGTCCCGGTGCGGCGGCCGTGACGGCTAGGTGATCGCTCCTTTGCGTGCCCTGGCAGCCGCATCGCGCGGTCGTTACCATGACCTCGGGGACTGATCGTCGGACGGCGGGGCGGGGCGATGGCACGGTTCATGGCGGCGGTGAAGCGGGTCGTCCCCTGGGCGGCCCAGAACGCCGACGGCGCGATCGCGCTCCTGCTCGCCATCGTGATCGGCGTCCTCGGCATCATGCCCAACGAGATCGTCCCGACCGAGGTGCAGACCCAGCTGGTCAACGCCGCCACGCTGGTCATCATGGCGCTGGTGGCCACCGCGCTGCTGCGCGACCGCGTACGCCAGGCGCCGGTCGAGGAGACGATCACCTCGGGCGCGCTGGCCGAGCTGCCCGTGCGCCTGGCGCGCCTCGAGGAGATCGAGACGCTGGTCGGCAGCACCCGCAAGGCGCTCGACTCCCTCCAGCTCGTCCGGGTGCTGGGCAGCAAGGAGGAGATCGCCGAGTCCCACGCCGAGGCGCGCAAGGACACCTCCAGGTGGAGCTTCAAGGGCGGCACCGGCACCTACCTGCGCGCGGTCACCCTGCCCGCCTGCGTGGCGGCCGCCCGCCGGGACAAGCGCCACCTCACGGTCAGGGTCGAGGTGATCGACCCGTCCAACCTCGAGGTGTGCGAGACGTACGCGCACTACCGCCGCTCGCTGTCCGACACCCCCGACGGCACCGGCGAGCTGTGGACGGCCGACCGGGCCAGGAAGGAGTCGTACGCGACGATCCTGGCCGCCTTCTGGCACCGCCAGCGCTACGGCCTGCTGGACATCGCGGTGGGCCTGTCGTCGACGATGACCACGTTCCGGTGGGACGTGTCGGCCACCCGCCTCATCATGACGGTCGAAGACCCCAACAAGGCGATGACCGCGCTGGCCGGCACCTTCTACTACGAAAACTGCGACACCGAGCTGCGGCTCAGCTTCGAGCAGGCGCGGCGGGTGCCGCTGGAGATGTACAAGAAGGTGCCGCTGAGCGACGAGCCCACCATCGAGGAGGTGCAGGAGCTGTTCGAACGCATCGGCGTGCCCCTGCCCAAGTCCTACAACGGCCGCGACGTCGTCGACATCGCCCGCAAGGCGTTACGCGCGGTCGACCCCTATGGGGAGCCATGAGCCACCACGCCGTCCACCAGCGGGTGCTCGGGGGCGAGGCCAGGTCGTGGGCCCTCGAGGCGCTCTCGGCCGGCCACCTGACCGCGGTGCGCCACCCGCTCGGATTCGTCTGCCTGCCGCTGGAGCGCGACGGCGGCGAGGGGGTATGCATCCACCTGTGGTCCGACTCGCTCGCGCACGCCGAGAGCACCACCTCGCAGATCCACTGCCACAGCTGGGACCTGGTGAGCCACGTCCTCTACGGCCAGGTGCGCAACGTGCACGTCGTGGTCACCGACACCGAGGCGGACGCCACGCACCGGGTGTTCGAGGTGGTCAGCGGGCCCGGCGGCGACCGCATCTCGCCGACCGGGCGCACCGTCCGGCACGCGACGGGCCTGGTGGAGGTGTTCGGGCCCGGCGAGACGTACACGCTGGCCGCGGGCCGCTTCCACAGCAGCGTCGTGCCCGAGGGCGGCGAGGCCGCCACGATCGCGCTCGGACGCGGCCGCCCCGGCAGCCGCGACCTGTCGCTCGGCCCGCTCAGCGGCGGGCCGCACCACGTGTCCAGGCAGCCGCTGGACGCCCGCGAGACCGAGCTGGCCGTACGCCTGATCACCGCGCACCTGACCTGAGAGGCACCCGATGGACCTGGATCACGCCCGCACGGTCGCCGTCCAAGCCGCCGAGGCCGCGGGAGCGCTGCTCCTGGAGGGCATGCGGGGCACGGTCGGCGTCCAGGCCAAGGGGGACGCCGGCGACGTGGTGACCGATCTCGACCTGGCCTCGGAGAAGCTGCTGCTGGAGCGCATCCTGACGGCGTACCCGTCGCATGCGGTGATCGCCGAGGAGTCGGGGCTGGTCGGGGCCGCGGGCGGCGAGTGGACGTGGCTGGTCGACCCGCTCGACGGCACCAACAACGTGGCGATCGGCCTGCCCGCCTACGTGGTGGGCATCGCGCTCTGCCGTGGCGGGCGTCCCGTGCTCGGAGTGGTGCACGATCCGGTCTCCGCGCACACGTGGTCGGCGATCCGCGGGCGCGGCGCCCTGGCCGCTCCGGCGGGATCGTCCTCAGGGGTACGGCTGGCGCCCCCGTACGCGCCGAGCCCGCACGGGCCGCTGCTGGCCTGGACCCAGGGCTACGGCGTGCCCAGGGGCGACGCGGCGGTGCACGCGCTGAAGTCGGCGCTGGAGCTGAACGCGCGCAGGCTGCTGCAGCTGTGGGCGCCGCTGCTGTCGTGGGCGATGCTGGCGCGCGGCGACATCGACGGCATCGTGGGCTACCGCGCCGAGGCGGTGGACCTGCCGGCGGGCGCGCTGCTGGCCAGGGAGGCGGGCATCGAGATCAGGGCGCTGGACGGCGGGCCGTTCGAGGAGTGCTTCGACGGCACGCCCGAGGACCGCAGCTTCGTCGCCGCCCACCCGAGGGCCATGCCCGGGCTCCTCGCCCTCCTCGAATGAGGAGAAATCCACAGCCGATGTGTGTCTTTTGTCGATGAGTTCCGCCGCCGTTCGAGGTCTATTCAGAGAGAACGGCACAAGGGGAGGAGCCCGACATGATGACCACGACCGAGCTGGCGCAGGTGCTCTTCGCGACCGCTCTGCAGCCGTCCGACCGCCTGTCGCCGTACCAGATCCGCGCGGCCGTGGATCAGCGGCTGTGCGCGTGCGGCGGCGACCCGGGCCGGTGCGCGGCGTACGTGGCGCAGGAGGCCGGCGACCACCCCGAGACGTACGTCGCGCGGATGCGCTGGGCGCTCGACGCGGTCGCCTGCGCCTACGCGCCGGCCGCCGCCTGATCGCTCACCCGGCTCAGCCGACGTGCACCAGCGCCCACACGGTGGCGAGCAGCCCCACCACCGCCAGGCCCGTGCCGGTGAGCAGGAAACGGCCCATCGGCACCTTGACCTCGTGCCGGCGGCACGACTCGAACCACAGCAGCGTGGCCAGCGACGCCCACGGCGTGATGACCGGGCCCACGTTGGTGCCCGCCAGCAGGGCCAGCAGCTGGTCCTGGCTCGTGGACGGGATGACGGTCTCGACGGCCTTGTACGCGGGCAGGTTGTTGATCGCGTTGGAGAGCCCGGCCCCGACGGCGGCGGTGCGGTACGGGTCGCCCTCCGTGCCGATCATCCACGTCATCAGGTCGGACAGGCCGTGCCTGCTGAGCGTGGGCACCACGAGGAACAGCCCGGTGACGAAGACGATGAGCTGCCACGGGATGAGGCTCCAGGTCAGGCGCTCGCGGGCGCGTACCAGGAAGGCCACGACGACGATCGCGGCCGCCGCGGTGGCGGCGACGGCCACGTGCGCCTTGAGCAGCAGCAGGACGATGAAGAGCAGGCAGCCCGCCGCCGCGGCCCCGAACAGCACGCGGTCGGCCACCGGCTCCAGCAGCGGCGGCGTGTAGCGCAGGTCGCGCCGCTCGCCGCGGCGCCAGTAGAAGGCCCACAGGAACGCCATCGTCACCGCGATCGAGGCGAGCTGCGGCGCCCACATGCGCCCGGCGAACTCCTGGGCGTCCAGGCCGATCTTCTCCATGCCCAGGAGGTTCGTCAGGTTGGAGACGGGGAGCAGCAGGCTCGCGGTGTTGGCCAGCCAGATCGTGGTCATGGCCAGGGGGAGGGCGGCGATGCGGGCCTTGGGGGCCAGGGCGAGCATGACGGGGGTGAGCAGCACCGCCGTCGTGTCCAAGTTCAGAAATATCGTGATAAATGACGCGAAAGCAGTGCAAAGAAAGAAGAGTGCGGCGTAGTTGCCGCGCCCGAAGACCGCCATCCTCGCCGCGATGGCGTCGAAGACCTGGGCCTCCTTGGTGAGCTCGGCCAGCACGATGATCGCCACCAGGAAGATCAGCAGCGGCCAGATCTCGTCCAGGCTGTCGGCCGCCGCCTCCCACGGGAGCAGCCCGGTCGGCACGGCCACCACCCCGAGACCGAGCAGGCCGATCCTGATCTTGTCGAGCACACCAAGACGCCGCCACACCCGTCGAATCCTATGGGTTCGAAAGTTCGGTCGCTGCATCCCCTATTTCACAGGGGATACTGGCGTCATGGCACGTGACGGCAGGCCGACCGAGATCTTCGTCAGCTACTCCCCGGCCGACACGGCCTGGGCCACCTGGATCGCATGGGAGCTCGAGGCGGCGGGCTACCGGACGATGATCCAGGCGTGGGACTTCGTGCCGGGCACCAACTTCATCGACTTCATGGACCGCGGCGTCAGCGAGGCGCAGCTGGTCGTGGCGGTGCTCTCGCGCAACTACCTGACCTCCCGCTACGGCCGGATGGAGTGGCAGGCGGCGCTGCGGGCCGACCCGGACAACCCCTCCAACAAGCTCGTCACGATCAGGCTGGAGGACGTCCGGCTCGAGGGCCTGCTCTCCACGATCACCTGGGTCGACCTGCTCGGCGTCACCGACCCGGGCCAGGCCAGGGCGCTGCTGCTGGGCAGGGTGCGGGAGGCGCTGGCGGGCCGGGCCAAGCCGGAGGCGGCGCCCGCCTTCCCCGACGGCTCCCGCGTGCCGGCGCCCGCTCCGACGCTGCCGGAGCCGGGCGAGCGGGCCAGGGCGCGGCGCACGCCCGTGACGGCGCCGAAGTTCCCTCCGGCGGCGAAGGCCGACCGGGGGCGCGAGTCGATCAGCGTGCTGCACATCGGCGGCCCCAGGTTCGGCAGGGCGCTGCCCGATCCCGGCGAGCCGTTCACGCCGGAGGACATGCAGGCGCGGATCTGGGCCGACCTGACCGCCATGTACGACCGGGGCATGCCGCGCCCCGACCTCATGGTGGTCAGCGGCGATCTCACCGAGTCGGGCAGCCTGGGGCAGTTCGGGCAGGCCACCCGGTTCGTGACCGACCTGCGGCTGCTGATCGGGCTGGAGCCGCACCGGCTGGTGCTGCTGCCCGGGCCGCGCGACGTGACCAAGGCCGCGGCCAGCGCGTACTTCATGACCTGCGAGGCCGACGACGTGAGCCCGCAGCCTCCCTACTGGCCCAAGTGGCGGCATTTCGCGGGGCTGTTCGGCGAGGTTTATCAGGGGCTGGACGACCGGGTGTTCGACGGCGGGCAGCCGTGGACGCTGTTCGAGGTGCCCGATCTGAAGGTGGTCGTGGCGGGGCTCAACTCGACGATGGCGATGAGCCATCTGGAGCGCGACGCGTACGCGCTGCTCGGCGAGGGGCAGGCGGCCTGGTTCGCCGAGCGGCTGCGGCCGTACGAGGAGAGCGCGTGGCTGCGGCTGGGCGCGATCGGGCATCCGCCGGGCGAGCTGCGGGACGCGCCCTCGTTCGAGCGGCTGCTGGCGCACCGGCTCAACCTGCTCTTCCACGGCGGCACCGGCGACGGGGCCGGGGGCCGGATCGCCGCGCCGCGCTCCGGGCGGCACCAGGTCGTCGAGATCACCCCTGACGGGCTGCGTACGTGGCTGCCCGACGGGGGCGAGCCCGAGCTGGTCCCGCACCGGTGGAGGGCCGTGCGGGCCACGTTCACCGGCGAGAGCCCGGCGGCCGAGCCGCCCGCGCCCAAGCCGGACGAGCGCGCGCCCAGCCCGGTCGAGCTGCTGCTCGACCGCATCGCCGAGGTCTGCGAGGCCAGGCACGAGCGGGCCAGGATCCGCAGGTTCGACGCGCATCTGGTGGTCACCCACCCCGAGGACGGTTTCGTCCGCCAGACGCTGATCGGCGCGCACGTGGGCGAGCTGACCGAGAGCGCCGCCGACGGGTTCGTCCGCCAGGCGCACGCCAGCGGCCTGACCGCCGAGCTGGTCTACCAGGGGCCGCCCGCCTCCCGGGCGCTCCGCGACGACCTGATGCGCAAGGGGGTGCGGCTGCGCAGCTTCGCCGAGTTCCAGGGCCTGCTCGACCTGACCGGCTACGTCACCGAGCAGACGGCCAGGCTGACGGCCGACCGCCGCTACCCGCCCGCCCTGTACGTCCCGCAGCGCTACCGCGAGCTCGACCGCCCGGGAAACCAGATCAAGCAGGGGCTGACCGACGAGCTCATGCGGCTGCTGGCCACCGACCACGGCCGCTTCCTGCTGCTGCTCGGCGACTTCGGCCACGGCAAGACGTTCGCGCTGCGCGAGCTGGCCCGGCGCATCCCGGCCGAGCTGCCGCACCTGACGCCGATCCTGATCGAGCTCCGCGCCCTGGACAAGTCGCACTCGGTGGACGCGCTGGTGGCGGCCCATCTGGCGAGCCACGGCGAGGAGTTCATCGACCTGAAGGCGTTCCGCTACCTGCTCAGGCAGGGGCGGATCGTGCTGCTCTTCGACGGGTTCGACGAGCTGGTGACCCGGCTGACGTTCGACCGGGCGGCCGATCACCTGGCCACGCTGCTGGCGGCGGCCGACGACAAGGCGAAGATCGTGGTCGCCAGCCGCACGCAGCACTTCAAGTCGCACAGCCAGGTGCTGACCTCGCTCGGCGAGATGGTCGGGGTGCTGCCGCAGCGGCGGGTGCTCAGCGTCGAGGACTTCACGCACGACCAGATCCGCTCCTACCTGGCCAACCGCTTCGACGACGGCGACGAGGCCAGGGCCCGCATGTCACTGATGAGCGAGATCGCCGACCTGCTCGCGCTGGCGCAGAACCCGCGCATGCTGACCTTCATCGCCGACCTCGACGCCGACCGCCTCCGTACGGTGGCCGGCGCCCGCCACACGATCAGCCCCGCGCTGCTGTACGACGAGATCCTCAGCTCCTGGCTGGCCTTCGAGGAGCGGCGGGCCAGGGTCCCCGGTTCGGCCGCCGCGCTGACCGTCGAGGAGCTGTGGCGGGTGGTCACCGCGCTGGCGGTGCGGCTGTGGGACACCGGCGAGTCGCTGCTGGGCGTGGACGAGCTGACCGAGATCGGCGAGACGCTGACCGACATCTCCGACGGGCAGCTGTCGGCGGCGCACGCGGCGTACCGGATGGGCTCGGGCAGCCTGCTGGTGCGGACCGAGGAGGGGATGTTCGGGTTCATCCACACGTCGGTGATGGAGTGGCTGATTGCCCGGCACATCGCCCGGGACAACCTCGCGCTGCTGTCGCGCAGGCCGCTGTCGGCGCTGACCGTGGAGTTCCTGTGCGACCTGGCCGACGTCCGGGCGCTGCGCGCGTGGGTCGCCGACCCGCCGGGCGACGACGTGTCCAGGGCCAACGCGGTCAAGATCTCGGCCAGGCTGCGCACGCCCGCCCGCGCCGACCTGCGCGGCGCCAACCTGAAGGGCGAGGACCTGTCGGCCAGGGACCTGCGCGAGGTGGATCTCACCGGCGCCGACCTGTCCGAGGCCACCCTGGCGGGCACGAACCTGTCCAGGGCCACCCTGCGCGAGGCCAGGCTGGTCGGGGCGCGGCTCGACGGCGCGGCCCTGACCGGCGCCGACCTGACCGGCGCCGACCTGTCCGGGGCGCGGCTGGCTCAGGTGGACCTGAGCGACGCGGCGGTCGAGGGCGCTCGCTGGCACCGGGCCTCGCTGATCAACGTGACCGGCACCCTGCCCCACCTGCCCGGCGCGGCGGTGGTGCCGGGCCGGCCGGTGGAGGTGGAGTTCGCGCCGGCCGGCATCGGCGTCCCGTACGGCTACCACTTCCAGACCAGCCGCCTGCCCGAGCCCATCGCCTACAGCCCCGACGGCGCCACGATCGCGATCGGCAACGAGGACGGGGGCGTGCTGCTCTGCGTCGGCGGCGCGCCCGTGCGCACCCTGCAGGGGCACCGCGGCCGCGTCTTCGCGGTAACGTTCGCGGGCGACCTGCTGGCCACGGGCGCGAGCGACGGCACCTTGGTGCTGTGGGACGCCCTCACCGGCGAGCGCCTGCGCCGGCTGACCGGCCACGCCGACGGCGTCTGGCCGGTGCGCCTCAGCCCTTCGGGCGACCTCGTGGCGGCAGGAGGCGGCGACGGCGTCGTACGCGTGTGGGAGACCGCCACCGGCCGGCTCGCGCACGAGCTCGGCGGGCACCGGGCGCCGATCTACACGGCGTCGTTCGGCCGCTCCGCGCTCGTGACGGGCGACGCGGCCGGCGTGGTGCGGGTCTGGGACCTGGCCTCGGGACAGGTGAAGGAGACGCTCGAGGGCCACCGCGGCAGCGTCTACCGCGTCGTGCACAGCCCGGACGGCCGCCTGCTGGCCAGCGGCGACGAGGCGGGCGCCGTACGCCTCTGGGACACCGCCACCTGGACGCCGCTCCACGTGCTGACCGGGCACGCGGGCAGCGTCTACTGTGTGACGTTCTCCCCCGACGGCTCGCGGCTGGCCACGGGCGACACGGCGGGCGGCGTACGCGTGTGGGAGGCGTCGGGCGAGTCCCTCGGCGTGCTCACCACGCACGCGGCGGCCGTCTACCAGGTGACGTTCAGCCCCGACGGGCAGACGGTGGCCAGCGGCGACTCCGGCGGCGTGGTCCGGCTCCAGCGCATCGGGGGCGGGCAACGGGTCGAGCTGACGGGGCACCGCAGCTCGGTCTGGCCGTTCGCGTTCCGGCCCGACGGGCAGCAACTGGCCACCAGCAGCAACGACGGCACCGTACGCCTGTGGGATCCCGAGTCGGGCAAGTGCCAGCGGGTGCTGCGCGGGCACGGGCGGCGCATCTCGTCCGTCAGGTTCAGCGCCGACGGGTCGATGCTGGCGACCAGCGGCAACGACGGCGTCGTACGCGTGTGGGAGCCGCGTACCGGGCGGCGGCTGCGGGAGTTCACCGGCACGGCCGACCGGCTCATCTCGGCCCTGTTCTCCCCCGCCGGGCCGGTGCTGGCCACCTCCAGCAACGACGGCGGCGTGCACTTCTGGAACGCCACCACCGGCGACTACGAACGCGAGCTGCACGCCGAGACCGACCACATCTGGGCCGAGGCGTTCAGCCCCGACGGCAAGCTGCTGGCCACGGCCAACGACGACGACAGCGTCAGGATCTGGTACCGCCCGACCGGGCGGCTGGCGGGCAACCTGGCCGACCACCGCGGGCGGGTGCGCTCGATCGCGTTCAGCCCCGACGGCGAGTACGTGGCCACCGGCTGCGACGACAAGCTCGTACGCCTGTGGCACGTGGCCTCCGGCGGCCGGGTGGCCACCCTCGAGGGGCACACCGACCGGGTCTACTCGGTGGCCTTCTCCCCCGACGGCCGCCACCTGGCCAGCGCCGGCAACGACGGCCGGGCCATGCTGTGGGAGCTGCGCCCCGGCCAGGCCTGGCAGCCCCGGCTGGTGCGCGAGCTCCGGCACGAGGGGCGGCTGTGGAGCCTGGCGTTCGACGCCTCGGGCGAGCGGCTGGCCACCGGCGGCGACGACCTGGTGGTGCGGGTCTGGGAGACCGCGACCGGGCGGACGCTGCACGAGCTGGCCGGGCACGCCCGCCGGGTGTGGTCGGTCGCCTTCAGCCCCGTCTCCGACCTGCTGGCCAGCGCGGGCGACGACGGCGTGGTGATCCTCTGGGAGGGCGGCGAACGGCGGGCGACCCTGCTCGGGCTGCCCGAGGGGTGGGCGGCGCTGGCTCCCGACGGGCGCTACAAGGTCCAGGGGGAGCCGGCGGGGCAGTTCTGGCACGTCATCGGGATGTCGCGGTTCGAGCTGGGCGAGCTCGACCCGTACCTGCCGGGGGTGCGGCAGGTGCCACTCGACGCACCCTTCTGAGGCTCGCCGCCTGCTCAGCCGCGGGCGGCGCGCCTGGTCAGCTCCTCCCAGACCTCGTCCACCCGGGCCTCCAGCTCGTCGAGCGTGCCCTCGTTGGAGATCACGATGTCGGCCACGGCCAGCCGGTCCTCCCGGCTCGCCTGGGCGGCGATGCGGGCCTGGGCGTCGGCCGCCGGCATGCCGCGGTGCTCGGCCAGGCGCCTGATGCGGGTCTCGTCGGAGGCGTCGACGACGATGACCACGTCGTACATGGGGGCCAGGTTGTTCTCGGCGAGCAGCGGCACGTCGTAGACGGTGATCGCGTCGTCGGCCGCCCGGCTCTGCAGCTCCGCCACCCGCTCGCCCACCAGCGGGTGGACGATCGCGTTGAGCGCGGCGAGCCGCTCGGAGTCGGCGAAGACGATGGAGCCGAGCTTCTCCCTGTCGAGGGAGCCGTCCGGGCGGAGCACCTCGTCGCCGAACACGGCCACCACCCTGGCCAGCCCCGGCGTGCCGGGCTCGACCACCTCGCGCGCGATCCTGTCGGCGTCGATCACGACGGCGCCCCTGGCCGCGAGCCGTTTCGACACCTCGCTTTTGCCGGATCCGATCCCGCCCGTGAGCCCTGTTTTCAACACGGGGAAAGCCTACGGGGTCATCATCGAAGGTATGACGTCCACGATCGTGCGGGCCGCGCACGAGCAGGCCGCGGCCGTGGGAGACGACTGGGTGGGGCCGCAGCACGTCGTCCTCGCCCTGCTGGCGGGCGACTCCGTGGCCGCGCGGGTGCTGGCCGGGGCGGGGCTGGACCGCGACCGCGCGCTCGAATGCCTGCCGCAGCACGCCAGGCCCGCGCACCGGGCGGGCGGCTTCGCCAACCCGCACTTCTCCAAGCTGTACGGCATCGCGACCGGCCTGGCGGTCGCGGCGGGCCACCGGACGCCGGCACCGGAGCACTGGCTCCTCGCCCTGGCCTACGACGCCGAGGTGGAGCGGGACCCGACGACGCTGCACCTGTTCGGGGTGGATCCCGCGGCGGTGGTCGAGGCGCTGCGCGAGCACGGGGTGCGGACGCCGCCGCTCGCGCCCTCCGTGTACGTGCCCTGGCGGGGCCGCCACCAGATCGTCGTGCCCGTCTCCGCGCTGCAGTCCGTACTCGACCGGCTGAACACCGAGCACCCCGCGGGCTCGGAGTGGCGGTGGGGGTGGAACTGGGTGGACGACGACATGGGCCGCGCCGTGATCACCGCTGAGGAGGGGATCGATCTGGCTGCCTACGCAGGTGGACCAGCGTCAGGTGATCGTCCATCCGCTCCCGGTGGGTCTCCCGGTAGCCCAGGCGGCGGTAGAGCTTGAGGTTGGCCTCGGACAGGTGCCCCGTGTAGAGGTCGAACGCCTCCGCCTCAGGCACCGCCTCGTGCAGGGCCGTCAGCAGGGCCGTGCCCAGCCCCTGGCCCTGGCGATCGGGCGCGACAACCAGGCGGCCGACCAGGCAGGCCGTGCCGGACACCTGCCCGCGCACCGCCCCGACGACCCGGCCGGCGTCGAGCGCCTTGAGCACGACGGCGCTCTCGATGACCTTGCGGACCTGCTCGAGCGACTCGACGAGCGGCGGGATGTACGGATCGCCGTACAGCTGGGCCTCGCTCACGTAGGCCGCCCGCTGCAGGGTGAGGATCTCGCCCGCGTCCGCCGCCACCGCCCGTTCGATCAGCACGCGCAGCACACTACCGCCACTGGTCACGAATACATGCCCGCACTCAGCTCTTTGGGGCAGTAGGTGTCCTTCTCCGGCAGAACGCCGTTGACGAGATAGTCGTGCACGTGTGTGCGCAGGCAGGTCGCGCGGAGCTTGTCCACCCCCTGGAGCAGGTACGCGCCGGGCCCGTCGCCGTGCCACAGCACCCGCGCCCCGGGGATCTCCCCGAGCGGCTGGGCGGAGGGGTCCAGCCGCCCGGCGCCGACCAGCACCGGCCGGCCGCCCCGCACGTCCGGCGCGTGCGGGGGCCAGCTCGGCGCGCCCTGCCGCGGTATGCCCAGGCAGCGCGCGACCTCGTACCGTCCGGTCAGCCACCCGAGCCGCGGCGCCACCTCCCGCAGGCGCGACTCCATGGCGAGGAAGCGGCGGTAGCTCGGCACGGCGGGCATGAAGTCGTGGCAGAACATGGAGCCCGTCACCGTCCCGGGCGGTGCCGGCGCGGTCACGGTGGCCATCGCGGCGAGCGCGCTCGCGTCGCCCTCCCTGGCCGCGGAGAGGGCCCGGGCCAGCTCCGGCCAGTGCTGCGGGGCGAGCCCGGCGTTGACGGCGGCCAGCAGCCGCCTGATCTTCACCGTGCGCCCGGGGCCGGCGCTGAGGGGCGTGCTGCGGCGCAGGTCGTCGAGGACCGACACGGCGTCGGCGTCGTGCAGCGAGCAGACCAGGCTGTCCCTGCACCAGTCGCGGAAGGCGGTGAGCCGCCGCTCGGTCGCCCGCGCCTCGGCGGTCAGCCGCCGCTCCAGGCCGGGCTCGGTGTGGTCGAACCCGCCCTCGAGGTACATCCGCCCGGCCCGGTGGGGGAACAGCTCCAGGTACGCCTGCCCGTACACGGCCCCGTAGGAGGAGCCGAAGTAGCGCAGCCGCGGCTCGCCGAGCGCGGCGCGCAGGGCCTCGAGGTCGTGGGCGACCTGCCAGGAGGTGAGGCCGGCGTAGCCGGGCCCGGCGGCCTCCCTGCAGCTTCTGTCGTAGGCGGCGTTGTCACGGGCGTAGGAGCGCCATGCGGCCTTCCCAGGGGCGAGGAGCAGGCGCAGCGGGTCGGGCTGGGCCACGGAGCAGCGCACCGTGGCCGCGCTCCCCCGGTCGCCGAGCCCGCGCGGCTCGACGAGCACCACGTCGAACCACCTGGTCAGCTCGCTCACGGTGTCGGGCTGGGCGCGTACCGCCTCGATCGTGGGGCCGTAGCCGGTGTTCACCACCAGGGCGCCGAAGCTGCGCGCCGGGTCCTGCGCGGGCATCAGGGCGAGATCGATGTCGGTACGGGGCCCGCGCGGCTTCGCCCAGTCGACGGGCACGGAGAGCTTCACGCACCGCAGCCCGTCGCCGCACTCCTGCCACTGGGGAAGGGCCGCGGAGGCCCCGCCCGTCGCCGCCGGCGAAACGGCGGCCCCCGCCGCCAGAACGGCCGCCAGAACGGCCGTCACCAGGATGGTCACCCGCTGAGCCTTGCCCACCGCATCGCCCCTGAGCGTCGTAGGTGTCGACAGCGCAGGTCAGTCTGGCAGCGCCGGGCCCGGAGGATGGCGGGCTCGCGGGGACCTCCAGGTAAAATCTGCGACCCGCTCAGCGGATCGACCGGAAAAAAGCGCGTATGCCCGCCACCAGCCCGTCCGGCGCCGCCATGGCGACCATGTGACTGGGGCTGTGGGCCTCGCCCCAGTAGACGATGTCGTTGTCCCGCTCGGCGATCCGCCTCATCACCGCGGGGCCGCCGTGCGTCACACCGGTCGGCACCGCGCTCTGGTGGATCGGCAGCCCGGCGGCGCCCTCGTAGTACGGCCACGACGACGACGCGCCGGTGTCCGTCACCCAGTACAGGGTCGCGTTGGTGAGCACCAGGTCCCGCTCGATCGGCTCGGCGCCCGAACCCCACCCGTCGAACTCCTTGAACCTCTCCACCAGGTACGCGAGCTGCGCCACGGGCGAGTCCGCGAACCCGTGCGCGAGCGTCTGCGGCCTGGCGGCCAGGTAGGGCCCGTACCCGCTGCCGCCGGTCATCCAGGCGGACATCTTCTCGAGCTCGTCCAGCTCCTCCTTGCTGAGCCCTTCGAGCTCCGCGGGGTCCCCGGTGGGGATGCCGAGCCCGGCCGTGATGAGCGAGCCGACGACGTGCTCGCTGTCCAGCGCGGCCAGCTGCGGCGTGACCAGCGCCCCGGCGTCGTTGCCGTGGGCGCCGTACCGGTCGTACCCGAGCCTGCGCATGAGCTCGGCCCACGTGCGGGCCACCCGCTCGATGCTCCACGGCCGCTCGTCGGCCGGCCCGGAAGACGGCTCGGAAGACGACCCGGAAGACGACCCGGAAGACGGCTCGGGGAAGGGCGAGAAGCCGAAGCCCGGCAGGGAGGGCGCGACGACGTGGAAGGCGACGTCGGGGTCGAGCCCGTGCGCCCGGGGGTCGGTGAGCGGGCCGATGACGTCGAGGAACTCGGCGACGGAGTTCGGCCAGCTGTGCGTGATGATCAGCGGCAGTGCCCGTGGCTCGGGCGAGCGGACGTGCAGGAAATGGCTGGTCTGCCCGTCGATGTCGGTGGTGAACTGCGGGAACGCGTTCAGCCTGGCCTCCTGTGCCCGCCAGTCGAACCCGTCGGCCCAGTACTCGGCCAGCTCGCGCAGGTACGCCACGGGCACGCCTCGGCTCCACCCGCCGGGCAGCTGGCGCGCCCACCTGGTACGCCGCAGCCGCGCTCTCAGGTCGTCGAGGTCTTCCTGGGGAACGGCGATGCGGAACGGCTTGATCTCTTCCATGCCGACGACCATAGGAACCAATGCGGCAGGTTTGGTTCCGCGTTCATCGTCGGATTCAGACACGCGGAAGGCCCCGCACCACGGTGGATGCGGGGCCTTCCCGAAACCGATCAGTCAGACCAGATCGTCAGCTCTGGCCGCCGGCGAGCTTCTCGCGCAGAGCCGCGAGGGCCTCGTCGGAGGCGAGGGCGCCACCGGCCGGGCTCGACGAGGAGCCGCCCGAGGGAGCCTGCGTCTCGCCGCTGTAGGAGGAGGGAGCAGCCTCGCCCGCCTCCGCCTCGGCCTTGCGGGCCTCCTCGATCTGCTTCCTGTGGGCCTCGAAGCGCTGCTGGGCCTCGGCGTACTGCCGCTCCCACTCCTCGCGCTGCTTGTCGAAGCCCTCGAGCCACTCCCCGGTCTCCGGGTCGAAGCCCTCGGGGTAGATGTAGTTGCCCTGGTCGTCGTAGGTGGCCGCCATGCCGTAGAGGGTCGGGTCGAACTCGACCTCGGTGCCGACGCCCTCGTTGGCCTGCTTCAGCGAGAGGCTGATGCGGCGACGGTCGAGGTCGATGTCGATGATCTTGACGAAGATCTCGTCGCCGACCTGGACGACCTGCTCCGGGATCTCCACGTGGCGCTCGGCCAGCTCGGAGATGTGGACCAGGCCCTCGATGCCCTCCTCGACCCGGACGAACGCGCCGAACGGCACCAGCTTGGTGACGCGGCCCGGCACGACCTGGCCGATCTGGTGGGTGCGGGCGAACTGCTGCCACGGGTCTTCCTGGGTGGCCTTGAGCGACAGGGAGACGCGCTCGCGCTCCATGTCGACGTCGAGGACCTCGACCGTGACCTCCTGGCCGACCTCGACCACCTCGGACGGGTGGTCGATGTGCTTCCAGGACAGCTCGGACACGTGGACCAGGCCGTCGACCCCACCGAGGTCGACGAAGGCGCCGAAGTTGACGATCGAGGAGACGACGCCCTTGCGGACCTGACCCTTCTGGAGGGTGTTGAGGAACGTCTGGCGAACCTCGGACTGCGTCTGCTCGAGCCAGGCGCGGCGCGACAGAACCACGTTGTTGCGGTTCTTGTCGAGCTCAATGATCTTGGCCTCGAGCTCGCGGCCGACGTACGGCTGCAGGTCGCGGACACGGCGCATCTCGACCAGGGACGCCGGGAGGAAGCCACGGAGGCCGATGTCGAGGATGAGACCACCCTTGACGACCTCGATGACGGTGCCGGTGACGATGCCGTCCTCGTCCTTGATCTTCTCGATCGTGCCCCAGGCGCGCTCGTACTGGGCGCGCTTCTTGGACAGGATCAGGCGGCCCTCTTTGTCCTCCTTCTGGAGAACCAGGGCTTCGACGTGCTCTCCGACCTCCACGACGTCAGCTGGGTCGACATCGTGCTTGATCGAAAGCTCACGCGAGGGGATGACACCCTCGGTCTTGTAGCCGATATCGAGAAGAACCTCGTCTCGATCGACCTTGACGACGGTGCCCTCGACGATGTCGCCGTCGTTGAAGTACTTGATGGTCTCGTCGATCGCCGCGAGGAAGGCTTCCTCGGACCCGATGTCGTTGACCGCTACCTGCGGGGTGCTCGAGGTGGCCTCAGTGCTGGACGTCATGTGTGGAATTGCTCCGAACGCGGACAGGATGTCGATGTGGCGGACGCGCGGCAGGCCCTCTTCCGCATCAAGCCGAGGAATTACGACATCGACGTGACCGAGCGCGAGCCCGCTCCGTCTGAGGCGCGCGCGAGCCCACAGCGCAGCGATCAGCATATGAGACCAACGCCATGCGGTCAATCCGGGGGCCATCAGTAGGCGATGACCTGGAGCCCTCGCTTGGCGACGATATTACCTCGAAGTTTCTCCGGTATGGAGATCCGCTCCGGGTCGCCATCGGAGACGTAGCGCTCGCCAGGGTGCTTGTTCAGCCATTCCAGCCAGTACTGGGAGCACCACTTGCGGCACTCGCCCTTCTTGCCGTTGCTCTGGATCCGCTGGATCGCGCCCCGGTCGAATTTTTTCGCGTAGGGCGAAAGCGACGGCTCGGCTCCGGCCAGGAACACGCCGGCGAAATCATAGCGGGTGCCGTCCCATGACCCCGTGCGGGCGAGCTTCTTCGGCCTGGGGATCGAGCCGTACGGTAACGCCATGGTCGTGGAGGGCGGCGCGCCGAGCTTCTTCAGCAGGCGCTCGATCCGCACGATCTGCTCGCGGACCTTCTTCTTCCCGAGCGCGCGCAGGTTGGGGTGGCCCCAGGTGTGATTGGCCACCTCGTAGCCATGGTCGACCAGCCACTTCACCGCGGCCGCCTGGGCGTCCCTGTCGACCAGCCCGAACGGCTCCCGGTTGATCCAGAACGTGGCGACCGGCCGGAACGACGGGTATTTCCTGGCCACCTCCTGGATGATGCCCACCGCCGTGTCGGGCTTGGGGTTGCCGCTCGCGTCGAGCGCGAAGTGGCTCGGGTGCCCGTCGTCGAAGGTGAGCACGACGGGGAACTTCCCCGCCGGCACCCTGATGTCGCCGGCGGCGAACTCCTTGGCGGTGATCGGCACGTAGCCCTGCTTGGCGAGCTTCTCCAGCTCCTTCCTGAGCTGGTCGGGCGTCCGGTCGATCGAGGCCAGCCGCTTGGCGAGGATCCGGTGGTACATGATCACCGGCACCAGCCCGGCCTCGTTGGCGCGCACCTGGCGGGCGAAGTCGGGGGTGGCCACGACCCCCGGCGGCTCGCCCGCCGGGGAGGGGCTCGGTGGCTCGACACTGCCCTGGACCTTGGCCAAGGCCCTGGCCGCCTCGGCGTGCGGACGTTTCTCGTCCGGTAACAGGCTCAGGCCGATGACGGCCACCGTGACCACCACGATGTTCGCGATGCCGATGATCCGCGTGAGGGGCGCTGAGATCTGCACAGAACTCCCGACCAATCGGTGAAATTACGTTCAGGTTAGTGCAGCCCTACCCCAAAAACTCAGTGTCCTGCATCCTCCCAGGTCCGTCCCACGCCCACGGAGACCTCCAGCGGGACCCGCAGGTGGTAGGCGGCGTTCATCTGGTCGCAGACGAGCTGCTTGAGCTGCTCCAGCTCCCCGGACGCCACCTCGAACACGAGCTCGTCGTGGACCTGCAGGAGCATCCTGGAGGTCAGCCCCTCCTCGCGGATGGCCTGGTGAACGTTGAGCATGGCGACCTTGATGATGTCGGCGGCCGAGCCCTGGATGGGGGCGTTGAGGGCCATCCGCTCGGCCATCTCGCGGCGCTGGCGGTTGTCGCTGGTGAGGTCGGGCAGGTAGCGGCGGCGGCCCATGATCGTCTCGGTGTAGCCGTCGGAGCGCGCCTGCTGGACGATGGCCTGCAGGAAGTCGCGTACGCCGCCGAACTCCTCGAAGTACTCCTCCTTCAGCGCCCGCGCCTCCGCCACCGGGATGTTGAGCTGCCCGGACAGCCCGAAGTCGGACAGGCCGTAGGCCAGGCCGTAGTTCATGGCCTTGATGCGGGCCCGCAGCTCGCCGTCGATCTGCTCGGGCGGCAGGTCGAACACGCGCGCGGCGGTGGCCTGGTGGAAGTCGTGGCCCGACTCGAAGGCCGCGATCAGCGACTCGTCACCCGACAGGTGGGCCATGATGCGCAGCTCGATCTGGCTGTAGTCCGCCGTCAGCAGCGTCTCGTAGCCCTCGCCGACGACGAAGCCCTGGCGGATCCGGCGGCCCTCGGCGGTGCGGATCGGGATGTTCTGGAGGTTGGGCTTCTCCGACGACAGCCGGCCCGTGGCGGCGATGATCTGGTTGTAGGTGGTGTGGATGCGCCCGTCGTCGGCGATCTCCTTGATCAGGCCCTCGACGGTGGTGCGCAGCTTCTGCTGGTCGCGGTGGCGCAGCATGATCGTCGGCAGCTCGTGGTCGGTCTGCGTGGCCAGCCATGCGAGCTGGTCGGCGTCGGTGCTCCAGCCGGTCTTGATCTTCTTCGTCTTGGGCAGGTTGAGCTTGACGAAGAGGATCTCCTGCAGCTGCTTGGGCGAGCCCAGGTTGAACTGCTCGCCGACGGAGCGGTGCGCCTCCTCCACGGCGTGCTTGACCGCGGCCCCGAACTCGGCCTCCAGCCCCGCGAAGTATTCGCCGTCGACCGCGATGCCCGCGCGCTCCAGCTCGGCCAGCACGGCCAGCAGCGGCAGCTCGACGTCGGTCATCAGCTGGGTGCCGCCGCGTCCGGCCAGGAAGCGCTCCAGAGCCTCGGCCAGCTCGCGCACCGCGTGGGCGCGCAGCGCGAGGTCCTTGGCCGGGGCGTCCTCGTCGTCGCCGAACAGCGCGGCCTGCCCGGTGGACTCCTCCTCGGCCCGCAGGTCGCGGTTGAGGTAGCGCCTGGCCAGGTCCTCCAGAGCGAACGTGCGCTGGCCCGGCATCGCCAGGTAGGCGGCGAGCGCGGTGTCGCAGCTCAGGCCGCGCAGCTCCATGCCCTGCGCCCAGAGCGCCAGGATGGGCCCCTTGGCGTCGTGGACGGCCTTGGGCCTGGCGTCGTCGGCCAGCCAGGCCCGCAGGGCCGCCTCGTCGGCCTCGGTGAGCTTGACGGGGTCGATGTGGGCGGCGGTGCCGTCGGGCGAGGCGATGGCGATGCCGTCGACGCGGCCGGTGCCGCTGCCGTAGGCGCCCTTGAAGGCCAGCCCGGCACGGCCCTCGGGCAGCGCGGCCAGCCAGCCGGCCACGCGGTCGGGGCCGAGCAGCACGGTCTCGACCTCGAAGCCCTGGTCGGGCTCCTGCTCGCCGGAGCCGAACACCTTGAACACCCGCTCGCGGAGCTCGCCGCGGAACTGCAGGCTGTCGAAGAGCTTGTTGATCTCCTCGCGCTCCCAGGCGCCCTGCGTGAGGTCGCCCAGATCGACGTCGAGCGGGACGTCGCGGAGCAGCTCGGTCAGCCGCCGGTTCATCAGCACCTGGGCGACGTGCTCGCGCAGCTTGTCGCCGACCTTGCCCTTGACCTCGTCGACCCGGTCGACCAGCGCCGTCAGGGAGCCGAACTCGCGCACCCACTTGGCGGCGGTCTTCTCCCCCACGCTCGGGATGCTCAGCAGGTTGTCGCTGGGGTCGCCGCGCAGGGCGGCGAAGTCGGGATATTGCGCCGGGGTCAGGCCATATTTCTCCATGACCGCCTCGGGCGTGAACCTCGTCATGTCGCTGATGCCGCGCCGCGTCATCAGGACGGTGATGTGCTCGTTGACCAGCTGCAGCGCGTCGCGGTCGCCGGTGACGATCAGCACGTTCATGCCCTGCTCGGCGGCGCGGGTGGCGAGGGTGGCGATGAGGTCGTCGGCCTCGAAGCCCGCCTTGGACAGGCGCGGGATGCGGAACGTGTCGAGCAGCTCGAAGATGAGCTGCATCTGACCGCGGAAGTCCTCGGGCGTCTCGCTCCTGTTGGCCTTGTAGTCGGAGTACGCCTCATGGCGGAAGGTCGGCTCCGACCGGTCGAAGGCCACCGCCACGTGGGTGGGCTGCTCGTCGCGCAGGACGTTGGTCAGCATCGAGGTGAACCCGTAGACCGCCTCGGTGTGCTGACCGTCGGTGGTCATCAGGTTGGCGTCCTTGAGCGCGAAGAACGCGCGGTAGGCCAGGGAATGCCCGTCAAGCAGCAGCAGGCACGGGCGGCTGGGGGTCACTTCACTCTTCGGCACATACGCAGCCTAGTCTGCGTGTGCGACAGAAAACCCGAGCTCGGAAGAGTGGAGACGTCCCTTTGACGCAGACCAACCCCCTGGACTTCTCGGTGTACGGCGCCACGCACGAGGGCACCCTGGCCGACCGCATGGGCATCGAGTTCATCGAGGCCGGTCCCGAGCGGGTGGTGGGCCGGATGCCGGTCGAGGGCAACACCCAGCCCTACGGCCTGCTGCACGGCGGGGCGTCGGCGGTGCTGGCCGAGACGCTCGGCTCGGTGGCGGCCGCCATCCACGCGGGTCCCGAGCGCATCGCCATGGGCATCGAGATCAACGCCACCCACCACCGCCCCGCGACGTCGGGATACGTCACGGGGGTCGCGACCAGGCTGCACGGCGGCCGGACGCTGGCGACGTACGGGATCGAGATCACCGACGAGCGGGGCAAGCTCGTCTGCACCTCCCGCCTCACCTGCATGCTGCGCGACAGGTGAAACTCCGGTCTCTTTGCGCACCATGCCCGCGGGTCGCTACGGTGGTCCGAACGCGAGCCCGTGGGACGGCCCAGTAGATAACGTGTACGGCCGGGGAAGCCTTACACGGCCCCAAAAGCCGGCCCGCGGGCTCGTCCAGCTTTCCCGCCGATCGTTATCCGTTCGTATCCGCCGAGCGCCAGGCGTCTACCCCGATTTAGCCCCTGACCAGGCTCGTTGTTTGCTCACATGAGTGACACGCACATGTCACTAATTGGTGACGAACGATAGTGAACCGGGCGACACCAGAATAAGCTCCCGCCACAGCATCCCAGTTGTGCCTGCGATGCGCGCGTGTCGAGATGGAGGGGCACAACCCCTTCTTGACCTACTTGAGGGAGCACCATTGCGCAGAGCCGTGATCGCGTTCACGGCCTTTCTGGGTGGACTCGTCTTTCTGCTGGCCGCCCCCGCCTCTGCGGGGACGGTCGACTGCCAGGGACTGAGGGGAACACTCAAACTCCAAGGCCAGCCAGTGAACGGCGCCAAAATCGCCGTGACCACCGAGAGCGGACAACCCGTCAAGGAGGTCACAAGCAACGCACAAGGCACGTGGGACGTTCAGGTCGACAAGCCAGGTAAATACAAGGTCACCCTGGATGTCGGCAGCCTTCCGAAGAACGCCGAGGTGCGGGGCGGCAACAACGTCCGCACGCCGACCGTCTTCGAGGGCAACTGCTCGACGGTCCTGTTCGCGCTCCAGCCCAAGGGTGCCCCGGGTCAGCAGCCGGCGGACAGCGGCGAGGAGACCACGTTCTGGGAGCAGGCCGCCCAGCTGACGTTCGAGGGGCTCAACCTCGGGTTGATCATCGCCCTGGCGGCGCTCGGCCTCTCGCTCATCTACGGCACGACCGGCCTGACCAACTTCGCCCACGGCGAGCTGGTCACGCTCGGCGCGATCCTCGCCTACGCGTTCAACGTGGGCTTCGGGCTGCATCTCATCCCCGCCGCGGTGATCGCCGTCGTGGTCGCCGGCATCCTCGGCTACCTGCAGGACCGCCTGTTCTGGGGCGTGCTGCGCAAGCGCGGCACCGGCACCATCGCCATGATGATCATCTCGATCGGCGTGGCGCTCCTGCTGCGCTACGTGTTCCTGATCTTCTTCGGCGGCCAGAACGAGGCCTACGCGCAGTACACCGCGCAGCCGGGCGTCGAGATCGGCCCCATCACGGCGGCCCCGAAGAACTTCGTCGCCATGGGCATCGAGCTCGCGGTCCTCGTCATCGTCGGCATCGCGCTGCTGCGCACCCGCACCGGCAAGGCGGCCCGCGCCGTGGCCGACAACCCCGCGCTCGCGGCCTCGTCCGGCATCAACGTCGACCGGGTCATCCGGATCATCTGGGCCTCGGGCGGCGCCATCGCCGCGCTGGCGGGCATCATGCTCGGCCTGTCACAGAGCCTCAAGTACACGATGGGCCAGGACGTCCTGCTGCTCATCTTCGCCGGCGTGACGCTCGGCGGGCTCGGCACCGCGTTCGGCGCGCTGGTGGGCTCGCTCGTGGTCGGCCTGTTCGTCCAGGTCTCCACCCTGTGGGTGCCGCCGGAGCTCAAGTCCGTCGGCGCGCT
This sequence comes from Nonomuraea sp. NPDC050786, assembly GCF_040654115.1. NCBI lineage: Bacteria > Bacillati > Actinomycetota > Actinomycetes > Streptosporangiales > Streptosporangiaceae > Nonomuraea > Nonomuraea sp. NPDC050786. The sequence continues at coordinate 147,369 of NZ_JBFAHJ010000002.1, forward strand.
CGTCGTACTCATCATCGTGCTCCTCATCCGGCCGCAGGGCATCCTCGGCCGCCGCGAGCGGATCGGCTGATCGGGGGAGGATCAGAATGGACTGGATCACGATCATCAGCACGACGCTCAAGGCCGCGGTCGGCGTCGAGACAGTGCTGTACGGAATCGCCGCCATCGGCGTCAACATCCACTTCGGCTACACGGGCCTGCTCAACTTCGGCCAGGCCGCCTTCATGGGCGTGGCCGGCTACGGCCTGGCGGTCACCGTCACCGTCCTGGGGCTGCCGTTCTGGGTCGGCATCGCCGTCGGCCTGGTCGCCGCCGTGCTCCTGGCGATCCTGCTGGGCATACCGACCCTGCAGCTGCGCGCCGACTATCTCGCCATCGTCACCATCGCGGCCGCCGAGATCGTCCGGCTCATCTTCCGCTCGGTGGCGTTCAAGGACGTCTTCGGCGGCTCCGACGGCCAGCGCGGCTTCTCCGACGGCTTCTACGCGCTCAACCCCTTCCCCGAAGGGCAGTACGGCTTCAATCTCGGCCCGGTGCCGCTGTTCTTCAACAACCGGCAACTCTGGGTCATCCTCGTCGGCTGGGTGCTCATCGCCCTGGCCTGCACCATGGTCTACCTGCTCATGAAGAGCCCCTGGGGCCGCGTGCTCAAGGCCATCCGCGAGGACGAGGACGCCGTGCGCAGCCTCGGCAAGAGCGTCTTCTCGTACAAGATGCAGTCGCTCATCCTGGGCGGCGTCATCGGCTCTCTCGGCGGCTTCCTCTACGGCCTGGCCTACGCCTCGGTGCAGCCCGACGTGTTCGGCACCGAGACCACGTTCTACATGTACACGATGGTCATCCTCGGCGGCGCCGCCCGCGTGCTGGGCCCCGTCCTCGGCTCGATGATCTTCTGGGGGTTGCTGGTCCTCATCTACGGCGTGCTCTCCGAGGCGGTCGGCGCCGGGTACATCACCTTCATGGACACCAACCAGGTCGGCGCCCTGCGCTGGATCCTGGTCGGCCTCGGCTTGATCCTGTTGCTCATCTTCCGGCCACAGGGCATCTTCGGTGACAAGAGGGAGATAGCAATCGATGCACGCTGAAACCAACACGCAGGCGGGCACGTCCGAGCGCAAGGCCGCGGCCCTGGCGGCGTTCAAGGATCTGGCCCACGATCCCGGCGTGCCCAAGCCCGACCCCATCCTCGTGGTGGACAACGTGGTGCGCCGCTTCGGCGGCCTGACCGCCGTCGAGGTGGGCCACGTCGAGATCCAGCGCGGCTCCATCACCGCGCTGATCGGCCCCAACGGCGCCGGCAAGACCACGTTCTTCAACCAGCTCACCGGGTTCGACACGGCCGACTCCGGCTCGTGGACGTTCAACGGGCAGTCCATGAACGGCGTGCCCGCGCACAAGGTGGCCCGCGCCGGCATGGTGCGCACGTTCCAGCTCACCAAGGCGCTGTCCAAGCTGACGGTCATGGAGAACATGCGCCTGGGCGCCCAGCAGCAGAAGGGCGAGAACTTCTTCCGCGCGCTCGTGCCGGGCCTGTGGCGCGGCCAGGAGGACGAGATCACGGCGCGGGCCGAGGACCTGCTCGCCCGCTTCAAGCTCGACGCCAAGCGCGACGACTTCGCCGGGGCGCTCTCCGGCGGCCAGCGCAAGCTGCTGGAGATGGCCCGCGCGCTCATGGTCCAGCCCGAGCTGGTCATGCTCGACGAGCCCATGGCCGGGGTCAACCCGGCGCTGACGCAGTCGCTGCTCGGCCACGTCAAGGACCTGCGCGAGCAGGGCATGACGGTGCTGTTCGTCGAGCACGACATGGACATGGTCCGCGACATCAGCGACTGGGTGATCGTCATGGCCCAGGGCGCCGTCATCGCGGAGGGCCCACCCGCGACGATCATGTCCGACGAGCGCGTGATCGACGCCTACCTCGGCGCCCACCACGACGCGCCCCTGTCGGAGAGCGAACTGACGGCCCAGCTCCACGAGGCGGAGGCGGCGCTGGAGGCCGAGATCGAAGAGGAGACGCAGAAGTGACCGTCCCCGAGCCGGCCCAGTCGAAGGCGGCCGTCACCGACCGCAGCGCCCACCTGGAGGGCGCCAAGGACGCCGTGCTGCGCTGCGACGAGCTGATCGCCGGCTACCTGCCGGGCGTCAACATCCTCAACGGCTCCGACCTCTACGTCAAAGAGGGCGAGCTGATCGGCATCATCGGCCCCAACGGCGCCGGCAAGTCGACGCTGCTCAAGGCCATGTTCGGGCTGGTCAACATCCGCAGCGGCACGGTGCTGCTCAAGGGTGAGGACATCACGAACATGAAGGCCCACTCCCTGGTCTCCCGCGGCGTCGGCTACGTGCCGCAGACCAACAACGTCTTCCCCAGCCTCACCATCGAGGAGAACCTCGAGATGGGCGCCTTCCAGGTGCCGGGGAAGTTCAAGGAGCGCTTCGAGTTCGTCGCCGAGCTCTTCCCCGCGCTCAAGGAGCGGCGCAAGCAGCGCGCCGGCTCCCTGTCCGGCGGTGAGCGGCAGATGGTGGCGATGGCCAGGGCCCTCATGACCGAGCCGTCCGTGCTGCTGCTCGACGAGCCGTCGGCCGGCCTGTCGCCCAAGCTGCAGGACCTGGTCTTCATCCAGGCCCAGCAGATCAACAAGGCCGGCGTCACGGTCATCATGGTCGAGCAGAACGCGCGCCGCTGCCTGCAGATCTGCCACCGCGGCTACGTCCTCGACCAGGGCCGCAACGCCTACACCGGCACCGGGCGGCAGCTCGCCAACGACCCCAAGGTCATCGAGCTGTACCTCGGCACGCTGGCCAAGGCGTAAATCCCGATCAAGACGGCGAAGGGGCTTTTGTCAGCCCCTTCGCCGTTCTTTAATGAGCGCTGTGAAACGTTTGGCGACAGTCGCGCTCATGCTTCCCGTCCTGCTCGTCGGCTGCCAGGACAACGCCTCGTCCGCGTCCAAATACAGCACCGGCGGCGATCCCACCGACAGCCCGTGCGCCCGCGTGGTCTCCGCCATCGGGTACGCCGGCCTCATGCTGAAGCCCAGGGGCCAGGAGGAGCAGCAGCACTTCGAGGACGCCGTGATCGGCCGCCTGGCCGAGCTGCGCGGGATCACGCTGGAGTTCGGCGACCGGCTGCCCGACTCGCTCAAGGGGGCCGTACAGACGCTCAGGACCACGACCGCGGGGCTGTCCAGGAACGACGTGCCCCGCACGCGGCAGGTGGCGCTGCTCAAGCAGTACCGCGTGGCCGCCGACGAGATCGTGGCGGGATGCGCATAGACGAGAAGGGCCCGGCCGTGGCGGCCGGGCCCTTCTGTGTGCGGCGGCGGTACTAGCCGGCGATGTTGCCGGTGCGGTACTCGAGCGCCTTGGTGGCGTACTTGTTGTTGGGGCCGTACTGGTAGATGCCGATGGTGGCGACGGCCGGGTCACCGGCCTCGTTGAACTCGACCGGGCCGCTGACGCCCTCGTAGTCGATGTCCTTGCCGGCCTTCAGCAGGTCCACGCACTCCTTGAAGCTCTTGCACTTCTCGCCGCCCTTGCTGACCTCGGCCAGCTTGGCCGCGATGTCCACGCCGGCGTCGCTCTTGGCGGCCTCGGCGGCCAGCGCGAGCAGGTTGGCCGCGTCGTAGGACTCGGGGGCGTAGCTGAAGTCCTGCAGCTTGGGGTCGATGGCCTTCAGCTTGCTCTGGAACTCCTCGGGAGCCGCGGCGCCCGGGATCGTGCCCTTGACGCCGTCGAGCGTGCCCTTGGGCATCTTCACGTAGTTCGTGTTGGACGTGTTGCCGTCCACCATGTACCACTTGTGCTTGTCCGCGGGCAGGCCCTGCTTGACCAGCTCCGCGATGACCTTCGCCGTCTCCTCGAACCCGATCAGCACGATGCCCTTCGGGTTCTTCGCCTTGATCTTCGCCACGTCGGCCGAGAAGTCGGCCGCCTTCGGGTCGTAGTCGACGCGCTCGACGACCTCGGCGCCGCCGTCGGTGACGGTCTTCTGCACCTGGTCGGCCAGGCCGGTGCCGTACGAGTCCTGCATCGCGAGGATGCCGACCGTGTCGTTGCCGTCGGAGACCACGAGGTCGCCCAGCACGCGCCCCTGCAGCTTGTCCGGCGGCGAGGTACGGAAGTACAGGCCCTTGTCGTTGATCGTGGTGAACTTGTCGGAGGTGTTGGCCGGCGAGAACTGGATCACGCCCGCACCCGTGATCTTGTCGATCACCGACTCCGACACCGACGACGACGCGGCGCCGATGATGGCGTCGGCCTTCTGCGCCAGCAGCTTGTCCACCGACTGCGAGGCGATGTTGGTGGTCGTGTCACCCGAGTCCGTGTCGTACTTGGTGACCGGCTTGCCCAGCACGCCACCGGCCTCGTTGATCTCCTTGACGGCGAGGTTCACTCCCGCGATCTCGGGCGGGCCGAGGAAGGCCAGCGAACCGGTCTGGGGCAGCAGCGTGCCGAGAGTCAGCGTGCCGTCGCCCTTGGCCGCGGCGGGCGCCGACGACGATGGCGCGGCAGACGTGGACGTCTGCGTGGCGGTGTTGCCTCCGCCACCGCCGCAGGCTGTAAGGGCCAGGCTGGTGGCAGCCACGACAGCCAGCGCCCGCCCCACGGGAGCAATGCGGATCATGAAGTGTCTCCTTCATTTCCAGGCCGGGATCCGCCAGCGGCGCCGAGCGTTCCCGAACGAATGCTGGAAACGTACAAAACCGCTGCGTGCTCCAACCAGATGCACTGGGGAACTGTCGGCACTTGGATGCGGAGTCGTAATCACTCCTCAACTTACGGACCTGCGCAAGGACGCTTAATCTGCACTGGGTGAAGCGCTTTACGGTTCTGCTCGTGACGGCGGTGCTCCTCAGCGGTTGCGGCTCCTCCGAGCCCTCTCCCCCGCCTTCCGCGAAGCCGCCCGGCGGCGTATCCGTCTCGCTGGCGCAGTGGCGTTCGGACGAGCCCGCGCACGCGATCGAGGTGGCCGTCCGCAACACCACCGACACACCCGTCTATTTCGCCGACGTCCAGCTCGTCACGCCCTCGTTCAGGACGCTCCCGCCGCAGCGGATCGACAGCGCCATCAAGAAGACCGAGCGCACGGACCTGCGCATCCCGTACGGCCCCGCCAACTGCACCCCCAAGGGCCTGCCCGAGGTCCGGCCCGCCACCGTCGTGGCGCACCTCAGCACCGGCTCCGAGCCGCCGCGCAAGGTGGTGTTCGACGTGCCGCACCCCGACCCGCTGCTGGCCAGGCTGCTGCGGGACGAGTGCTCCGAGTTCCTGATCAAGGAGGCGGCGGACATCGAGTTCGGCCCGGAGTGGAAGGAGTCGGGCAAGGCCATGCGGGGCGAGCTGGTGGTCACCCGGCGCGGCGAGGGCGCGGTCACTCTGACCGACATGGGCGGGACCACCCACTTCATCGCCACGCCCGGCCACCGGCCCCTGGGCGTGCTGGCGGCCGGGCAGCAGCGGATGGAGGTGCCGATCGCGCTCACCCCCGGCCGCTGCGACCCGCACGCGTTCGCCGAGGCCAAGAAGGCGTTCCTGTTCCCCGTGCGGGCCAGCATCGACGGGGGTCAGGAACGCGTGGTCATCGTGGTGCCGCCCAAGCCGCTGCAGGACCGCCTCATCACGTACGCGCTGAGGACGTGCGGCTTGGGCGGATGAGGGTCAGCCCTCGATCTTGCCGGTGCGGTACTCCAGCGCCTTGCCGGGGTACTTGTTGTCGTCGCCGTACTGGTAGACGCCGATCGTCGCCACCGACGGGTCACCGGCGTCGTCGAACTCCACCGGCCCGCTGAGGCCGTCGTAGTCGATGTCCTTGCCGGCCTTGAGCAGGTCGACGCACTCCTTGAAGCTCTTGCACTTCTCGCCGCCCTTGCTCACCTCGGGCAGCTTGGCCGCGATGGCCTTGCCGGTGTCGTCCTTGGCGGCCTCGGCGGCCAGCGCGATCAGGTTCGCCGCGTCGTACGACTCCGCGGCGTAGGTGTAGTCCTTGAGCTTGGGGTCCAGCTCCAGGAGCTTCTTCCTGAACTCGTCGGGCGCCTCGGCCCCGGGGATCGTCCCCTTGACGCCCTTGAGCGTGCCCTTGGGCATCTTCTGGTAGTTGGTGTTCGACATGTTGCCGTCCACCATGTACCACTTGTACTTGTCGGCCGTCAGGCCCTGCTTGACCAGCTCCGCCACGACCTTGGCGCCCTCCTCGAACCCGATCAGCACGATCGCCTTCGGGTTCTTCGCCTTGATCCTGGCCACGTCGGCCGAGAAGTCGGCCGCCTTCGGGTCGTAGTCCACGCGCTCCACGACGCTCGCGCCGGCGTCCTCGGCGGTCTTGGTGATCTGGTCGGCCAGGCCGGAGCCGTACGAGTCCTGCATGGCCAGGATGCCGACGGTGTCGTTGCCGTCGGCGGCGACCAGGTCGCCCAGCACGCGGCCCTGCAGCTTGTCCGGCGGCGCCGTGCGGAAGTACAGCCCGTTGTCGTTGATCGTGGTGAACTTGTCAGAGGTGTTGGCCGGCGAGAACTGCACCACGCCCGCACCCGTGATCTTGTCAATGATCGACTCCGACACCGACGACGAGGCCGCGCCGATGATGGCGTCGGCCTTCTGCGCCAGCAGCTTGTCCACCGACTGCGAGGCGATGTTGGTCGTCGTGTCACCCGAGTCCGTGTGGACCTTGGTGACCGGCTTGCCCAGCACGCCACCGGCCTCGTTGATCTCCTTGACGGCCTGGTCCACACCGGCGAACTCGGGCGGGCCGAGGAAGGCCAGCGAACCCGTCTGCGGCAGCACCGTGCCCAGGGTCAGCGTGCCGTCACCCTTGACCGCGGGAGCCGAAGAGGCCGCCGCGGACGGGGCCGCCGAGTCGGACTGCTTCGCGGCCGTGTCACCACCGCCTCCACCACAGGCCGTCAGAGCCAGGCTCGCCGCGGCTGCGACGGCCAGTACGCGTCCTGCTGGAGCAATGCGGATCATAAAAGAGACTCCCCCTATCTCAACGAAGGAACGATCACCTTCGCTGCGTTTTCCGAGCTCAGCATGCCTGTTTGGCGACGGAATCGGGAGTTCTTACGCCGCTTTTATGCGGATTCGTAATGTCCCAAACACGGCCGGTAATGGCGTGTTTCGTAAGAGTTACCGACTTCTGTCAGCGTTGATGACCTTGGCGGGAAATTTCGGGATCTGGGGTGGAATGTGGGGGCATCAGTCGGCGATGCGGCCCCTGCGATATTCGAGGGCCCTGCCGGTGTCGAACTTGTTGTTCGCGCCGTACTGGTAGACCCCGATCGTCGCCACCGACGGGTCACCCACGTCGTCGAAGTCGACGGGCCCGCTCACGCCGTCGTAGTCGACGTCCTTACCGGCCTTGATCAGGTCCGCGCACTCCTTGAACCCGGCGCACTTCTCCCCGCCCTTGCTCACGTCCACCAGGTTCGCCGCGATCGCCGCCCCCGAGTCGTCCCCGGCCGCCTCGGCGGCCAGCGCCACCAGCGTCACGGCGTCGTACGACTCCGCCGCGTACGTGAACTCCGTCAGCTTGGGATTGACCTGCAGCAGCTTCTTCCGGAACGCCTCCGGAGCCGCCGCGCCGGGCAGCGTGCCCTTGACGCCCTTCAGCGTGCCCTTGGGCATCTTCAGGAAGTTGGTGTTCGACATGTTGCCATCCACCATGTACCACTTGTGCCGGTCCGCCGTCACACCCTGCTTGACCAGCTCCGCCACGACCTTCGCCGTCTCCTCGAACCCGATCAGCACGATGCCCTTCGGGTTCTTCGCCTTGATCTTCGCCACGTCGGCGGAGAAATCCGCCGACTTCGGGTCGTAGTCCACCCGCTCCACGACACTCACCCCGGCCGCCTCGGCCGTCGCGGCGACCTGATCGGCCAGCCCCGAACCGTACGAGTCCTGCATCGCCAGGATCCCCACGGTGTCATTGCCGTCGGACGCCACCAGATCGCCCAGCACCCGCCCCTGCAGCTTGTCCGGCGGCGCCGTACGGAAGTACAGCCCCTTGTCGTCGATCGTGGTGAACTTGTCCGAGGTGTTGGCCGGCGAGAACTGCACCACCCCAGCGCGGGTGATCTTGTCGATGATCGACTCCGACACCGACGACGCGGCCGCCCCGATGATCGCATCCACCTTCTGCGCCAGCAGCTTGTCCACCGACTGCGAGGCGATGTTGGTCGCCGAGTCACCCGAGTCCGTGTCGACCTTGGAGACGGGCTTGCCCATGACCCCGCCCGCCTCGTTCACCTCCCGCAGCGCCAGATCGGCGCCCGCGAACATGGGCGGGCCCAGATAGGCCAGCGAACCCGTCTGCGGTAACACCGTACCGATCGCCAGCACGCCGTCCCCTCTCCCCGCCGAAGCCGACGAGGACGGACCGGACCTCACAGCCGTCGTGCTCGTACACGCCGCCAGCACCAGGCACCCCGCAGCGAGAAGGGCCGGCCCTCGGGCCACCGTGCGAACCGGCGCGCAAATGGAGCGGATCATCGAAAGCGTCTCCGTTCGAGATGAGCGAACCTGCCGTCCACCCATCAGTTACGCGCCGGAGCACCTCCCACGAAAGCGCCCGAAGCCGGTTGGATGCCCACTCGTGACCACACCACAACCCACCGGCCCGAACCAGCTGATAAAGGACCCACTCAGCTCCGCTCGGCCGCGTCGTCGATAACGATCTGAGCAACCTCACGCATGCTCAACCGCCGATCCATCGACGCCTTCTGGATCCACCGGAACGCCTGAGGCTCGCTCCAACCGTGCTGCGTCATCAACAGCCCCTTGGCGCGCTCCACCAGCTTCCGCGTCTCCAGCCGCTCCGACAGGCTCGACACCTCGGCCGCCAGCGCCACCATCTCCTCGTGCCTGCTGACCGCCATCTCGATCGCCGGCACCAGATCCGCCTTCGTGAACGGCTTCACCAGATAAGCCATCGCCCCCGCGTCCCTGGCCCGCTCCACCAGGTCACGCTGGGAGAACGCGGTCAGAATCAGGCACGGGGCGATCCGCTCCGCCACGATCCGCTCAGCCGCCGAGATACCGTCGAGCACCGGCATCTTCACATCGAGGATGACGAGGTCGGGCTTATGCTCGGCGGCCAGCCGGATCGCCTGCTCACCGTCGCCGGCCTCGCCGACGACGACGTAACCGTCCTCCTGGAGCATCTCCTTGAGGTCGAGGCGGATCAGGGCCTCGTCTTCCGCGATCACTACTCGCCGCTGCGTACTCACGAGCAGAAGAGTACCGATGTCCGGTAGATTAGATCCACGCCGGTGCGGCTCGAGGCAGTACACTCCGAGATCGCATACCGGACAAACCCCACCCGCCCCGGTATTCCAACGGCAGAGAACGCGGATTCAAAACCCGTACAGTGTGGGTTCGAATCCCACCCGGGGCACCGACCAGCCGCCCGGCCCTTTCGGCCGGGCGGTTTTGTCGTACCTGCCTGCAACACTCTCCGCATGTACGATCTCGCCATCCGTGACGAAGCGCTCCGCTTGCTCGCCCCGGGACTCAGCATCAGCGAGACCAGCCGCCAGACCAGCGTCAGCCCCGCCACGATCCGCCGGTGGCGTAACCGGCCGACGCATGAGTCTCCGATGACCGGCACATGCCCACGTTGCGCGTCGCAGCCCCATTCCCCTGCTCCTGCCGACATTACGCTTACCTGCTGGGCCTCTACCTCGGCGACGGCTGCATCTGCTGGGTGGGCGACAGATCCAAGCAGGTTGGGCCCTACGGATCGCATGCGCCGACAGGTGGCCTGGCCTCGTCGAGGAATGCGTCGAAGCCCTTCAAGCCGTTCGGCCGACCAACAAGGTCCGCGTGAGACAGCTAGAAGGGTGCAAAGACGTCAACTCCTACTCCAAACACTGGCCACATCTGTTCCCTCAGCACGGCCCCGGCAAGAAGCACAATCGTGCGATCGTGCTCGACCCGTGGCAGCGAAAGATCGTTACATCCCACCCTGGACGCTTCGTCAGGGGCCTTATGCATTCCGACGGCTATCGCGGGGTAAATCGGGTGCGCCGCCCGCTCCCCAGCGGCGTGCGCTGGTACGAGTACCCGCGCTACTTGTTCAAGAACGAGTCCTCCGACATCCTCGCCCTCTGTGGTGAGGCTCTTGACCTACTTGGCATCGCCTGGCGATTCAACAAGCGCAACGAGCTGTCCGTCGCCAGGCGCGAGGCCGTCGAACTGCTGGACGTCCACGTCGGCCCCAAATACTGACGCGTCACGGTGTCCAGTCGGGCGAGCGGCCCAGGAGGGCGACGACCTGGTCCAGGGCCGGGGCGTCGGCGGCGACGGGCAGGCCGGGGAGGAACGCCTTGCCCTCGCCGCGCGACTCCGGGGTGTCCGGCACCTGCCGGGTCAGGGGGAGGGCGGCCGCGGCGAGGTCCTCGTCCACGTTGGGCGGGACGCCCAGGGCCTTGGCGAAGTCCCAGCCGTGCACCACGCAGTCGATGAAGTGGAAGCCGATCGCCAGCGTCGCGGGGAACGGCCCACCGTCACGTATCTCCGGGAGGTGGAACGGGCGGTCGAGGACGCCGTCGGTGGCGAAAGCGGCCAGGACGGCGCGGGCGGAGGCGGCGTGCTCGGCCGCCGGGTCGGCGCCCAGGGGGCGGGGCCGCCAGCCGGCGAGGTCTGATCGCTGTCCCGAGGCGGCGAACGCGAAGCCGTGGTTCTGCGCGATCTGGTGTTCCAGCAGGTCGCGTACGGTCCATCCGGCGCACGGCGTCGGCCGGTCCAGGTCGTCCGGCTTGAGGGTGTCCAGGAGGTCGATGGTGGCCTGCACGGAACGCCGGTTCAGTTCAATGATGTCTACCAAGGCACAGTCCCTTCATCGTCATAGAAGCCGCCCGTCGGCCCGTCGGGGCCGAGGGTGGCCAACCTGACGATGATGGCGGCGCCGTCCGCGGCGGTGCGAGTGATTTTGTACGGCAGGTCCTTGGTGAGGTCGGTGGCGCAGGCGCCGGGGGCGGCGGCGTTGACCAGGATGCCGTCCTTGCGGAGTTCCTTGGCGTACTGGACGGTGAGGGCGTTGAGCGCGGTCTTGGAGACCGGGTAGGTGGCCATGGGCGGCAGGCCGGACATGTAGTGATCGGGGTCGGTGTGATGGGCCAGGGAGCCGACGCCGCTGGAGACGTTCACGATGCGGGCCGCTGATGAGCGTCTGAGCAGGGGGAGCATGGCGTTGGTGACCATGAGGACGCCGATGATGTTGGTCTCGAACACGTCCCTGAGGTCCTGCGGGGGCGTGGCGCCGGGCGGCCGGCCCACCGGGCCGGAGATGCCGGCGTTGTTGACGAGCACGTCGAGGCGGGTCAGCGCGGCCGCGGCGGCCTCGATGGTGGCCGGGTCGGTGACGTCCAGCACGATCGTGCGTACGTCGCCGCCGGCCGCTCGGAGGCGGGCCGCGGCGTCCTCTCCCCGCTCGCGGTCGCGGGAGCCGAGCAGCACGGTCATGCCCTCGCGGGCGAGCCCCGCGGCGACCTCGTATCCGATGCCCTTGTTCGCCCCCGTCACAAGAGCCGTCGTCTTATCAGGGGTCTTATCCGTCATGTCAGGAAGCACACCACCGCTTGCCACGCCGGGGCCAACACCGGATGGGTCATGGCCAATACCCTGAGGGTATGGAGACGCGCGAGCTGACCTATTTCGCGGCCGTCGCGGAGGAGCTCCACTTCGGGCGGGCGGCCGCGCGGCTCGGCATCGCGCAGCCGCCGCTGTCGAGGGCGATCCAGAAGCTGGAGCGGCGGCTCGGGGTGACGTTGTTCGACCGGTCGGGGCGGCGGATCGCGCTGACTCCGGCGGGCGAGGTGCTGGCCAGGGAGGCGGCCAAGATCCTCGACGCGGTGGCCGCCGCCGCCGTGCGCACGCAGCGGGCAGGGCGAGCCGAGCCCCGGCTGGTCGTGGTGCTGAAGGCGGGCGGCGACGGGGGCCTGCTGCCGGAGATCCTCGCCGCCTATCGCGCGCATCCCGACGCCGTGGAGGTGGAGCTGGTGCTGTGCGCGGTGACGGAGCGGGCGCGGATGCTGCGTGACGGCAGGGCCGACGTGGCGTTCCTGCACAGCCCGTACGAGGATCTGACGGGCTTCGACAGCGAGCCGCTCCGGGTCGAGGGCAGCGTGGCGATCCTGCCGCCAGGGCATCGGCTGGCGGAGCGCCCCTTCGTACGGCTGGCCGACCTGGCGGACGACCCGGCGCCGTGCTGGCCCGGCGAGCATCCCGACATCAGTGATCCGGCCACGTTGATGCAGCTGGTGGCGTTGGGTCGGTTGATCGCCGTGGCGCCGGAGTCGGTGTCGGACCACCTGCGGCGCGACCTGGTGGCCGTGCCGGTGCTCGACGGCGCGCCAACGACCGTGGTGCTGGCCTGGCCCGAGGGGACGCGGTCGCGGGCGCTGGCGGCGTTCGTGCACACGGCGGCCACCGTCGCGGCACAGCACCCCGCCGCGGCCTTCACAGGGTCGCAAAAGGCGTGGTAAGGAGCTTTCGGGAGCGCTCCCACCGGGAATACCGTCTCAAGATCGATGAAGACGGGGGTGGGGCGGGATGCCGTTGAGCGTGGCGGATCGGGAGGCGTTCCTGGCGGAGTCGTACATCGCGAGCCTGGCCGTGGAGGCGGGTGACGGGCGGGCGCCGCTGACCGTGCCCGTCTGGTACGACTACGCCCCCGGCGGCGACATCCGGTTCCTGACGGACGGCGACTCCCGCAAGGCCCAGTTGATCGCGAAGGCGGGCAGGTTCTCGATGCTGGTGCAGCGGGTCAGCCCGACCTATCGGTACGTGTCCGTCGAGGGCCCGGTCACCGGCTCCGAGCACACGACGCTGGATGACCTCACCCGCATCGCCTCCCGCTACCTGCCGCCCGACGCGGTGGACGGATATGTGCAGGGCTCCGACCTGCACGCGCTCGTGACGTTCAGGATGCGGCCGGAGCACTGGCTCTCCGCCGACCTGGGCGCCCTCGGCTGACCCGCGAACGGTATTTTTGGGCTCGTGACTGCTATCGATCCCACCTCGACCGGCGCTTTCGGCGTCGGGCTCGCGACCATCGCCGCCGACGGCACCGTACTCGACACCTGGTTCCCCGCCCCCGAGCTGGGCGACGCGCCCGTGACGGGCACCGAGCGGCTCTCCGCCGGCGAGGCCGGCGACCTGGCCGAGCGGCCCGAGCTGCTGGAGCTCGCGGGTCCCGACGCGGCCCGGGGTGTGGAGGTGGTGGCGGTACGCACCGGCATCGCCAAGCTCTCCGAGGCGCCCGTGGACGCGCACGACGTCTACCTGCGGCTGCACCTGATCTCCGCGCGCCTGGTCAGGCCGCACGGGGTGAACCTGGACGGCATCTTCGGCCTGCTCGCCAACGTCGTGTGGACCAACTTCGGCCCGTGCCCAGTGCCGGGCTTCGAGCGGACGCGCCTGCGGCTGCGGGCCAGGGGCGCGGTGACGGTGTACGGGGTGGACAAGTTCCCGCGGATGGTGGACTACGTGCTGCCTTCCGGCGTGCGGATCGCCGACGCCGACCGGGTACGCCTGGGCGCCCACCTGGCCGAGGGCACCACGGTCATGCACGAGGGCTTCGTGAACTTCAACGCCGGCACGCTGGGCGCCTCCATGGTCGAGGGCCGCATCTCGGCCGGTGTGGTGGTCGGCGACGGCTCCGACGTGGGCGGCGGCGCCTCGATCATGGGCACGCTGTCGGGCGGCGGCAAGCAGGTCATTTCGATCGGCGAGCGCTGCCTGCTGGGCGCCAACGCGGGGATCGGCATCTCGCTGGGCGACGACTGCGTGGTCGAGGCGGGCCTCTACGTGACGGCGGGCACGAAGGTCGCCCTCCCGGACGGCACGGTGGTGAAGGCGGCCGAGCTGTCCGGCTCCAACGGGATCCTGCTGCGCCGCAACTCGCAGTCGGGCGCGGTCGAGGCGGTGCCCCGCACGGGCCAGGGCATCGAGCTCAACGCCGCTCTGCACGCCAACTGACGCTTGCTTGCCTGCGCGGGCGGCGCTCCGGACCCTGTCGCCCGCGCACAGGCTGCATGCAGGGCCGGCAGCGCTGATCTCCGGACCGCGCCTCCTCGTCGCCCTCCCGCACACGCAGGCGCCGCGGCAAGGTGCCACCGTCATGCGGGCGCCATGTGGGGTATCCCGCCGCAGGGCCCGTGGGCGCCATGTGGGCTATCCCGCCGCAGGGCCCTTCGGTGCGAAGGGCCCGTCGCGGCGGAATCAGTGCGCGTGGGAGACGGCCGAGCCGATGGTGTGGACGCGCAGGGCGTTGGTGGAGCCCGGGGTGCCGGGAGGCGAGCCGGCGACGATGACGACCTTGTCGCCCTTCTCCAGCCGCCCCGACGACAGCAGCGACGCCTCCACCTGCCGCACCATGTCGTCCGTGTGGTGCACGAACGGCACGTGGTACGTCTCCACCCCCCACGTCACCGACAGCTGCCCCCGCACGTGGGGCGAGGACGTGAAGGCCAGGAGCGGGATCGGCGAGCGGTAGCGGGCCAGGCGGCGGGCCGTCTCGCCGGACATGGTGAAGGCCACCAGCGCCTTGGCCCCGACGACGGCCCCCACCTCGGCGGCGGCGCGCGCGATGGCGCCACCGGTGGTCTCCGGCATGCGCTCGAGCTTGTGGGTGGCGTGCAGGGACGTCTCCTCGGCGGCGCAGGCGATGCGGTCCATCGTGGCGACGGACTCGATCGGGTAGTTGCCGACCGACGTCTCACCCGACAGCATGACCGCGTCGGCGCCGTCCATGACCGCGTAGGCCACGTCGGAGGCCTCGGCGCGGGTGGGCCGCGGGGCGTTCATCATCGAGTCGAGCATCTGGGTGGCGACGATGACCGGGTGGGCCTTCTCGCGGCAGAGCTCGATGATGCGCCGCTGCACGATCGGCACCTGCTCCAGCGGCAGCTCGACGCCGAGGTCGCCGCGGGCCACCATGATGCCGTCGAAGGCGTCGACGATCTCGGGGAGGCGGTCGACGGCCTGCGGCTTCTCGATCTTGGCGATCAGCGGCAGACGTACGGCCTCCTGCTCCATGATGTTGCGCACCACGTCGGCGTCGGAGGGGCGGCGCACGAAGGACAGGGCGATCATGTCGAAGCCGGTGCGGAGCGCCCAGCGCAGGTCGGCCTCGTCCTTGTCGGTCAGCGCGGGGGCGCTGACGTTGACGCCGGGCAGGTTGAGGCCCTTGTTGTCGGAGATCATGCCGCCGATGACGACGCGGGTGACGATGCGCTCGCCGTCGACGCGGGTGGCCTCGAGGACGAGGCGGCCGTCGTCGACCAGGATCGTGTCACCGGGGCGGACGTCGTTGGGCAGCCCCTTGTAGGTGGTGGAGACCTGCTCGCGATCGCCCGGCACGTCTTCGGTGGTGATGGTGAAGACGTCGCCGAAGCCCAGCCGGACGGGGCCCTCCTCGAAGGTCCCGACGCGGATCTTGGGGCCCTGCAGGTCGGCCAGCACGCCTACCCCGCGGCCGAGGTCGGCCGCCACCTCCCTGACGCGGTCATAGACCTCTCTGTGCAGGTCATGGTTGCCATGGCTGAGGTTGAACCGTGCCACGTCCATGCCGGCGGCGATCAGCTCGCGCAGGCGTTCCTTGGACGACGTGGCGGGGCCTAGAGTGCAGACGATTTTCGCGCGACGAGTCACGAGCCCTACCTTAATTGGTACAGACCACTTGGCAGTCACTGACGACGGAGAACGTAGCCCACGTAGGAGAACAGAACGAGAACGGCGACCCCCGGTCGCGTCAAGTTCGTGTACTTCTCAGGGTGGACGTCGAGGTCACACCCCATGCCATGACCGCCGAGCGTCCCCATATCGTAGCCGCCCCCGGCCCACGGTAGGTCACGGTTCGACGGTGGCGGCCTTCCAGGCGTTCACGACGCCGTGTCCGTAGAAGCCGTTGTCGGCCGTGTCGCCCTGGCATTCCTGCGTCACGGTCTGGCCGTAGGTCTTGTACACGTACTGGCGGGGCGTCGGGCACGCCTTCGGGGTCGCCGTCTTGTACAGCAGGTCCTCGACCGTGGCGGGGGACAGTTCGAGCCCGCCCTTGCCGGGCTTGCCGAAGCGGCTGATGAGGATCGCCGCGACGCCCGTGGCGTGGGGGGCGGCCATGGAGGTGCCGTCGAGGTACTGGTAGTAGGAGCAGGGGCCGGCCGTGCAGTCCTTGACGACGTCGGCGCCCTTGGGCTCGCCCTTGGCGTCGATGCGGCCGGCGGCCCGCAGCACCCGCTCGGGCGCGGCGGCCAGGATCGACCTGGTGGCCTTGGCGCCCTCGCCGTCCAGCGCGTCGCCGCCGGGGGCGGCCAGGTCGGTCTGCTCGGTGCCGTAGTCGCTGTAGATCGCCTTGCGGCCGCTGGGGCCGAGCGCGGAGACGGAGATGACGCCGTTCGACTCGGCCGGCACGTCGATGCAGGAATTGTCGATCTGGCGGACCTTCTTCTCGCCCGCCGGGTAGCCGGGGCTCTCCTTGTCGACCTTGGGGTTGCCGAGGTCGACGGATTCGTTGCCGAGGGCGGAGATGAGCGTGACGTTGTGCTGGCGGGCGTAGTCGAGGGCCCGCTGCATGCCGGTGATGATGGCCTGCTGTTCGAGCTGCTGCTTCTTGCTGTCGGCCTTGTTGGCCGCGCAGTTGAACAGCCAGGGGTCGACGTAGTAGCTCATGTTCACGACGTCCACGCCGATGTCGGCGGCGTAGGTGAGCGCGTCGAGGCTGGGCTTGAGAAAGAAGTACCCGGAGTCCTGCCCGGCCCGGATGTTCACGATCTGGACGTTCGGGGCCACGCCCGCGATGCCGATGCCGTTGACGGGCGAGGCGATGGTGCTGGCCACGTGGGTGCCGTGGCCGTCGTCGTCCTCGTCCACGGGGTCCTTGCAGCCGCTGACCTCGCAGGGGCCGTCGAGGGTGTCGCCGTCCTCGTCCTTGGGCTTGTCGGTGACGAAGTTGCGGCTGAGCTCGCGGTTGAAGTTGGGGGCGATGTCGGGGTGCTTGCCGTCCACGCCGGTGTCGATGACGCCGACCAGCACCTGCCTGTTGCCGGACACCTTGGCGTTGGCGCGGTCGGCGCCGATCATCCGCATGTCCCACTGGCGGCCCGCCAGCGGCTCGCCCGAGCGGCTCTTGGTGAACAGTCCCGCGTCGGGGAAGGCCGCTGACCGCGCCGTCGGACCCGCCACGGCGCGGCCGGCGGCGAAGCCGATGCTCCGGTCGGGAGACACCCCGACGACGGCCCGGTCGGCGCCCACCTGCTCCACGAATCCGCCGCTGCCCGAGGCCATCAGGTAGCCGAGCCTGGCGTCCCCTCCCACCGTGGTGCCGCCCGCCCGCTCGACGGCCTCCCGGGCCTGGCGCTGCTGTCCTTGGGCGTAGAAGACGAGGTATTCGGGGCCCGCGGGTGCGGCGGGTTTCTGTGGGGCGGTGGTCGGGGTCGCGGTGGAGCAGGCGGTGAACGCGGCCATGGCGGCAAGCGCCGTCAAGCCGGAGGCGACTCGCCGCATGCTTCCCCCATCCACCCAGTGCCGCAGATTCTGCATCTTCCCGACAGTCATCGGCTGATGCAACTTCGTAGTGAGATTTCGGATGGTACGGAGTGAAGCGGACCCCGGCCATGGAGTCCGCTTCACCTTGGGTCAGGCGGGCGTACCCGGCGCGGGCTCGGCCTTGGCCCCGGCTTGGGTCGCGGCCTCGGACGCGTGCTCCAGTCGCATGTCCTTGAGGAAGACCAGGAGCACGGCGGCGGCCAGCATGATCGGCCCCACCCACGCGAACACCCCGCTGATCGCCTCGGAGAAGGCGAGCCTGGTGGCGTGCCGCGCGGCCTCGGGCAGCGCCTCGATCGCCGCGGGGGTGAGCGCGGCCTGTCCCAGCGCGAGCCGCCCGCTGAAGACGCCGCCCAGCACGGCCACGCCCACGGCCCCGCCGACGCCCCTGGCGAACGTGACGGCCGAGGTCGCCGCTCCCCTGTCCGCCGCCGGGGTCGTGGTCTGCACGGCGAGCAGCACGTTCTGCATGACCATGCCGAGCCCGAACCCGAAGAGCACCATGTACGCGCCGGAGACGAACCCGCTGGTCCCGAGGTCCATGGTCGAGAACAGGAGCCCGGCGGTCCCGGCGAGCACGGTCCCCGTGACCATGAACCACTTGAAGCGGCCGTACCGGTGCACGAGCTGACCGACGCCCGTCGAGGAGACGACCATCCCCGCCATCATCGGGATCAGCAGCAGTCCGGAGTCCGCCACGCTCGCCCCGGCGGCCAGTTGCAGGAACACCGGCAGGAACGTGGCCGCGCCGACGAAGCCGGTGGCGAGGAGCACGACGGAGAGCACGGGGATCGTGAACGTCCTGTCGCGGAACAGCCGCAGCGGCAGCACCGGCTCGGCCGCGGTCCGCTCCACCAGCACGAACAGCACGGCCAGCAGCACCGCGCCCGCGCCGAGCCCGATGATGACCGGTGAGGACCAGGCGTGGACGGTGCCGCCCCAGGAGGCGAGGAGCGTCAGGCAGGTCAGCAGCCCGGAGATCAGCACGGCGCCGAGCCAGTCGATCCGGTGCGGGGAGACGCGGCGGGGCAGCTTCAGCACGGCGAACGCCACGGCCAGGGCGATCGCGCCGAGCGGCAGGTTGATGTAGAAGATCCAGCGCCAGGAGACGTGCTCGGTGAGGTAGCCGCCGAGGATCGGCCCGGCGATCGAGGCCAGGGTGAAGACCGCGCCGAAGATGCCCTGGAACTTGGCCCGTTCGCGGGGCGTGGCCAGGTCGCCGACGATGGTCATGTTGAGCACCATGAGGCCGCCCGCCCCGATGCCCTGGAAGGCGCGGAAGGCGATGAGTTGGCCCATGGACTGTGCGAAGCCGCACAGGGCCGAGCCGATGACGAACAGGACGATGGCCGACAGGTAGAGGTTCTTGCGGCCGTACATGTCGCTGAGCTTGCCGTAGAGGGGCGTGGCGATGCCGGAGGTCAGGGCGAACGCGGTGACCAGCCACGACAGGCTCTCCAGGCCGTGCAGCTCGCCCGCGATGGTCGGCATGGCGGTCGCGACGACCGTCTGGTCGACGGCGGCCAGGAACATGGTGAGCATGAGTGAGCCCATGCTCACCCAGAGTGAGCGTCGAGGTACGGTTTCGGTTGGGGCTGTGGATAGCATGGTGTTGTCTCCTTGCTTCTTTCGCGAGGGCAGGAGTGATCCGCGGCGATCGGGGGTGCCACCCCGGTCGCCGCTTTCCTCATGGGGGTCAGAGTCCGCTTTCGAGCAGCGCGAACGCCTCCTCTACCAGCTCCTCCGCCGAGCCGCCGGTGCTCAGTGACTCCTGGATGGCCGAGATCGCCGCGCCGAACGACGCGACGATGAGCAGCCTGGCGTGCACCGGGCTGGTGACGCCCGGACGGCTCTTGACGGCGTCGAAGAGCACCTCCATGATCTTCGACTCGTCGGCCGCCCTGACCTTGGCGGCCAGCTCCGGGTGCCGCTTGCGCAGCTCCATGAACGGCTCCATGTCCGCCCAGATCGCACGGCCGCGGACGACGAGGAACCGCATCACCACCTTGAGCGACTGGAAGGCCGGCTCGTCCGCGGGCCGCTCCCCGAGCAGGTCGACGAGCTCGTCAGGGCGCCAGATCGGCCCCATGACGAGCGCCTCCTCCTTGGTGGCGAAGTAGTTGAAGAACGTGCGCGGCGAGATGTCCGCCGCCGCGCTGATCGCCTCCACGGTCGCGGCCTCGAGACCCTCGTCGAGCGCGATCTTCACGGCGGCCACCCTGATGGCCTGCCGCTTCTCGGCCCGGCGACGCTCCCTGCGCTGCTGCGGACTCTCCATGCCTTGCACACTACGCAGCTTTTGCAGACTCTGCAAGTCTTGCAGAGTCTGCAATTGTCGGAGCACGGAAAAGCGCCCGCCGTAAGGGGCGGGCGCTTTCGGCGGAGGAGCGGTCAGCGGGCGAGGTCGAGCTTGACGCCGCCCAGCATGACCTGGCGAGGCATGGGGCGGTTCAGGAACTCGTGCGGGAACCCCAGGTCCACCCGGCTGGCCTCCTCCAGCGTGGCCAGGTGACTCTCGCTGAAGCGCACCTCCAGGGCCGCCAGGTTGTCCTCCAGCTGCCGCAGGGTGCGCGCCCCCACGATCGGCGCGGTCACCCCGGGGTTGAGCGTCGTCCAGGCCAGCGCGACCTGCGACGGCGGCACGCCCAGGTCGGAGGCCACCTGCTTGACCACGTCGGCGATGTCCAGGGCGCGCTCGGTCAGCGACCCGTTGGCCGCCGCGACGTTCTTGCGCGTGCCGGACGGATCGGCGGAGACCTCCTGGGCGAGGTCGGCGCGGCTGTACTTGCCGGTCAGCACCCCGCTGGCCAGCGGCGACCACGGGATGACCCCGAGGCCCATCTCCCGGGCCATCGGGATGAGGTCGCGCTCGACGGTCCGCTCGGCCAGGCTGTACTCGATCTGCAGCGCGATCAGCGGGGCCCACCCGCGCAGGTCGGCGATGGCCTGCATGCGGGAGACCTGCCACGCGGGCGTGTCGGAGATGCCGGCGTAGAGCACCTTGCCCGACCTGACGAGGTCGTCCAGGCCGCGCAGGACCTCCTCCACCGGGGTGGTGAAGTCCCAGGCGTGCAGGTAGAGCAGGTCGATGTAGTCGGTGTTCAGCCGGCGCAGGCTCGCCTCCACCGACTGCACCATGCTCTTGCGGTGGTTGCCGCCGGAGTTCGGGTCGCCGGGCCGCCTGGCCAGGGTGTACTTCGTGGCCAGCACCAGTTGCTCGCGCCGCCCCGACGCGAACTCGCCGACCAGGGTCTCCGAGGTGCCGTCCGTGTACTGGTTGGCGGTGTCGATGAAGTTGCCGCCCCGCTCCACGTACGCGTCGAAGATCCGGCGCGACTCGTCCTTGTCCGAGCCCCAGCCCCAGTCCGTGCCGAACGTCATGGTCCCCAGCGCCAGCGGCGAGACCCGCAGGCCGGACCGCCCGAGCAGACGGTAAGTGTCAAGAGTCGTCATGCCATCAAGGCTGCTCCGGCGGTTCGCCGGGCGAAAGGGAAGGCTCTTCCTGGGAAGCCCGGTCCTAGGCAGGCGCGTCGTAGGATCGAGGAGATGAACACCGTGGATCAGACCCGGGAGCTCGGGGCCTTCCTGCGCACCCGGCGCGAGCGGCTGACCCCCGGCGAGGTCTCCCTGCCCGCCCGCCGCGCCCAGCGGCGCACCCCGGGCCTGCGCAGGGAGGAGGTCGCCGAGCTGGCCGGCGTCAGCGTCGACTACGTGATCCGTCTGGAGCAGGGCCGCGGGCTGCGCCCCTCCCCCGAGGTCCTCGAGGCGCTGGCCGACGCGCTGCGGCTGAGCGAGGACGAGCGGGCCTACCTGTTCGACCTGGCCCAGCAGCGGCCCACCAGGCATGCTCCGCCGGCGGAGGAGGCGGGTCCGCTGGCGCAGCTGGTGCTGGACCTGTCGCCGCTGCCCGCCATGCTGCTCAACCACCGCTTCGACATCCTGGCGTGGAACCCGGAGATGGCGGCCCTGTTCTCGATGGACCTGGCCACGCTGCCGCCGCCGCAGCGCAACACGCTCTGGCTGTGCATGCTCCACCCGGGCCTGCACGGCTTCTACCGCGACAGAGAGCGGGCGCTGCGGGAGGGCATCGCCGACCTGCGCGCCTCGTGGGCGGCCCACCCCGACGACAAGGCGCTGAGGGAGCTGATCGACGAGCTCACCACCGGCAGTGAGGAGGTCGCCCGCCTGTGGGCTCAGCGCGACGTGCGGGTCAACGGCCGTGGCCGGAAGTTGCTGCGGCACAGCACGAAGGGCCCGCTGACCGTCGACTACGAGGTGCTGGCCCCGCTCCAGACCCCCGAGCAGCGACTGATCATCTACCGCGCCGCCGACCCGGCCTCGCAGAGCGTCCTCGACGCCCTCGCCCGCGAGTGCAGATGAAAAAGCCCGGGGCCGAAGCCCCGGGCTTGAAGGTCACACCAGCGGCCGAGCCGTCGGCAGGATCGGGTACGGCAGCGCCGTCTCCCCGGTCAGATACCGGTCCACGCCCGAGGCGGCAGCCCGCCCCTCGGCGATGGCCCACACGATGAGCGACTGCCCGCGCCCCATGTCACCGGCCACGAAGACGCCGTCCACCTTGGACATGTACGTCTTGTCGCGCGAGACGTTCCCCCGCGCGTCGTAGAAGCCGTCACCGGCGACCTCGGCGAGGTCCTGCAGCAGCGCGCCCTTCTCCGGCCCGAGGAAGCCCATGGACAGCGTCACCAGCTCGGCCGGGATCTCCCGCTCGGTGCCCGGGACCGGCTTGAAGCCGCTCTGCGGCCCCTCGACCTCGACCAGCCGCAGCGCCCGCACGTTGCCTTCGGCGTCGCCGACGAACTCCGTGGTGGAGACCGCGTAGACCCGCTCTCCCCCGCCCTCGGCCAGCTCCTCGTGAGCGCTCTCCATCTTGAACAGGATGGGGAACGTCGGCCACGGCTGGCTGCCGGGCCGGCTCGCCGGCGGCTGCGGCATGATCTCGAGCTGGGTGACGGACCTGGCGCCCTGCCGGATCGCCGTGCCGATGCAGTCGGCGCCGGTGTCGCCGCCGCCGATCACCACCACGTGCTTGCCCTCGGCCGAGATCGGCGACTGCTCGAAGTCGCCCTCCTGGACCTTGTTGGACAGCGGCAGGTACTCCATCGCCTGGTAGACGCCCTTGAGCTCGCGCCCGGCCACCGGCAGGTCGCGCCACTGGGTGGCCCCGCCCGACAGCACCACGGCGTCGAACTGCTCGCGCAGCTCGGCGGCGGTGATGTCGACGCCGACGTTGACGCCGGTGCGGAACTCGGTGCCTTCGGCCCGCATCTGCTCCAGGCGGCGCTCGATGTGCCGCTTCTCCATCTTGAACTCGGGGATGCCGTACCGCAGCAGGCCGCCGATCCGGTCGGCCCGCTCGAACACGACCACGTCATGCCCGGCCCTGGTGAGCTGCTGCGCCGCGGCGAGCCCCGCCGGGCCCGAGCCGACGACCGCGACCTTCTTGCCGGTCCTGACGGCCGGGGGCTGCGGGGTCACCCAGCCCTCGGCGAACGCCCGGTCGATGATCTCGACCTCGACCCGCTTGATCGCCACGGGGTCGGAGTTGATGCCGAGCACGCACGCCGCCTCGCACGGGGCCGGGCAGAGCCGGCCCGTGAACTCGGGGAAGTTGTTCGTGGCGTGCAGCCGCTCGATCGCCTCGCGCCAGTCGGTGCGGTAGACGAGGTCGTTCCACTCGGGGATGAGGTTCCCGAGCGGGCAGCCGTTGTGGCAGAACGGGATGCCGCAGTCCATGCAGCGGGCCGCCTGCTTGGTCAGCTTCTCCTGCGAGAAGTCCTGGTAGACCTCGCGCCAGTCGCTGATGCGGACGTCCACGGGGCGGCGCGCCGGCAGCTCCCGGTCGTGCGTGAGAAAACCCTTCGGGTCAGCCATTCGGTACGCCTCCTCAACCCTGAACCGCGGCCGCCATGACGGCCTCGTCGATGTCCCTGCCTTCGATGCGGGCCGCCTCGGCGGCGGCCAGCACCCGCTTGTAGTCGGTCGGCATGATCTTGCCGAACCGGGCGAGCGCCGAGTCCCAGTCGGCCAGCAGCTCCTTGGCGACCGGCGAGCCGGTCTCCGCGAAGTGCTTCTCGACCGTCTCCTTGAGGAACTCGCCGTCCTCCTCGGTGAGCGTCTCGATGGCCACCATCTCGCGGTTGACCCGCTCGGGCTTCAGGTCGAGCAGGTACGCGATGCCGCCCGACATGCCGGCCGCGAAGTTGCGCCCGGTCGGGCCGAGCACGACGGCCCGGCCGCCGGTCATGTACTCGCAGCCGTGGTCGCCCACGCCCTCGACGATCGCCGTGGCGCCGGAGTTGCGGACGCAGAACCGCTCGCCGACGACGCCGCGGATGAACACCTCGCCGGACGTGGCGCCGTACAGGGCGACGTTGCCGGAGATGATGTGGCCGTCGAGCGGGGCCTCCTCGTGCGGCCGGACGGTGATCCGCCCGCCGGACAGGCCCTTGCCGATGTAGTCGTTGGCGTCGCCGGTCAGCCTCAGCGTGACCCCGCGCGGCAGGAACGCGCCGAACGAGTTGCCCGCGGAGCCGGTGAACGAGATGTCGATCGTGTTGTCGGGCAGGCCCTTGCCGCCGTACCGCTTGGTCACCTGGTAGCCGAGCATGGTGCCGACCGTGCGGTTGACGTTGCGGATGGGCAGCTCCAGCGTGACCGGGGTGCCCTCCTCGAGCGCGCCCTCGGCGAGCTGGATCAGCGTGTTGTCGAGCGCGTGCTGCAGCCCGTGGTCCTGCTCGACGACGCGGCGCAGCGGCGTGCCGGCGGGCAGCTCGGGCTGGTGCAGGATGGGCGACAGGTCGAGCCCGTCGGCCTTCCAGTGCCCCTCGGCCGCCGACATGTCGAGCATCTCGACGTGGCCGATCGCCTCGTCGAGCGAGCGGAAGCCCAGCTCGGCCAGGTATTCGCGGATCTCCTCGGCGATGAACTCGAAGAAGTTGACCACGAACTCCGGCTTGCCGCTGAAGCGCTTGCGCAGCTCGGGGTTCTGCGTGGCGACGCCCACGGGGCAGGTGTCGAGGTGGCAGACCCGCATCATGACGCAGCCGCTGACGACGAGGGGCGCGGTGGCGAAGCCGTACTCCTCGGCGCCGAGCAGCGCGGCGATGACGACGTCGCGGCCGGTCTTGAGCTGGCCGTCGACCTGGACGACGATGCGGTCGCGCAGGCCGTTCAGCAGGAGCGTCTGCTGGGTCTCGGCCAGGCCGAGCTCCCACGGCGCGCCCGCGTGCTTGAGGCTCGTCAGGGGCGAGGCGCCGGTGCCGCCGTCGTGCCCGGAGATGAGCACCACGTCGGCGTGCGCCTTCGACACGCCCGCGGCGACCGTGCCGACGCCGACCTCGGCGACCAGCTTCACGTGGACCCTGGCCTCCGGGTTGGAGTTCTTCAGGTCGTGGATGAGCTGGGCCAGGTCCTCGATCGAGTAGATGTCGTGGTGCGGCGGCGGCGAGATGAGGCCGACGCCCGGCGTGGAGTGCCTGGTCTTGGCGATCCACGGGTAGACCTTGTGGCCGGGCAGCTGGCCGCCCTCGCCGGGCTTGGCGCCCTGGGCCATCTTGATCTGCAGGTCGGCCGCGTTCACCAGGTATTCGCTGGTGACGCCGAACCGGCCGGAGGCGACCTGCTTGATCGCGGACCTGCGCGCGGCGTCGTAGAGCCGCTCGGGGTCCTCGCCGCCCTCGCCGGTGTTGGACTTGCCGCCGAGCTGGTTCATCGCGATGGCGAGCGTCTCGTGCGCTTCCATCGAGATGGAGCCGTACGACATCGCGCCCGTGGAGAACCGCTTGACGATCTCGGAGACCGGCTCGACCTCCTCGATCGGGATCGGGTTGCCCTTGCGCAGCTTGAACAGGCCGCGCAGGGTCATCAGCCGCTCCGACTGGGAGTCGACGAGGTTCGTGTACTCCTTGAAGATCTCGTAGCGGCGGGTCCTCGTGGCGTGCTGCAGCTTGAAGACGGTCTCGGGGTTGAACAGGTGCGGCTCGCCCTCGCGCCGCCACTGGTACTCGCCGCCGACCTGGAGCCTGCGGTGGGCGTTCTCCACCCGCGGGTACGCGTGGCGGTGCCGCTGCTCGACCTCCTTGGCCAGGACGTCGAACCCGACGCCGCCCAGGCGCGAGGTGGTGCCGGCGAAGCAGGAGTCGATGACCTCCTGGCTCAGGCCGAGCGCCTCGAAGATCTGCGCGCCGGTGTAGGAGGCCACCGTGGACACGCCCATCTTGGACATGACCTTGATGACGCCCTTGCCGTACGCCTTGATCAGGTTGCGCACGGCCTTGCGCTTGTCCATCTGGAGCACGCCGGTGTCGACCAGGTCCTCGATGGTCTCGATCGCGAGGTACGGGTTGATCGCGCCGGCGCCGTAGCCGATGAGCAGCGCCATGTGGTGGCACTCGCGGGCCTCGCCGGTCTCGATCACCAGGCCGATCTTGGTGCGGGTCTTCTCCTGGATCAGGTGGTGGTGCACCGCACCGGTCAGCAGCAGCGACGGGATCGGCGCCAGCGTGTCGGACGAGCCGCGGTCGCTCAGCACGATGATCCGGGCGCCGTTCGCGATCGCCTGGGACGCCTCGGCCCTGATCTCCTCCAGGCGGCGCAGCAGCGCCTCGCCGCCGCCGGCGACCTCGTACAGGCCGCTGATGACGTACGGGTGGAAGCCCGGCAGGTCGTGCTCGTCGTTGATGTGGATGATCTTGGCGAGCTCGTCGTTGTCGATCACCGGGTACGGCAGCACGAGCTGGCGGCACGACGAGGGGCCCGGGTCGAGCAGGTTGCCCTCGGGGCCGATGGTGCTGGCCAGCGAGGTGACCAGCTCTTCCCGGATGGCGTCCAGCGGCGGGTTGGTGACCTGCGCGAACAGCTGCGTGAAGTAGTCGAACAGCAGGCGCGGCTTCTCGCTCAGCACGGCGACGGGCGTGTCGGTGCCCATGGAGCCGATCGGCTCCTGGCCGGCCTTGGCCATCGGCGAGAGGATGATGCGCAGCTCTTCCTCGGTGTAGCCGAAGGTCTGCTGCCGCTTGATCAGCGCCTCGTGCGTGGGGATCTCCCGCTGCCGCTCGGGCAGCTCCTCGAAGCGGACGAGCCCCGCGTGCAGCCAGTCGGAGTACGGCAGCTCGGCGGCGAGCTCGGCCTTGATCTCGTCGTCCTCGATGATCTTGCCGCGGGCGGTGTCGATGAGGAACATGCGGCCCGGCTGGAGGCGGCCCTTCCTGACCACGTCCTCCGGCCTGAAGTCCAGCACGCCGGCCTCGGAGGCCAGCACGACCAGGCCGTCGGCGGTCACCCAGAAGCGGCCCGGGCGCAGGCCGTTGCGGTCGAGCACGGCGCCGGCCAGCGTGCCGTCGGTGAACGTGATCGACGCGGGGCCGTCCCACGCCTCCATCATCGAGGAGTGGAACTCGTAGAAGGCCCGGCGCGCGGGGTCCATCTCGGTGTGGTTCTCCCACGCCTCCGGGATCATCATCAGCACGGCGTGGGGGAGGCTGCGGCCGCCGATGTGCAGCAGCTCGAGGACCTCGTCGAAGCTGGCGGTGTCGCTGCCGTCTGGGTCACAGATGGGGAAAAGTCGTGAAATTTCGCCCGGGATGTGGGCGGACTCCAGCATCGCCTCGCGGGCCCGCATCCAGTTGCGGTTGCCCTTGACCGTGTTGATCTCGCCGTTGTGGGCGATGTAGCGGTAGGGGTGGGCCAGCGGCCAGCTCGGGAACGTGTTGGTGGAGAAGCGCGAGTGGACCAGCGCGATCGCCGTCTCGTAACGCTCGTCGCTCAGGTCGGGGAAGAACGGCTCGACCTGGTCGGGCGTGAGCATGCCCTTGTAGACGATCGTCCTGGCGGACAGCGAGGGGAAGTACACGTGGGCCTCGTGCTCGGCGCGCTTGCGCAGGCAGTACGCGAGCCTGTCGAGCTCCAGCCCCTCCCGGCCCTCCGGGTCGGAGACGAACAGCTGGGCGAAGTGCGGCATGACGGCCCTGGCGCTCGGCCCGGGCAGCTCGCGGTCGACCGGCAGCTCACGCCAGCCGAGCACGGTGAGGCCCTCCTCGGCGGCGATCTCCTCGATCAGGCCGGTGGCCACGCTCCTGGCCTGCTCGTCGACCGGCAGGAAGCCGATGCCGGTGGCGTACGCGCCGGCAGCGGGAAGCGCGAACGGCACGCTCGCGCGGTAGAACCCATCGGGAATCTGCGTCAGGATCCCGGCTCCGTCGCCGGTGTCCGGCTCGCTACCCTTGGCCCCCCGATGATCGAGATTGCAGAGAGCCGTCAGCGCCTTGACCACGATCCCGTGCCCCCGGCGCCCGGCGACGTCGGCAACCATGGCGACACCGCAGGCATCATGCTCGTTGGCGGGGTGGTACAGGCCCTGGGGCTCGGGGAACCCGAGGTGGGCAGCAGGCATTTAATCCCTCCCGTCGTCATCGTCTGTCGTGAACTGCTCTACAGGCGGGGACGACGTTGGCCCTGCTGCATATCGTGGGTAGAGATTACCGCACGCTGCCGGAATGGTGCCCAGCACGTCCGCATTGCGAACATTCGGCCCCATCCCAGCATCCGAACTCTCTATCCCAAAGCGCGGACGGGCCCGCCAAAATTCCCGCTGGCCACGCGGGTTTTCGGCATGGGGAGCGACTCCCGGCCCCGCGCCGCCCCACCTGCCCCGCGGACCCCCTCGGTTTGGAACCCACTCAGCCTCTTCGGGCTCGCCGGCACCGCTACTCACAGGAGTCGCTGAAGGCACAGCACGGGGGTCGGCGAGGCGTCGTACGACGGCGATCGGCGGCGATCGGCGCGACGTGCTCGGCGGGCGGGCGGACCAGCGGGCGGCGGGCGGCGGACGGCGGGCGGGCGGACCAGCGGTCGGCGGGCGGCCGGATCAGCGGTCGGATAACCCCCGATAGGGTTGCCCTCATGGAGCGTGACGGCGTGGAGCGCCTGCTCAGCGAGGCCGGGGCGGACAGCAGGCGGCTCAGGCACGCCCTGACCCTCCTGTGCGACGCCCGGTGGTGGACGCTGGCCGACCTGGTCAGGGAGACCGCCACATCCAGGCGTACCATCGAGGCCCTGCTGCGCGAGCTCCGTCTGGAGCGGAGGGACGACACCTTCCGGATCCCGCTGACCCACGTCCCCGACTACCAGGACCTCATCGCCCTGGCCCCGCCGCCGGAGGACCCGGTGGCCCACCTGCTCCCCCACTACACGCACGAGCTGGACCGGCTCAAGGGCCTCGTCGCCGGGGCCCCGCGCGCCCGCCACGTGCTCGACCACGTCTCGGCCACGCCGGAGACGGTGCTGCGGCGGGCGCTGCTGCTGGGCGCGAGGTTCTGGCTGCCCGGCACGCGCCTGCTGTGCGTGGGCGACCACGACCTGACCTCGCTGGCCGTCAAACTCATCCACCCCGAGACCGACGTCACGGTGGTCGACATCGACGAGCGCATCCTGGCGTACATCGACGACCAGCGGCTCGGCGTCCGCACCCGCTGGGCCGACCTGCGCCTGGGCCTGCCCGCCTCCGCCCGGGAGCACGACCTGGCGCTCACCGACCCGCCGTACACGCCGGAGGGGACGGGCCTGTTCGTGGCGCGCGCCGCCGAGGCCGTCAAGGACGACGGCCGCATCCTGCTCGCGTACGGCGCCAGCGAACGCACCCCGATGCTGGCGTTCAAGGTTCAGCAGGCCCTGGCCGACCTCAACCTCGCCTACGAGGCCATGTATCCCGACTTCAACCGATACTTCGGGGCAGAGGCCATCGGTTCCGCCGCGGACCTGTACATCCTCCGCCCCACCACCAAGACCCGCCCGGCCGTGACGTCCCGCCTGAGCCGCCAAACCACCGCCATCTATACACAGGGCCCCCAAGCGGTCGAAAGCTCCCAGATCACGCTCTCAGCGCCGGTGGAGGCCCTTCAGGGCTTCGACCCCGAACTGCTGGTCGGCGACTGGCCCAAGGAGCTCACCACGCCGCGGGCACGGCTCTCGACCTGGCTCGCCAAGCCGTACGCCGCCGCCCTTGAGCGCGTGGCCGTGGCCCTGCCGCCCGGCCTCGATGCCGCCCTTCCGCGTCTTCTCCTGGCGACCCGCGCCTCCCACGTACGCGTGGTGGGCTCCGGCCTTCCGTCCCTGCCGGAGGTGCTCTCCACCGTCTACAAGCTGAGCACCGCCGGCGGCGTCCTCGATGCCGTACGCCTGCCGCAACCGGACGGCGAGGCGGCCTCGGTGCTGCGCAGGATCCTGGACAACGGACACGCCAAGCTGGCCAACACCTGGCGCGAGGCCCTCATCGCGGTGGCCCGCGCCCAGGGGGCGACCCTGACCAAGAACGAGGCCCGCACTCTCATCGGGGAGGCGGCCCCGTGGGCGGATGGCCTGACCCCGCTGGAGGCCCCGCTCCACCGCCTGTCCGGCCTGCAGGGGGCCGTCACCGAGACCGTCACCGCCCTGACAAGGACCACCTGACCTCCCCACCCGGAACGGGCCTGCCGGGTAACCGCCGGGGTCATGAGTGCCGGCGAGAGTCCGGCCGTTGCCAAGGCCAAGCGGTTGCCAAGGTCAGGCGGCACCGAAGTCAGGCCGGCACCAAGGCCAGGCCGACACCAAGGCCAAGTCGACACCGGAGTCGGGCCGTTGCCGAGGCCAGGTCGCGGGACCGTTGCCGAGGTCAGGTCGCGGCCACGACCCGGTTCTGGACCACCCGTCCGAGCCCGTCGAGCGCCACGAGGGCAGTGATCAGGTCCCGGTCGGACGCCGTCCCTCCGACCCAGCTCACGGTCACGTAGTGGCCCATGGCCCGCGCCTGGGCCCGGCTGCGAGCGGCCTCGAACACAACGTCCTGCCGTACGAACCCGTCCTTGTCCAGCGCCGACACCAGCGCGTCGGCCGCCCGCCCGTCGCCCATGTTGAAGATGACGAACTGGCCCGACACCGTGCTCCCCTTGTACGTGGCCTCGATCGCCTGCGTGCAGCCCGTGGCGGAGGTGCCCCACAGGGCCTCGTCGCAGTCGGCGAGTTGCCGTGTGGAGTCCAGGCGCATGGCGCCGAGGGCCTGGGTGGCAGGGGTGAAGATCTCGTTCAGGGTCAGCGGGGCGGCGTCGTGCCGGCGGGTGTCGATAGCGCTGTAGAAGGCGGAGGTGCGCTCGGCGTGGAAGCTGGCGGGCCTGGGCTCGTCGCGGCGCAGCCACAGCCAGCCGCCTGCGGCGATGGCGGCCACGACGACGGCCACGGCGGTGATGACGACACGACGCGACATCAGCCGACCACCCCCATGGCCGGAACGGGCTGGCGCGACATGGGGATCGGGATCAGGTGGCTTGACGTCAAGAGGATGGTCCTGTGATCGAGACGACGCGGCGGTACACGGCCTTCTCCGCCCCGCGCAGCGCCAGCGTAAGGGAGACGTAGTCGTCCTTGGGGCCGGGCTCGGCGCCGTCGACCCTTCCGAGCCACACCAGGCCGACGTAGTGGCCGAGCGCGTAGCCGCCACCTTCGGAGTAGCCTCCCGCGGGGAAGGCGGCCTTGGGGGATTCCAGGGGACGCATCCACCCGCCCCGGTAGAGGGTCTTCAGCGACTCGACCAGTTCGGCGGCGGACTTGCCGTCCTTGAGGTTGATCAACGTGTACTGGCCGACGTAGCGGCCGTCGGAGCTGACGTAGAGACCGCGGGCGGCCTGGGTGCATCCGGCGTCCGACACCTGCTCGAGCAGGGTTCCGCCCCACAGCGCCGCGGAGCAGTCGGTGTCGAGTTTCTTGGCGACGAGCTTGAGCTTGAGCTTCTTGGAGACGGCGAGCTCGTTCTGGCCGAAGACCTCCTTCTCGGTCAGCGCCCGCTGGTCCTTGGCCCGATCCGTGACGGCGTCGAACAGCTTGGGCGAACTCCAGCCCCTGAAGATATGCGGCAGCGCCGTGTCGGGCCCGGCGACGGCGGCGCTGGGCTGACGTTCCGGGGTGTAGCTGCCGAGGGAGCTGATGACGACCACCAACCCGCCCAGGGCGGCCAGCACAGCCACCACCGAGACCACGATCACAAGCAGCCGCTGCTGCTTCGGCCGCAGCCCCCAGTCGGTGAGCAGGGGGAGCTGCCAGTCGGAGGGCGGAGTACGCCGCCGCTTACGCGACGACTGCCCCGACCGTCCACCATCGGCCTCACCGGCGGACGCCCCGCCATCGGCGCCAGACCCCGAAGGGACGGCCCCGTCAGCCGACTCCCAGCCATGGACCCCATCCGCGGGATCGCCACCACTCACTCGACCGGCCGCGCGCCGACCACGTGACTTAGCAGCCGAACGTCCGCCCTTTGCCGCGTCGGCCGAGAGACGCCCATCAACCCCGGCAGGCAAAGGCCCGTCGGCAGAGCCTCGATCATGGCCCCTACCAGCCGAAACACCATCGGCCGAGCCACGACCATGCGTACCGGCACCGGAGACACCGTCAGCCGGGCCACGACCATACGTCCCAGCACCCGAAACACCATCGGCGTGATCACGACCATATGTCCCAGCGGTCGAAACACCGTCGGCCGAGCCACGACCATACGCCCCATCAGCGGAAACCCGGCTGTCGGCGCCCCACCCGCCGCCAGTGGCATCGTCTGCCGAGCGGGCGCGACGCGTGCGCGCAGCCCTCCGGCCACCGCGGGACCCCGCCGAGCGTCCGGCGTCGTCAGCACCCGCCGCCAACCGGCCGCCGTCATCAGCGCC
The DNA here is from genome assembly GCF_040654115.1 of Nonomuraea sp. NPDC050786. Classification (NCBI taxonomy): domain Bacteria; kingdom Bacillati; phylum Actinomycetota; class Actinomycetes; order Streptosporangiales; family Streptosporangiaceae; genus Nonomuraea; species Nonomuraea sp. NPDC050786. The sequence goes on from NZ_JBFAHJ010000002.1 coordinate 179,615, forward strand.
CGCCGCCAACCGGCCGCCGTCGTCAGTGCCTGCCACCGACCAGCCACCGCCGCCCGACTCCCGGGCGCCGTCCGCACCGACAGCCGGCCAGCTGCCGGAGACCCGGCCACCGGCACCGTTACCCGTGCCCGCCCCAGACCAGCCGGCACTGTCGGCACCCTGCGCGGACCAACCTGAGCTGTCGGTCCCCTGCGCTAACCAGCCACCGCTGTCCACCCCACGCCCAGACCGGGCGCCACCGTCCATACCGCGCCCAGACCGGGCGCCACCGTCCATACCGCGCCCAGACCAAGCGCCACTGTCCGGATCACGCCCCGGCCGGGTGCCACCGTCGGCATCCCGCCCGGACCAGTTCCCACCGTCCGCACCCTGCGCGGACCAGTTCCCACCGTCCGCACCCTGCGCGGACCAGCTGCCACCGTCCGACCCGTGTCCGGGCCAGTTCCCCGCGTCCGGCCCGTGTCCGGGCCAGTTCCCCGCGTCCGGCCCGTGTCCGGGCCAGCTCCCCGGGTCCGACCCGTGTCCGGGCCGGCTTCCGGCATCGGCTCCCGGGGCCGGTCGGGCGCCGGGTGTTCCGGTGGGGGCATCGGGGCCGGGTGCGTGGCGGGTGCCTCGCGACTGTCCCGCGCCGTCAGGGCTCGACGAAGGTCTGCCGTGCGACCCGGAGCCGCCTCGTCTGCGGGCCATCACACGCCCGCCGCGCCGATGAGGTTGCCGACGCCGAACGTGACCGCCGCCGCGACCCCGCCCACCGCGAGCTGCCGCAGCCCCGAGAACCACCAGCTGCGTGCAGTCACGGCCGACACCAGCGCGCCCGCGGCGAACAGCGCCAGGCAGGACACCACCGCGGACACCACCAGCTCCCGGGCTCCGAGCACGTACGGCAGCAGCGGCAGGACCGCCCCCACGCTGAACGACAGGAACGACGACACCGCCGCCACCATCGGCGAGGGCAGCTCGCCCGGGGCGACGCCCAGCTCGTTGCGGGCGTGGACCTCCAGCGCGCGGTCGGGGTTGCGGGAGATCTGCCTGGCCACCTCGGCGGCCAGGTCAGGTGCCACGCCCTTGTCGACGAAGGTCTCCGCCAGCTCCGCCTGCTCGTCGTCGGGGTGGCGGGCCAGCTCGCGCCGTTCCACGGCGATCTCCGCCTGGGCCAGCTCGCGCTGGCTGGCCACCGAGACGTACTCGCCGCCCGCCATGGACAGCGCACCGGCGGCGAGCCCGGCCACGCCCCCGAGGGCGATGACCCTCGTGTTGGCCGTTCCGCCGGCGATACCCGCGATGAGCGCGAAGTTCGACACCAGGCCGTCCATCGCGCCGAACACCGAGGGCCGCAACCAGCCCCCGGTGACGTCGCGATGCTGGTGGTGGATCTCCGCGCGGCCACTCATCGAGGGTTCTTCTCCTTCGTCACGACTTCGCCGTCAGAGTCGGAGGCCTTCGTGCCAGAGGCGTCCGTCTCGGAGGCGTCCGTCTCAGAGGCGTGCGTCCCAGAGACGTCCGTCCCAGAGGCGTCCGGCTCGGAGGCGTGCGTCTCCGCGTCCTCCGTCACAGAGACATCCTGCTCCGCGGCGTCCGTCCCCGCGTTCTCCGTTGCGGAGGAGGCATCCTTCTCAGGCGTATGCGAGGGCTCGGTCTCGGCGGCCGCCACCGGGGCGGGCTCCGAGGTCACGCCGCCGGGCGTGTCGTCCTCCGATCCATCCTCCTCCGACCGGTCCGCGTCCCGCTCGCCGGCCTCCGAAGCGCCGGCCTCCGGCGTGCCGGCCGTCTCCCCGGCCTGGTCGGCAGGGAGCACGACCTCCGCGCTGTCCCGGTTCCTGCTCAGCCAGAAGTACGCCAGCGCCGCCACGAACAGCACGATCGACGTCCACTGGTTGAGCCGCAGCCCGAGGAACGTCACCGCGTGGTCCACCCCGCCGACCGGGTCGATGCGCAGCCCCTCGATCCAGAAGCGGCCCAGCGTGTAGCCCGCGACGTAGAGGGCGAACAGCCGCCCGTGGTGCAGTGCGAAGCGCCGTCCCGCGAACAGCAGCACGAAGCCGAGCGCCACGTCCCACAGCGACTCGTACAGGAACGTCGGGTGGTAGAGGACCCCCGGCTCGCCCCCGTGGTCGACGTCGATCTCCAGGCCCCACGGCAGCGTGGTGGGCGAGCCGTACAGCTCCTGGTTGAACCAGTTTCCCCACCGGCCGATGGCCTGGGCGAAGGCGATGCCGGGCGCCACCGTGTCGGCGACGGCGCCCATGGAGATGCCGCGCTTGCGCACGGACCACCAGACACCGAGCGCGCCGAGCGCGATCGCGCCCCAGATGCCGAGGCCGCCCTCCCAGATGAACAGCGCCTGGATGGGCTCCTTGATCGCGCGACTGCCGAAGTAGGTCTGCCAGTCGGTGATGACGTGGTAGAGGCGGCCGCCGATCAGCCCGAAGATGACCGCGGGGACCGCGATGTCGACGATCGTCCCCTTCTGGCCACCGCGAGCGCGCCAGCGCCGCTCGCTCAGCCAGACGGCGACGATGACGCCGAGCACGATGCATAGCGCATAAGCCCGGATCGGGATTATTCCGAGATACCAGACCCCCTGAGAAGGGCTGGGAATCGAGGCAAGGGGCATGTCAGGTGAGGGTAGCGGAAGCGAGCCTACTTGGCGGCCTCGGTAATCGCCTGACGCAGTTCTTGCGGGCTGAAGAGTGCGGAATTGTCGATTTCCGAGCCGTTCAGTTTCACCGTCGGCGTATGGGTGATCTTCTGCGCGTCGACGATCTTCTTGCTGAACGAGAGCTGCGCCTCCGCGTTCTTCTCCGAGGTGACGCACTGGTCGAAGCCCGGCGCGCTCACCCCGGCCTCCTTGCCCCAGTTCTTCAGCTGGTCGGGCGTGAAGCCCGCCTCGGTCTCGGAGGGCTGGTTCTGGTAGAGCAGGTCGTGGAAGGCCATCCACTGCTTGCCGTCCGCGATGCACCGGGCGGCGCTGCCCGCGCGCACGGAGTTGGACTTGGTGGGCTCCTGCGAGAAGATCGTGATCGGGTGGTAGACGACCTTGGCCTTGCCTTCCGCGGCGAGGTTCTTGAACGTCTGGCCGCTGACCCGTTCGAGCTCCTTGCAGGCCGGGCACTGGAAGTCCTCATAGATGTCGACCACGGGCGAGGCGACGCCCTGCTTGGCCATCACGACCGACCCGTCGGCCTGCACGGTGATCGGCGCGAGGGCGGCCGCCGCCTCCTCCGAGCGCGAGTTGCTGGCCGCGTACCACCAACCGAGCCCGACCGCCGCCACGGCGACCGCGCCGGCGGTCACGTAAGTGGCGATCCGCTTGCGCTGGTCACGGGCGCGCGCGGCCGCCTGCTGCTGCTTGATCTTCTCGCGCGCCGTCTTGGCGCTGGTGCGCTCAGCCTTGTTCATCGTCGTACTCCCCCTCATTACGATTGTCGCCCCCCAGGCCCAGCGCTCCGTCGAGGGCGTAGCGGCCTGGCGCGAAACGCGTGATCCAGCCGGCGAGCAGCACGAGCCCGAAGTCACGCAGGATGTCGAGCAGATATGCCGGCTCCTGTCCCACTCCCAGCTGGCCGCCACCGCCGAAGCAGCCGCAGTCGATCCGCAGGCCGTGCGCCCAGGCCCAGGCGATGCCGAACACGAACGCGAACATGAGCAGCCCGCCGATCACCGCGGCCACCCTCGTCAGCAATCCGACGATCAGCAGCAGGCCGACGACGATCTCCAGGATCGGCAGGGCGTAGCCCACCGTGACGGCGATCGACTCGGGCAGCAGCTGGTACGCCTTGACCGCCACGACCGAGTCGGCCGGGTTGCCGATCTTGAGCGCGCCCGCCGCGATCAGCACCCCGCCCAGGACCAGCCGGGCGACGGTCGTCACCCAGGGTATCGCTGAAAAGGCGCTGCGTGACGATAGTGACGCGTCCACAGGTCATCTCCTCTTTCTCTGTGCCGGGTTGAGCCGTCGTGGGCCGGGATGGGCACAGTACCGGGATCCCATATGACCATGCGGCAGATAAGCACCGACTAAGCACGGACTTCTTGCCGGTATTACTCAGCCAAGTTAATATTTACTCATGCCAGTAACAGTGACGGGCTCCGCCAGGCGCGCGCAGATCGTGGACGCGACCATCGCGACGATCGCGGAGCTCGGCTACCACCAGGCGTCCTTCGCGCGGATCGCCGAGCGCGCCGGGCTCAGCAGCACGCGCCTGATCTCGTACCACTTCGACAGCAAGGACGAGCTGATCGGCCAGGTCGTCGGCACGATCTTCGGAAAGCTGTCGGCGTTCATGAGCGAGCGGGTGAGCGCTCAGCGCACGCCCGGCGCGGCGCTGGAGACCTACATCCGCTCGCTGGTGGAGTACATCAGCGAGCACCGCGCGGAGATGCGCGTGGCCACGGAGATCTTCCTCAACTTCCACCCGGAGGGCGGCTCGTCGGCGCGGGCGGCGGCCACCGACCTGTCGGTGCTCTCCCACGTCGAACGGCTGCTGGCTTGGGGGCAGGAGACCGGCGAGTTCGGCGCGTTCAACGTACGGGTGACCGCGATGGCGATCCAGCGCGCGCTCGACGGGCTGCCGTTCCTGCTGGAGGCCGACCCGGACGCCGACCTGCCCGAGTACGCCGACGAGCTGGCCGGGCTGTTCGCCCGCGCCGTCAGGGCATGAGCCCCCGGCTCAGGGGCCTGCTCACCATCGCGGTGGACATCGCGCTCCCCATCGGCCTCTATTACGTGCTGCGCGCCTTAGGCACCGGCTACCACACCGCGCTGCTGATCAGCTCGCTCATCCCGGGTATGAGCGTCGTGTCCGACCTCGTACGCCGCCGCAGGCCCGACCGCCTGGGCATGTTCATGACGGCCATGATGCTGACCAGCGCCCTGGTCTCCCTCCTCGTCCATGACACGCGGTTCCTGCTGGCCAAGGACGGCTGGTTCATGGCGGTGGCCGGCGTGTGGTTCCTGGCCGGCGCGCGGGGCGAACGGCCGCCGGCGTTCGTGTTCACCCGTTTCCTGCTGGAGGGCCGGGTCGGCCCCAACCGCGAGTCGTGGGACGTGCTGTGGGAGCGGCTGCCGGCCTTTCGCCGGATCTGGCGGGTGGTCACGGTCATCTACGGCACGGGCCTGCTGGTGGACGCAGTGGTGCGGGTCGTCATGGCCTACACGCTGCCGGTGGACGTCGTCCCGGGGCTCAGCGGCGTGCAGTACGGCGTCTGGCTGGCGCTGATGCAGGTCGTCATCAACGTCTACCTGGTGCCCACCGGCCTCTACAACCGGTACTCCAAGCTCTACGCCGGGCTAGGAGCCGATCTCAGCCGCACCTGAACCTGGCCTCACCCCAATCCGCGTGGTCGTTGCCGTTGCCGTCGCCGCCGTCACCGGCCACGAGGTCCACGAACCGGGCGCCGGACACGTCGGCGCTCAGCTCGTACGCCGCGTCGGCGGCCCTCAGCACGGGACTGCGCGCCTTCTCCACACCGTCGGCCACCACGCTGAACTGCACGGACCCCCGCGTGGCCTGCACATCGTCAACCCCGACGAACGCCGTGAAGCCCGTACACGCGCCCCTCAGGTAGAAACGCACTTTGGCGGGCGCATGCGTGCCGAGCCCCTTGGCGAACGTCCGCCCGCCGATGACGATCGGCCCGCCGTCGGCCGCGCCGGTGTCACCGTTGGACCGGTCGCGCTCGACCGGCCCCCAGCCGTTGTCGGCGGCGGCCCACTGCAGGTCGCTCGCGTAGGCGTCCCCCGTCGGCGGCGGGGGCAGCGTGCGCACGGTGGCCGAGGCGGTGAGCCGCTTGGCCGCTCCCCCGGCGCTGTACGTCGCGGTGGCGGTCAGCTGGTAGGCGCCGTACGCGGCGTCGGCGGGCGGCGTGACCTGCCAGGTGGTGGCCAGCTTCCCGCCGGGCTCGACCGTGCCGGTCCCGTCGCCGCTGACCGCCCACCCGTCCGGCACGCCCAGCGCCACCCGGACGTCGCCGGCCGCCACGTCCTCGAGGTTGGTGAACGTGGTGACCACCTCGTTGGCCGCCCCCTGCTCGAAAAGGGCGGCGGGCGTCACGTCCAGGGTCCCGCAGGCCGGGGCCTCCTGCGCCGGGCCGAGGTCGGTCACGGAGAAGTCGTCGAGGATGAAGTCCGCCCCGGCCTGCTCGGGCTTGAGCGAGCGCAGCCCGACCCACACGTCGCCGCACCCGCCTGTCACGCGCTCGGTGAAGGTGGTGGTGGCGCGCCGCTCGGGGATCGGCGTGCGCCGCGTCTCGACGCCGGAGCCGCCCTTGTCGTAGCCGGTCACCCACGCGTAGGTGTCCGCCTGCGCGTTCTGGTAGCGGAACGACACCTCGTACGCGCGCCCCGCCTCGAACCGCGCCGTCCACGGCAGCGTGCGGTAGATCAGCCCCTGCCGCTCCTCGTGCGCCTTCAGCGACCAGTTCCCCTCCAGCACGTCGTCGACCGTCTTGCCGTTCCACCCGGCCTGCGTGTACGGCTCGTGCCGCTCCGACAGGTGCGTGCGCGCGTCGAACGAACCGCCCGCGTCGCCCTTCACGAACGGCCCCCAGCCGGGCTCGGCCGACTCGAACGTCTCCACCGCTCCCTCCGGCTCCCGCCGGAACAGCCGCACGTCGTCCACCCGCACGTCCCCGTCGTCGGCGGCGGCCGTGATCCGCAGCGTGGCCGACTCGCCCGGCGCCGTGAACGTCACCTTGGCCCGCTGGAAGAAGGTGTCGTGCTTCTCGTCGGAGGCGATGTAGTTCCTGGCCGTGGAGCGGCTGACGGTCACCGAGCGTCCGGCCACCTCCAGCGTGGTCTCGCGGGTCCGGCCCGGCTGGACCTCGACGAACGCGGAGGCGGTGTACGTACGGCCCGGCTCCAGGCCCCTCAGCCGCTGCTCGAGCCGCGCCCGCACCCCGCCGCCGAGCAGCGCCACCCGCTGGCCCAGGTCGTTCTTCTGGACGCTCACCGGGCCGGTGACGGTCCACCCGGCGAGCCGGTCACCGTTGAAGCCCGGGTCACGCACGCCGCCGCCCTGCCCCCAGCCCGGGTCGGCCTGTGCGGGCGCCCTGCCGGGGTAGAGCACGTACGGCACGCCCGCCTCCGCGCGTAACGTGATCCTGCCGTCGACCGGCGTGACCGTGCCCGTCTTGACGCGCCCCTGGTCGGTGAGCCGGTAGACGGTCATCGGCCGGTCGGCGTCCCAGGTGGTCTCCCCTCCGGCCGGGTTGTAGTGGTAGTACCTGTTCTGCCACGGCAGCAGGTACGTGGACCCGTCGAGCACCTTGTGCCCGCCCGCGAACAGCTCGCGCCTCCCGTTCCGGTACGTGCCGCGCACGCCGCCGGTGAAGACGATCTCGTCCGCGTTCCAGTCCATGATCTTGTAGTGCTGCAGGTACTTGACCGGCAGGTTGTGCTCCCAGATGTTGCGGTAGAACGCGGTGAAGTCGTTCTTCGCCTGCCAGCCCTCGAACTCGACGATGCGGGCGTTGCCGAGGATCGGGTGGGCGTTCCAGACGTCTTTCTCGTCGTTGCGGATGAACCGGATGATCTGCGAGTTCAGCCCCTTGTTGGTGACTCCGCCGTAGTTGAGGTCGTTGGCCCAGTGCGACCACAGCGACGCGCGTTCCAGCTTGTCCGACCACTCGGTGGTCACCTGCCAGCCCTGCCTGCGCAGCTCGGCCAGCGTGCGGTCGGCGACCCAGCCGTACGGCCGGAAGACGTCCACGTACAGGAGCGCGAGGTTCCTGTCGGTCTCCGCGCGCAGCCGCGCGAGCCGCCGGGCGAGGGTGCCCCTGGTCAGGTCGCCGCGCTGGTCGATCAGGTACGCCTGGTCGAGCCAGTTCCAGCCCTTGGCTTCCTTGTTGACGAGCTGCTCGCTGAAGCTCCTGGCCTCGGGGTAGGACTCGGTGGCGTTGACGTGCACGCCGAACGTGGCGTTCCAGCCCTTCCCGGCCTTCAGCAGCGTGTTGAGGTCCTTCAGGCCCCCGGCGCGCCGGTTGTAGTTGCCGCCGTAGTCGGGGTGGGCCGAGTCGTGGCCCTCCGACTGGTAGCCCTTGAGCAGCGCGAGCTGGCCGAGGCCGTCGGTGGCCAGCGAGATGCGCTTGACGTCGTCGAGCGTGCGCAGGAACGGGTGCGTGGCCTGGCTGGAGAAGTTGAACGGGATGTGCGTGACCACGCGCTCCCTGGTCTGCTCGGCGCCGGGCGGCTTGACCGCGATGTCCCTGAACGCCACCGCGCCGTCCTGCCAGTCGAGCGTCCCGTCGCCGTTGGCGTCCGGGGTGACCACGACCTTGGCCCAGGGCGGCTCCTCGGTGAACGGCGAGCCGTCCGCGCGGTGCGTCCACTGCCCGCTCCACACGCCCACCGTGACCGTGCCGCCGGCGTCCTTCCTGGCCTGGTGCCAGAGCCTGGCCGCGTCCTTGTCGGTGACGCCGGAGGGGCGGTCGTAGGTGGAGTTCGTCTCGACCGCCGCGGCCAGCCGGTCGGTGTTCACGATCGCGTACGTCGCCCCGACCGGACCGGCGTCGGGCGCGGTGTCCGCCGTGACGTGGGCGAAGACGTCGGCGGTGCGGGTGGAGTCGGGGTCCAGCCGGGTGAACGCGGTCGCCGCGCCCGGCTGCGCGCTCGACACCGACACCAGGTCGTGGCCCGGCAGGTCGATCGTGTTGATGCGGAACGCCTCGGTGTCGGTCACCGAGTCGATCCTGAACGCCGTCACCCGGCCCTTGACCCCGATGCTCGCGTCCAAGGCGACGCCGTCGAGCCCGGGGAAGGCCAGCCGGTAGCGCGCGGTCGCGCCGTCGTTCCCGGTCAGCGTCGCGGTGGCGCTCCGCGCCTGGCCGTTGAGCACGACGGCGGGCACGCCCGTGCTGCCGCCGAGGAAGGCCCCGCCGGCCCGGTCGACGTACCGCAGGACGCGCGGGAAGCCGGGGTCCAGCTCCACGGTGAGCGCGGGCGACGAGACGGTGATCGGGTTCGCCACGTCCGCGGGCCTCGGCGGCGCGTTCTGCGCGGTGCGGCTGGGCGGGGGCGCGCCGGTCGGAGGAGGCTCCGGGGACGACAGCTCGTACGTGGGCGCGGTGGTGGGGGTGGGGGTCGGGTCGGCGGACGCCGGGGCGGCCGTCACCCCGGCGAGAAGGGGGGCCGTCAATGCGAGGGCTGCCGCGAAGACGACGGGACTGGGACGCATAGGTGTCCTTTCGGGTCATGCGTCACATCGCTCGGGGACCCGATCATCACCCGTGCCGGACCGCACGCCAAGGACTTAAGCGCCAGAACCTTTCACTAATCCCGAAATTTCGTCATACGGGCAGTAAATATCCCCCCATGCCCTACCGGCGTACGGCCTTGGCCATGTCGCCGGCCAGCTGGCCGATGGAGGCCCGGCCCGCGGCCTCGTCGGGCGCGTCGAGGATGCGCCGGATGAACGCCGACCCCACGATCACCCCGTCGGCGTAGGCCGCCACCTCGGCCGCCTGCGCTCCCGTGCCGACTCCGAGGCCCACGCACACCGGCAGATCCGTGTGCGGGCGGGTCCGCTGGACCAGACCCTCGGCGGCGGAGTTGACCGACTCCCTGGCGCCGGTGACGCCCATCAGCGAGGCCGCGTACACGAAGCCCGTGCAGCAGTCGACGACGGCCTTGATGCGCTGCTCCGTGGAGCTCGGCGCCACCAGGAACACCGTGTCGATGCCGGCGCCCGCCGAGGCGGCCCGCCACGGCTCCGACTCCTCCGGCGTCAGGTCGGGCGTGATCGTGCCCACGCCGCCGGCGTTGGCCAGGTCGCGGGCGAAGCGCTCGGCGCCGTACTTGTCGATCGGGTTCCAGTACGTCATGACGAGCGTGGCGGCGCCGGTGGCGGCCACGCCCTCGACCGTGCGCAGCACGTCGGCGATGCGCGTGCCGTTGGTCAGCGACCTGTGCACCGCGTCCTGGATCGTCGGCCCGTCCATGAGCGGGTCGGAGTAGGGCAGGCCGATCTCGATGACGTCGCAGCCGGCCTCCACCAGGGCCGCGGCGGCGGCGACGTCGCCGCCCTTGGAGGGGAAGCCCGCGGGCAGGTAGCCGACGAGCGCGGCCCGGTTGTCCGCCTTCGCCTTGGCGAAAACCGTCTGAAGAGTCGTCATGTCTGTCCGTTCCGAAGGTCGAGTCTCACCATGATGCCCTGCCCTGTCCCCTTACCCCTGCCGGGAAGGACGCACGGCGGGCGGCCCGGCGCAGGCCGTCGCGGTCTAGAGGTTGAAGTACTTCATGGCCGTGCCCATGTCCTTGTCGCCGCGCCCCGAGAGGTTGACCAGGATGGTCGCCTCGGGGCCGAGCTCGCGGCCGAGCTCCAGGGCGCCCGCCAGGGCATGGGAGGACTCGATGGCCGGGATGATGCCCTCGGTCCTGGCCAGCAGCGAGAAGGCGGCCATCGCCTCGTCGTCGGTGACGCCGTGGTAGGTGGCGCGGCCGGAGTCCTTCAACCAGGCGTGCTCCGGGCCGACGCCCGGGTAGTCGAGGCCGGCCGAGATCGAGTGGGACTCGATGGTCTGGCCCTCGTCGTCCTGCAGCACGTAGGTGCGCGAGCCGTGCAGCACGCCGACCGAGCCGGAGGTGAGCGTCAGCGCGTGCTCGCCGGTCTCCAGGCCGCGCCCGGCGGCCTCGTAGCCGTGCAGTTGGACGCCCTCGTCGCCGATGAAGGCGTGGAAGATGCCGATGGCGTTGCTGCCGCCGCCGACCGCCGCGCACACCGCGTCGGGCAGCCCGCCGGTCAGCTCCAGCATCTGGCGGCGGGCCTCGACGCCGATGATGCGGGCGAAGTCGCGCACGATCTCGGGGAACGGGTGGGGCCCCGCCACCGTGCCGAACAGGTAGTGGGTGGTGTCGACGTTGGTCACCCAGTCGCGGAACGCCTCGTTGATGGCGTCCTTCAGCGTCTGGGAGCCGTTGGTCACCGGCACGACCTTCGCGCCGAGCAGCTTCATCCTGGCGACGTTGAGCGCCTGGCGCTCGCAGTCGACCGCGCCCATGTAGATCACGCACTCGAGGCCGAGCAGGGCGGCCGCGGTGGCGGTGGCCACGCCGTGCTGGCCCGCGCCGGTCTCGGCGATCACGCGCTTCTTGCCCAGCCGCTTGGTCAGCAGGGCCTGGCCCAGCACGTTGTTGATCTTGTGGGCGCCGGTGTGGGTGAGGTCCTCGCGCTTGAGGACGATCCGCGCGCCGCCGGCCTGCTCGCTGAAGCGCGGCACGTCGGTCAGCGTGGTCGGCCGCCCCGCGTACGTGCGCAGCAGGTGGTCGAACTCGCGGATGAACTGCGCGTCGTTCTTGGCCTTCTCGTAGACCGCGGCCACCTCGTCGAGCGCCGGGATGAGCGCCTCGGGCACGAACCGGCCGCCGAAGATGCCGAACTTGCCGTGCACGTCGGGGTCGTCACCGTGCGCGCCGTTGCCCGCCAGGTCGGCGGGGGTCAGGATGGAGCCTTCGTGTGCCACTGCTATCCCTCTGCTGAGTGGTCGGGGCGCGTCGATGGATGGGCGCCGGCGGTCACCAGCGCCTCCACCGCCTTGCGCGGATCCTTGCCGGTGACCAGGCTCTCTCCCACCAGGACGGCGTCGGCGCCGGCCCTGGCGTAGGCGAGCAGGTCGTGCGGGCCGCGCACGCCCGACTCGGCGATCTTGATCACGTTGTCGGGGATCTTCGGCGCCAGCTTCGTGAAGACCTCACGGTCGACCTCGAGAGTCTTCAGATTGCGCGCGTTGATCCCGATGACCCGGGCGCCGGCCGCGACCGCCCGCTCGAGCTCCTCCTCGGTGTGCACCTCGACCAGCGGGGTGAGCCCGATCGACTCGGCCCGCTCGATCAGCGACACCAGCGCCTCCTGCTCCAGGCAGACGACCATCAGCAGCGCCAGGTCGGCGCCGTGGGCCCTGGCCTCCCAGAGCTGGTAGGAGGTGAGGATGAAGTCTTTACGCAGGATCGGGATGTCGACCCGGGCGCGGACCGCCGCCAGGTCGTCGAGGCTGCCGCCGAACTTGCGCCGCTCGGTCAGCACGCTGATGACGTGAGCGCCGCCCTCTTCGTAGTCGGCCGCCAGCGCCGCGGGGTCGGCGATCGCGGCGAGCGCGCCCTTGGACGGGCTGGACCGCTTCACCTCGGCGATCACCGAGATCCTGTCACCGCCGAGCGCGGCCATCGCGTCCCTGGGGGCCTGAGCCCGCTCGGCCAGCCGCTTGAGCTCGTCCAGGGAGACGGCCTGCTGACGGGCGGCCAGGTCGGCGCGCACCCCGTCGAGGATGTCGTCGAGGACACTCGGCCCTTCCGTCCGCTCACTCACGCGATTGGGGTCCCTCCGGTCGACAGTGGGGGCGGCGGAGAGTTCGCGTCGCGTCCGCTCTCTGCCTTGTCCTGCGATGGTATCGGCCCGCGTGGGGTCACCTCACCACAGGCCCCCGAAGTAGGCGGGACCTAGGGAGCGAGGAACGCCCCGAAAGGCAGGTTTCGGACGACCCAGTAGACCATGACGAGGGCGATGAAGGCCCACAGCCACGCCGGATGGGCCAGCGTGGTGCGTCTCGGCCGGCCCTGCCAGGCGCGCACGACCCATCTGCCCCACCAGAACAGCAGGAACGGGATCGTGGCCATCGCGAGAGGGTTCATCCCGAGTGCGGTGACGGGGTCGAGGTGGGCCAGCGCGTGGATGGTGCGCAGCGTGCCGCAGCCCGGGCAGTAGAGGCCGGTGAGCCAGAGGAACGGGCAGGTCGGGTAGTGGCCGGGCTGGTTGGGGTCCACCACGCCCACGAACGCGAACACGACGCCCGTCGCGCCCGCAACACCGAGCGGCGCGAGCAGCCCTTTGAGGCGGGCGGTGCCGCGCCGCTCGGTGGTTGCGATGCTCATGGTTTCAGTATCCGCCTTTCGCCGGCAGTGCTTTCGCGCGGCTTAGCTGGAGTACGAGGCGTTCAAGGTCGCGGCGATCAGCACGAAGTACAAGATGACGGCGATGACGACCAGGACGCCCCAGATGATGCCGAAGATCAGGCCGCGCTTCCACCAGGTCTTGGCCTCCTCGGAAGACTCCATGGCGCCCTGGTAATCGCCGACCGCCCACTTCGAGTTGACCTGCGACGACTTGACCAGCGCCACGATGCCCAGCGGCAGACAGCAGAAGATGGTGATGAGGAGCGCCGGGACGAAATGGTTGTCCGGCGGGTTCCCGCCCGGAGGCTGCTGACCGTAGCCGCCGCCGTAGCCACCGCTCGGCGGCTGCTGGCCATAGCCACCCCCGCTTGGAGGCTGCTGACCGTAATCACCACCGTAGCCACCGCCGCTGGGCGGCTGCTGACCATAGCCGCCACCGCCGCTCGGCGGCTGCTGGCCGTAACCGCCACTGCTGGGGGGCTGCTGGCCGTAGCCACCGCCGCCCGGAGGCTGCTGGCCGTAACCACCGCCGCTCGGGGGCTGCTGCCCGTAGCCGCCGCCCGGCGGCTGGCCGCCGTAACCGCCGTCGCCCTGGTTGCCGTAACTCATGCTAATGACCCCTCATATCGTCATCTTTGTGGTGAGTCGCGCGGCAGCCTAGCGAGGATGGGCCTCCTACGTGGCAAAACGTCCATTTTACGGACAATTCGTAATCGGACCGCAAGCGGCTCGTCACGGTCCGGCTACGCAGGAGACTCCGTTACGGGACGTGTCACTAGTTGTACGAGGACGACGTGGCGGCGGCGCTGAGTCCGATGAGGGACAGCAGCATGCCGCCGAAGATGATCCAGCCCAGGACCCAGAGCACGACGGTGATGTACGAGGTGACCAGACCGCCGACGGCCATGCCGGAGCCCTCCTCGCCGGACTTCTTGATCCGGTTGAGCGCGATGTGGCCGAGGATCACGCCCGGGATGCTGGTCAGGCCGCAGAAGATGAGGCCGACGATGCCCAGGACGAGCGAGGCCACCGCCATGCCGTTGGTCGACCTGGCCTGCTGGGGCGGCGGGCCGTACTGGCTGTAGCCCTGCTGGCCGTAGCCCTGCTGCGCGTAGCCGCCGTAGCTCGGGGGCTGCTGGCCGTAGCCGAGGTCCTGCGGGTAGCTGGGCGGCTGCTCGCCGTAGCCGCCCTGGCCGTAACCGCCGCCGCTCGGGGGCTGCTGGCCGTACCCGCCGCCACCGCTCGGGGGCTGCTGGCCGTACCCGCCGCCACCGCTGGGCGGCTGCTGACTGTAGCCGCCGCCACCGTAGCTGGGCGGCTGCTGGCCGTAACCGCCGCCTCCGCTCGGAGGCTGCTGGCCATAGCCCCCGCCCCCGGCGGGAGGCTGCTGACCGTAACCGCCGCCGGGCGGCTGCGCGCCGCCGTAGCCGCCGCTACCGCCCTGATCCCCGTAGCTCATGCGTTTGGCTCCTCATAGTGTTCGTGGCGAGTTGCAACGGCAGCTTATTGAGGAAACGTTTGCCAAGCAGACACAGGTTCAAAAGAGTAAAGAAATCGTCATAGCGCGTGAGGCCCCGCACGCCGGGCCATCCGGGCTCGCCAGTGCCCCGCGGGATCCACCCGGGCGGGGAGTCAGCGGGGGTCAGTGGGGTCGTCGCCGCGGTCGAGCGCGTCCCAGAGCGCCCGGTCGTCCTGGGTCCGGGCTCGGGCCTTGCCCGCGGTCCTGTCGTAGCGTGCCGACATCCCCGCCCACGTGCCGCCGCGTACGACGGCGACAACCCCGCCGACGATCATCAGGGCCGCGCCGACGGCGGTGACGGCCGGCCAGAGCGGCGCGATCTCCCAGGGCAACCCGGCGGCGCCATGCAGCACGTTGCGTTCGCGCAGCCAGACATCCACGGTGTCGCCGCTCAGCGCGCTCCACGTCCCGGCCGCCGCGCCCGCCCCGCACAGGGCGATCAGCGCGCCGACGACGCGCCGCCCCGCGCCCTTGGTGGCCAGCACGGCCACGATCCCGGCCAGCCCGGCCAGCGCCACGGGCGTCAGCACGGGGCTGAGGTCCCCGCCTGTGGGCGTGCCCGCGCCTCCGGCGTGCTCCAGGAGCCGCACCCAGTCGCGGCCCGCGGCGAACAGCACGAGCACGCACCCCAGGGCGGTCGCCCCGACCCAGCCCCACAGCTCTCTGTACCCCATCCGGACCTGCTAACCGAGCGCGATCTCGAGCTGGTCGGCGTCGAAGCACGTGCGGTCCCCGGTGTGGCACGCGCCGCCGACCTGGTCGACCTTGAGGAGGACGGCGTCGCCGTCGCAGTCGAGCGCCACGGACTTGACGTGCTGGACGTTGCCGGAGGTGCCGCCCTTCACCCAGTACTCGGCGCGGCTGCGGGACCAGTAGGTGGCCCTGCCGGTGGTCAGCGTCCGATGCAGTGCCTCGTCGTCCATCCAGGCCAGCATGAGCACCTCACCGGTGTCGTACTGCTGGACGATCGCGGCGACGAGGCCGTCGGGGTTGCGCTTCAACCGCGCGGCCACCTTGGGATCGAGGGACATGCCTCCATTCAACCAGCCCACCCCCTACGCCCCGACCACCACCGCACCCCGTCCCGCCCACCAGGCCCTCCGCCCTGCGGCCACATCTCACCCGATTGGCGCGGGCGGGCGTCCCGCTGCACGGCCGACCGGGGTTTGAGCTGATGGCGGGCAGCGGCTGGTGACGGCGGCGCGCATCCGGCAGGAGTGGAGCGGCGGCCGTCCCCCAAGGCGTTGTGGCAATGCTCGGCCCCGAAAGCACGCTCGGATGGCACGTCACCGGCACCCGGCAGCACCGCTTGCGCGCCGTGCACGTGACGCCGTGCACGTGACGCCGGACATCGCCGCACCCTGCTGGGGCGCTCTGAGCCGCGCGGGACGGTGCAGCAGCCCCGCTGACCGTGCGCACTGCGCGGTGTCAGGCCAGGGCCTG
Source organism: Nonomuraea sp. NPDC050786 (assembly GCF_040654115.1). Taxonomy (NCBI): domain Bacteria; kingdom Bacillati; phylum Actinomycetota; class Actinomycetes; order Streptosporangiales; family Streptosporangiaceae; genus Nonomuraea; species Nonomuraea sp. NPDC050786. The sequence continues at coordinate 195,460 of NZ_JBFAHJ010000002.1, forward strand.
GGAGAGGGTGTCATAGATGGGGAACAGCGCCGCCAGGTTCGTACGGCGGAGCCGTCGCAGCACCTGCCCGTCCGGCGCCACCAGGGCCATCGTGCCGTTGCGTTCGCGCAGCGTGGCCAGCAGGCGCACCAGCACCCCGAGGCCCGTCGTGTCGATGAAGGTCAGCCCCGTCAGATCGACCACGAGCCGCGGCCTGGGCGCCGAGGCCGCCTCGTCGAGGCACTGCCGGACCTGCGACACGTTGTCCACGTCCACCTCGCCCGTCAGGCTGACCACCACGAGGTCGCCGTGTTGACGTCGCGTCATCCGCAGGAAATCCACGCCCGTGCTCCTCATGACTTCTCCCGCCCGCCGAAAAGGTACACCTATCTGCGGCCCGTCACGGTAGGTTTTGCAGACAATGCGCTACGTGACGGCTCCGAAGGGGCGGTTTCCGGGCGCGACGCGTGCAGGGAGGACCGCATCGTGGTGCAGGGCTCCGTCCTCGATCCCGACCTGGGGGATCACGTGTGCCTGCCGTTCGAGGACCGGCGCGAGCGGATGGCGGCGACGAGGGCGTTCACGGTGAACGGCTTGCGCCGCCGTACCAAAGTGATGATCATCACCCATGCCGAGAGCCCCGAGCGGACGCGCGGGTGGCTGGGGCCGCTCGTGCCGGGGCTGGCCGACGCCGAGTCGGCCGGGCAGGTCGAGATCCTGGCCTGCGCCGAGACCCACTTCACCGACGGCCGCCTCGACCCCGACCGGGTGCTCAGGAAGCTGACCGACGCCAAGGACAGGGCGCGCAAGCACGGCCAGCACGGCGTGTACGCCCTGGTCGACGCGTCCTGGGGAGCATGTGACGCGGGCGGGCAGGCGGCGTTCGAGGCGGCGGCCAACGAGCTGTTCGGCGAGCGGTGGCTGGCGGCCGTCTGCCAGTACGACCGCACCCTGTTCGCCCGCGAGGCCATCGAGCGGGCCATGTCCGTGCACCCGGTCGCGCCCGAGCAGGCGCTGCTCCGCTTCGCCAACGAGCCGCGCGGGCTGCGGGTCTGGGGTGACGTCGACCTGACCAACAGGCAGGCGTTCGCGTCGTTGCTGGGGCGGCTGGAGAAGGAGCCCGGGGAGGTCGTGATCGACGCCTCCGATCTCTCGTTCATCGACGCCGGCTCGGCGCAGCTGCTGACTCTCACGGCCATGGCGCGGCCCCGTGGGTCCACCGTGGTCGTCTGCGGCGACTCCATGGCCAGGGTGCTCAGGCTGATCAGGGCGGACGAGTTCATCACCGTTCGCCGGGTGGGCGATGCGTAGACAGGTGCTGTGCGCGAGTTTCGCGCGCGGGCGCATCACGCTCCTTCGCAAGGCGGTCGCCGAGCACGCCGCCTACGAAGGGCTGAGCGGACGGCGCCTGGAGGACTTCGTGCTCGCGGTCAACGAGATCACCACCAACGCCGTGGTCCACGGCGGAGGGTACGGGCGGCTGCGGCTGTGGTCGCACGGCGGGCGGTTGTGGTGCGAGGTGACCGACGAGGGGCCGGGACTGCCCGCGGGGTGGATGGGCGACACGCGGCCGCCCGCGGGGTTCGAGTTCCGCGGGCGGGGGTTGTGGTTGACGCGCATGCTGTGCGAGCACATCACGATCGTGTCCGGGCCAGGGGGCACGACCGTGACGTTCGCCGCCCTCTGCACCGCCGTGGAGCGCTGATCAGGAGTGGGCGGCCGAGACCCAGGAGGCGTGCAGGTCGGCGTACACTCCCGGCTCCTTGACCAGCTCGGCGTGCGGCCCGCGCTGCACCAGACGGCCGGCGTCGAAGACCAGGACCTCGTCGGCGTTCTCGGCGGTCGACAGGCGGTGCGCGATCGAGATGGCCGTACGGCCCCGCGTGACCCCCTCCAGCGCCCGCGCGAGCCGCACCTCCGTCGCCGGGTCCACCGCCGAGGTGGCCTCGTCCAGCAGGAGCAGGTCGGGGTCGGCGAGATAGGCGCGCGCCAGCGCGACGAGCTGCCGCTCTCCGGCCGAGAGCGACTCGCCGCGCTGGCCCACGGGTGTGTCCAGGCCCGCAGGCAGGCCCTCCAGCCAGTCGGCCAGGCCCAGCTCGGTCATCGCGAGCTCGATCTCCTCGGTGGTGGCCGACGGCTTGCCGTAGCGGATGTTCTCCTCCAGCGTCCCGTCGAACAGGAAGCCGTCCTGCGGCACCATGACGATCCGCTCGCGCAGGGAGGAGAAGCGCACGTCGCGCAGGTCGCTGCCGTCCACCGTGACCCGTCCCGATGCCGGGTCCATGAGGCGGGTCAGGAGCTTGGCGAACGTGGTCTTGCCCGACCCCGTCTCCCCCACCACGGCGATCCGGGAGCGCGGCGGGATCTCCAGCGTGACCTCGCGCAGCACGGGGGCGCCGCCCGGATAGGAGAAGTGCACGTCCTCGAAGGCGACCGAGATGGGACCGCGGGGCAGCTCCACGCCCTTGTCGCCGGGGTCGGCCACGTCGGGCGGGGTGTCGAGGACGCCGAGGATGCGGCGCCAGCCGGCGACCGCGTTCTGCGCCTCGTTCAGCACCTCGGTGGCGGTCTGCAGCGGCGAGACGAAGAGGGTGACCAGGAACAGGAACGCCACCAGCTGCCCCTGGGTGATGTCCCCCGACAGGCCGAGCCGGACGCCGAGCAGCACGATCCCGGCGATGGCGACGGCGGCCACGATCTCCGTCAGCGGGAAGACGAAGCCGACGATGGTCTGCGCCCTGACCTGGGCGCTCCTGTTGGCGTTCACGGCGTTGTCGATGCGCTCGGCGGTGCGGCGCTCGGAGGCGTACGCCCTGATGACGGCGGCACCGACGACGGACTCGCTGACGGCCGCGAGCATGTCGCCGGTGCGCTCCCGCACGACCGTGTACGCCCGCGACAGCAGCCTCTGGAAGCGCGGCAGGGCGATCATGAGCGGGACGAAACAGGCCCAGACGAGCAGCGTGAGCTGCCAGGAGTAGACGAACATCAGGACGGTGGCCACGAGCAGCTGGCCGAACGCCACGATGATCATCAGCCCGCCCCACTGCATGAAGTTGCTGATCTGGTCGATGTCGTTGGTGACGCGCGAGACCAGCGCGCCGCGCCGCTCGGTGTTCTGGGTGAGCACGGACAGGTCGTGCACGTGGCGGAAGCCGCGCACGCGCAGGGTCGCGAGGGACGACTCCGTCGCCTTGTAGAGGCGGACGTTCATGATGTACGCGGCGACCGCCGTGAGCAGCACGGCCACCGCGCACACCAGGACGGCCCCGGTGATGTAGGGAATGTCCGGAGCGCCGCCCTTGAGGCCCGTGTCGATCGTCTGCTGGACCGCGATCGGCACGATGATCTTGCCGGTGGTCGCGACGACGGCCAGCGCCAGCGTCCCCGCCAGCCCTTTGCGGAACTCGGGGGTGAGCGAGAGCCCCTGACGGATCGTCTCCAGCGCGGAACGTTCGGAATTGCCCTGAATGCTCTGCGCCGTCATGCGCTGACCTCTTCTCCTTCGACCGTCACGTCCATGGCGGCGCGCTCCGCCTCCTCGCGCTCGTACGCGGTCACCAGGTTGCGGTAGCCGGCGCAGCGCTTGAGCAGCTCCTCGTGTGTCCCTCGGTCCACGACGCGGCCGTGGTCCAGGTAGACGACCTCGTCGGCCAGGGCGATCGTGGCCATCCGGTAGGCGACGACCACGACGGTCGACGCCTCGGCGGCGTCCCGCAGCCCGTAGAGGATCTTGGCCTCGACCTGCGGGTCCACGCTGGAGGTGGCGTCGTCGAGGATGAGCAGGCGCGGCCGGCGCACGACGGCGCGGGCCAGCGCGATGCGCTGGCGCTGGCCGCCGGAGAGCGATGCGCCGCGCTCGCCGACCCGGGTGTCGAGCCCGTCGGCGAGCCTGGCGACGAACCCGTCGGCCTGGGCCAGCCGCAGGGCGGCCCACACGTCCTCGTCGCCGGTCTCCAGCCCGAGCGCGATGTTGCCGCGCACGCTGTCGTCGAACAGGAACGTCTGCTGCGGCACCAGCGCCACCGACTCGGCGATGCCGCCGTAGGCCAGCTCGCGCAGGTCCACGCCGTCGAGCAGCACGCGGCCCGCGTCGGGGTCCACGAGCCTGACCAGCAGCTGCACGAGCGTGGACTTGCCCGAGCCGGTGGGCCCCACCAGCGCGACGGTACGGCCTGCGGGCACGTCGAAGCTCACGTCGTGCAGCACCTCGGCCTCGCCGTAGGCGTACGAGACGTCGCGGACCTCCAGCGCCGCCGGGGCGGACGAGGTCGTGACCGCCTGCCCGTACTCCATGGAGCCGGTCGCATCCAGCACGGCCTGCACCCGCTGCCAGCCGACGACGCTGCGCGGCAGCTCGGCCAGCACCCAGCCGAGCGCCCTGATCGGGAAGGCCAGCAGCGTGAACAGGTACGCCACCTGCACCAGGTCGCCGGAGTCGATGGAGCCGCCCGACAGCCGCAGCGCGCCGACGGCGAGCACCGCGAGCACCCCGATCGTGGGCAGCGCCTCCAGCATCGGGTCGAACAGCCCGCGCACGCGCCCGACGGCGATGTTGGCGTCGCGCAGCTCGTGGGCGCGCCGCCGGAACCGGTCGGTCTCCAGCTCCTCCCTGCCGAGCGTCTTGACGACGAGCGCGCCGTCGAAGCTCTCGTGCGCGATCTCGCTCACCTCGGCGCGCAGCTGCTGGGCGCGGGTGGCGAGCGGGCTGAGCTTGCGCTGATAAATCAGGTTAAGTACGGCGATAGCCGGAAAAATCAGGAAGCCCACCAGCGCGAGCATGAGGTCGGTGAACACCATCGCGATCGCCGCGGTGAACAGCATGACGATCACGCCCACGGCCATCGGCAGCGGCGCGAGCGGCGCCCAGGCGGCCTCGGCGTCGGCGCTGGCGTTCGAGAGCAGCTGGCCGGTCGGGTGCTGATGGTGCCAGGACAGCGGCAGCCGCAGGTACTGCTTGGTCACGTCCCTGCGCGACCTGGCCTGCATGCGGTACTGGATGACCCCGGCGAGGATGCGCCGCCCGGCCACGCCGAACGACTTGAGCAGCGCCGCGCCGAGGATCAGCAGCGTTCCCGTCCACAGCGCTCCCGAGGCGACGTTGCCCTGGGCGAACGTGGGCAGCACCACGTGCTGCGTCGCCCAGCCGAGCGCCCACGCGGAGCCCACGGTCATGCCCCCGTAGACCGCGCTGGCCAGGACCGCCAGCGCGAACAACGCCTTCTCCGTACGAATGGCCACCCCAAGGACACGGAGTCCTTGACGCATCACGGCCGAGGTGACCTTCGTCGCCACGCGGAAATGATCCCTTCAATCTGCCATATCTGCCTAAGTCCCTATCACGCCAGATCCGTACGTTATTCCCGCGGGTAGGGTTGCCCATGTGACACACGCTCGCGACGAACGCACCGCGCTGTGCGACCTGTTCGACCGCCTCGGCCCCGACGCGCCGACGCTCTGCACGGACTGGAGCACGTACGACCTGGCCGCCCACCTGGTGCTGCGCGAGCGCCGGCCCGACGCGATGGGCGGCATCGCGATCAAGCCCCTGGCCGGCTACACCGCCTCCGTGCAGAACGGTCTCAAGGCCAGGCACCCCTATCCCGAGCTGGTCGGCATGGTGCGCAAGCCGGGCGGCGTCTACGGGCTGCTGCCCTCCCTCGACGAGGCCGTCAACACGCTGGAGTTCTTCGTCCACCACGAGGACGTCCGGCGCGCCCAGCCGGAGTGGGAGCCGCGCGAGCTCTCCGACGACCTCGAGCGGCTCATCTGGAAGCGGGTCGCCTCGGGCGCCCGGCTGATGCTGCGCAAGGCGCCGGTGGGCGTGGTGCTGCACCGGCTCGGCGGCGGCGTGGCGCTCGGCGGCCCCCGCGGCGGCGCCAAGGTCGAGGTGACGGGGCGGGCCGGCGAGCTGCTGATGTTCTGCTTCGGGCGCCAGCGCCACGCCCGGGTCGAGCTGACCGGCGACCCCGAGGCCGCCGACCGGCTCCGCGACGCCTCTCTAGGCGTATAGCCGCTCCCCCGGCTCTAGGTGTACAGCCGCTCCCCGACGGAGGCCTGGGCCAGCCGGCGCAGCGAGGCGATCAGCGTGTCGCCCACCGAGGTTCCGATGATCACGATCTCCACCGCGTGCTCGCGGTCGGTCACGTCGCCGACGAGGCTGACGTCGATCTCGGCGATCTGCTCGGCGGCCTCGGCGTAGGAGCCCAGCACGTCGAGCATGTCCTGGCGGCCGACCTCGTCGAGGGTCGCCAGCACGCCGACGGCCGTACGGTAGGCGGGGTCGCCGGTCCTGATCCGCCAGCCCCGCTCGGTGAGCAGCTCGTGCAGGCGGCGCTCCGCCCTGTCCTTGTACGGCCCGGGCCGCGGCTCCTTGGCCTGGGTCACGGTCTTCTGCGCCGCGCCGAGCAGGTCGAACGCCTCGAGGTCCGGATTGTCGATTCGCGCGATCAAGTCGCGGAGGACCGCGATGGACAGCCCGCCGTACTCGACGAGGGCGCGTACGAGCTTGAGCCTGCGCACGTGCTCCTCGGTGTAGTCGGCCTGGTTGCGGCCGGTCGGCTGGCCGGGCGCCACGAGGCCCTCCCGTATGTAGTACTTGATCGTCGGGACCGGGATACCGGTCGACTCGCTCAGCTCCGCCATGCGCACGCTTTCACAACCCCCTCTTGCCGGATATGGATAGCTTAGCTATAGATAGTGAGAAGTAGTGCTATCCACTATCCGCTCAGGAGGCCCCCATGCTGCGATGGCACCGCCCACTCCTGCTCTTCACCGCCGCCATGGCCGCGCTGAGCCTGGTCTTCCTCGTCCTCGTCTTCGTGGACGGCCGCACGCTCGACGGCCTCCCGATCTGGATCAAACCCCTGAAGTTCACGATCTCGTTCACCCTGTACGCGTTCACGTGGGCCTGGCTGCTCTCGCTGCGCCACCGGGCCGGGCGGGTGAGCTGGTGGGCGGGCACCACCCTGGTCGTGGCCGGGCTGGGTGAGGTCGCGCTCATCGCCTTCCAGGCGGCCCGCGGCCGGCACAGCCACTTCAACGAGGCGACCCCGCTCGACCGGTCGATCTGGATCGCCATGGGCGTCACGATCGGCCTGCTCATGCTGGCCAACCTGGTCGCCGCGGCCTTCTTGATCAGCGGACGCCAGACAGACCGCGTGAGCACCTGGACGGTCCGGCTCGGCCTGGTCGTCTCCACGCTCGGCCTGGCCTCCGGCGGCCTGATGGTGACCGGCGTGCCCGGGCAGACGTGGGCCGAGGACTTCGCCGGCGCCCACAGCGTGGGCGTGGCCGACGGCGGTCCGGGACTGCCCGTGGTCGGCTGGAGCACCATCGGCGGCGACCTGCGCGTTCCGCACTTCGTGGGCATGCACGCCCTGCAGCTGCTCCCCCTGTTCGCGCTGCTGCTCGCGGCCCTGTCCGCGCGTTTCGCCGTCCTGCGCCGCGAAGAGGTGCGGCTGCGCCTGGTGGTCGTCGCCGGCCTCGCCTACGGCGGCCTGTTCCTCCTCATCCTGTGGCAGGCCCTGCGCGGCCAGCCGCTGATCCGTCCCGACGCCGCGACCCTGGCCGTGCTGGGCGTCCTGGTCGTCACCGCACTCGGCGCGGCCGCGCTCGCGCTCCGCCCCAAGAGAGAGGCCGCCCCATGACCTCGTTCCTGTTCGACCTGAGCTTCTACGTGGCCGCGCCGTTCTGGGCGCTGATGATCCTGGCGCCCACCTGGCGGCTCACCCGCCTGATCGCCGGCTCACCCCTTATCGTGCTGCCCGCGGTGGCCGTCGAACTGGTCCTGCTCGTACCCCTGTTCGGCGAGTTCTGGCCGGTGGTGACCCGGCCCTCGCTGGAGGGGCTGCAGGAGCTGGTGACCAGGCCGGAGGCCCTGACCGCACTGTGGGCGCAGATCATCGCCTGGGACCTCTTCCTCGGGCGGTGGATGTACCTCGACAGCCGCGAGAGGAGCATCCATCCGCTGGTCATGGCCCCGACGCTGATCTTCACGATCTTGCTGTCGCCGATCGCGCTGCCGATCTATCTGGTGATCCGTCTCCCCTATCGCAGAAATACCGGCGCGGTAGGGGCTCACGCCTGAGTTCTAACCCGTACCATGGCAGAGGAAAGAAGCCCCCCGGTTATGATCATGAACATCTTCACAGAAGATGCCAGTGATCGCCCAGATCCGGGTATATACGGCTGGGAATGGACTGCAGGAGGCCCCCATGCAGGTCAAGAAGGTGCTCACCTACGTGGCTGTCGCGTTCGTGGTGTTCTACCTTTTCACCAAGCCGGCCCAGGCTGCGGCGGCGGTCAACGGAGTGTTTGATGGAATTCTCCAGGGCGCCAACCAACTGGCTGTCTTCTTTACCAATGTTCTGACCTGACGCGAGGTCCTGTCTGCGTCAGGTGCTTCCCCGCGCCGCCGGATCGTGTTACGCAGGCAGGATGAGAGATCGCCCGAGCGGCACCAAGATCAATCAGCTCGATCCGAATGCGCGGCGGATCCTCGAGCGAGCTGAGCTCGAGGGCATCGAGCTGATCCGTTTTCTCTACGCCGACCACGCTGGCGTGATCCGGGGGAAGGCGGCATCCCGGTCACGGCTGGCCGAACGGCTCAGCACGGGCATCGGGCACACGGTGGCCATGATGGCGATGAACATGCTCGACCAGCTCCAGGAGGTCGAGCACCTGGGTCCGGTGGGCGAGGTGCGCATTCTTCCCGACCCCACCACCTATGTCCCGTTGCCGCACGCCCCCGGCGCGGCGGCGATGCTGTCGGACCTGTGCCTGCCCGACGGCACGCCCTGGGGGGCCTGCCCGCGCACCTTCCTCAAGGAGGCCGTGGCCGAGCTGGCCGCCGCAGGTTACTCGCTGGTGGCCGCGTTCGAGCCGGAGTTCACCCTCGGCCGCCGCCTGCCGGACCCGGCCGGCGGCCCCGACCGGCTGGTCCCGCTCGACGACTCGCTCTGCTACGCGAACGCCGGATTCGACACTGCCCACGACTACACGATCAAACTCATCCACGCCCTGGAGCAGCAGGGGCTCCGGGTCGAGCACTACCATCCCGAGCTGGGGCCGGGACAGCAGGAGCTGTCCATCCGCCACGCGCCCGCGCTGCGCGCCGCCGACAACCACGTCCTCTACCGCGAGACCGTGCGCGGGGTCGCCCTGCGCATGCAGATGTGGGCGACGCTCGCCCCCAAGCCGCTGGCCGACCAGGCGGGCAACGGGGCTCATCTGCATCTGTCGCTGTGGAAGGAGACGCGGAACGTCTTCGCCGAGGAGAGCGAGGTGCGTGACGGGTTCATCGGCGGCCTGATCGCCCACCTGCCCGCCCTGACGGCGCTGACGTGCGGGAGCGTCAACAGCTTCCGGCGGCTGGCGCCCCGCATGTGGTCGAGCGCGTACGCGGTCTACGGGCCCGACAACCGGGAGGCGGCGGTCCGCGTGTGCTCCCCGCTCGGCGAGAGCGGCGAGCCGAACCTGGAGCTCAAGCCGTCGGACTCCGCCGCCAACCCGTACCTGGCGCTCGGGGCCGTCATCCACGCGGGCCTGGACGGCATCCGCCGCAAGCTGGACCCCGGACCTGCCGTGGACGTGGACCCGGACACGCGGCCCGGCCAGTACACGCGCCTGCCCTCGTCGCTGGAGGAGGCGCTGGACGCGCTGGAGGCGGACGAGGTGCTCATGGAGGCGCTGGGGCCGCTTCGGCGCAGCGCGTACCTGGCGGTCAAGCGCTCCGAGGCGGCGGCGTTCGCGGCCAAGGACGTCGCCTACGAGCTGTTCCACCACATGCGGGTGTTCTGAGGGGCACGCCCGGCGCGCCGCCTGGCCGATGGGTGGACGGCGCCCACCCATCGGGGGGGCGGTCAGCGGACCGAGTGGCCCGCCAGGCGGAGCGTCTCCTTGACCTCGGAGATCTTGAGCGTGCCGAAGTGGAACACCGAGGCCGCCAGCACCGCGTCGGCGCCCGCCGCCACCGCCGGAGGGAAGTCCTCCAGGCGGCCGGCGCCGCCGCTGGCGATCACCGGGACCCGCACCGCGGCACGCACCGCGCGCAGCATCTCCAGGTCGTAGCCGTCGAGCGTGCCGTCACCGTCCATCGAGTTGAGCAGGATCTCGCCCACGCCCAGCTCCTCGCCGCGCGCCGCCCACTCCACCGCGTCGATGCCGGTGCCGCGCCGCCCGCCGTGCGTGGTCACCTCGAACCCGCTGGCGGTGCCCGGGGCGCGCCGGGCGTCCACGGACAGCACGATGCACTGGGCGCCGAACCGCCGGGACGCCTCGGTAAGCAGCTCGGGCCGGGCGATGGCGGCCGTGTTGAGCGCCACCTTGTCGGCCCCGGCGCGCAGCAGCCGGTCGACGTCCTCGACCGCGCGGACGCCGCCGCCGACGGTCAGCGGGATGAACACCTGCTCGGCCGTCCGGCGCACGACGTCGAGCATGGTCTCCCGCTCGCCGGACGACGCGGTGATGTCGAGGAAGGTGAGCTCGTCGGCGCCCTCCTCGTCGTAGCGCCTGGCGAGCTCGACGGGGTCGCCGGCGTCGCGCAGGTTCTCGAAGTTGACGCCCTTTACCACGCGCCCGGCGTCCACGTCGAGACAGGGGATGACTCTTACGGCTACGGTCATGCTCGAACAGCCTCGATTTCGATCTCGACCAGCATCCGAGGGTCGACCAGTCCGGCCACCCTCACTCCAGTGCAGGCGGGGCGCACCTTTCCGAAGACCTCGCCGATGGCCTGGCCCACGAGGTCGAAGTGGCGCTGCTCCACCACATAGTAACGGACCATGACCACGTCCTCGCAGGTCAGGCCGCCTGTCGTGACGGCCTCCAGCGCGATGTCGATCGCGGTCAGGCTCTGCCTGTAGGCGTCGCCCAGATGGCGCACCTCTCCGCCGACCGTGGCCGTGCAGCCGGACACGATCACCCGATCACCCGCGACGACTGCGCGGGCGTAGCCGTACCTCTCCTCCCAGATGCCGCCGGAGAACACCCGCGATCCGGTGCTTTCCATGCCGAAGATGCCAACGCTCATCTCGCCCCCTCCCGGCAAGCGCTACACGCGTACTGCGGCAAGCGCGTCTTCCAGTGTGAACGCGTGAGCGTAGAGAGCCTTGCCCACGATGGCCCCTTCGAGTCCGTCGGGGACGAGTGTGGCGAGTGCGCGCAGGTCATCCAGGGAGGAGACGCCGCCGCTGGCCACGACCGGCCTGCCGGTGCGGGCCAGGATCCGGCGGTAGAGGTCGAGGTTGGGGCCCTGGAGCATGCCGTCCTTGGTCACGTCGGTGACGACGTAGCGGGGACAGCCGTCCGACTCGAGCCGGTCGAGCACCTCCCACAGGTCACCGCCGTCCTCGGTCCAGCCCCGGGCCGCCAGCGTGGTGCCGCGCACGTCCAGCCCGACCGCGATCCTGTCGCCGTGCTCGGCGATGACCTTCCGGCACCACTCGGGGTTCTCCAGCGCGGCGGTGCCGATGTTGACCCGGCGGCAGCCGGTGGCCAGCGCGGCGGCCAGGGAGTCGTCGTCACGGATGCCGCCGGACAGCTCCACGTTCACGTCGAGCCGGCCGATGACGTCGGTGAGCAGGTCCCGGTTGCTGCCCCGGCCGAACGCGGCGTCGAGGTCGACCAGATGGACCCACTCGGCGCCCGCCTCCTGCCAGGCCAGCGCGGCGGCGAGCGGCTCGCCGTAGCCGGTCTCGGTGCCGGCCTCGCCCTGCACCAGGCGTACGGCCTGGCCGTCGGCGACGTCCACGGCGGGCAACAACACGAGCGACATTCAGGTCCTCCGGTCGAAAGCGAGGGTCAGGACAACGGGCGCGAGCAGCAGCGAGAAGACGAACACGCCGAAACTGAGGAAGATGGACCTCCACAGCAGCCAGACGATCGCCTGCACGAACAGGAAGCCCAGCCCGAGCGCGACGTTCTGGGCGCGGTGGCGGCGGGCGATCAGGCCGCCCTGGCGGTAGAACCGCACCGGGCGCGGGATCAGCCTGGTCAGGAGCGCGCGGCGGCGCGCCCTGCGCGCCTGCCGCTCCTCGTTGGCCCGGATCGCGCGCGCCCGCTCCGCCTCCCGCTCGGCCCGCCGGCGCGCACGCTCCTTGCTCATGGGATCTCGCGGCTCATAGCGAGCCGAGCCAGTTCTTCAGCAGCACGGCTCCGGCGTCGCCGGACTTCTCGGGGTGGAACTGGGTGGCCATGAGCGGGCCGTTCTCGACGGCGGCCACGAACGGCACGCCGTGCTCGGCCCAGGTGACGATCGGCTCGTCGAACCCGTCGCCGGCGTGGAGCTCCCACTCGCGCACACCGTACGAGTGGACGAAGTAGAAGCGGGTCGCCGCGTCGAGCCCCGCGAACAGGACGCTGCCGGCGGGCGCCTTGACCGTGTTCCACCCCATGTGGGGCAGCACGGGCGCCTCGAGGCGTTCGACGGTGCCCGGCCACTCGCCGCAGCCCTCGGTCTCGACGCCGTGCTCGACACCCCTGGCGAACAGGATCTGCATGCCCACGCAGATGCCCAGCACCGGGCGCCCGCCGGACAGGCGGCGGCCGATGATCTGGTCGCCGCGGACGCCCTTGAGCCCGGTCATGCACGCCTCGAACGCGCCGACGCCCGGCACGACCAGGCCGTCGGCCTCGAGGGCGGCGTCGAAGTCGGGCGTCACGGTCACGTCCGCGCCCACCCTGGCCAGCGCCCGCTCGGCCGAGCGTAGATTGCCCGACCCGTAGTCGAGGATGACGATGTTCTTCTTCACCACCACAGCACCCCCGCCGTGATCGCCATCGCGGCGCCCAGCGCGCAGATCGCCGCACCGATCTTGAGCCCCTGCCTGAACAGGGAGAACACGCCGCCGATGAGGAACAGGCCGAGGAAGACCATCACGCCGGCGAGCAGGTTGTCGGTCATAGGACGCCCTTGGTGCTGGGCACGCCCGTGGCGCGCGGGTCGAGCTCGGACGCCTCGCGCAGCGCCCGGGCCAGGGCCTTGAACTGGGCCTCCACGATGTGGTGGGCGTTGCGCCCGTACGGGACGTGGACGTGCAGGCAGATCGCGGCCTGCGCGACGAGCGACTCCAGGATGTGGCGCGTCATCGTCGTGTCGTAGTCGGGGCCGATCATCGGCGCCATGCCCTCGGGCTCGGTGTGCACCAGGTATGGCCGTCCGGACAGGTCGACGGTCACCTGGGCGAGCGACTCGTCCAGCGGGCACGACGCGCTGCCGAACCGCCTGATGCCCGACTTGTCGCCCAACGCCTCGCGGAACGCCGCGCCCAGCGCGAGCGCGGTGTCCTCGATCGTGTGGTGGGAGTCGATGTGCAGGTCGCCCTCGGTCTTGACCGTCAGGTCGAACAGCCCGTGCTTGCCGAGCTGGGCCAGCATGTGGTCGAAGAACCCGACCCCGGTCGCGACCTCGACCCGGCCGGTGCCGTCGAGGCCGACCTCCACCAGGACCGAGGTCTCCTTCGTAACGCGCTCGACGCGGCCTACGCGACTCACAACACTCCTTCCATGGCGGCGCGGAAGGCCGCCATCTCCTCGCCGGTGCCGATCGACACACGCAGCCATTGTGGCGGGCCCACCTCGCGGATGAGGACCCCGCGCTCCAGCAGCCCCTCCCACACCTTGCGCCGGTCGGGGAAGCGCCCGAACAGCACGAAGTTGGCGTCGGAGTCGGCCACGGCCAAGCCCTTGGCGCGCAGCCACGCGACCGTGTCGTCGCGCTCGCGCCGCAGCGCGTCGACCGTGCCGAGCAGCTCGGCGCGGTGCCGCAGCGCCACGCGGGCGGCCGCCTGGGTGAGCGTGGACAGGTGGTACGGCAGCCGCACCAGCAGCAGCGCCTCCACCACGGCCGGGTGGGCGGCCAGGTAGCCGAGCCGGGTGCCCGCCATGGCGAACGCCTTGGACATCGTCCTGGTGACGATCAGCCTCGGGTGGGCCGGCAGCAGGGTGAGCGCCGACGGCGTGCCCTCGCGGGCGAACTCGGCGTAGGCCTCGTCGACCACGACCATGCCCGGGGCCACGGCCAGCACGGCCTCGATGGTCTCGAGCGGCTGCGCGGTGCCCGTCGGGTTGTTGGGCGAGGCCAGGAAGACGATGTCGGGCCGGTGCTCCTCGATCGCCGCCGTCGCCTTGGCGGGGTCGATCGAGAAGTCGTCCTCGCGGCTGGCCGAGACCCACTCGGTGCTGGTGCCGCTGGTGATGATCGGGTGCATCGAGTAGGACGGCTCGAACCCGATGGCCGTGCGCCCGTGGCCGCCGAAGGCCTGGAGGATCTGCTGGAGCACCTCGTTGGAGCCGTTGGCGGCCCACACCTGCTCGGTGGTCAGCCCGTGACCCAGGTAGCCGGCCAGGTCGGCGCGGAGCGCCGTGGCGTCCCTGTCGGGGTAGCGGTTGAGCTCTCCGGCGCTCGCCCTGACCGCCTCGGCCAGGTCGGCGACCAGCTCGGGCGAGGGCGGGTAGGGGTTTTCGTTGGTGTTGAGCCTGACGGGGACGTCGATCTGGGGCGCGCCGTACGGCGACTTACCCCGCAGATCGTCCCTGATGGGCAGGTCGTCGAGGTTCACGCGTTCTCCGTGGGAACTTTCCAGTCGAATCGGGCACGGATGGCGGCGCCGTGTGCGGGCAGGTCCTCGGCGTCGGCCAGGACCGACACGTGGGCCGCCGCGCCCGCGAGCGCCTCGCGGGTGTAGTCGACGACATGGATGCCGCGCAGGAACGACTGCACCGACAGGCCGCTGGAGTGGCAGGCGCAGCCGCCGGTGGGCAGCACGTGGTTGGAGCCGGCGAGGTAGTCGCCGAGCGAGACGGGCGCGTACGCGCCCACGAAGATCGCTCCGGCGTTCCGGATCCGCCCGGCCACCTCGGCGGCGTTCGCGGTGTGGATCTCGAGGTGCTCGGCGGCGTACGCGTTGACGACCTTGATGCCGTCGTCGATGGAGTCGACCAGCACGATGCCCGACTGCCCGCCGCTCAGGGCCTCGGTGATGCGCTCGGAGTGCTTGGTCGCCGACACCTGGCCCGGCAGCTCCTTCTCGACCGCGTCGGCCAGCTCGGTGCTGGTGGTGACCAGCACGGCCGCGGCGATCACGTCGTGCTCGGCCTGGCTGATCAGGTCGGCGGCCACGTGGACCGGGTCGGCCGTCTCGTCGGCCAGGATGGCGATCTCGGTCGGGCCCGCCTCGGAGTCGATGCCGATGCGGCCCTTGAGCAGCCGCTTGGCCGCCGTCACCCAGATGTTGCCGGG
This sequence comes from Nonomuraea sp. NPDC050786, assembly GCF_040654115.1. Lineage (NCBI taxonomy): Bacteria > Bacillati > Actinomycetota > Actinomycetes > Streptosporangiales > Streptosporangiaceae > Nonomuraea > Nonomuraea sp. NPDC050786. The sequence goes on from NZ_JBFAHJ010000002.1 coordinate 210,680, forward strand.
ACCGGTCACCATGGTGGCGGCCGGGCACTCCTCCGTGCCGTAGGCGAACATGGCCACCGCCTGCGCCCCGCCCACCGAGTAGACCTCGTCCACGCCGAGCAGCGCGCACGCGGCCAGGATCGTGGGGTGCGGCAGCCCGCCGAACTCCTTCTGCGCGGGGCTGGTCACGGCCAGCGAGGCGACGCCGGCCTCCTGGGCCGGGACGACGTTCATCACCACGCTGGAGGGATAGACCGCGCGGCCGCCGGGGACGTACAGGCCCACGCGCTCGACCGGCACCCACCGCTCGGTCACGGTGCCGCCGGGCACGACCTCGGTGGTGACGTCGGTGCGCCGCTGGTCGCGGTGGACCAGCCTGGCCCGCCTGATCGACTCCTCCAGCGCCGCCCGCACCCTGGGGTCGAGCTCGCTCAGCGCTCGCTCGATCGCCTCGGCGGGGACGCGGGTGTCGGTGATCTCGACACCGTCGAACCTGGCGGTCAGCTCCCGTACGGCTGCCGCCCCGCGATGGTGTACGTCGTCGCAGATGAGCCGCACCTTCTCCAGGGCGGCCTCGACGTCGAGCTCGGCGCGGGGCAGCACGTCGCGCAGATCCTCCGGCAGAGAACCGCGCATGTCGATACGGGAAATCACCCGTACAGTCTACGGAGTCCGTCCCCTGAATCAGGTTCTGTCCACCATGCGGGACGCCCGACGCCCGCGGCCCCTACAGGCTCCCTACAGGCGACGTGTGGCGGCCGTGGGCGACGCTCGCCGACGTCGCGCCCACGGCCGCCGCAACCCCGGACCGGGCCTGCCGGGGCAGCGCCGCGACCGCAACGGGGGGTACGGCCACGGCCGGGAAAGCTCAGGACCACACCACTGCCCGCCTGGAGCCGCTCACTAACGCGCCACGCCAAGAAAGCGCCACGCAGTTTTTGCCGGCGGTCACGGAGCTCGTGTCGCGGCTGGGACGAGGTCACAGCGACCTTCGAGGCCATGTGAGTACTTTCACATTGCATGTCCATTATGTCCGAGCCCATACGCTTGCCGGGTGGGACAGTGGCGAAGCCCGGACGGGCTCCTGGTCGAGGCGATCATTCTGGACGATCGCCCCCTTCTGCGTGTCTCCCACCAGGTCAACGGCAGGACGTACTTGCGCGGCTACTGCGCCACCGTCTCCGAGCTGGCCGTCCACGGCGTGGACCTCGCCGAGCTCGTCGAAGACTCCTCCCTTGACCATCTGTAGACCCTGGCCCGCCACTGTCGATCAGCCGGACCGGGTACGGCATGCACCATGGTCCGGCTGCCGCCCTACACGCCGATGCTGGCCCAGCTCGGCTCCCTGAACTCCGTCCAGGGCGCGGACTGGGCGGTGGAGATGAAATGGGACGGCGTCCGCGCCCTCGCCTACATCCAGGGCGGCGCCGTCCGCCTGATGTCGCGCAACGGCAAGGACATCACCCCCGCCTACCCCGAGCTCCAGCTCATGGCCGGCGCCGCCGGCGGGCACGCGGCCGTGATCGACGGGGAGATCGTGGCGTTCGACGAGACCGGCCGGCCCAGCTTCGAGGCGCTGCAGCCCCGGATGCACCAGCGCAACCCCGTGGCGATCGGGGAGCTGGCCAGGTCGGTGCCGGTGACGTACATGGCCTTCGACATCCTCCACCTCGAGGACGACAGCACCGTCTCCCGCCCCTACTCCCAGCGCAGGGAGCTGCTCGAGAGCACGTTCAGGCCCGGCTACCGGTGGGAGGTGCCGGTCTGGTTCGCCGACCACGCCGGGCTCGCGTTCGACTCCTCCAGGCAGCTGGGGCTCGAGGGCGTCGTGTGCAAGCGGATGGGCTCGCCGTACCGTCCGGGCAGGCGCAGCGCCGACTGGACGAAGATCAAGAACGTGCGCTCCGTCGAGGTCGTGGTCGGCGGGTGGAAGCCCGGCGGCGGACGGCGGACGGGGATGATCGGCTCGCTGCTGCTCGGCGCGTACGACCCCCAGGGCCGGCTGCGGTACGTGGGACACGTCGGCACCGGGTTCACCGAGGCCGCGCTGCGCGACCTGGGCGAGCGCCTCACGGCACTGGAGCGGCCGGAGCCGCCGTTCGACGAGGCGGTGCCGCGCGAGTACGCGAGGGACGCCCACTGGGTGACGCCACTCCTGGTCGGCGAGGTGCAGTACACCGAGGTCACCGGCGACGGCCGGCTGCGCCACCCCTCCTGGCGCGGGCTGCGGCCCGACCGCGAGCCGCACGAGGCCACCACGGCGGAGATCCTGCCGGGCCGCGACGCGGCAGCCGGCTGACCGCCACGACACGCAGCACTCAATTACATTTCGCTTTCAGGATGTGACTTAGAGTCATCGACAGGCTGTAGATCACCTTCAGAGGGGACGCTGTGTCGAAGACTCTGGTCACCACGCTGATCACGCTGGCCGGCGTCGCGTTCGCGATGCCCGCCGAGGCCGCCGAGCCACCGCCGCCCGCGGCGCCCGTCAAAGAAGGCTCCTGGGGCGCCGCGTCGTCACCGCTGATGCGCCCGAGCCAGGCCGTGCGTTACTGGACCGCCGGCAAGCAGGCCAAGGCCAACGGCGCGAACCTGCCCCGGACCCTGCGCAAGCCCACCCAGGCCGCCGCGCGGCGCAGCGTGCCCAGCGCCAAGCGGCTCACCCCCGGCGGGGACGCCAACGGCTACGCCCGCGTGCGCCGCCCCTACACCGACTCGGTGACCAGCAGGATCACCGGCCGGCTCTTCTACGTCAACGCGAGCGGGGAGGACGACGCCTGCAGCGCCTCCGTCGTGCGCTCCGCGGCCAAGGTGCTCGTCGTGACCGCCGCCCACTGCGTGTACGGGGTACCGAGAGGCGCCTCGACCGGCCGATGGCACTCGCACTTCGCGTTCGTACCCGCCTACGACGGGCGGGCGAGCACCCTGCGCAGGCGCGAGCCGTACGGGCGGTGGGGCGCCCGCCGCGCGTGGAAACCCGACGGCTACACCGGCCTGAGCGGCGGCGACTGGAACTCGATCTACGACATCGCCCTCATCGAGGTCGGCAAGCGGGACAACCGCACGCTCCAGGACGCGGTCGGCGCCTTCACCCCGATGCTCAACCAGGGCGTCCGGCACACCATTGCCACCACGGGCTATCCCGGCGTGTCCGGCAGGAGGCCGTACGACGGCAGGGACCAGCTCTGGTGCATGGGCAGGTCCGAGCCGGCCGGCGGGATCATCGACGGCACTCTTTACCTCCCCTCCGGCTCCGCCCCCCTGCCGGAGGACGGGCGGATGGAGACGTACAACTGTCACCTGTTCAGGGGCCACAGCGGCGGGCCGTGGCTGCTCAAAGGCACCCGTGACCTGGTCGGCGTGCTGTCGGCGGGCACCGAGGACGGCGAGGACGGCGGCTTCTCCGTGGCCAACGCCCTCAACGCGGAGAGCTACGGCGCCATCGTGAAGAACGCCGACCCGCGCGGCGTCTACGACGCCCTGTCCATCAGCGCCGCGGGCCCGAAGAGCGCGGTCAAGCCCGGCGGCACCGCCACCGTCACGGCCACCGTCGCCGTGCGCGGGCTCATGTCCGCCGCGCGGGTGCCCGTCACGTTCACCCTCCCGGAGGGCACGAGCCTGTCGTCGGTGGACGGGGCCTCCTGCAGGCAGACGCTCGGGAAGGCCACCTGCACGATCCCGGTCGTCCGTCCCGGCCATCCGGTCCGGGTCTCGGCCCAGGTCCAGGTCGCCCGCGACGCCGCGGCCGCACCGCGCATCACCGCCACCGTCGGCTCCACGCCCCTCGACCCGTCCCAGACCGACAACACCAGCACGTTCTCCCTCCCCACCGCGGCCGCGTCCGACAGCCTCTGATCGTCCGGCGGTGAGCGAGGCGCCAGGACAGGCGGACGGCTCCAGCGCCCGGTCAGGCGGACGGCTCCAGCGCCGGCTCCTTCAGCGTCCGCGCCATCAGCCAGGCCAGGGCCGGGAAGGCGATCAGGCACGCCAGGGCCGTCCTCAAGGTCGTCGCCTCCGCGAGCGCGCCCACCAGCGGGCTGGTCAGGCCGCCCACGCTCACCGCCAGCCCCAGGGTCACGCCGCCCGCCGTGCCCACCCGGGTGGGCAGGAAGTCCTGGCCCAGCGTGACGTGCAAGGAGAACGGGACATACAGCGCGATCGACGAGGCCGCGACGAAGACGTACGCGAGGGGACCGGGAGCGAGCACCACACCCGCGACCGCCGGGACGGCCAGCGCGTAGGCCAGGCGCATCGTGCGCACCCTGTCCCAGCGGGCCGCCAGCCTGCCGCCCAGCACGGTGCCCACCGCCGCGCCCGCGAACAGCACGAACAGCGCCACCGCGCCCGCCGCGCCGCCACCCATGAACAGGGCCACGAAGGCGCTCAGCCCGACGTACACGACCGAACGGAAGACGATCACCAGCGTCAGCCTGACGAACGACGGCCAGTCCTCCCGGCCGGACACCGGCGCCGCGCCCTGCGCCGACCGCCCTCCCCCGGTCAGCGCCCGGACCGCCGGCAGCGTCGCCACCGCCCCCAGCACCGCCGGCGCCGCGAGGAACGGCGAGGCGCCCAGCCCCCAGCCCGCCAGCAACGGCGTCACCAGCACGGGAGCCGACGCGAAGCCCAGCGTCCCGCCCATCGAGAACCAGCTCATCCGCACATGGCTGCCCTCGCTCGCGATCCTGGCCAGCCGCGCCGACTCCGGGTGGTACGCCGCCACGCCCAGGCCGGACAGCGCCACGGCCAGCCAGGTCAGCGCGTACGAGTCCGTCACGCCACCGAGCGCCACCCCGGCGCCCGCCACGACCATGCTCAACGGGATCAGCCACGGCATCCGCCACCGGTCGGTCAGCACCCCGAACAACGGCTGCACGATCGACGACAGCAGCGTCGCGGCCAGCACGATGCCGGAGACCGCGACGTACCCGTAACCGCGCCCGGCCACCAGGAACGGCACCAGCGCGGGAACGGCGCCCTGATAGAAGTCCACCGCCGCGTGGCCGGCGGCGAGCATCGGGATCCTGTTCACGCTCCGATCATGTCCCGGTGACCGCTGTCGCGCTTCCGATAAAATGACAATCCATGACGGAAATCCGCCATCTCTCCGAGGCGCCCACGGGCCGGCGGCCGCTCGCGCCAGGAGCGGGCATCGACGCGCACCGGCACGACACCCACCAGATCGTGTACGCGTGCCGCGGCGTGCTCTCCGTCACCACCGGCGCGGGCACGTGGGTGGCCCCGGCCAACCGGGCCATCTGGATCCCGGCCGGGACGGTCCACGAGCACCGCGCCCACGGCGACACCGACCTGCGCCTGGTGGGCCTCACGGACAACCCGCTCGGCCTCGACCGCCCGGCCGTCCTCGCGGTCGGTCCGCTGCTCCGCGAGCTGATCATCGCTTACACGGCCGACGACGACCGGACCCCCGCTCCCCCACCCCATCCCGCCACCGCCCCACCGGCTCCACGAGGCACCGCCGCCCCAGCCGTGCCAGAAGGCACCGGCACCTCGCCTTCCCGGTTTGCCGAGTTCCCGCAAGCACCACCGGCCCCTTCGGCCTTCGACACCGACCCAGCTCTGAGGGATCCGGCCGCCCACGCCCACGCCCATGCGACCGACGCCTGTCATGGCGGCGACGAGCGCGGCAGTGACGAGCGCGGCAGTGACGAGGACGCCCGGCGCGGCGCGCGTCGCGGTCACGGTGCCGGCGACGGCGACGACGACGGCGACGGCGACGGCGAGCGGGCGCGGCTGTGGGCGGTGCTGCTCGACCAGCTCAGACGGGCCCCCGAGCAGCCCCTCCACCTGCCCACCGCCCAGGACCCCCGGCTGGCCGCCGTCTGCGCGACCCTGCACCGCGACCCCGCCGACAGCAGGACCCTCGCCCAGCTGGCGGCCGGGGTGGGCACCAGTGACCGGACGCTCGCCAGGCTGTGCCGGCGCGAGCTCGGCATGAGCTTCCCCCAATGGCGCACCCAGCTCCGCCTGCACCACGCGCTGCTGCTCCTCGCCGACGGCGTCCCCGTGACGACCGTGGCCCACCGGTGCGGGTGGGCGTCGGCCAGCGCGTTCATCGACGTGTTCAGGCGGGCGTTCGGGTACACCCCGGGCCGGGCCTTTACATTGTAGATTCGCTACAATGGGCTTCCGTGAGTAAATCCAAAGGCAAGGGCGGCGGCACTCCGGCCACCATGGCGCTGGCCAAGGCGAAGGCCGAGTTCACCCTCCACCCCTACGAGCACGACGCCGCCGCGCAGGCCTACGGCGAGGAGGCGGCGGACGCGCTCGGCGTGCCGTACGAGCGGATCTTCAAGACGCTGGTGGCCGAGGTGGAGAGCGGCCTGGCGGTGGCCGTCGTGCCCGTGGCGGGCAAGCTCGACCTCAAGGCCCTGGCCGGCGCGCTCAACAGCAAGCGGGCCGCCATGGCCGACGCCGCCAAGGTGGAGCGGGTGACCGGCTACGTCGTGGGCGGCATCAGCCCCCTGGGCCAGCGCAAGCAGCTCCCCACGGTCGTCGACTCCTCGGCGCTCGACTTCGAGACGATCTACTTCTCGGCCGGCAAGCGCGGCCTGCAGATCGAGACCGCCCCCGACAACCTCATCACGCTCACCAGGGCCGTCACCGCCCCCATCGGCAAGCGCGGCTAGTCCCGCACGTGGACTATCCGCGCCGCCGGGGCCACCCGAAATCCGAGTCCAGGGGAGAGCGGCCGACCAGCCACCTGAACAGCCGCCGGTGCCGCCGGAAGAACGGGTGGTCGCCGCGTCTGTCGCCCCGTCCGTCCATGGCCTCGCGCCGCCGCTCCTCCTCCAGCGCCTTGTCCAGCCCCGGGGTGTAGCCGCCGCCGAACCGGGCCATGTCCGGCCCGGCGAAGCCCCTGGGCTCGACGCGCCGCAGCGCGGGCCCCATCGAGTCCACCCAGATCGGCCCCGGCAGCGACGCGCCCTGCACCGCCCCGTAGTACTGGTTCCCGATCTGCACGTCCTGCAGCGGGTACTTGTACGAGCCCCGGATGTCCCCGACGCTGACCGCCGCCGCCAGCGCGGGCGTGTACCCGGCGAACCAGGCCGACGTGTAGCCGTTGTTGGTCCCCGTCTTCCCGGCGGCCGGCCGGTCGATGCCCTGCCCGTGCATGGTGCCCTTGGTGAAGACGCCCTCCAGCACGTAGTTGACCGCGTCCGCGACGTCCTCCTCCAGGGCCCGCCGGCACGCGGGCGGCACGTGCGTACGCCGTCCGTCCCTGCCGATGATCTCGACGATGGCCAGCGGCCGGCAGTAGATCCCCCTGGCCGCGAACGTCGCGAACGCCGCCGCCACCGTCACCGGGTCCATCTCGTTGACGCCCAGCGTGAACGTCGGCACCTCCTTCAGCGGCTGGCCGTCCGCCCTGGTGATGCCGAGCGCCTTCGCCGTGCGCACCACGTTGCAGAGCCCGACCTTGCGCTCCAGCATCATGTAGAAGATGTTCACCGACTTCCAGGTGCCGGTCTCGATGCTGTGCGGGCCGCCCGAGCCCTCGCCGCTGGCGTTGAGTATGCGGGTGTCCGGGTCGTTGACGGGCCGTCCCGAGCAGTCGCGGTAGCCCTGCGCGGGCACGAGCGAGCCCGGCGTCACGAAGCCGTCGTTGAAGCGCCACCCCTGCTTGAGCGCCGTGGCCAGCGTGAACACCTTGAACGTCGACCCGGCCTGGAAGCCCTGGCCGCCTCCGTGCGCCACGTCCGCGGCCAGGTTGAAGGTGGTCTTGGGGCCGTTCTTCCGGTTGCCCGGGTTGCGGCCGAACTGCTTGCTGGCCGCGATCGCCGTGATCCGCCCGGTCCGCGGCTCCACCATGGCCTCGGCGGCCACCTCCGTGTCCTCGGGCGAGACGTAGCGGCGGATGGCCTGCTCGGCGGCGCGCTGGGCGATCGGGTCGAGGCTGGTCCTGATCACCAGGCCGCCTCTGGCCATCCTGGTACGGCGCTCGGCCGCCGTGTTGCCGAACACCGGGTTGGACAGGAGCTCGCGCTGCACGTACAGGCAGTAGAACGGGTAGTCGCTCTGCTCGCAGCCGCCGGGCTCGGGCTTGAGCATGATGTCGAGCGGCCCGGCCTTGGCGCGCGCCGCGTCCTGCTGGCTGATCAGCTTCAGCCCGGCCATGCGGTCGAGCACGAGGTCCCGCCGCATCTTCAGGCGTGCCCGGTGCGCCGGGCCGAGCGAGGGATCGGTCGAGAACGGCATGCGTACCGCGCCCGCCAGCGTGGCCGCCTGGGCGAGCGTCAGCCGGGAGGCCGACGTGGAGAAGAAGCGCCTGGCCGCCGCCTCGACGCCGTGCGCTCCCGCGCCGAAGTAGGCGATGTTGAGGTAGCGCTCCAGGATCTCGTCCTTGCGGTACTTCTTCTCCAGGGCCAGCGCGAGCCGCAGCTCGGTGATCTTGCGGGCCAGGTTGGGGGCGCGGGCCCTGTCACGCTCGGCCTCGGTACGGGCGCTCTCGACCAGGATGTTCTTGACGAGCTGCTGCGTCAGGGACGAGCCGCCCTGCCTGATGCCGCCGGCCTGCGTGTTGGTGAGCAGCGCCCGCAGCGTGCCCCTGACGTCGAGACCGCCGTGCTCGTAGAAGCGGGCGTCCTCGATGGCCACGATCGCCTGGCGCATCACCGGCGCGACGGCGGCGAGCCGGACGGCTGTCCTGTTGGCCTCGTAGAACTGGGCGAACGGCCGGCCGTCCTTGTCCAGCAGCCTGGTCACCTGCGCGAGCGGCTCCTCGCGCGGCGCGGGCGGCAGGTCGACGAAGGTGTTCGCGACGGTCTTGGCGGCCATGCCGCCCCCGCTCACCACGGGCGCGGCCAGTGCCGCGGTCAGCACTCCGCCGAGCGCCCCCGCCAGTGCGAGTGCGCCGACGGATCTGAGTACGGTCACGTACCTTGGTGTGCGACGTCCGCATCCGCGCCAAACGACCGCTTGTCAGCTGTTTACCGGTGCCTGCGGGACCCTTACCGCTGGCGGCGGATGTGCAGGCCGAGCGAGGCGAACTGTTCGAACGGCCGGTGGTAACCGCGTTCGATGTGGTGGACGCCGCGCAGCGTGGACGGGCCGTCGGCCACCGCGGCCGCCAGCACGGCCGAGAACCCGGCCCTGATGTCGGGGAGCGTCACGTCCGCGCCCTTGAGCTTGGACACGCCGCGCACGACGGCCGAGTGCCTGGCGTTGGTGTCGTGGTAGCGGCAGGCCGGGCCGCCCAGGCACTGGTCGAACACCTCGATCTCGCAGCCCATCTTCTGCAGCGCCGGGACGTACACCAGGCGGTTCTCGAAGACCGTCTCATGCAGCACCGACATGCCCTGGCTCTGCGTGAACAGCACCATGAGCGGCGTCTGCCAGTCCGTCATGAACCCGGGGTGGGTGTCGGTCTGCACGGCCGCCGAGCGCAGGCCCTCCGGCGGCGCGGTGGCGCACAGGTACTCGTCGTTGATGTCGAACTGGGCGCCCATCCTGGCCAGCGTGGTGATCGCGGTGACGAGGCGGTCCTGCGGGCAGCCGTGCACCCGCACCTCTCCCCCGGTGATCAGGCCCGCCGCCAGGTACGAGAACGCCTCGATGCGGTCGCCGGTCAGCCAGGTGGAGGCGCCGCGCAGCCGTTCGACGCCCTCGATGACGATCCTGCGGTCGGGCGAGAGCTCGATCCTGGCCCCCATCCGCTGCAGGAACAGCGCCAGCTCCACCACCTCGGGCTCCATCGCGGCGTTCTTCAGCACCGTCTTGCCCTCGGCCAGCACGGCCGACATCAGGATCGTCTCCGTGGCGCCCACGCTCGGGTACGGCAGCTCGATCCTGGTGCCCACCAGGCGGTTGGCCTTGGCGAAGATGCCGGTGTCGCCCACCTCCACCTCGGCGCCCATCGCGCGCAGGGCCTCCACGTGGAAGTTCACCGGCCGCCGCCCGATCGGGTCGCCGCCGACCAGCGGGACGAACGCCTCCCCCGCCAGGTGCAGCAGGGGGCCGAGCATGAGGATGGGGATGCGGTTCAGCCCCGTGAAGGCGTCCGGCACCCTCGGCTCGATCTCCCGGCCCCGTTCGATCCTGATCTCCGTACGGGAGATCTCGACATTGATGCCGAGTGCCCGCAGCATGGCGGCCGTGATCTCCACCTCGCCCACCTCTGGGGCGTTGTGGATGCTGCTCTCCCCGCCGCCCAGCATGGCGGCGACCATGTGCTTGGAAACTCCGTTCTTGGAGCCGCGTACCTCTACGTCCCCCCGGAGCGGGCCGGAGGGTTCTATCAACCAGACCTCTTCTTGCATCACGAAGCGAGCCTAGCCGGGGGATACCATCGAGCTGATTCGGACGTACATGTGAGGGGGAGTGGCGTGACGAGGGAAGTGCGCGCTTTTGCGGTAACTGTCCTCACACTCGCCACTCTTGGAGCAGCCGCCGGACTCCTCTGGTCGGGGCTCACCCCACGGGCTCCGTACGAGGTCACCGAGCACGGGACGGTGCTGGCCGACCCCTCCACGCAGGCGCTGATCGCTGCCGACGGCTGGTTCGCGGTGATCACCGGCGGGCTCGGGCTGCTGTGCGGCGGGGTCGGGTGGTTCATCGGGCGGCGATGGATGCTCTCGGTGCTCCTCGGGCTCTGCGCGGGCGGGGTGCTGGGCGCGATGCTGACCTTGTGGGTCGGGTCCACGTTCACCCTCGGCGCGGTCGTGATCGAGGCCGCCGCCCAGCCAGGCACCAAGGTCGTCCCCGGGGCGCTGAAGCTGACCGCCTCGGGGGTGCTGGTCTCCTGGCCGCTGCTCGCGGTGGGGCTGTTCGCACTGCTGGAGGGCATGCACGGCTACCGCGAGTCGCCCCTGCGCCACCCGTACGCCGACCCGCCGGAACCCCTCTGACCTCCTTACAGCGGCGGGCGCCGGAGACCGTGCCCGGTGGCCTGCTCGAACGCGCGGGCCACGCGCAGCACTCTGGCGTCCTCGAACGGCGCGCCCACGATCTGCACCCCCACCGGCAGCCCGTCGGACGTGAACCCGGCGGGCACGGACGCCGCCGGGGCGTGCAGCACGCTGATCCAGTAGGCCGAGCGCATCCAGGCGAGGTAGTCGGGCAGCCGCTCCCCGTTGATCTCGTCGACGTAGGGGTGCTCGATCGGGAATGGCGGCACCTGGCTGACGGGCGCGATCAGCACGTCGTACGTGTCGAAGAACGCGGCCATCCGCTGGTAGAGGCGGCTGCGCGCCTGCTCGGCCCGGGCCAGGTCGGCGCCGGTGACCTTGCGGCCCTGCTCGACGTTCCACGCGGTGTTGGGGCCGAGCCCGGTCAGGTCGCCGAAGGAGAGCGCGTAGTGCCATGCCCGGTACGTCCGGAACGCGTCCTCGGCCTCCGTCAGGTCCAGCTCGACCTGGTCGACGCGGGCCCCCAGCCGCTCGAACACCGCCGGCGCCGTCGCGGTGACCTCCGCCGTCCTCGAGTCCACCGGCAGCCCGCCCAGATCCGGGCTCCACGCCACGCGCAGCCCCGCCACGCCCTCCTCGGGCTCCGGGGCGAAGACCTCTCTGATCGAGTACGGGGAGCGCCGGTCGAACCCGGCGATCGCCCCGAACATCAGCGTGACGTCCTCGACCGTCCGCGCCATCGGCCCCTGCACGGACAGGGTGTACCAGGCGGCGGTGTCGGACGGGTCGGGGACGCGCCCGGGAGTGGGGCGCAGGCCGACCACGTTGCAGAACGACGCCGGGTTGCGCAGGGAGCCGCCCATGTCCGAACCGTCGGCCAGCGGGACCATGCCCGTGGCCAGCGCCGCCGCGGCGCCCCCGCTGCTGCCTCCGGCGGACTTGGACAGGTCGTAGGGGTTCCTGGTGGCGCCGAACACCTCGTTGACGGTGTGGGAGCCGGTGCCGAACTCCGGGGTGTTGGTCTTGCCCACGGTGATGGCCCCCGCGGCGCGGAGCCGCTGGACGATCACGTCGTCCTGGGCGGGGACGTTGCCGGCGAAGAGCGGCGAACCGTAGGTGGTGCGGATGCCGGCCGTGTCGACGAGGTCCTTGTGCGCGACGGGCAGGCCGTGCAGCGGCCCGGCCGGCTCCCGGGCGTCGGCCGCCTCGGCCGCGGCGAGCGCCTGCTCGGCGACCAGGGTCACGATGGCGTTGACGTGCGGGTTGACCTGCTCGATCCGGTCGAGGTGGGCGCGGAGGACCTCCACGGCGCTCACCTGCCTGGTCCTGATCAGGTGTGCCAGCTCGGTCGCGCTCAGGTAGTGCAGTTCGCTCACTCTTGCGATCCTGCCCCACGAGGCGCGGGGCGGCGACGGCGAGGGTTGCCCACGCCGTCGGCAGCCACTCGTCGGATCACCACCTCGGACACTCACCCCCCGTGCCGCTCCTGCACGCGATGGCCGGCCTCCCCCGCTCAGGAGATCTCCTCCACCAGCCCTCCGGCTCGCCTCTCCGGAGCCGACACGCGCTCTCCCTTTCGCCTGGACAGGATGAGCAGCCCGGTGACGGTGAGGGTGCAGGCCAGGATGACGAGCTGCACGCCGTACTGGATGTCCTTGATCGGGAGCGTCATGTTGCCGATGTGGAGGCCGAGGTGCACGCCGACCGCCATCCAGACCGCTCCGGTGCGCGCCCTCGCCGCCGCGCAGGCGAAGCCTAGGCCGGCCGCCTGCAGGGTGTAGAGCAGGCGTTCGGCGACCGTGTCGGCCGCGCTCTGCGAGATGATGTGCATCGCGCCGAAGACCACGGCCGTCATGATCATCACATTCCGCGGGGAGAGCCGGTCCGACAGCGTGTCGAACAGGTGCCCCCGCCACAGCAGCTCCTCCGGGAACGCCTGGCCGAGCAGGGCGATGGCGATCGCCAGCGGGAGGTAGGGCAGCTCGGCGCCGATCATGTCGTACGGCAAAGGCATCCAGGTGGCGACGCCGAACGCCACCGACAGCGCACCGGCGGCCGCGACCGCGGCGGCGCCGGCCAGAGCGCCCGCCAGCAGGTGCGGCACCGCCCGCCAGGATCGCGTGAGCCCCACGCCCCGCCATGGCCGGCGGCCGAGGTAGCGGCGGATCAGGTAGACGATGCCGAGCGAGGCCAGCGTGATCCCGATCACGCCCACCGGCCGGTAAAGGATGTTGCCGCGGTCGAGGAGCAGCATCGCGGGAAGAGAGCCGATGACCACCTGCGCGAACATGGCGACGACGGTGATCAGCACGGCCCGGACAGGGTGGGTGGCTTTCATGGACGCCCACGTTAGGAAGCCCGCAGGTCGTGCCGCATCGGCCTGCGGGCGGAACCCGTCATGACCTTCGTCATGGGTACTCAGGGAGGATCACAACGCGCGCGCGGGAAATTAATGTCGGAGCCATGCTGCGTCGTCTGGCCTGGCTGCGTGACCCCGACCGGCCCATGCTGTTCAACGTCGTCTTCTGGGTGGTGTTCGCCGCCACCGGGGTGGTCGCGTACGTGATGGAGACCTGGACGCCGGCCGGGGCCACGGCGTTCGCCGCCAATCTGGCGCTGGTGGCCGCGCTGTGGCTGCTGCTGCCCTGGCGGCACGCCAACGGCTGGCGGCGGTTCCTGCCGATCTCGTTCCTGCTGGCGACGTTCGCGCTGGGATTCACGGGATCGGCCGAGGTCCACCAGTTGCTGACGCTCCTGGCCATCGCCAACGTGGCGTTCGCCCACAGCGTGCGGACCGCCGCCGTCGTCATCGGCTGCCTGACGAGCGCGATGTTCGTCTCGGTCGTGGTGGTGTTCCACCGCGATGTGCCGGACGCCACCGCGCAGACCGTCCCCGTCATCGTCTTCGCCTCCTTCGTGCTGGGCATGGCGTCGGCCGTGCTGGAGGCGCGGCGCAGGCGGGCGGATGCGCAGCGGCTGCTGGCCCGCGTCAGGGAGCTGACGGTCGCCCAGGAGCGGGCCCGGATGGGCGCGGAGATGCACGACTCCATCGGCCACCACCTGACGGTGATCAAGCTGAGCCTGGAGAACGCCGAACGCTTCCGCGCGCGCCGCCCCGAGGCCGCCTGGGACGAGGTGCGCCAGGCGAAGGAGCTGGCCGTGGCGGCGCTGGCCGACGCCCGCCGCTGGGTCCGCGCGCTGCGCCCGCTGGCGCTTGAAGGGCGCGTCGGCGGGGCGGCGCTCGAACGGCTGGCGGCGTCGTTCGACGGCACGGGGCTCGCGGTCTCCTTCGAGGTGGTGGGCGACGAGCCGCCCCTGGAGCCCGACGTGGAGCTGGTGCTCTACCGCGTGCTGCAGGAGGGGCTGACCAACGCCGTACGGCACGCGGACGCCCGCCAGGTGACCGGCACGCTCGCCTTCGACGGCGAGCGCGTCGTCCTGGTGGTCGCCGACGACGGCAGGGGCCGCGCCCGGGGCGCGCGCGGCGGGTTCGGCCTGCCCTCGCTCGCGGAGCGCGCCCGCGCCGTGGGCGGCACCCTGACCGCGGGCGACCGGCCCGGCGGCGGTTTCGAGGTACGGGCGGAACTCCCCATCCGGGCGGAGGTGGCGACGTGAGGGATCCCGGCGAAGGCGGCGACATGGGCGCGATCAGGGTGCTTCTGGTGGACGACCAGGAGCTCATGCGGCAAGGGCTGCGCAAGATGCTGGAGATCGAGGACGGCATCGAGGTGGTGGGCGAGGCCGCCGACGGGGAGGAGGCGCTGCTGGCGGCCGCTGAGTGCCACCCGGACGTGGCGCTGGTGGACGCCAGGATGCCGAGGATGAACGGCGTCGAGCTCATCTCCCGCCTGTCCGCCCGGCAGCCCGGCGTGGCCGCGATCGTGCTCAGCACCTTCGACGAGGACGACTACATCTTCGGCGCGCTGCGCGGCGGCGCCGTCGGCTACCTCCTCAAGGACTGCACGCCGGAGGAGCTGGTCGACGCCGTCCGCCGGGCCGGGCGCGGGGAGACGGTGCTGGCCTCTCCCGTGGCCGCCCGCCTGGTCGCCGAGCTCCGCCGGGCCCCGGCCGAGCCGAGCCTGCCGCGGGACGGGGAGCGGTTGTCGGCCCGCGAGGCGCAGGTGGCCAGGCTGATCGCCACAGGGGCCTCCAACCGGGAGATCGCGGCCCGGCTGCTCATCACCGAGGGCACGGTGAAGAACCACGTCTCCAGCCTGCTCCGCAAGTACGGCCTCCGCGACCGCACCCGCCTCGCCCTCCACCTCAAACACGCCCCTGAGCCGTGACGACCGCCGTCCCCGCGCCCGCTCCGGCAGCCCGGCACGCGGGTCTGCTCTGCGGCCGTCACGGCATCGCCCTGGCGCTCCCGCTCGAGCGGCGTCACAGCACCGGCACCGAACCCGAGCTCAGGCGCTTTCCGCCACAGTGACGGACGCGAGCTGCGATAATCTCAGACCTCCTTCCCTCCTGAGGCCACACGTGGGGAACGCTTGCCTCCGGTGGAGGGGCAGAGAGGGCGAAGCGAGCGCATGGCGGACCGGTTCAGCACCCACAGCGTCGAGATCGGCGATGATGTCGTGAGCAAGCGATACAGGTCGTGGGACAGAGGAGAGCCTTTCCGGGAATGGACGGCCCTGACGCTCCTGGCCCAACATGTGCCAGGTCTTGCGCCCACGCCGGTGGAAGCTGCGTTCGACGCTCACCCGCCCACGATCACGATGACGAGGCTGCCCGGCCGGGTCCTGCGCGGCGAGCATGCCACTGGTGAGCAGATCAGCGCGGTGGCCGCAGCCCTGAGCCGGCTCCATCGGGCGATCCCCACCCGGGTGGTGGAGGCGCTCGAGCCGGCGCCGTGGGGACCTGCCATTGCCGTGGACAAGATTCGTAAGCTGGCCGGCGAGCACCCCGACCTTGGCGAAGGTCCCGACGTGCGCCAGGCATACCAGCAGGGATCCGCGTGGCTGGATTCCGCAGAACCCGATCGACTCGTGGCGAACCCTCATCCGCCCGTTCTCGGACTGGCGGACGGCAATCACGCGAACCTGCTGTGGGATGACCACGAGCGTCGCGTACGGCTCATCGACTGGGAAGACTCTGGCCGCACCGATCGTGCCTTCGAGTTGGGCGAGCTCACCGAACACATCTCCCGCATCGACGGCACCCTGGACGCAGAACAGCTGCTGGGTCACATCGACCTGGCGCCAGGCGAAGCCGAGCGGGTGCGGGGATTCCGCCGTTTGATCGCGCTGGGGTGGTTTCTCCAACTTGGCCCCGACGGGGCAGCGACACCGCACAACCCGGTGGGCACCCTGGAACGCCTGGCCGAACGGGTCCTGCATCTGCTCGGCTGATGTCCGCAGCTTCATGACCCGCGGACGGCCCTCGCTCGCCGACTCAGCACGTGCAGCATCCCGCCGACGTCACCGCCGACCTGGCTTCCCGCTGAGCCGGCGCCACCGTAGCGGACATCGGCTGTGGAAGAGAAACCCACCGCCCCAGCCCGGCTTGGACGCCTTTCCTCCCCTGAGCACGCCCGATCGAAGCGTCGAGGGGGTGTCACATGGTCGCCTTCAGGTATCCAGCGGCCGTCAGTCCCGCGAAGGCGATGTCGGTGTCCGTCAGCTGCCCGCCGAGCACATGCCGGACGAACTCGCTGACCGGCATCAGTACGGTCTCGATGTCCTCGTCCTCATCCAGGGTCTGTTCCGCGACTTTCCGGCACCCGCGGGCCAGGACCGCATAGCGGCGATGAGTGGCGTACGAGGCCAGAAAGGTCTGCATGACCACCTCAAGACTCGCCGCCTCATAGCCGGTTTCCTCCAGCAACTCACGAGCCGCCGCCACCTCGACCGGCTCCTCTCCATCGGCGTTGCCGCCCGGCAACTCCGACAGGACTCGCCCGGGCCCCGGCCGGTGCCAGCGGGCCAGCACGTGCGCGCGGGCGCTCGCTGGAGCGGCCCGCACCGCAGTTGGGCTATTCGCGGCGCAGGGCGTTCTGCGTGCGGGTGCGGGCGGCCCAGCCGGCGGGGAGGGCGGCCCCGGCGAGGGCGATGAGGATGCCGCCGAGAGCGAGGGCCACGAGTTCGGGCAGGTGGTAGACGTCGATGTAGGCGGACGGGAAGCGGGTGCCGATTGCGTTGCCCATGAGCGGGACGACGAAGTGGTGCGTCATGACTCCAAGCGGTACTCCGGCGATGCCGGCGATCAAGCCGATCCCCGCGACAGAGGTCAGGACCATGACGACCGTCTGGCGCGGGGACATGCCCAGCGCCTTGAAGATCCCGAGGTCGTGGACGCGCTGTCGGGTGTCGAGCACGACGAGGTTGAGCACGCCCAGCCCGGCCACTGCGACGATCAACACGGTGAGCAGGGCGGCGAGTGCTTCCGCGGCGGCGGTGACCGTACCACCCACGTTGGTGTTCGGCCGGGCCTGGGCGGTGGTCGAGGCGAACTTCGCGTTGAGTGCGTCGACATAGCCGGTCCGGTCGGTGCCAGGCTCGAGTTCGATGTTGAACTGCTGTGGTTGCAGGTCCAGGTGGAGCCCGTTCAGGGAGGACAGACTGGTGAGGATCTGCATGCCGTGCTCGCTGGTGTCCATCGCCTCACCGGTGATCCGCAGGGACACGCGGCGCCCGCCCCGGGTGACGGTGATGGTGTCGCCGATGGCGTCGCCGGTCGCGGTGAGGAATCGGGTGGGGACGACAGCCTGTCCTGGTCCGGTGAACCAGTGCCCCGAGATCATCTCGTAGGACGCCCGGGCCGTGTCGCCGGAGAAGCCGATGACGCTCACACCACCGGTGAGGCCTGCGACGCCCACCGTGGTGCTGCTGCTGCCGACATAGGACGCGGTACCAGGCTGCGCCGCGATGTCGGCCGCGACCCGGGCTGGGGATGCCGCGCTCCGATGGGAGTCGCCCTGGTGGATCGGGGCGCCCGGCCGACTGCCGCCTATGTTGACGATGACGTTCCCGAGCCTCCAGATGCTCGGCGCGTTCTGCGCGTCGCTCAGCGAGGCCGTCAGGCCGACGGCGAAGGTGACCGCGCCCGCGCCGAGCAGGACTGCGCCGGTCATGGCGAGAGTGCGCGCGGGGCGGGTGAAGGGGGTGGCCAGGCCGATGACGACAGGGCGTGGCAGCGGGAGGCGGCCGGCCAGCCGGCGGGCCAGGCGTCCTCGCCCGGCGGCGGGCGTGTGGCCGACGGCGATCGCATCGACGGTGCGCAGCCGGCCCGCCCGCAGAGCGAGCGCCCGGGCGGCTGCCGCGACGAGCGCGAGAGCGCCGGCTGCGACCGCGGCGTCGACCCAGGCCGGGATGGTCAGCGTTCCAGTGCCGTAGACGGTCTCGGCATCGCGGAGGGCCAGGATGCCGAGCAGGTTCCCGGCGACCAGCCCGAGCGCGGTTCCGATGACGGCGGGGATGAGGGCTTGGCCGACGTAGGCGCGGACCACTTGGCCGGGGGTGAAGCCGAGTGCTTTCAGAATGCCGATGCGCCGGGTCTGGGAGCTGACCGCGCCACTGACGATGATGCCGACGATGAGCACGGACATCAGCAGTGAAAGGATGCCGAAGGCGGCGACGAAAGGCACGAACCCGGCCGTTTGGCTGGTGGCGGTCAGTTGGACCTGCAGCCAGGACCGCGCGCCGGTGAACGCGCCCTTGGGGAGCGCCGCCGCGATCGCGGAACGGTCCGCGTCGATCTGGGCGTCGGTGGCGGCGTGGGTGAAGCGGTAGAGCATCTGGTACTGCGGGGTGGTCCCGGAGGTCATCGCGGTCAGCTGGTCCGGGGTGACCCATGCGTCGGCGGTGTCGCTGACCGAGTTGGCGAATCCGACGACGGTCAGCGTCGGTGCGCCGGGCACATCGGGGAACGTCACGTGTGATCCGAGGCTGAAGTAAGTCCCTCCCCCTGGTCCGGCACGCATCACGATCTGTCCGCGGCCGGTGGCCCACGTGCCGGAGGTCAGGTCGACCTGGTCCACCGCGCCGGCCGGGCCCGAGCGGCCGACGACGGTCATCTGCTTCAGCGCAGTGCCGGCCGGCACGTCCGCGCCCGAGCCGGCGACCGGGTGCAGCGAGGCGACCGGGTAGGGGCCGGCGCTCGCGGTCACCCCTGAGGCGTGGGCGGTGGCGGCGATCTGGGCGGCGCCGGCCCGCGCTCCGTCGACCTGCGCGGTCAGCTGGGAGCCACGTTGCGCGGCGAAGGCGCGTTCGAAGGGGGCTCGGGAGTTCACCAGCAGGCCGGCGGCCAGCACGGATGCGGCCACCGCGAGCAGGGTGGTGAGCGTCATCACCAGGCCCTGCACCCGCCTGCGCCCCACGCCGGAGCGGACGATCCGGCCCAGTGGGCTCGTCAGGAACGTGAGGCTCACCCGGCCACCGCCGCGGTGTCCCGCACGATCCGTCCGTCGGTCAGTTCTATGGTGCGCGTCGCACAGGCCTCGGCGAGGGTGACGTCGTGGGTGACCAGCACGATGGTCTGCCCGTCCTGGTTGAGCTCGGCGAGCAGACGGCGGACCTCTTCACCGGAGGCGGTGTCCAGCGCCCCGGTCGGTTCGTCGGCGAGAAGCAGCGGTGGCCGGTTCATCAGCGCGCGGGCCACCGCGACGCGCTGCCGTTCGCCGCCGGACAGCCGTCCCGGGTAGGCGCGGGAATGCCGGTCGATGCGCAGGTACGACAGCAGCTCGGCGGCGCGGGCGCGAGCCCGCGCGGTGGGCATCCCGGCCAACTGCGCGGGCAGCAGCACGTTGTCGATGACGGTCAGGTCGTCCAGCAGGTTGAAGAACTGGAAGACCATGCCGATGCGTTCGCGCCGGTACTTGGCGGATCCGGCCTCGCTGAGCTTGTCGACACGGATGCCGTTGACGGTGACCTGGCCCGAGGTCGGCTTGTCGAGGCCGGTGATCAGGTTGAGCAGGGTGGACTTGCCGCTGCCCGAGGGGCCTAGCACCGCCAGGGCCTCGCCTGCCTGGACGGTCAGGGAGACTCTGTCCAAGGCGGGCAGCCCGGCGTCGTACGTCTTACTGGCATCGCTGATCTCGATAACTGGCGCGGTCACGGCCACTCCCCGGGTCGGTGTCAACACCTGATTGATCCGCCACCGACCGCTCCAGGAGCGTCCGGCGGACCTCGTGAACGCTAGAAGCCCTGCCGCGGCCGGCGCATCGCCCGATCCATCGATATCCGCCTACCTAGATCGTCTGACCCGGCCCGAAGTCATACTCGCGATGTACGCGAAAGTCGTACGCGGATGGTCACCAGGTCGGACGCGCCGGTACACGGCGGCTTGCGATACTTCACCGGTGGACACGACAGCGATCGCCGCAAGGTGGCGCCGAGCCTGGTCCGCGCTGCCGCGCGCCGACGGCACGCCGCCGCACCTGCCCCGTCGCTCGTGGGTGTTCGACGCTCTCGTCATGCTCTGCGTGCTGGCCTACGGGCTGCAGTCCCTCAGCGCGTACACGGCGGTCCGCATGATCGGCCGGCAGGTCATCCCGATCTGGGTCACGGTTCTGCCGTCCGTGTCCGTCCACCATCAGTCCCCCGCGATCCCACCGGTTCAGGTGGCGGTGGAGGTCGTGCTCAGCACCTTCCCGCTGGCACTGCGGCGCAGGTTCCCGCTGTCGGTCTTCGTGGTCGCGGTGGGTGCCAAACTGCTTTACCACGTCAGCGGGGGCCTGGAACCAACCTTCGCGGTGCTGCCCGCGATGATCGCCGCCTACAGCGCCCTCGTGTACAGCCCGCACCGGATCGCCGCCGTGACGTCCGTCATGGCGACCGCGGTGATCGCCACGTTCGGGGGCTTCGGGAAGCTGCCGCCCATCCCGAGCGCCCTGCTGCCGATCGTCGTGATCGTCCCCGCCGGCCTGGCCTTCAGCATGATCAACACATGGAAGCAGCGTGCGGAGGCGGCACGGGAGAAGCTCAGGGCCCTCCAGGCCGAGCAGCAGGCCGCGGCCCGATCGGCAGTCGAGCGCGAGCGCGCCCGGCTGGCCGGCGAACTGCACGACGTCGTCACCCACAACGTCAGCGTGATGGTGATCCAGGCCGGTGCCGCGCGCATGGCCCTGGAGTCCGACCTCGATCAGGCGCGCGAAGCACTGCGGGCCGTCGAAACGGGCGGACGCGCCGCCATGTCCGAACTCCGCTATGCCATGGGCCTCCTCACTATGGACAGCGACCCTGCGGCCGAGATCGGCATGCTGGACACACCCGCGAACGCCCTCGGCACCGACATCTCCCATGACCATCAGCCCACCGCGGCGGACCTCGCCCCACAACCTGGACTCGCCCAAGCCCCGGCCCTGGTGGAACGTCTCCGCCGAACTGGTGTGCCGATCGAACTGACCGTGACCGGGACACCGGTCGCCCTCCTGCCCGGCGCCGATCTGGCCGCCTACCGAGTCGTACAGGAGGCCCTGACCAATACGGTCAAACACGCCCACAGTGCGAGCGTGAAGATCAGCCTCGCCTACTCGCCCACACGGCTCACCGTCGAGGTCGCGGACACCGGCGGCGTCCCCACGGCATCGGCGAACTCCGGAACCGGTCACGGCCTGACCGGCCTGCGCGAAAGGCTCGCCGTCTACCATGGCACACTGCATGCCGCGGAGCGGCCGACCGGCGGCTTCAGGGTCCGAGCGGTGATTCCGATCGAAGCCCCGCACCGGAACGACGTGCTGCACGGACCTGCGTCGGCACCGGCAGGTCCACCGGACGACGCCCCGAGAGGGAAGGGACGGAAGTGAGCCAGCCCCTCCGGGTCGTGATCGCCGACGATCAACAACTCGTGCGCACCGGCTTCCGGATGATTCTCGCGCGCCACCGCATCGAGGTCGTGGCGGAGGCCGCCGACGGCGCGCAAGCCGTGGAAGCGGTCCACCGCACCCACCCCGACGTGGTCCTGATGGACATTCGCATGCCCGAGATGGACGGACTGGAGGCCACCCGGCGCATCCTCGCCGCCGACGATTCACCGCCCCGGGTCATCGTCCTGACCACCTTCGATCTCGACCGTTACGTCTACGCGGCTCTCCGCGCCGGCGCCAGCGGCTTCCTCCTCAAGGACATCAGCCCGGAACACCTGGCAGCGGCCGTGTGGCAGGTGCAAGCCGGCGACGCCCTGCTCGCCCCCACCATCACCCGCCGCCTGGTGGAGCGCTTCGCCGCCCAGCAGGAAGCCGACGCGTCCCCGCACGCGGACCTCGCCACCCTCACTCCCCGTGAGCTCGAAGTTCTCAAGGCACTGGCCAGGGGCCGCAGCAACGCCGAACTCGCCACCCTGTTCCAACTCAGCGAAGCGACCATCAAGACCCACGTCACCCGCATCCTGACCAAACTCAACCTCCGCGACCGCGCCCAAGCCGTCGTCCTCGCCTACGAAACCGGACTGATCACCCCAGGAGCAGCCGGCAGCGGCCGGGCGACGTGGGAGAGCGGTTGACGGTGTTCGTGTCAGGGTTAAGCCAGAGCGTGGATGTGCATCAGTGCGGGCGGCGGTGGACGAGACCGAACCTTCGACGCAGGGCCGGGAGATCAAGGAGCGGCTGGACCACATGGGGCGGCTCCCGCCCGGAGCCGTACTTCGCGCGGAGCCCTAAAGGGACGGACGTCAGGGCGGCGGGAGAGTCACGTGCGGTGGACTCTCCCATGCACCCGTGAGAGACAGAGGCGCCGCCTCAGGCACCCAGGCAGGCGGGACCCAGGAGCTGCTTCAGATCGCCCATCAGAGCGGGAGAGGGTGTCACCCGCAGCCGGTCGTGGACGCGCATCACCGTCGTCCTGGGCCCGTTGTGGACCTGCAGGTGCACCTCCGACGTGCCCGGATGCGTCGCGAGGATCTCCTTCAGCCGGCCCACGACGGGTGGCGTGCAGCGGGCCAGCGGCAGGCTCACCAGCAGCGGCCCGCCCGCCTCCTGCGTCAGGTCGGGAGCCGTCACCTCCATGGCGATGATCTTCGCCACGTCCTCGCGCTTGTCGATCCGCCCCTTGACGAAGACGATCGCGTCCTCGGCCAGGATCGTCGAGCAGAGCTGGTAGGCCGACGGGAAGATCATCACCTCGATCGAGCCCTCGAGGTCCTCCAGCTGGGTCAGCACCCACGTGTCACCCTTCTTGGTGATCTTGCGCTGCACCCCGCTCAGGATCCCGCCCACGGTCACGATCTGCCCGTCGGCCCGGCTCTCGTCCTGGACGGCCGCGATCGAGCAGTCGGCCCCGGCCGAGAGGATGTGCTCGACGCCGAAGAGCGGATGGTCGGACACGTACAGGCCGAGCATCTCCCGCTCGAACTGGAGCAGGGTGTTCTTGTCCCACTCCCCCGCCGGGATCTGCACGTCGAAGGTCTGGTCCTCGCCGCCGTCGATGGCCCCGAACAGGGAGTCCTGGCCGATGGCCTCGTTCTTCTTGATGTCGATGATCGCGTCCACGGCCTGCTCGTGCACCATGACCAGGCCCTTGCGCACGTGCCCCAGCGAGTCGAACGCGCCGGCCTTGATCAGCGACTCGATGACCCGCTTGTTGCAGACGACGGCCGGGACCTTGCGCAGGAAGTCCTTGAAGTCGGCGAAGCGGCCCTTCTCCTGACGCGCCTTCAGGATGCCGTCGACGACGTTGGCGCCCACGTTGCGGACGGCGGAGAGGCCGAAGCGGATGTCGGTGCCGCGCGGCGTGAAGTCGAAGTCGGAGTCGTTGACGTCCGGCGGGAAGACCTTGATGCCCATGCGGCGGCACTCGTTGAGGTAGAGGGCCGACTTGTCCTTGTCGTCCTTGACGCTGGTCAGCAGGGCGGCCATGTAGGCGGCCGGGTAATTGGCCTTGAGGTACGCGGTCCAGTAGGCGACCAGGCCGTAGCCCGCGGTGTGGGCCTTGTTGAAGGCGTAGTCGGAGAACGGCAGCAGGATGTCCCACAGCGCCTTGATGGCCGCGGCCGAGAAGCCGTTGTCCTGCATGCCCTTCTCGAAGAACTCGAACTGCTTGTCCAGCTCGGCCTTCTTCTTCTTGCCCATCGCCCGCCGCAGCAGGTCGGCGCCGCCCAGGGAGTAGCCGGCGACCCGCTGCGCGATGGCCATGACCTGCTCCTGATAGACGATCAGGCCGTAGGTCGTGTCGAGGATGTCCTTCAGCGGCTCCTCGAGCTCGGGGTGGATCGGGGTGATCTCCTGCTGGCCGTTCTTGCGCAGCGCGTAGTTGGTGTGGGAGTTGGCGCCCATCGGGCCGGGCCGGTAGAGCGCGAGGGCGGCGGAGATGTCCTCGAAGTTGTCGGGACGCATCAGCCTCATGAGCGAGCGCATGCCGCCGCCGTCGAGCTGGAAGATGCCGAGTGTGTCGCCGCGAGCCAGCAGCTCGTAGGACCTGCGGTCGTCGAGCGGCAGCTTGAGCAGGTCGATCTGCTCGCCGGTGGTGGCCTCGATCATCTTCAGGCAGTCGTCGATGATCGTGAGGTTGCGCAGGCCCAGGAAGTCCATCTTCAGCAGGCCGAGCGTCTCGCAGGTCGGATAGTCGAACTGCGTGATGATCGCGCCGTCGGAGTCACGGCGCATGATCGGGATGTAGTCGGTCAGCACCTCGGCCGACATGATCACGCCGGCGGCGTGCACGCCGGTCTGCCTGATCAGGCCCTCCAGGCCCTTGCCGAGGTCCATCGTCGCCTTGACGTCGACGTCTTCCTCGTAGAGCCTGCGCAGCTCGCCCGCCTCGGCGTAGCGCGGGTGGTCCTTGTCGAAGATGCCCGCCAGCGGGATGTCCTTGCCCATGACGGCGGGCGGGAACGCCTTGGAGACCCGGTCGCCGAGCGCGTAGGGATAGCCCAGGACGCGGCCCGCGTCCTTGATGGCGGCCTTCGCCTTGATGGTGCCGAACGTGGCGATCATGGCGACCTTGTCGGCGCCCCACTTCTCGGTCACGTAGCGGATCACGTCACCGCGCCTGCGCTCGTCGAAGTCGATGTCGACGTCGGGCATGGACACGCGCTCGGGGTTGAGGAAGCGCTCGAAGATCAGCCCGTGCGGGATCGGGTCGAGGTCGGTGATGCCCAGCGCGTACGCCACCAGCGAGCCGGCCGCGGAGCCACGGCCGGGGCCGACGCGGATGCCGTTGTTCTTGGCCCACATGATGAAGTCGGCGACCACGAGGAAGTAGCTCGGGAAGCCCATCTGGATGATGACGCCCAGCTCGTTCTCCGCCCAGGCGCGGTGCTCCTCGTCGACGCCCTCGGGGAAGCGCCGCTCGAGGCCCTTCCAGACCTCCTGGCGGAAGAACTGCTCCTCGGTCATGCCGTCGGGGACGGGGAAGGTCGGCATGAGGTTCTTGTGCTGGAAGAACCCCGCCGGGTCGACCTTCTCGGCGACGAGCAGCGTGTTGCGGCAGCCCTCGGCCCACAGGTCGGAGGAGTCGATCGCGCGCATCTCGTCGGCGGTCTTGATGTAGTAGCCGCTGCCGTCGAAGCGGAACCGGTCGGGGTCGGACAGCTGCTTGCCGGTCTGGATGCAGAGCAGGGCGTCGTGGGAGGCGGCGTCGGACTCGTACGTGTAGTGGGAGTCGTTGGTGACCAGCGGCGGGATGCCGAGCTCCTTGCTGATCCGGGTCAGCCCGTCGCGGACCCGGCGCTCGATGTCGAGCCCGTGGTCCATGATCTCCAGGAAGTAGTTGTCCTTGCCGAAGATGTCCTGGAACTTCGCGGCGGCCTTGAGCGCCTCGTCGTACTGGCCGAGCCGCAGCCTCGTCTGCACCTCGCCGGAGGGGCAGCCGGTGGTGGCCATCAGGCCGTCGGCGTGCTCGGCGAGGATCTCGGCGTCCATCCGCGCCCATTTGCGGACGAACCCCTCGGTGTAGGCGCGCGAGCTGAGCTTCATCAGGTTGTGCAGGCCGGTCCTGTTGCGCGCCCAGATCGTCATGTGGGTGTAGTAGCCACCCGCCGAGACGTCGTCCTTCTTCTGGTGCGGCTCGCCCCACAGCACCGGCTTCTTGTTGTGGCGCAGCTCCGGCGCCACGTAGGCCTCGATCCCGATGATCGGCTTGATCCCCGCGCCCGTCGCCTGCTTGAAGAAGTCGTACGCGCCGTGCATGTTGCCGTGATCGGTGATGGCGATCGCCGGCATGCCCAGC
Organism: Nonomuraea sp. NPDC050786; assembly: GCF_040654115.1. Taxonomy (NCBI): domain Bacteria; kingdom Bacillati; phylum Actinomycetota; class Actinomycetes; order Streptosporangiales; family Streptosporangiaceae; genus Nonomuraea; species Nonomuraea sp. NPDC050786. The sequence goes on from NZ_JBFAHJ010000002.1 coordinate 236,628, forward strand.
TCGCCGACTTTCTTGAACATCTGCTTGAGCCGGGCCGCCCCGTCCAGCATCGAGTATTCGGTGTGTACGTGCAGGTGAACGAATGACTCGCTGGACGACATGGAGCGGCGCCTCCCAGTCTGGACGTGGTTGTGCGGCTCCGACTCTAGTGGTCCTGACCGACATCCCGGAGCCGGTGGCGGGCGCACTCGCCGACCGGCGCGCCGGAACCTTCGCGGCGGGCGGCGCGGATATCGTCGTACTCACTTCCTGTAGTTGAGGAGACACTCGGTGCGCACGCAGACCGACGAGGGGTACCGGCACTCGCTCGGCAACCGCCAGGTCCAGATGATCGCCATCGGCGGGGCGATCGGTGTCGGATTGTTCCTCGGTTCGGGGGGCCGGCTGGCCGCCGCGGGGCCCGCCCTGGTGCTGTCGTACGCCGCCGCCGGGCTGGCCGCCTTCTTCGTCATGCGGGCGCTCGGCGAGCTCGTGCTCTACCGCCCGGTGTCGGGGTCGTTCGTCGCGTACGCGGGCGAGCTCATCGGCCCGTGGGCGGCGTTCGCCAGCGGCTGGATGTACTGGCTCAACTGGGCGTTCACCGGCATAGCGGAGCTGACCGCCATCGCCGCCTACATCCATTACTGGGCGCCCGCGTTCCCCCAGTGGCTCACCGCGCTCATCGCCCTGGGCTCCGTGCTGGCGGTCAACCTGCTGTCGGTGCGGCTCTTCGGCGAGCTGGAGTTCTGGTTCGCCATGCTCAAGGTCCTGGCGATCACCGTCTTCCTGGTCGTCGGCCTGGTCCTCGTGGTGTTCACGATCGGCCAGGCGAGCCCGCACAACCTGGTCGCCCACGGCGGCTTCTTCCCCAAGGGCTTCCCGCTGGTGCTGATGAGCCTGCAGTCGGTGGTCTTCGCGTACGCGTCGATCGAGCTGGTCGGCATCGCGGCGGGCGAGACGGCCAGGCCGCACCAGGTCATGCCGAAGGCGATCAACGGCGTGGTGTGGCGCATCGCGATCTTCTACGTGGGCTCGGTGGCGCTGCTGGCGATGGTCCTGCCGTGGACCGCGTACCACGCGGGCGTCTCGCCGTTCGTGACGGTCTTCTCGGGGCTCGGCGTCCCGTGGGCCGCCGACGCCATGAACCTCGTGGTGATCACCGCCGCGCTCTCGTCCTGCAACTCCGGCCTGTACGCCACGGGCCGCATCCTGCGCTCGATGGCCATGAAGCAGGAGGCGCCCCGTTTCGCGGGCAGCCTGAGCTCCCGGTTCGTCCCGCTCGGCGGCATCCTGTTCACGGCGATCATGTTCCTGGCGGGGGTGGCGCTCTTCTACTTCCTGCCCGAGCGCGCCTTCAACATCGCCACGGCCGTCGCCTCCCTCGGCGTGATCACGACCTGGGGCGTGCTGGTCTACTGCCAGATGCGGCTGCGCAGGTCGGGGCACAGGTCGGTGTTCCCGATGCCGGGCACGCCGTACACCAACTGGCTCACGCTGGCGTTCCTCGCGCTGGTCGTGCTGCTGATGCCCTTCGCCGACGAGGACCAGCGGGTGGCGTTCTTCCTCATCCCCGCGCTGGTCGTGGCCATCGCCCTGGGCTGGCAGGTGGTCAACCGCCGCCGCGCCCGCGACGGCGGCTCCCCGACGATCACCTGACTGGGTAGTCTCGATGTCGCTGACACGCAGCCGCTCGGGGGAGGCCGCACTGGACGAGGCGACACGGCAGACGCCGAAGCAGGGGACGCGAGGCATCGCCCGGGCCGCCGCGGCGGCCGCCGCCGGCATCGCCCTCGCGGTGGCGTGCTTACCGCTGGGCGTCTTCCCGAAGCTGGCCTGCGCCGTGCTGGACGCGGGCTGCCCCGCCGCCCGCGAGCCGTCCGGACGGCTTCCGCAGGTGACCCGCCTGACGGCCGTGCAGGTGGCGCAGCGCGGCATGTACGTGGCGCTCGGCGACTCCTACTCCTCCGGCGAGGGCGTCTACGACCTCGACGACAGGCCCGTCAACGACGGCGCCGGCCGCTGCCACCGGGCGTCGGGCTCGTACGTGCCGCTGGTGGCGCGGACGTACCGCTTCGGCGGCGGCACCGCCTTCTACGCCTGCAGCGGCGCCACCACCGGCCAGCTCCTGTCGGGCCAGTACGGCCAGCGGCCCCAGATCTCCTGGGTGAGCCCGTCCGCCAGCCTGGTCACCCTCAGCATCGGCGGCAACGACGCCGGCTTCACCAAGGTGCTCACGGGCTGCATCGTCAAGCTGCCGTGGTCGTCGGCCTGCGTCGAGCAGGACGCCGCCGTCGCCCGCCGCATCGAGGAGCTGCGGCCCAGCATGCTCAAGGTGCTGCGCGAGCTGCGGGTACGCGCGCCGAACGCGCGCGTCATCGTCCTCGGCTACCCGCGGCCGTTCCCCAGGGAGCCGGTGGAGAGCGTCGACAACCTCAGCGCGGCCGACCAGAGCTGGCTCAACGAGGTGACGCGGCGGCTCAACGACACGGTGCGATCGGTGGCGGCCGACTTCGACCGCGCGATCGCGGCGTTCGGGGCGCCGGGGAGCGTGGAGTACGTCGACGCGTACGAGGCGTTCGCGGGGCACGAGGTGGGGCGGCCGCAGCCGTACCTGAACGGGCTGAACGTGGACATGGAGCAGCTCACGGTCAACGCCCGCAGCTACCACCCGACGGGCGACGGCTACCGCCGCTTCGCCGAGCTCATCACCAAACAGATCGCGGCCGGCCCCGGCCGCCCCATGAACAACTTCCTCCTGACCGCCCCCTGATCATGAGGGTCACTGGGACGAGCGCTCCTCGGCCAGGTGGAGGCCCGCCTCGATGACGGCGTTCATGACGGGCGCGAGCCGCTCCTCCCCCAGCGACGGCGCGCGCAGCGCCATCCGGGCCACGAGCGCGCGCTCCCGCGCCAGGTCCCGCCCCTCGAACCCGCCCACCGGCTTGATCCGCTGCACGATGCCCGCCAGCGCCGCCCGCCGCTCGAGCAGCGTGGCCAGGGCGGCGTCCACCCGGTCGATCGCCTGCCGGCACTCCGGCAACGTGGTGGGCGACTCCGGCCGCACCAGCGCGCCGACGACCGTCACCGCCTCCTCGGCCACCTCCAGCGCCCGCGACCCGGCGCCGGGCGCGTCGAGGACGAGGCCGTCGGCGCCCGCCGCCACCGCCGCGGCCGACAGCTCCACGTCACGGGAGACGTCGGCGAGCACGGGACGCCCCGAGACGGCGCGGGCCGCGCGCATCAGCCCCAGGTCCAGCCGGCCGCCCTCGCACAGGAGCACCCGCCCGTCCCCCGCCCGCGCGCAGTAGTCGGCCAGCTCCAGCCACTCCTCCATGGAGGCCGACGCCCGCCGCTCCACCACCACCGGCAGCCCCAGCCCGGCCGCCGCGCGTACCAGCGGGATGTCGCGTGTCCACGACGAGCCCACCACCACCGCGTCCGCCTTCGCGGCGATCGCCGGCAGGTCGGCGGCCGAGTACGGCTCCACCAGCGTGGCATGCTCTCCCAGCACCTCGTGGGCGTCCACCTGCCCGTGGTGCGCCCGCAGGTCCACCCGGCCGCCGATCACCACGGCGGGTCCCTCGCCCACGAGCAGGTCGCCCACCGCCACAGAGTGCCGTTCCAAGGTCGATGACATCCTCGACTCCCCAAACTCGGGCCGGCCCAGCAGCCGGCGGGAAAACGAAAAAGGCAGAGACGGGTGTCTCTGCCTCATGCCGGCTCCAGGTGGTCGCTAGCTGACGACCGGCTCTCCCGGAGCCGGCTCGGTAAACGCGTAGCGACAAGTCATGTCTGAAACCCTACACCCATGTCTCGACCTGCTGTGTGGCACCTGTCACATTACGGAGTGGCCTCCAGGCGAGTCGCCGTTGATCCCTCGCTATGGGAGTATTTCTTGGCCTAGAGGAGGGTACGAGGCCGTTGATGTCGGATCGCAAGCAGGACGGACGCCGCATCGCCGGCCGCTACCAGCTGCAGGAACCCATCGGCAGGGGCGGAATGGGCATCGTCTGGCGAGCCTACGACGAGCTCCTCGACCGCACGGTCGCGGTCAAGGAGGTCAGGTACGCCGCCGCCCTGGGCGAGGAGGTGCAGCTGCTGAACCGGCGCACAATGCGCGAGGCGAGGGCGGCGGCGAGGTTCGAGCATCCCAACGTGATCGTCGTGCACGACGTGATCGAGGAGGACGACCGTCCCTGGATCGTCATGCAGCTCGTCCAGTCGCGCTCGCTGGGCGCCGTGATCAAGCAGGACGGGCCGCTGGAGCCCAAACGGGTGGCCGAGATCGGCCTGGCCGTGCTGGACGCGCTGCACCGCGCCCACGAGGCGGGCGTCCTGCACCGCGACGTCAAACCCGAGAACGTGCTGCTGGCCGACGACGGCCGCGTCGTGCTCACCGACTTCGGCATCGCCACCCTGGAGACCGAGACGCAGCTCACCGTGACGGGCCTGGCCGGCACGCCGGCGTTCATCGCGCCCGAGCGGCTCAAAGGGCTGCCCGCCCGGCGCGAGTCGGACCTGTGGTCGTTAGGAGCCACGCTCTACACGGCGGTGGAGGGCCGCTCCCCCCACGAGCGGGGGATGGCCCTGGCGACCATGCACGCCGTGCTGACCGACGAGCCCGACCCCATGCCGCACGCGGGCCCGCTCACCGACGTGATCAGCGGTCTGCTGCGCAAGGAGCCGGTGCAGCGGCTCACCTATGAGGAGGCGCAGCGGATGCTGCGCCAGGTCATCGCGCAGGCGAGCCCGCCGCCGACCATGCAGTTCCCCGCCGCGAACCAGACGGTGCGCGTGCCCACCCCGTTCCGCACGCCGGCCGCCCCTTCGGCACCGTCGGCACCGCCTGCGCCGGCCACGCCGCCGCCGGCCAAAGAGCCCTCCCCCGACAGGGGGCGCCCGTACGGCAAGCCGCGCACGTACGGCAGGCCGCGGACGTACGGCAAGCCGCGCCCGGTCCCGGTGCCCGTCGAGGACGACACCCCGACCGACCCGAACGCGAAGCCGGCGCCGGCCCCCGTGCCGCCACCGGTGCTGCCCCCGGTGCCGGCCGCACCGGAGACCGGCGCGCGGATCACCGCCGCGCCGACCCAGGACCCGGCGCCCGGCGCCGAGTCCACGATGAACGCGGCCAGGACGGACGGGCTGCGGGCCGGGCCGGTCGTCACGGCGGGCCTGGCGGTCCTGCTGGTCGCCGGGATCGGCGGCTACCTCGGCCTGCGCTCGGCCCCGGAGGACCGGACGGCGGAGAAGGGCGAGTCCCACGCCACGCTCGCCACGTCGGCCCCTTCCGCGACCTCCCCCGGCGCGTCCCAGCCGAGCGCCTCCCAGCCGCCGTCGCCCACGGCCTCCCCCACCCAGAGCCCGGCTGCCGAGAAGAAGCCGGAGGACGCGCTGCCCAAGGGCTGGAAGATGTACACCGACAAGAAGCTCGGCTTCTCCGTCGGCCTGCCCAAGGGCTGGGACGTGTTCACCCGCGACGGCAAGCAGGTCAGGTTCAGGGGGCCGGGCGCGGCCTCCAACGCCTACCTCATGATCGAGGACGGCGGTAAGTCGGACAACGACCCGTACAAGGACTGGAAGAAGCAGGAGCCGAAGCTCAACAACGTCTTCGGCGGCTACAAGAAGCTCGGCATCCACCGGGTCGACTACCAGAAGGCCGCCGCCGACTGGGACTTCACCTGGCGGACCAACACCGGCCTGACCCGCGTGCGCAACCGGGGGTTCATCACGGACAACGGCCGGGCGTACGCGATCTACTGGCACACGCTGAAGAGCCACTGGAAGAAGGATTACGACTTCTTCGAGGGGTTCTGCGCCACCTTCAAACCGGCCAAGTAGGCTGCACTGCGTGGAACGGCAGGTCGGCAACCGCTATCGCCTCATCGAGCCGCTCGGCGAGGGCGGGATGGGCGTGGTCTGGCGTGCCTATGACGAGCTGCTCGACCGCACGGTGGCGATCAAGGAGGTCCGCTACACGGGCGTCGGCGAGGCCAAGCGGGCCGAGCTCAACAGCAGGACCATCAGGGAGGCCAGGGCGGCGGGCCGGCTCGACCACCCGTCGGTGATCGTCATCCACGACGTCGTCGAGGAGGGCGGCCGCCCGTGGATCGTGATGCAGCTCGTCCGCTCGCGCTCGCTGGCCGAGGTGCTGCGCGAGCAGGGGCCGCTCACGGTGGGGCAGGCCGCGGTGATCGGCGGGCGGGTGCTGGACGCCCTGCGGGCCGCGCACGCCACCGGGGTGCTGCACCGCGACGTGAAGCCGGAGAACGTGCTGCTGGCCGACGACGGCCGGGTGGTCCTGACCGACTTCGGCATCGCCTCGCTGGAGGCCGAGGCAGGGCTGACGGCGACCGGCGGGCTGGTGGGCACGCCCGCGTACATGCCTCCCGAGCGACTGAACGGCGAGCCGGCCCGTCCGGAGTCGGACCTGTGGTCGCTGGGCGCCACGCTGTACGCGGCCGTCGAGGGCGAGCCGCCGTTCAGGCGCGACTCGTGGGCCGCGACGGTGGCGGCGGTGCTGCGCGACGAGCCCAGGCCGCCGGCGCGGGCGGGCGCGCTGGAGCCGGTCATCATGGGGTTACTGCACCGGAGCCCGGCCGGGCGGATGCCCGCCGACGAGGCCGCGAGGCTGCTGTACGAGGCCGCCTCCGCCCGTCCCGTGCCCGGCGGGCCCCAAGCGCGGAGCCACGCGGGCGCCGGCAGCGGCACGGGCGGCGGCACGGGCGGCGGCACGGGCGGCGGCACGGGCGGCGGCACGGCCACCTGGCAGCCGACGGCCGACAGCGCGCCGCGCTCCACGCTCTCCGGGCGCGCCAGGCGTGGCAAGGCCCTGTGGGTCGGCGTGCCCGCCGCCGTGGCGGCCGTGGCGGTGCTGGGCACGGGCGGCGTCCTGCTCTCCGACCAGTGGCGGAGCGCCCCCACGACGACCAGCCCGGCGCCCACCGAGAGCCTCACCGAGAAGCCCGCTGAGGGCCCCACTGAGAGCCCCACTGACAAGCCCACGGTGAAGACCCCGGACCCGACGCCCACCCCCACGGCGGCAGCGGTGCCCACAGGTTGGCAGACCTTCACCAGCGCGGCGGGCCGCTTCTCGATCGCCCTGCCCCCGCAGTGGCGGGCGACGAAGCACCCCACCAGGGACAGCGTCTCCTTCAAAGGCCCCGGCGCCTCCGGGGCGCTGACCGTCGAGTGGACGGTTCCCGAGGTCGCCTGGAGAGATCCGGCGCGGCAGTGGCTCGCGCTGGAGAAGGAGATCCAGGCGAAGGGCGAGTTCGCGGGATATCAGCGCATCGGCATCGTCCGCACCCGATATCTCGGTCTGCAGGCCGCCGACTGGGAGTTCACCCGCGAACGCGACGGCGTGCTGATCCACGTGATCGACCGCGGCTTCCGCACGGCCGACGGCCGCCCGTACGCCCTCTACTGGGAGGCCCCCGACTCCCGCTGGGCCATGGAGAAGCGCTACTTCGACACGTTCGCGAAGACGTTCAGGCCGCGATGAACAGGTCCGATCAGGGGGCGCGGTGAAGGAGCAGGCGCACTTCTGGCGGCATCCGGCGGTGCCGGGCACCGACCTGCTCAAGGCGAGCTACGTCACCCACCGCTTCACCCGGCACGTGCACGACGGGTACGCCATCGGCGTGATCGTCAGGGGCGTCGAGGAGTTCGACTACCGCGGCACCCTGCTGCGGGCGGGGGCGGGCGAGGTGGTGCTGGTCAACCCCGACTCCTCGCACACCGGCCAGGCGGGCACGCCCGACGGCTGGTCGTACCGCATGCTCTATCCGTCGATCGACACGCTGGCGGGGGTCGCCGCCGAGCTGGGCGCGCCGTACGCGACGCCGCACTTCCCCGAGCAGGTGGTGCGCGACGACGAGGTGGCGGCGCTGCTGGCCCGGGCGCACCGGGCGGCCGAGCGCGGCGACGCGCTGGCCGCCTCGACGCTGAGCGGCACGCTGTTCGCCCGGCTGGTCACCCGCCACGCGACTCCGCGCCCTGCCGCGGTCCTGCCCTCCGCGGGCGCGCGGGCCGTGCGCGAGGCGCTCGACCTGCTGCACGAGAGCCTCGTCGACCCGCCGACGCTGGACGACCTGGCCGGCGCGGTGGGCGCGCGGCCGTTCTCGCTGCTGCGGGCGTTCAAGGCCGTGACGGGCCTGCCGCCGCACGCCTACCTCACCTCGCTCCGGGTCCGCCAGGCGCGCCGCCTCCTGCAGTCCGGGGTGCGTCCCGCGCAGGTCGCCGCCGAGGTGGGCTTCACCGATCAGGCCCACCTCAACCGGCATTTCAAGCGCATCGTGGGCGTGCCGCCCGCCGCGTATCAGCGTGCCGCCGCAGGAACGTACAAGACCGGAGATTTTTCCGTCTCCTAGCCTGTTGCGGATGGAACAGACAACACATCGTTCCGCCGCCGTGCGGGACGCCCTCGGCGTCGGCGTGGCCGTGGGGCTGTCGGGTGTCGCCTTCGGCGCCGCGGCGATCACCGCGGGCCTCAGCGTGCCGCAGGCGTGCGTGCTGAGCCTGCTGACGTTCACCGGCGCCTCCCAGTTCGCCCTCACCGGAGCGGTGGGCGCCGGGGGCGACCTGGTGACCGCCACCCTCGGCGCCCTGCTGCTGGGCGGCCGGAACACGCTCTACGGCCTGCGCCTGGCCGATCTGCTGCGGGTACGCGGGGCGCGCCGGCTGGTTGCCGCGCACGGGGTGATCGACGAGACGACGGCCGTCACGCTGGCCCAGCCGACCGAGGAGGCGGCGCGTACCGGTTTCACGACCACGTTCGCCAGCCTCTACGTCACCTGGAACCTGACCACGCTGGCGGGCGCGTACGGCGCCTCGTCCCTGGGCGACCCCGCCGCACTGGGGCTGGACGTGGTGGGCCCGGCCGCGTTCCTGGCCATCCTGTGGCCCCGCCTGGCCTCCAGCGCGCAACTGCGCCTGCTGGCCGCGGCCGGGGCGGTGATCGCGCTGTGCGCCACCCCGTTCCTGCCACCGGGACTGCCCGTGCTGCTCTCCGCGCTGCCGGTTGTCGGCGCGGTCCTGGTGGTGATGGCGCGATGACGCTGTGGTGGGCCATCGCCGCGCTCTGCGCGGGCTGCTACGCGCTCAAGCTGGCCGGGCTGGCGGCGCCCCGCCGGATGCTGGAGCATCCCGTGGTGCGCAGGTTCGCGGAACTGGTGCCGGTGGCGCTGCTGGCGGCGCTGATCGCGGTGCAGATGTTCACGGAGGAGGGCGGGCTGCGCTTCGACCCGGCGCGTACCGCGGGGCTGGGCGCCGCGGTCGTCGCGCTGCTGCTGCGGGCGCCGTTCCTGGTCATTCTGGCCGCGGCGGCCGTCGTCACCGCGCTTGTCCGGCTCTTTCTGGGGTAGGCGCCCGTGCATGTCCGATTCAGCGGTTATGGTCGGCGGGCGCTATCGGTTGCTCAGGACGATCGGCAAGGGCGGCATGGGCAAGGTCTGGCATGCCCATGACGAGGTGCTGGGCAGGGACGTGGCCGTCAAGGAGGTCGTGCCGCCGCCCGACCTGACGGGTCCCGAGCGCGAGGTGTTCGCGGTACGGACGTTCAGGGAGGCCAGGGCGGCGGGCCGGGTGGCGCACCCGGGCGTGGCCACCGTGTACGACGTCCTGGAGGAAGGCGGCCACCCCTGGATCGTCATGCAGCTCGTGCACTCCCGCACCTTAGGAGAGCTGATCCGCGACGACGGCCCGATGTCCCCCCTCGAGACCGCGAACATCGGGCTGCAGCTCCTGGAGGCGCTGCGCGCGGCGCACGCGGCGGGCGTGCTGCACCGTGACGTGAAGCCGGACAACGTGCTGCTCGCCGAGGACGGGCGGGCGGTGCTCACCGACTTCGGCATCGCCACCACGGAGGACGAGGCCCCCGTGACCCGTACGGGCATCCTGATCGGCACCCCCGCCTTCATGGCGCCGGAGCGCGCGGCAGGCGGGCAGGCGAGCCCCGCCTCGGACCTGTGGTCGCTGGGCGTGACGCTCTACATGGCAGTCGAGGGCCACTCCCCCTTCCAGCGGGACAACGCCCTGGCCACGCTCAGCGCGGTCATGCACGCCGAAACGGCGCCGCTGGCCCGCGCGGGCGCGCTCGCCCCCGTACTGCTCGGCCTGCTGCGCAAGAACCCGGCTGAGCGCATGTCGCTGGTGGAGGCCGAGCGGCGGCTGGCCATGATCATCGCGGGCGGCGCGACCGAGCAGACGGGGCCCGTCCCCATATCCACGGCGGGACCGATGCCCGTGACGGGGCAGCAGCTCATGGCGGGGCAGGTGGCGCGCCCGCCGCGGCGCGGGCTGCGGCTGGCCGCGGTCGCCGGGGGCGCGCTGATCGTGGCCCTCGTCGCCGGCGGCGCGGCCTGGTGGTCGAACCGCGCGCAGGATCTGCCCCTGCGCCCGAGCCCCGCCCCGGCCGTGGTGACCGCCGGCCCGTCCACCTCGGATCCCGGGCCGACGTCCCCTCAAGCTACCCATCCGACCCCCGCCAAGACGTCCTCCGAGCCGGCCCCCGAGAGGTCCCCTGCGACGGCGAACGTGCCTTCCGCTCCGCAGAGCTCCGCACCGCCCACCAGGGAGCCGCACAGGACGCCGACCCCGACCGGCGAGCGCAAGACCCCCACCCGCGAGCCGACGCCCACCGCGTCCAAGACCAGGGACGAGAAGAAGACCGAGAAGAAGACCGAGGACAAGAGCGAGAAGCCGAAGGAGAACAAGCAGACGCCGGCCCAGGCCCCGGGCGCGGTCGAGCCGTCGGACCAGGGCCGGAAGAAGGTCAAGAAGCGCCGCTGACGCGGGAGTCAGGACTCGGCGCGGACGATGTCGAGCGCCTTCTGCAGGTCCTGCGGATAGTCCGTGCTGAACGACATCCACTCCCCCGTGGTCGGGTGCTCGAACCCGAGCGCCACCGCGTGCAGCCACTGCCGCGTGATCCCAAGGCGGGCCGCCAGCGTCGGGTCGGCGCCGTAGAGCAGGTCGCCGACGCAGGGGTGGCGCAGCGCCGCCATGTGCACCCGGATCTGGTGGGTGCGCCCGGTCTCCAGCTTGATGTCCAGCAGCGATGCCGCCCGGAACGCCTCGACGGTGTCGTAATGGGTGACCGACGGCTTTCCGCCCGCCACCACCGCGAACCGCCCGTCCCCGGACGGGTGACGGTCGATGGGCGCGTCCACCGTGCCCCTGAACGGGTCGGGATGCCCCTGCACCAGCGCGTGGTAGCGCTTGTCGACCGTCCGCTCCTTGAAGGCCCGCTTGAGCCGGGAGTACGCCACCTCGCTCTTGGCCACCACCATCGCGCCCGTGGTGTTGGCGTCGAGCCGGTGCACGATGCCCTGCCGCTCGGCCGCCCCGCTGGTCGCGATGGTGTGACCGGCCCCGAGCAGCCCGCCGATCACGGTCGGCCCGGTCCAGCCGACGGTCGGGTGGGCGGCCACCCCGATCGGCTTGTTGACCACGACGATGTCGTCGTCCTCGTAGACGACGCTCATGCCCGGCACCGGCTCGGCGACCGGCATCGGCGTCGTGACCGGCGGCGGCATCGTCACATCGAGCCACGCGCCCGCGTGCACCCGGTCCGACTTGGCCGGCTGCCGCCCGTCGACCAGCACCTCGCCGGCGACGATCAGCTCGGCCGCGCGGGTGCGGGAGAAGCCGAACAGGCGGGAGAGCGCCGCGTCGAGCCGCTCGCCCTCGAGGCCGTCGGGGACGGGAAGGCTGCGCTGCTCACTCACCCTTCGCCACCTCCTTGGACCCGTCGATCTGCACGTTGCGCCAGGCCAGGAGCACCGCCAGGATGCCGCCGCAGACGATGGCCGAGTCGGCGATGTTGAAGACGGGGAAGTAGTCGATGACGGGGAAGTGCCCAGGGAGCACCTCGATGAAGTCGACCACGTGCCCCTGCAGCTGCGTGGAGCGCCCGAAGCCCGAGGGGTAGCGCAGCAGGCGGTCGGTGAGGTTGCCGACCGCCCCGCCGAGCAGCAGGCCGAGCGTGAGCGCCCAGGCCCGGCTGCCCAGCTTGCGGGCGGTGCGCACGATGGCCACGACCACGCCCGCGGCGATGAACGTGAAGACGAGGGTCATTCCGGTGCCCATGCTGAACGCGGCACCGGAATTGAAGATCACCCGGAACTGCAGCACGTCCGGGATGACGACGAGCGGCGCCCGGCCCTCGAGGGTGCGCAGCACCACCGTCTTGGTGATGATGTCGGCCGCGTAGATCACGGCCGCCAGCACGACGAGGACGGCGAACAGGCGCCCGCGGGACCTGCCCTCAGGCGCTGCTACCGGCGCTCCTCCTTCTGCTTGCAGGCCACGCACAGCGTCGCCCTCGGGAACGCCTGAAGGCGTTCCTTGCCGATCGGCTTGTGGCACGATTCGCACACTCCATAGGTCCCTGCGTCGATCCTGGCGATCGCACGTTCGTTCTGCGCGACCAGATCGCGCGCATTCAGGGTAAGGGCGATCTCGCGTTCGCGCTCGTACGTCTTGGCGCCGGCGTCCGCCTGGTCGTCGCCGGCTCCCTGGGTGACGTCTCCAGAGGCTATCTCCGACTCGTGGCGGCGGATGTCCGCGTTGAGCTCGTCGATCTCGCTCTGAAGCCTGCCGCGTACCTCGGCCAGCTCCTCTTCCGACCACATCGACGGTGTAGCGGTGGGCTGCGTCACTGCCGCCATGGCTGCCTCCATTGCTGATCAAGGCCGTAAATGGTGCGGGCAGCTTAGGATCCTCATAACGGAACGGCAAACGACCCGCCGGACGGTTTACCTCCCCCGTACTATCCCGCCTCGCGCATTCAACTCCTCCACAGGGGCGTCCATTCCCACATCTTTGTCGGTTGCGTACCCAGCGTGGCCGTTGGAGGGCCGCCGGCCGGTGCGCCGCTGGAAACAAGGAAGCCTTCGCCTCCACTCTGCGTTATGGTTTGAGACTGCAAGGCGTTGATGGGGCCCGACTGTGAGGGATATCACCCCGGAGCCGCCGGAAGAACGGCTCGCACGAGCTCATTAGACCCGGCAGCAGACCAAACGAAGAGGGCCTTTCCGCTGGAGAGGTCAAGAAGGGTGGTACCGCGGAGCCCGCGTGGCTTCGTCCCTTCACGCTCAGCCCTGCCGGCCGACGAAGCGTGGAGGTCACGCCCGAGATGTCTTCCCCAACGTTCCGCTCTCTTCCCGCGCAGGTCGACCTGCCCGCGCTCGAGCGCGAGGTCCTCGACCGCTGGCGGGACGGGAAGATCTTCGAGCGGTCCATCGAGCAGAACGCCGGTAACCCGTCCTGGGTCTTCTACGAGGGTCCGCCCACCGCGAACGGTCTGCCCGGCGTGCATCACGTCGAGGCGCGGGTGTTCAAGGACCTCTTCCCGCGCTACAAGTCCATGCGGGGATTCAGCGTTCCGCGTAAGGCCGGATGGGACTGCCACGGCCTGCCGGTCGAGGTCGGCGTCGAGCGCGAGCTGGGCCTGACCGGCAAGAAGGACATCGAGGAATACGGCATCGCCGAGTTCAACGCCAAGTGCCGCGAGTCGGTGCTGCGGCACGTGGACGCGTTCGAGCAGATGACCGAGCGCATGGGTTACTGGATCGACCTGTCCCAGGCGTACCGGACGATGGACCCGTCCTACATCGAGTCGGTGTGGTGGTCGCTGAAGGTGGTGTGGGACAAGGGGCTGCTGTTCCGCGACTTCCGCATCACGCCGTACTGCCCGCGCTGCGGCACGGGGCTGTCCGACCACGAGCTGGGCCAGCCCGGCGGCTACGAGAACGTCTCCAGCCCGTCGGTCTACGTCCGCATGCCGGTGACCTCGGGGCCGCTGGCCGAGCTGGGCGCCGCCCTGCTGGTGTGGACGACGACGCCGTGGACCCTCGTGTCCAACACGGCGGTCGCCGTGCACCCCGACGTGACGTACGTCGCGGCCCGCACGGCGGACGGCGAGGTCCTGGTGGTCGCCGAGCCGCTGCTGTCGGTCCTGGGCGAGGACGTGACCGAGGTGGCCCGCTACACGGGGCGCGAGCTGGAGCACACCACGTACTCCCGCCCGTTCGACCTGGTCGACATCCCCGGCGCCCACTACGTCGTGCTCGGCGACTACGTCACGGTCGAGGACGGCACCGGCCTGGTCCACCAGGCCCCCGCGTTCGGCGCCGACGACATGGCCGTGATCAAGCGGTACGACATGCCCGTCGTCAACCCGATCGGCCCCGACGGCCGCTTCCTCGACGACGTGCCCATGGTCGGCGGCCGGTTCTTCAAGGACGCCGACGAGGAGCTGACCGAGGACCTGCGCGCCCGCGGGCTGCTCTACCGCGGCGGCCACTTCGAGCACGCCTACCCCCACTGCTGGCGCTGCCACACCCCGCTGCTCTACTACGCGCTCCCGTCCTGGTACATCCGCACCACGGCGGTCAAGGACAAGATGCTGGCGGAGAACGCCGGCACCAGCTGGTACCCCGAGACGATCAAGTGGGGCCGGTTCGGCGAGTGGCTGCGCAACAACGTCGACTGGTCGCTGTCGCGCTCGCGCTACTGGGGCACGCCGCTGCCGCTGTGGGTGTGCTCCGAGGACGAGTCCCACGTGACGTGCGTCGGCTCGCTGGAGGAGCTGGGCGCCCTGGCAGGGCAGGACGTCTCGGCGCTCGACCCGCACCGCCCGTACGTCGACGACGTGACCTTCGACTGCCCCTCGTGCGGCGCCCTGGCCCGCCGCGTGCCCGACGTCATCGACGCCTGGTACGACTCCGGCTCCATGCCGTTCGCCCAGTGGGGCGAGCGCGGCAAGCCCGAGGGCCTCTACCCGGCGCAGTTCATCTGCGAGGCCACCGACCAGACGCGCGGCTGGTTCTACTCGCTGATGGCCGTCGGCACGCTCGTCTTCGGCCAGTCCTCGTACGAGAACGTGCTCTGCCTCGGCCTGATCCTGGCCGAGGACGGCCGCAAGATGAGCAAGCACCTGGGCAACATCCTCGAGCCGATCCCGCTGATGGACCAGCACGGGGCCGACGCGCTGCGCTGGTTCATGGCCTGCTCGGGCTCGCCCTGGGCGGCGCGCCGGGTGGGGCACAACGCGCTGGAGGAGATCGTCCGCAAGGTCCTGCTGACGCTCTGGAACACCTCGTCGTTCTTCACCCTCTACGCCAACGCCGAGTCCTGGTCGCCGTCCATGCTCGCGGAGGCCACGCCGGCGGCCGAGCGCCCGCTGCTCGACCGCTGGGTGCTGGCCGAGCTGCACAGGACGGTGGCCGAGGTCACGGCCTCCCTGGACGAGTACGACACCCAGCGCGCCGGCCGCCGCCTGGCCGACTTCCTCGACGACCTGTCCAACTGGTACGTGCGCCGCTCGCGCCGCCGGTTCTGGCAGGGGTCGCTGGAGGCGTTCGCGACGCTGTACGAGTGCCTGGAGACGGTGACGCGGCTGATGGCGCCCATCGCGCCGTTCATCACCGACTACCTCTGGGACGTGCTGCGCTCCCCCGAGGCGCCCTCCTCGGTGCACCTGGCCTCCTGGCCCA
Source organism: Nonomuraea sp. NPDC050786 (assembly GCF_040654115.1). Lineage (NCBI taxonomy): Bacteria > Bacillati > Actinomycetota > Actinomycetes > Streptosporangiales > Streptosporangiaceae > Nonomuraea > Nonomuraea sp. NPDC050786. Next base: position 252,107 of record NZ_JBFAHJ010000002.1, read on the forward strand.
CGGTGCGCGAGGACCTGCTCGACCCGGTGCTGTCCGACCGGATGGCCCTGGTACGGCGTCTGGTGGAGCTGGGCCGCTCGGCCCGCGCCTCCTCGGGCGTCAAGACCCGCCAGCCGCTCCGCCGCGCGCTGGTGGGGGCGCACGGCTGGCCGTCGCTGCCCGGGGAGCTCCGGGGGCTGGTGGCGGACGAGCTCAACGTCCACACGCTCGAGGACATGTCCGGCTTCAGCGCCGATCTCGTGTCCTACTCCGTCAAGCCCAACTTCCGGGCCCTGGGCAAGCGCTTCGGCTCCCAGACCAAGCTGGTGGCCGCCGCGGTCTCAGCCGCCGACCCCGCCCGCGTGGCGCGGGCGCTCCGCTCGGGCTCCACGGTCATGGTGGAGGCGGACGAGCTGGGCGAGATCATGCTCGGCCCCGACGACGTGATCGTCAACGAGCAGCCCCGTACGGGCTGGGCGGTGGAGACGGGCGCGATCGGCACCGGCACGGGCGAGACGGTGGCCCTGGACCTGGAGCTCACGGACGACCTGCGTCGCGCCGGCCTCCTGCGCGAGGTCATCCGCCTGGTCCAGGACGCCCGCAAGTCGACCGGCCTGTCGATCACCGACCGCATCGACCTGTGGTGGAGCACGTCCTCCCCTGACCTCGCCACGGCCCTGCGCACCGAGGGGCACGTGGTGGCGGAGGAGGTCCTGGCGACCTCGGTCACGGAGGGCACGGCCCCGGACCTGCCGTCCCACACGGACGAGGACCTGTCGCTGACCTTCCAGCTCCGCCGCGCCTGACGCCGGACAACGCGGTGGGGCCGCCTCCGGGCGCCCCACCGCACCGGCATCTCAGTCCGCCACGCGGCTTCCAGGCCCACGCACCGGCACACCCCCTGCTCCCCCGCTCCACAGGCCACGAAGCCGGCCACCCGGGGAGTCGTCCCATCCGCCGATACGCGTTCCGCGCCACCGGGGTCTCGGCATAGCGCAACGCGCCGCCCGGGAGCCGCCCGATACGCGTCCCGCGCGCCACCAGGGACTCGGCACAGCCCAAGAGAGCCGTCCCGCCAGCCCGATACGCAGGCCATGCCACCGGGACTCGGCACAGCCCGGCCCTGAACCGGCCGCACCCTCGCCGAACCGCACTCAGGACGGCGGCGCGGAACCGCGCCACCTCTCAGCGCATGGGGCGCGTGCCGAGCCCGGCGGCACGATGCTCTCGCCGGGCCGGGTACCGCCTCTCAGCTCACCGTCTCGTGGTCGTGCTGACAGACCGAGCAACTGGTCAGCCCGGCCGCCTCCGCTGCCGCCAGCGTCATCGTCTCCACACCGGTCTCACCGGCGCCTCTGATCAACGGGCAGGCGGTGCTGTGGTAGCGACGGGTGCCGACGATGACCTTCACCATCTCAGGACGCCCGCCCTTGCCTTCCGGGCCGGGGCCCGCAGGATCGGTGGGCTCGTCACCGCCCTTGGCGGATCCGGCTGCCTCGGCCTTGGACGAACCGGCCTTGGAGTCACCGGTCTTGGGCGCCGTGCCGCTCTCCGCTCCTCCGGACGGCTCACCCTTGCCGCCGCCGGCACTGGGCGTGTCCCCCTTGGGAGCGGGCGGCTTGGCGGGGGTGGCCTTGGGAGTGCCTGTGGCGGGCCGCTCGGGGCCGGTCTTCCCCGTCACCGCCGGCTTGCCGGCAGCGCCCGTACCGGAAGGGGGTCCTTCCGGAGATCTGGCGGCCGCGCCGGGACCGGAAGGAAGGGGACCCTTGGGCTTGGCCTCCGACTCGGCCGAGGACGCGGGCCTCTCGGGCACCACCGCGCTCTTCCCTGCCGGAGCAGGTGCCTTGGCGGCCCCAGAAGGGCGCTGTGACGGCCCGGAAGCCCCACCCTGGGCACCTGGACGGGGTGGCGCCGCTGAAGAGGGCACACGCGGCTGCGGCGCCGTGGCCGGACCCGAGGAGTCGTCGTCCTCATCGGCCGCAGCAGAAGGCTGTCCAGCCCCCGCCTTGCCTCCGACCCCCGCAGCCCCAGCAGCACCCCGCTCAGGCGCACCGGCGGGCCGCTCAGGAGCGCCGGAGGACTGCCCGGCCTTGGCGCCGGACTGCTCGGATGCCCCGGAAGGCTGCCCCGGCTTGGTGGCCGACGGCCCGGACGCGCCTGAGGGCTGCCCCGGCTTCGTCCCGGACGGCCGGGGTGCGGCGGTTGGTTGGCCGGGCTTGGTCCCCGGCTGCTCGGGCGTCCCGGCCCGCTGCGACGGCTTGCCCGCGGCAGGAGCCCCGCTCTTGCCCGGAGCGGGGGTGCGCGGAGTGGACTCACCCGTGGCGGGCGATGTGGCGGCCGCGGCAGGCGATCCGGAGGAGGCCCCGCTCGACGCACCCTTGCCCGAGGCGCCCGGCGAGGGGCGGGGCGGCGCCGGGTCGGGCCCGCGCGTGGAGGCCGGCGGCCGGAGGTAAGAAGTCTGCTTGTCCGCCTGATCCTCATCGGAGTCGGCGGCGGAGGGGCGGCCGAACCACCCGGTGGCACCTTCCTCGTGGGAGGCGGCGGGCTCCGAGGTGGGGGTGGAAGCCTTCGTGCCGGGCTTCGGCGGGGCGACCGGCGGACGTACGTCGCGGGTCTCCGCGGAGTCTTCCGCCCGGCTCTCCGCCTTGGCGGCGGGGCCGGGGCCGACGACGGGCTCGGGGTCGGCGGCAGGCGGCAGCTGCCGTCCGCCGAGCGCTGCGTCGGGCAGGCACGTCGTGCAGGGCGTGAAGCCCTCCTCGCGTGCCTCTTCGTACGTGAGCTCCTCGCTGTCGCGGCCGCTCAGCTGTCGGCAGCCGGACACGTGGTAGCGCCTGCGTCCGGGGATCACCAGCACGATCGCATCCGGCGAGATGCCCCCGGCCGCGGGGCGGCGCGGGGCGGCGGGAACGGTCGCCGTCCGCTGGGGCGTCTGCGGATGCGGTTGGGGTCGCGGTGGCTGCGGGTGAACCGTGGGGGCGGTCTGGGGGACCGTAGGGCCGGTCTGGGTGTACGGCTGGCCCGGCGGCATGAGCCCTTTCGGTGGGGTGGCCGGCGCAGCGGCCTGCCCGCCACCGGGAAAAAGCTCGTTCCGCCGAAGGAACGCCCCGATCACGAGGAACAGCGCGGACAGCACGCTGACCACGATGGACCACATGATCAGGAACGGCTTAGCCAGTACGAAGCCCGCGATCAGCAGCACGACCGCCGCGAGCACCAAACCAGCACTGATAAGGATCACAGGGGAGCTCTTTCGAGTGACAGGTCCTAGTGACCCGTTACTTTACCGGCGGTCGTTGTGAGGACCGTCACCGCCGGGAAAGGCGCCCTGGGGAGCCTCACCGCCGAACGGGCTGGGACCACCGGGAAGAGGCTGCTGGCCGCTCTGCGACACCGCGTGCGACATGGCGGGAGCCTGACCCTGCGGACCACCGGACATGACCGGGAACCCACCGCTGCCCTCGGCGGCGACGTTGAGCTCGGCGAGCTGGTTCTCCAGGTAGAGCTTGAGCCTGCTGCGGTATTCGCGCTCGAAGCTGCGCAGCTCCTCGACCTTGCGCTCGAGCTCGTCGCGGGTCTGCACCAGCGAGCCCATCGCCTGGCGGTGGCGCTCCTGCGCGTCGCGCTCGAGCGTCTCGGCGCGGGCGCGGGCGTCGCCGATGACCTGCTCGGCCTGGCGGCGCGCCTTGGTGAGGATGTCGTCGGCCTCGCGCCTGGCGCGGGTGACCGTCTCGTCCGCCTCCCGGCGGGCGTCGGAGATCGCCTGGTCGGCGGTCTGCTGGGCGAGCGCGAGCACGCGGGCCGCGGTGTCCATGTTGTCCTCGGCGGGAGGCATGTTCATGGCCACGGGGACCGGCTGCTGCACCGGCTGCGGCTCCGGGGCCCGCATGGGCTCGGGCTGCGGCGGGGGCGGCGCCATCATCTCGGGCTTGGGCTGCTCCTGGACCGGGGCGGAGGCCATGGGCATGTTCATGCCGCCCGGCACCTTCCCGCGCAGGCACTCGGCCAGCTTCGCACGGAGCTCTTCGTTCTCTTGGATCAGACGGTCGAGCTCGGCCTCTACCTCATCAAGGAAGGCGTCGACCTCTTCCTCGTCGTAGCCCGGCCGCAACCGGGTGGTACTGAACTGCTTGTTCCGCACATCAGCGGGCGTCAGCGGCATTTTTTGGTCTCCTTGGCGCGCTTGGAGTCTGTCCGGAGGGACGGTAACCCGAATCACTTCAGCGCGGACACGAGTTGGATCACGACCGGCGCGACACCGGCCCGGTCATCGCAGCGATCCCGCGATCTGGATCAGGATCAGCACGACGATGAACAGGACAGTGAAGCTTAGGTCAAAGGCCACCGTACCCAACCGGAGCGGAGGAATGAAACGGCGGAGGAACTTGAGAGGTGGGTCGGTTGCGGTGTAGGTGGCCTCGGCCAGTACCAGGATGGCACCTGAAGGGCGCCACTGGCGGGCGAAGGCCTGCACCGTCTCGAAGATCATCCGGCCTATGAGCAGCACCAGGTAGAGAGACAGGACTACGACCAAGATCTGACTTACGATCCCCACGGCCTGGCCGCGCCTCCACTTCTGATGTGCCCTCCCGGCCTCGGCGAGGCCTGGTTGGGTTCGATAGACATACAGAGACTCTAACTCTGGTTGAAGAACCCGCGTTCCGCGATTCGGGCCTTGTCCTCGGCGGTCACCTCGACATTGGCAGGGGACAACAGGAACACCTTGTTGGTAACACGTTCAATGCTGCCATGTAGGCCAAAGACCAGACCTGCCGCGAAATCGACAAGCCGCTTGGCGTCGCTGTCAACCATCTCGGTCAAGTTCATGATGACCGGGGTGCCGTCGCGGAAGTGCTCGCCGATGGTGCGCGCCTCGTTGTACGTGCGCGGGTGGAGGGTCGTGATGCGGGCCAGATCGGTCGTACGGCGCTCCAGGACGGCCGCGGCGGGTCTCGGCGCGGGCACCCCCGCGTCGACCTCGTCGTCGCGCTCCTGGACCGCCACGGGACGCTCCTCGCCGGTGCGCTGCACCTCGTCCTCGTAGGCGTACTCGTCCGTGTACGTCTCATATCTCTCGTAGCGGTCGTCCTCCACGAGACCGAGGTAGACCGCCATCTTGCGCATCGCGCCGGCCATCGCTACGTCGTCCTCCTGCTCCTGGTCGCACTCGCTCGGGGTCCGTCGCCGGCGCCCGAGGCGGTAGCCGTACCCCCTTGGAGCTCACCGCTGATCGACCTCTACTTGATCGTGGGCCTGGAGACCCACTTGAGGGGACATTACCTGACGAAGGGCTTGCGACGGCCGAGCAACGCCGTACCGACGCGCACGTGTGTCGCGCCGTACGCGATGGCTTCCGTGAGGTCTTCGCTCATTCCGGCCGAAATCATCGTCGCGCGCGGGTGCTGCTCCTCAAGGCGCGTGGCCACCTCCCGGAGCCGGGCGAACGCCTTGGCCGGCTCCTCGTGCAGCGGCGCCACCGCCATGACGCCGCCGAGCCACACGCCCTCGGTCAGCGCCACCTCGTCGGCCAGCTCCAGCACGTCGGCGGGGCGGGCGCCACCCCTGGAGGGGTCGTCGTCGAGCGCGACCTGGATGAGGCAGCCGATCCTGCGGCCCTGGCGCACCGCCTCCTTGCTGATCGCCTCCACCAGCCGCAGGCGGTCCACCGAGTGGATCACGTCGGCGTACGAGACGACGGAGCGGACCTTGTTCGTCTGCAACTGGCCGACGAAGTGCCAGGTCAGCGAGAGCCCGGCGAGCTCGTGCGCCTTGGGCGCGGCCTCCTGGTCGCGGTTCTCGCCGATGTCGCGCACGCCCAGCTCGGCCAGGATCCGCACATCCTCGGCCGGCCGGGTCTTGGTGACGGCGATCAGCGTGACCTCGCCCCGGTCGCGCCCCACCGCGCGACAGGCCGCCGCGATGCGCGCGTCGACCTCGGCGAGCCCGGCCGCGATCTCGTCCCTTCTCACGTGAGTCTCCCTTTCGCTACAGACCGGCCCAGGGTACGCCTTCCCACCTCGGCCGCCGACTCCCGCTCCGCCGGCAGCTCCGCGTTGATCCGCTTGCGGTGGCGGGCCGGGATGAGGCCGTACAGGGTGGCGTAACGCATGCGCACGCTCCTGACCGCCGCCCACGCGCCCGGCAGGACGGCGAGCAGCAGCAGCGGCGGCCGCACACGACGGCGCCGCTCCCGGATCCTGCCGGAGAGCGGCGTCAGGCGGCCGGGCTATTTGAGGAAGTCAGGGACGTCGAGCTCCTCCTCCTGCTCCTCGAAGATCACCCTGGGACGTTTGGCGGGCTCCGACATGCGGGAGGTGATGGGCGTGGGCGGGTTGGCGGGCTCGGGCGTGGGCCGGGGGATCGAGACGGGGCCGGACGGCTCCTCCGCGGCGGGCTCGTCGCCCGCGGGCTCGGGGAGCTGCACCGACTCCATCGGCCGCACCGGCTCGGGACGCGGCGGCTCAGGACGTGACTCGGGGCGCGGCTCGGGCCTGAACTCGGCGCGCGGCTCAGGACGCGGCTCAGGACGGGGCTCGGGCCTGAACTCGGCACGCGGCTCCGGACGGGGCTCGGCGCGGAAGTCGGAGCGCGGCTCGGGCCTGAAGTCGCCGCGCTGCTCCGGACGCACCTCAGCGCGCGGCTCAGGGCGCAGCGGCGGCTGCTCCGACTTCACGCTGGGGGACGCGACGCTCGGCCGCGCAGGAGCCGACGGAGGCGGCGCGGCGGGGCGGCTCACCGGACGGGGCAGCTGCTTCTCCACCGGCGGCGGCACGTCGTCGAAGCCGGCCGCGATCACCGTCACGCGCACCTCGTCGCCGAGCGCGTCGTCGATGACCGTACCGAAGATGATGTTGGCGTCGGGCGCGGCGGCCATCGACACCAGCTGCGCGGCCTCGTTGATCTCGAACAGGCCCAGGTCGGAGCCGCCCGCGATCGACAGCAGCACGCCGTGGGCGCCGTCGATGCTGGCCTCCAGCAGCGGGCTGGAGACGGCCATCTCGGCCGCCGCCACCGAGCGGTCGTCGCCGCGGGCGTGGCCGATGCCCATGAGCGCCGAGCCGGCGCCCGACATGACCGACTTGACGTCGGCGAAGTCGAGGTTGATCAGACCAGGGGTGGTGATGAGGTCGGTGATGCCCTGGACACCGGAGAGCAGCACCTGGTCGGCCGCCTTGAACGCGTCGAGCACGCTCACCTGCCGGTCGGAGATCGACAGCAGGCGGTCGTTGGGGATCACGATCAGCGTGTCGACCTCGTCGCGCAGCGTCTCGATGCCGGCTTCGGCCTGCATGGCCCTGCGCCGCCCCTCGAAGCTGAACGGCCTGGTCACCACGCCGATGGTGAGCGCGCCGAGCGACCGGGCGATGTTGGCCACGACGGGTGCGCCGCCGGTGCCGGTGCCACCGCCCTCGCCGGCCGTGACGAAGACCATGTCGGCCCCCTTGAGGACCTCCTCGATCTCCTCACGGTGGTCCTCGGCCGCCTTGCGCCCCACGTCGGGGTTGGCGCCGGCGCCCAGGCCGCGCGTGAGCTCACGGCCCACGTCGAGTTTCACATCGGCGTCACTCATCAGCAGCGCCTGGGCGTCGGTGTTGATGGCGATGAACTCGACGCCCTTGAGTCCCTCCTCGATCATCCGGTTGACGGCGTTGACTCCGCCGCCGCCGATGCCGACGACCTTGATGACCGCGAGGTAGTTCTGCGGTGCTGCCACGACGAGGGGCCTTTCCGCTCGTTGACTTGCCATTTCGGTGCGGATCGTCTCCGCTTTTGTCACTTCGGGTAACTCTCAACCTCAGGTTGAGATTTAGATTTATGTCAACCTGAGGATTGATACGGACAGTAGGAGTCCCCTGCCTGGCGGGTCAACTAACCGCGCCGCAAGCACGTCCGGCGTGTCGCGGGCTGTCCGTTTCGCTCCGAAGTCGTGCCTGGTCGGGGGCTCCTGCGCCCGACGTACGACTTAAGGCTCTCACGCCGCGACCCCCACCTCGCACAAGCTCGGCCATGCCTTGCCGCGGACTTGCCCACTCTTGATCACTTCAGCGTCACGACGTCCGGGGAGCTGACGTCGTACACCGTGGCTTTCTCCCGTTTGAGCAGGGAAGTGAGGATGCGGCCCTTCTCCTGGGAGCGGTCGGCGCCGCCCCAGATGACGGTGCGCCCGTCGGACAGCTTCAGGGTCACCCCTTCGGCCGTTCCGGCGCGTACCTCCCTCAGCTTGGGCGCCACCTCGCCGGGGACCGCCTGGATGACCTGGAGCGCCGCCATCGTGGCCGGGTCGCCCGTCGCGGGCGTGTCGACCTTGAGCACCGGCAGCATGAACGGCGCCGCGGACTTGACCTCGATCACCACGCCCTGCTTGTCGACGACCGCGAACCTGCCGCCCGCTGGGATCGCGGCGACGGGCTCGCGCTCGACCACCTCGATCTTGAGCGTGCCCGGCCAGATCCGGTCCACCTTGGCGCCGGCGAGCTGTCTGATGCCCAGGACGCGGTTCTGGACGTCGGCGAGGTCCACGGTGGCGAGGGGATGCAGGTCGGCCACGCCGGCCTGCTGCTTGATGCGCTCGCTGGGCACTGTGAGATTTCCCACGATCTCTATCGAGCGCACCCCCAGGACGGGCGAGAAGAACACCAGCCAGGCGGCCGAGCCCACCACTCCCGCCGTGAGCAGCACCAGGAACGCCGTACGTGCCTTCATCGCCCTCCCCATGCCGGCATCTGCGCGTCGGCACAGAACCTACGCCGACACGCGCCATAACACCGCACGCCACGCCCAACGGACGGGACACCGCGATCGCGGCACTCCCGCCGTCTTGGGGCTCCCGCCGTCTTGGGAGTCCCTACGTCTTGGGACTCCCGCCGGAACGACGGCCGTCAGGAGGAGAGGCGGGCCACGATCTGCGGCCCGAGCTCCGTGACGTCGCCCGCGCCCATGGTGAGCACGATGTCGCCGGGCCGCGCCCGTTCGGCCACCAGCGCGGGCACCGTGGCCCGGTCGGGCGCGTACACGACCCGCTCGGGAGGCAGCGCCACCCGCCCGGCCACCATCGCCCCCGAGACCCCCGGCTCGGGGTCCTCGCGGGCCCCGTAGACGTCGAGCACGATGGCCTCGTCGGCCAGCCCGAGCGCCGCGCCGAACTCGTCGGCGAAGAAGCGGGTGCGGGAGTAGAGGTGCGGCTGGAAGATCGCGATGACCCGGCCGTCGCCGGAGTAGGAGGCGACCACGTCGCGGGCGGCCTTCAGGTCGGCGGCCAGCTCCGTCGGGTGGTGGGCGTAGCTGTCGAAGACCGCGATGCCGCCGGCCTCTCCCTTGGCCTCGAAGCGCCGCTTGGCCCCCGTGAAGGCGCCGAGGCCCTGCCTGATCTCCTCGAACGGCAGCCCCAGCTCGTCGGCCACGGCGATCACCGCGGTGGCGTTGAGCGCGTTGTGCGCGCCGGGGACGGCCAGCCGGACGTCGCCCCGGCCCTCGATGTCGAAGACCGTGCCGAACCCGTCCGGCCTGATCCCGCTCACGCGGTAGTCCTCGCCCTGGACGCCGTACGTCTTGACCCGCAGCCCCCGCTCGCGCGCCCGGCCGGCCAGCTCGGCCGCGCCCGGGTCGTCGGCACAGGTGATGAGGAGCGAGCCGACCCGGTCGGCGAACCTGGTGAAGCTGTCGTGCACGGCCCGCGGGTCGCCGTAGTTGTCGAGGTGGTCGGCCTCGACGTTGGTCACCACGGCGATGTCGGGCGCCAGCATGAGGAAGGAGCCGTCGCTCTCGTCGGCCTCGGCCACGAACACCTGCCCCTGGCCGTCGTCGGCGCCGAGCCCGGTGGTGACGAGCTGGCCGCCCACGCAGTAAGAGGGGTCGGCCCCGCACTTCTGCAGCGCCACGGTCAGCATCGAGGTGGTGGTCGTCTTGCCGTGGGTGCCCGCGATGGCGACGGCGGTGCGCCCGGCCATGACGGAGGCCAGCGCGGCGGCCCGCGGGATGATCCGCAGCCCCTGCTTGAGCGCCTCGCCCAGCTCGGGGTTGGAGTCGCGGATGGCGGTCGAGACGACCACGGTGTCGACGTCCTTCACGTGCGAGGCGGCGTGGCCGATGTGGATGGTGGCGCCCAGCTCGCGCAGCTCGGTGATCAGCTCGGAGCTGCGCGCGTCGCTGCCCGACACCCGCACGCCGCGTTTGAGCAGGATGCGGGCGATGCCCGACATGCCCGCGCCGCCGATGCCGATGAAGTGCACCCGCCCCAGGTCCGCTACGGCGACGGGATCGACCAGCTTGACGAGACTCATCGGGCTATCTCCAACACTTTCCTGGCGAGCATGATATCGGCGTCCTTGCGTCCCAGTCTGGACGCCGCCTCGGACATGGCGGCGACCCGCTCGGGGTCGCGGAGGATGGGGAGCACGTTGTGGATGATCCATTCGGGTGACAGGTCGGCGTCGTCGACCGTCAGGCCGCCGCCGCCCTGGACGATGCGCCCGGAGTTGATGGCCTGCTCGCCGTTGCCGTGCGGCAGCGGCACGTACGCGGCGGGCAGGCCGACCGCGGTCAGCTCCGCGCACGTCAGCGCGCCGGCGCGGCACAACACGAAGTCGGCGGCCGCGTAGGCGAGGTCCATGCGGTCGACGTAGGGCAGCAGCACGTACTGCGGGTCGCCCGGCGGGGGCTCGTGCGCGACGGTGTTGTTCGGGCCGAGCACGTGGAGCACCTGAACCCCCGCCCTGCGCAGCACGGGGGCGGCGCCGAGCGCGGCCTCGTTGAGCGACCTGGCCCCCTGGGAGCCGCCGAACACCAGCAGCGTCGGCCGGTCGTTCTCCAGCCCGAACCAGGAGCGCGCCTTGTCGCCCATGGACAGCCGGTCGAGGTTGACGATCTCGCGGCGGATCGGGGTGCCGAGGTATTCGGCCTTGGGCAGCGTGGTGTCGGGGAAGCCGCTGAAGACGTGGTCGGTGAGCCGGGCGCCGAGCCGGTTGGCCAGCCCGGGGCGGGGATTGGCCTCGTGCACGACGATCGGCAGGCCGCGCCGCTTGGCCGCCAGGTAGGCGGGGGTCGCGACGTAGCCGCCGAAGCCGACGAGGATGTCGGCCTGGACCCGGTCGAGTATGGCGGCCGCCGCGTTGATCGCCCCGGCCAGTCTCCCCGGCACGGTGAGCAGGCTCGGGGTGATCGCCCTTGGCAGCGGCACGGCCGGCACCAGCTCCAGCTCGTAGCCCCTGGCGGGGACGAGCCGGGTCTCCAGGCCGCGTTCGGTGCCCATGCAGGTGATGCCGACGCCCTGGTCAAGATGGCGCAGCGCGTCCGCAAGGGCCAGCGCGGGCTCGATGTGCCCGGCCGTCCCCCCACCGGCGAGGACCACCCTCATCTCGGTCACTCCCTAACGTGTCGCTCGGCGTCTGGTCGTACCCCCCAGGCCAAGCCAGCTTAGAGCCCGGGCGGCCGGTCCGGGGCCACGAGCTGCCAAGGCCTCTCGCGCGCCCGGCTCGCGTTTGGCGAACGACAGCAGCATGCCGAGCGCGGCGAGCGTGGGCAGCAGCGATGAGCCGCCGTACGAGACCAGCGGGAGGGGGATGCCGGTGATCGGCAGCACGCCGAGCACGGCGCCCATGTTGACGGTCGCCTGGCCGACGATCCAGGCCACCATGGCGGCGGCGGCGAGCCTGGTGAAGGCGTCGTTGACCCGGACGGCGACCCGCAGCCCCGCGTAGCCGAGCATCCCGAACAGCGCCACCACCATCAGCGTGCCCATGAGCCCGAGCTCCTCGCCGAGGATGGCGAAGATGAAGTCGCTCTCGCCGTGCGGCAGCCAGCTCCACTTCTGCCGGCTCGCGCCGAGCCCGAGCCCGAACCAGCCGCCCGAGCCCATCGCGATCTGCCCCTGCACGGCCTGGTATCCGGCGTTCTGGGCGTCGGCCCACGGGTTCAGATAGGCCCCGATGCGGGCCATCCGGTACGGCTCCACCTTGATCATGATGACCGCGGCGAGCACCGCCAGCCCCATGATGCCGCCGAACAGCTTCAGCGGCGCCCCCACCACCCACAGCAGCGCCAGGAAGATCATGAACAGCACCAGCGTGGTGCCCAGGTCGCGGCCGAGCATGACCATGACGGCCAGGATCGCGGTGCCGGGCATGAGCGGGATCAGCATCTGCCGCCACTCGATGCGGCCCTGCCGTACCCGCCTGGCCAGCAGGTCGGCCCCCCACAGCACGAGCCCGAGCTTGGCCGGCTCGGACGGCTGGAGCGTGAACGGGCCGACGTAGATCCACCGCTGCGCGCCCAGCTCGGACGAGCCGATGAAGAGCACCATGACCAGCGCCAGGATCGACAGCGCCATCATGGGATAGCCGGCCCACCGGAAGAACTTGACCGGCAGGCGCGAGCAGGCCCACATCACCGGCACGCCCACCGCGGCTGACAGCGACTGCTTGATGAACCACGTGAACGGGCTGCCGAACTTCTGCAGCGCCTCGACGCTGGAGGCCGACAGCACCATCATCAGCCCGAGCGCGAGCAGCAGCGCGCTGCACATGATGATCAGGTAGTACGTGGTCAGCGGCTTGTCGAGCAGCTCCTTCAGCGCGCCGAGCTGCTCGCGCGCCCAGCTGCCCGGCCCCTCGACGGCGCGCGGCTCCTCAGCGCTCGCGCTCACGTCGCAGCCTCAGCTCGCGTACGGCGCGGGCGAAGGCCTCCCCCCGCGCTGGATAGCCGGCGAACATGTCAAGCGAGGCCCCCGCCGGGGAGAGCAGCACGGTGTCCCCGGGCGAGGCCAGCCGGGCGGCTTCGGTGACGACTCTTTCCATCGCACCAGTGTCCCGATCGGCGATGTCCACGACGGGGACATTCGGCGCGTGTCGCGCGATGGCTTGCGCGATCGCCGCGCGATCGGCGCCCAGCAGCACCGCGCCGCGCAGCCTGGGGGCCGCCTGGCGCACCAGCTCGTCGACGTCGGCGCCCTTGAGCTGGCCGCCCGCCACCCACACGATCGACTGGTACGAGGCCAACGCCGCGGCGGCGGCGTGCGGATTGGTCGCCTTGGAGTCGTCGATGTAGTCGACCTCGCCCACTCTGTCCACGTGCGAGAGCCGGTGGGGGTCGGGCACGAAGTCCCGCAGGCCCTGGCGTACCGCCTCGGAGGGCACGCCGAGAGAGCGGGCCAGGGCGGCGGCGGCCAGCGCGTTGGCCACGTTGTGCGGCGCGAAGGGGCGTATGTCCTCCAGCGTCGCCAGCTCCTCGGCCGCCTCCACGGGGTCGGCCACGAACGCCCGGTCGACCAGCAGGTCCTCCACCACGCCGATCTCCCCGCGCCTGGGCACCCGCAGCGTGAACCCGACCGCGCCCGGATAGGGCGCGGCCAGCCTCGTGGCCTCGGGGTCGTCGGCGTTGTAGATCACGTGCTGGGCCCGCTCGTAGATGCGGCCCTTGGCGGCGGCGTACTCCTCCATGGAGCCGTGCCAGTCCAGGTGGTCGGGGGCCACGTTGAGGATGGCCGCGGCGTGCGGGGCCAGCGTGCTGGACCAGTGGAGCTGGAAGCTGGACAGCTCGACGGCCAGCGCGTCGTACGGCTCGGCGACGGCCCGCACGACGGGGACGCCCACGTTCCCGACGGCCAGGGCCTTGCGGCCGGCGGCGAGCAGGATCGAGGTCAGCATGCGTACGGCGGTGGTCTTGCCGTTGGTGCCGGTCAGCGCGAGCCACGGGGCCGCCTGCGCGGGCCGCAGCCGCCAGGCGAGCTCGACCTCGCCCACCACCTCGACGCCCGCCTCCAGCGCGGCGGCGATCAGCGGGTGGTGCGGCGCCCAGCCGGTGGTGACCAGTCGCGTCGCCCCTTCCGGCACCTCCATCGCCCCGAAGCGGGTCTCCACCCCCACGGCGGCCAGCTCGGCGGCCGCGGCGAGCTGCCGCTCGCCCTCGACCGCCTCCACGACCACGACGCGCTCGCCGCGCTCGGCCAGGACCTTCGCGACGGCGGTGCCGGAGACGCCGAGCCCGGCCACACACGTCACGCTCATGGGCGCGGCATCCACTCGATGTAGAACAGCCCCAGCCCGAGAGCCGAGCAGAGCATCGCGATCAGCCAGAACCGGACCACGATCGTGGTCTCCGCCCAGCCCTTCAGCTCGAAGTGGTGCTGCAGCGGGGCCATCCTGAACACCCGTTTCCCGGTCATCTTGAAGGATCCGACCTGGATGATCACCGACAGCGTGATGATCACGCACAGGCCGGCGAGGATGATCAGCAGGAGCTGGGTGCGGGTGGCGATGGCCAGCCCGGCCAGCACGCCGCCGAGGGCCAGCGAGCCGGTGTCGCCCATGAAGATGCGCGCGGGCGGGGCGTTCCACCACAGGAACCCGATCAGCGCCCCCAGCACGGCCGAGGCCACCACGGCCAGGTCGAGCGGGTCGCGCACCCAGTAGCAGTTGGGGCCGAGCTGGTCGATGCAGTTGTTGCGGAGCTGCCAGTTGCCGATCAGCACGTACGCGGCGAGCACGACGCCGGTCGCGCCACTCGCGAGGCCGTCGAGCCCGTCGGTGAGGTTCACCGCGTTGGAGAACCCGACGATCATGAAGAGCACCCAGATGGTGAACCCGACGATGCCGATCGACGGGCCGATGTCCCGCAGGAACGACACCCGGGTCTCGGCGGGGGTGATGCCGTAGACGTTCGGCTGGCGGACCACCAGGAACGCGAAGACCGCGCCGATGACGAGCTGGCCGAGCGCCTTGGCGCCGCTGCGGAGGCCGAGGCTGCGCTGCTTGTAGATCTTGATGAAGTCGTCGAGGAAGCCGACCGCGCCGAGCCCCGTCATCAGGAACAGCACCAGCATGCCCGACACGGTGGGCGCGGCGAAGGTGGCCAGATGGGAGGCGCCGTAGGCGAGCAGCGCGGCCAGCACGAACACGATGCCGCCCATCGTGGGGGTGCCCCGCTTGCCGAGGTGGGCCTGCACGCCCTCCTCGCGGATCTCCTGGCCGTAGCCGCGCCGCGAGAACAGCCTGATCGCCAGCGGGGTGCCCAGCATCGAGAGGATCAGGCCCACAGCGCCGGCGATGATGATCTCGGTCACTGGGCGGCACCTCCGAGCAGCAGCTCGGCCGTCCGTTCCAGTCCCATGGCTCTCGGTCCCTTCACCAGCACCGCGTCCCCCGGACGCAACCACCCGGCCAGCTCGGCCGCGGCCGCCTCGGCATCGGGCACGTGCACAATTCGCATCGTCTGCGCAGGATACGCGGCCCCCGCACCGGCCGGCCCCCCGACCGGGGCTCCCCCTGCGGGCCCTCCTGCCACCACGGGCTGACCGGGTACGGGACCACCCACGGGCGGCTGCCCGGGTACAGGAGCGCCCACCGGCGGCTGCCCAGGTGCCACCGCACCCGCCGGGCCCTGCCATCCGTGCGGCGCGCCGCCACCCTGCGGGCCGCCTTGCTGCTCCGGTGCGGCTGCCTGCCACCCCTGCGGTGTGCCGCCGCCATCCGGCGCGTGCCGGCCCTGCGGCGCCCCATGCTCCGGAACGGGCCCATGCCAGCCCTGGGGCCCGCCCTCGTGAGGGGCGGGGGGCTGCGGCGCGCTCGGCGCTCCTGCGAGGCCCTGAGGCCCTGAGGGGGCCTGTGGTCCGGAGGCGTGGGGCCCTGAGACATGCGGTCCCGACGCCTGAGGCCCCGAAACCTGAGGTCCCGAGACGTGCGGTCCCGACGCCTGAGGCGCCGAAGCCTGCGGTCCCGACGGGTGCGGTCCCGACGGGTGCGGTCCGGGGGCCGGTGGGAGGCCGGTGGTGGCCTGGGCGGCCGCCTGGGCGTCCAGGGAGGCCTGGGCCGCCGCCAGCGCCTCCGCCGCGGCCGCCCGCGCGCCCTCCAGCACGGGCTCCGCGTCAGGGCCTGCCACGATCAGCCCGGCCAGCCCGGAGCCGCCGGCCAGCCGGCCCAGCTCCGCGTTGAGCGCCGGCCCGTCCTCGCCCAGCTCCCGCAGCGCCGCGATGACGGCGAAGCGCCGCCGCCCCCGCCCCAGCACCGCGAACGCCTCGAAGGCGGCCCGCATCGAGTCCGGGTTGGCGTTGTACGCGTCGTTGACGACCGTCACCCCGTCGGCCCGGTCCGTGACCTCCATCCGCCACCGGCTGCGCGGCGTGGCCTCCGACAGCTCCTCGGCGATGGTGGCCACGGGCAGGCCCAGCTCGTAGGCGGCGGCCGCGGCGGCGAGGGCGTTCTCGACCGCGTGCTCCCCGTACAGCTTGAGCGACACGGGCGCGTCCCCCGAGGGCGTGCGGAGTGTGAACGAGGCCCTCCCCCGGGCGTCGACCGAGAGGTTCTCGGCCCGGATGGAGGCGGACTCGGCGCGCCCGAAGTACGTGACGCGCGCCTCGGTGCGCGAGGCCATGGCCCGCACCAGCGGGTCGTCGGCGTTCAGCACGGCCACGCCGGTGCGCGGCAGCGACTCCACCAGCTCGCCCTTGGCCTTGGCGATGGCCTCCTTGCCGCCGAACACGCCGAGGTGCGCGGTGCCGACGTTGAGGACCACGCCGATCTGCGGCGGCGCGATGCGGGTCAGCTCCTTGATGTGGCCGATGTTGCGCGCGGCGAGCTCCAGCACCATGAAGCGGGTGTCGTGATCGGCCCGCAGCACGGTCAGCGGGTGGCCGAGCTCGTTGTTGAAGCTGCCGACGGGGGCGATGGTGGATCCCACCCGGGCGGTCAGCCTGGCCAGGAGGTCCTTGGTCGTCGTCTTGCCCGCCGAGCCGGTCACGCCGATCACGGTGACCTTGGGCAGCGCGGCCACCTGGGCGGCGGCCAGCTCGGCCAGCGCAGCGGCGGCGTCGGGCACGATCACCGAGGGGACGTCGACCGGCCGGGTCGCCAGCACGGCGACGGCTCCGGCCCGCATCGCCTGCGCCACGTAGTCGTGACCGTCCACCCGCGCGCCCCTGAGGGCGACGAAGAGCGATCCCGGTTCGACGGCCCGCGAGTCGATCACGACGGGCCCGCGCACGACGGCGCGGGGATCGGCCATGCCCGACAGGGCGCCCGAGGTTATCTCGGCGATCCTGGCCAGAGGCAACGGGATCATCAGTGCTTCCTGCTTTCCGTGCTTTCCTTGCGTGCGGCGATCGACTCGGCGACGACCTCGCGGTCGTCGAACGGGATCACCTCGCCTGAAACGTACTGGCCCTGCTCGTGACCCTTACCGGCCACGACGATCACGTCGCCGCGTCCGGCCCGGGCGATCGCCAGGCCGATGGCGGCCGCGCGGTCGGGCTCAATGATCACATGAGCGCGGTCGTGCTGCGGAACGCGGAGCGCTCCCTCCATCATCGTCGCGAGAATGGCGAGCGGATCCTCCGAGCGCGGATTGTCGCTCGTGAAAACCGCCACGTCCGCCAGGCGAGCGGCGAGTTCGCCCATGATAGGCCGTTTGCCCTTGTCGCGGTCACCGCCGCAGCCCAGCACGATCGTCAGCGTGCCCGCCGTGACGGAGCGCAGCGAGCGCAGCACCGACTCGACGGCGCCGGGTTTGTGCGAGTAGTCCACGACGGCCTGGAACTCGTCCTCCGCGCTCGTGATCCGCTGCATGCGCCCGGGCACGCCGGTGAGCATGCCGACGCCGTGCACGGCGGTCTGCAGCGGCACGCCGGCCTCGACCAGAGTGACGATGGCGCCGAGCGCGTTGGCGACGTTGAACGGGCCGGGCAGCGAGATCTGCGCGTCCGCCTCGACCCCGCCGGGACCGACCACCCTGAACGCGCTGCCGTCCGCGCCGAGCCGGGCGTCGAGAGCCCGCCAGCCGGCCTCCGGGTCGCCCAGCGCCGAGAACGTGGTCATCGGCACCTTGGCCAGGCCGAGCAGCTCCCGCCCGTAGCGGTCGTCGATGTTGGTCACGCCGATCCGGCTCAGCTCCGGCTGGAACAGCCGCGCCTTGGTCGCGAAGTAGTCGTCGAAGTCCTTGTGGAAGTCGAGGTGGTCCTGGGAGAGGTTGGTGAACAGGGCGACGTCGTAGTAGACCCCGTCGACCCTGCCGAGCGCGAGCGCGTGGCTGGAGACCTCCATGGCGGCCGCGCTGACGCCCTCCTCGCGCATCAGGGCGAACAGGCCGTGCAGCTCCGACGCCTCCGGCGTGGTGAGCGTGGGCTGGAAGCGCAGGTCGCCCGCGCGGATCTCGACGCCGCCCACCAGGCCCGTCGTGTGGCCGGCGGCCCGCAGGCCGGCCTCGATCATGAACGTGGTGGTGGACTTGCCGCTGGTGCCGGTGACGCCGAGGACCTGGATGTCGTGGGCCGGCTGCCCGTACACCCAGGAGGAGACCTGCCCGAGCAGGGCGCGCGGGTCGGGCACGACGAGCACGGGCAGCCCGGTCGCGACGGCGGCGTCGCGGCCCTCCCGGTCGGTGAGCACGGCCACGGCCCCCTTCGCCATCGCGTCGGCGGCGAAGGCGGCGCCGTGGGCCTGCTTACCCGGCAGGGCCACGTAGAGGTCTCCGCGCCTGACGTTGCGGGAGTCGATGGTGACGCCGGTCAGGGCGGCATGAGGCGACCGTGCCGAGCCTGAGTCGGCATCGAGCATGGTCGCGAGCCCGGTCAGCGGACGGGGCGGACTGGTCGTGGGACGCATAGACGACGGGGGACGCACGGCGAGAGCGTACCTTCCCTGCTCACTGTCCCGCGCGCATCCGCACCGGAGGCGCGGTGGAGCCTGTGGGAGGAATCTTCTTGCTCTTGATGGCGAACGTCATCACATCCTTGAACACGGGGGCCGCCAGCTGCCCGCCGAAGTGTCCGTTCTTCGGGTTCTGCAGCACCGACAGCACCACCAGCCGGGGCTGGTCGGCGGGCGCGAACCCGACGAACGAGGCCGTGTACCCCTCGTAACGGCCGAGCTTGGCATCGTAGCGGTTGGCCGTGCCGGTCTTGCCCGCCACCCGGTAACCGGGGATGGCCGCGAGCAGTCCGGTGCCCTCCGCGCTCACCGCGCTCTCCAGCATGGTCGTGATCTCCTTGGCCGTCGTCGCGCTCACCACTTTGGTCTGCTTACCTGCTGGAGCGGGAACGAACCTGCCGGACGTGTCCGTCGTACCGGCGACGATCTGCGGCTCGACCTTGACGCCGCCGTTGGCGATGGTCTGGTAGACGCTGGCCATCTGCAGCGCGGTCACCGACACGCCCTGCCCGTAGGCGACGGTGCAGTTCTGGCTGCCCGACCAGCTCTTGTAATCGGGCAGCAGGCCCGCCTCGGCGCTCGGCACGCCGCCGCCGGGCGTCGAGCCGAACCCGAACGCCTTCAGCATCCGGTAGAGGCGCTCGCTGCCGACCTTGCGCGCGGCCATGATCGTGGCCACATTGCTGGACTCGGCCACGGCCTGCCGGAACGTCATCGACTCGGCCTTGTGCGCATGGGCGTCGCGCAGCACCTGGTCGGCGCACTTGATCCGGTCCGGGACCTGGAAGACCGTGTCGGGCGTCACCTCGCCCGCCTCGATCGCGGCGGCCGCCGTGATCACCTTGTTGGTGCTGCCCGGCTCGAACACGTCGGCGGCGGCCTTGTTGATGTAGCTGGTGGCGGGGGCCTTGCGCCAGTTGTTCAGGTCGAGCTCGGGGGCGTTGGCCATGGCGATGATCTGGGCGGTCCGCACGTCCATGACGATCACGGTGCCGCTGTCGGCGCCGGCCTTCTTGACCTGCTCGGTGATGGACTCCTGGGCGGCCCACTGGATGTCGCGGTCGATGGTCAGCCGTACGTCCTGCCCGTTCACGGGGGCGGTGCGCTGGCTGCTGGTCATCGGGATGCGCAGGCCGTCGCGGCCGGTCTCGACGCGCTGTTCGCCGTCGCGGCCGGCCAGCAGCTTGTTCTTGGCCTGCTCCATGCCGCCGAGGCCGTCGCCGTCGTCGCCGACGAACCCGATCAGGGTGCCCGCCAGATCGCCTGCCGGGTAGAGCCTGCGGTACGTCTTCTTCGCGGCCAGCGCGGGCACGCGGGCCTGCAGCAGGCGGCTGGCCACGACGGGGTCGACGTCGGTGGCCAGGCGCTGGTAGCGGGTGTTCGTCCTGGCCAGCTTGGCGGAGATCTCCTGCTCGGTCTTCCCGAGCTGCTGCGCCAGGAGCTTGGTCCACTTCGCGCGATCCTGCGGGAGGATCTTGGACGGGTCGATCGACAGCTCGCGGGCCTCGACGGTGACGGCCAGCCCGTGGCCGTTGACGTCGGTGATCGAGCCGCGCTTGGCGGGGATCTGCTCGGTGTGCGTACGCTGGTCCACCGCCGCGGCCTCGTACACCTTGGAGTCGAGACCCTGCATCTGGATCAGCCGCCCGGCGAAGATCGACAGCACGAACGTCATGCCGATCAGGCCGATGTTGATGCGCCTGCGCGGGTTGCCCAGCCGCAGCACGAGCGGCGGCCTGGGCGGTCGCGGCGGCGGCCGGCGCGGGCCTCGGGGTGGCGGCACGTCCGCGCCGCGGCGCGCCTCCGCCCGCTCACGGCCCCGTACGGCCTCCGGCCTGGCCTGCGGCCTGGGGCTGCCCGCCTGGGTACGCCGCGCCCCTTCCTCCCTGCTCCGGCTCCGGACGTCGTCCTCCGGCCTGCCGCGGCGCGAGGGGTCGTCGTCGTGCCGGCCGCGCGCCCGCTCGTCACGCCCCTGATCGCGCCCCCGGAGCCGATCAACGTCATCGCGTCCTTGGGCGGCACGCCCCCTGGGCCGCTCGCCCTCGTCCCGGCCCTGCCCGGCACGCCCCCTGGGGCGCTCACGCTCATCCTGGCCCTGCCCCGCACGCCCCCTCGGGCGCTCACGCTCATCCTGGCCCTGCCCCGCACGCCCTCGGGGACCGTCGCCTTCGTCCCCGCCTTGCCCGGCACGCCCGCTGGGGCGCCCGTCGCCGCGGACCCGCCCCGCACCGTTCCGTGGACGGTCGTCCTCGCCGCCGCGCACGCTGCGGCTTCTCGGGCGGTCCTCCTCGTCGCCGCCGCGCAGGCTGCTGCTCCTCGGGCGGTCGTCCTCGTCGTGCGGGCGCCTGCGGGTACCTCGGTCCGCCTCCCCGCGCGAGCGGGCGCGCGGCACGTCGCCGCGGGAACGGCCCGCCTCACCACGGGAACGGCCCGCGGCACCGCCCTCCCGGCCCGCCGCACCGCCCTCCCGGCCCGCGGCGCCGCCCTGCCGGCCGCGGTCCTGGCCGCCTTGGCGCGCGCCACCGGAGTCACCAGAACGCGAGCGGCCGGGACGGCCCTGGCCCGCACTGCCGCCGCGCTCGGCGTCGTCACGCGGCGAGCGCGTACGGGGAGAGCGCCCACGCGGATCATCGCCGGAATCACGCGGAGAGCGACCACGCGGGTCACCACCGGAATCACGCGGAGAACGCCCACGCGAGTCACCACCGGAATCACGCGGAGAGCGACCACGCGAGTCACCACCGGAATCGCGCGACGGACGCGCCCGGGGCTCGTCGTCGTGGCCGAACGGCAGGTCGAGAGGGTCCTGCGGGCGCTTGCGCGGCTGGCGCGGCGGGTTCTCCGCCGATCCCGGACGGCCGGTACCCTCGGAGCGCCCCCCGTCAGAACGGGAAGAGCCCCCCTGACGCCCCGACCGCCCAGGACCGCCGGGCGTACGACGAGCGGCGCCGGGCCCTCCTTGAGAGCCGGCGCCGCCAGCGCCGCGGCCGGGACCCTGACCCCTGCCGCCTGAATCCCTCACCGTCCCGTGTCCGCCTGGCCGGCCGGAGCGTCATCGCCGCTATAGCTGTTGACCTTGTCCCAGTCGCGGTGCTGGCCCTGGCTCTCGGCCAGGCGGCCGAGGTTCTCCGGCTGCATCTTGAACTGGTAGTTCTGGTCGATCTTCTCCTTCTCCTGCTTCGCCACCGCGATCTCGTCGCGCAGCTTGGCGTCGGTGATGGCGTCCTTGGCGAGCATGGTGTTGAGCAGCAGCAGGCTCACCAGGCCGCCGCAGAGCAGCCCCACGACGAGCAGCACGAACGGCGCGCGCTGCCGGCGGGCGGGGCGCCGTCGCGGCGCCGGCCGCCTGACCTGCGCGTCCGCCGAGCCGGGCCGCGTCCCCGCGGCGGGACGCACGCGTTCGGTGACGGGCCGCTTCGCGCCGACGTCCGTACGCGTCCGCGGCGAGGCGGTCGGGGCGTCCGTACGCACGCGCGCGCCGCCCGTCCGCGCCCGCTCGGCCGCGGCGGACCCCTTGCCGTCGAGGTCGAGGCGCGCCCGTTCGGCGGCCGACAGCTTGCTCTCGACGTCAGGACGGGGCCGCGGCTTGGACTGGTGCGGCGCCCCGAGCCGGCGCGTGCCCGTCTTGGGCCCGGGCTTGAGCGTCGCGCGGCGGCCGGGCGCGTCCCGGCCGGTCTCCTGCTCAGTCGTCAACACGGATCCTCTCTGCCGCCCGTAGCCGGGCCGAGGCCGCCCGCGGGTTGCGGGCGAGCTCTTCTTCGCTTGGGAGCTCAGCTCCCCTCGTCAGCAGGCGGAACCTCGGCTGGTGAGCCGGCAATGAGACGGGCAGCCCGGGGGGGCTGGTGTCCCTGGTTCGCGCCGTGAGGGCCTGCTTGGTGAGCCGGTCCTCCAGTGAGTGGTAGGAGAGCACGACGACTCGCCCACCGAGCGCCAGCGCGTCGAGTGCCGCGGGGAGCGCCGCCTCCAGGGCGGACAGCTCCGCGTTCACCTCGATGCGCAGCGCTTGGAAAGTCCTCTTGGCGGGGTTTCCCCCGGTGCGCCGGGTCGCGGCGGGAATCGCCTCGCGCACGATGTCCGCAAGCCGCTTGGTCGAGGTTATTGCCTCTTTAGCCCGTTCCTTAATGATCAGGGCCGCGACACGCGGGGCGAATCGTTCCTCGCCGTAGTCACGCAGGATGCGGGTCAGCTCCGCGGCGGAGTAGGTGTTGACCACTTTCTCCGCCGTCAGCTCCTGCTCCGTGTCCATCCGCATGTCGAGCGGCGCGTCGTAGGAGTAGGCGAACCCCCGCTCGGCCTCGTCGAGCTGCGGCGAGGAGACCCCCAGGTCGAACAGCACCCCGTTGACCGTGGTGCGGCCCGCGCGGGCGAGCACCTCGGCCAGGTCGCCGGAGGACGCGTGGACCAGGGTGATCCTCTCCGCGTACGGGCTCAGCCTGCGGGTCGAGTGGTCGATCGCGAATGGGTCGCGGTCGATCCCGATCAGATGGAGCGCGGGAAACGCGGCGAGCAGGGCCTCCGAGTGGCCACCGAGACCGAGGTTGGCGTCGACGACGACCGGTGAGGCACCCGTCAGCGCGGGACCGAGCAGCTCCAGAACGCGCTCGAGCATCACCGGAACGTGGCCACCCGTGCCAGCGTTGTCGTGCATCTCCAACCCCCCTCTCGCGCCCTTGCTCGCGGATGACGCGTACAGATCGATCGCCGGTCACTCCAAAGTCCCCACCCGGCGCCGCCCGGCCAGGTCCCCATCCGCACCCTCTTCGTGGACGCCCGCCATCTGACACCGGGGAAGGTGCATCAGCTGGCAAGCAGTGGTTGCGGGTGGAGACCTCGCCGAACGACAGCACCGACGGATCGACCGTGACTTCTACAAGATCCCTGGCAGCACCTCCTCCGACAGATCGGCGAACGCCTGCTCCTGCGCGCTGAGATAGGTGTCCCAGGCCTGCGCGTCCCAGATCTCCAGCCGGGTGTTGGCCCCGATGACGACGCAGTCACGTTCCAGCCCCGCGTACTGGCGAAGGCTCTGCGGGATCGTGATGCGGCCCTGCTTGTCCGGTTTCTCGTCGGACGCGCTGGCGAAGAAGACGCGGCTGTAGTCACGCACCGCCTTGGCGGTGACCGGGGCGGTGCTGAGAGCCTCGGTAATGCGCTGGAACTCCTCCACGGGAAAGACGTAGAGGCATCGCTCCTGGCCTTTGGTGATCACAAGACCCTCCGCCAGCTCCTCACGGTACTTAGCCGGCAGGAACAGCCGTCCCTTGTCGTCCAGACGCGGTTGATGGGTGCCGAGGAACACCGGCCCCACCTCCCGTGCCTCGTGAAGCGCTCAGCGCTGGTGCACCGGGCCCTCCACTGCGCACCACCATACTCCACTTCTCCCCACCGTCAACTGATTCGAACGGTCTTCATCATCGGTTTCCGTTGCGTTACCGCAGGTCAGAGCGATGGAGCGGGGTGGGGTGCGGTGACCGGCCGGTCAACCCTCATGGGCGTGTCGAGAGTTCAAATGAGCGCGGAAATAGGGGCGCGGCCCCTTCGCGAGGCCTTCGGTGGGGGAAAGTGGGGCGCCCCGAGGGGGGCGTGTCACGGGATTCGCACCGCTATGCGACAAGAACGAGAACGTCAGCGGGGTTCCCTGGAATATCCACAAATGTCGCCCGCGAACCCACAGCGTCGTAGGGTCGTACACACAATGGAAAAGGAATGGCATGGCTCCCGCAATGGCACAGTACGGGACAGCCGTCGCACTTCTCTCATGGAGGCCCGGTGGCAGTTACCCATGATGTCCCTCCCCAGCTCGACGAGCTGGTCTCCACGGCTCACCGGATTCGCAGCGCGATCGAATCGGTGATCGAGGGCAAGAGCGACGCCGTACGCCTCACTCTCACCGTCCTGCTCGCGGAGGGCCACCTCCTGATCGAGGACGTGCCAGGGGTCGGCAAGACCATGCTGGCCAAGGCGCTCGCGCGCTCCATCGACTGCCCCGTGCGCCGCGTGCAGTTCACCCCCGACCTGTTGCCCAGCGACATCACCGGGGTCAGCGCGTACAACCAGCAGACCAGGGAGTTCGAGTTCAAGCCCGGCCCGGTGTTCGCGAACATCGTGGTGGGTGACGAGATCAACCGCGCCTCCCCCAAGACGCAGTCCGCATTGCTGGAGTGCATGGAGGAGCACCAGGTGACCGTGGACGGGGTGACGTACGAACTGGACTCGCCCTTCATGGTGATCGCCACGCAGAACCCCATCGAGATGGAGGGTACCTATCCCCTCCCCGAGGCGCAGCGCGACCGCTTCACCGCGCGCGTCGCGATGGGCTACCCCGAGCCGCACGCCGAGCTCGAGATGCTGGACGTGCACGGCGGCACCTCGCCGCTGGACAAGCTGGAGCCGGTGGCGACGACGGCCGAGGTGCGCGCCCTGATCGAGGCCGTACGCGGCATCTACGTCTCCCAGGCGGTCAAGAAGTACGCCATCGACCTCGTCGTGGCCACCCGCCACTCCCCCGACCTGCGGCTGGGCGCCTCGCCCCGGTCCACCCTTCAGCTGGTACGGGCCGCCAGGGCGCACGCGGCGCTGGCCGGCCGCGACTACGTCATCCCCGACGACCTGCAGGACCTGGCCATCCCCGTGCTCGCGCACCGGCTGCTCCCAAGCGTCGAGGCCCAGGGGCAGCGCCGCCTGCCCGAACAGGTGGTGACCGACCTCATCAGGCGCGTGCCGGTGCCGGAGACGCGAGGCCGTTGATGCATGTGAGTGAGGCCCGGTGAGGGCTGGGCTGCGGGCGCTGACCTCCAGGGGCAGGTCGTTCCTCGCCTCCGGCATCGCGGCGCTGCTGATGGCGTTCTTCCTGGGAGAGAACGACCTGTTCAGGATCGGCGTGCTGGTGACGGCGCTGCCGCTGCTCGCGGCCATGGTGGTGGCGCGCACGCGCTACCGGCTGAGCTGCGCCAGGCGCCTCGACCCGCCCAGGGCGGAGGTGGGCGGCGAGGCCACCGTGACCCTGCGGCTGGAGAACGTCACCAGGCTGCCGACCGGTCTGCTGCTCATCGAGGACACCGTTCCGTACGCGCTGGGCGTGCGGCCGCGGTTCGTGCTGGACCGGGTCGAGTCCCGGGGCGTCCGGGAGATCGACTACCGGGTGCGCTCGGACCTGCGCGGCCGCTACACGATCGGCCCGCTGTCGGTCCGCATCGCCGACCCGTTCGGGCTCGTCGAGCTGACCCGCTCGTTCACGATCAGCGACACGCTCGTGGTGACGCCCCACGTGGCGGCGCTGCCCCACGTACAGCTGTCGGGCGAGTGGACGGGCGGCGGCGACAGCCGTACCAGGAGCGTGGCGGCGGCCGGAGACGACGACGTGGCGCCGCGCGAATACCGGCAGGGCGACGACCTGCGGCGGGTCCACTGGCGCTCGACGGCCCGCCACGGCGAGCTGATGGTACGCCGCGAGGAGCAGCAGTGGCAGAGCCGCGGCGCGCTCCTGCTGGACAGCCGCAGGTACGCGCACCGCGGCGAGGGCCCGCGCTCGTCGTTCGAGGTGGCGGTCTCGGCCGCGGCCTCGATCGGCGTGCACCTCGCCCATGAGGGCCTCGGCCTGCGGCTGGTGACCGACCAGGGCGCCGAGCACCTGACGGACACCGGCCTGAGCTGGTCGCTGCTCGACACCCTGGCCGTGATACGGCACAGCCCGGCCCGCTCGCTGGAGATGGGCGTCTCGGCCCTGCGCCAGGGCGGCGGCGACGGGCTGATCGTGGCCGTGCTCGGCGATCTCGATCCGGAGGAGGCAAGGGAGCTGGCCAGGTTGAGGCACAGCGGCATCACGGGGGTGGCGGTCCTGCTCGACGTGAGCACGTGGGACGCCGGCGACCGGACGGCCGCGGAGAACCACCAGGCTGTCCAGACGATCCTGGCCGGGTACGGCTGGCGCATCGTGCGGCTGCCCGCGGGCACCTCGATCGCCTCTGTCTGGCAGCACGCCGCCAACCGCGGCAGGTACGCGCTCAACCCGGGAGGCGCGGCATGAGGCTGACCTTCGCCGCCGGCGTGGCCACGTTCGCCGCCGCGCTCATGCTCTACCCGCTCTTCCAGGGCGGCGCCTGGTTCTGGACGTCGCTGGGCGCCGTGCTCACCGTGATGGCAGCGGGCCTGCTGAGCAGCCGGCTGTCGCTGCCCGCGTGGGCGGCGCCGCCGGCCGCGCTGGTCGCGACGTGGATCTACCTGACCGTGGTCTTCGCCGCCGGCAAGGCGTGGGTGCTGGTGATCCCCACCAAGGCGTCGGTGGCGGAGCTGGGCAGGCTGCTGGGCGTCGGCTGGGCCGACATCCAGCGCTTCGCCGCTCCGGTGCCGCAGACGGACGGCATCACGCTGCTGACCGCGGCCGGCGTGGCGCTGATCGCGATCGCCGTGGACCTGCTGGCCGCGCGGCTGCGCAGGGCGGCGCTCGCCGGGCTGCCGCTGCTGGCCCTGGCCACCGTGCCGGCGACGATCCTGCCGGATCCGATCAGCTGGCCCGCGTTCATTCTGGCGGCGCTCGGGTTCATCAGCCTGCTGATCGCCGACGGCCGCGAGCGGGTGGGCCACTGGGGCAAGGCGGTGCTGGTACGGCGGACGCGCGCGGCCACCTCGCAGCCCGCCACGCGCAACGGGGCGGACACCAACGGCCTGCGGCTGTCGGGCAAGCGCATCGGGTTCGCCGCGATCGCGCTGGCCGTGGGGGTGCCGGCGCTGCTGCCGGCCATGGAGCCGGTGTCGTTCTTCACGTTCGGCGTGGGCGGCACGGGCCCGGGCAAGGGGAACTCGATCAGCATCCCCAACCCGGTCGCGTTCCTGAAGGGCCAGCTGGACCTTCCGGAACGGCGGGTGGTCCTCACCTACACCAACAACGACGACAAACCCCGCTACCTGCGGATCTACGCGCTCGACACGTTCGACGGCCAGCAGTTCGGCATGACCGATCCGAAGGGAGCGGTGCAGAACAGGACGGACAACGGCCCGCTCCCCGCGCCGCCAGGCCTGGGCCCGCAGGCGAAGATCGGCAACGTGGTCACGAAGATCCAGATCAGCGACGAGATCACGAAACTGCAGTTCCTGCCGCTGCCGTACCCGCCCAGGGAGATCCAGGCGGACGGCGACTGGCGGGCCGACGTGGACACGCTCATGGTCTTCTCCACCCGCGACGAGGCCGCGGGCCTGGACTACCAGGTGGCCACGAGCGAGCCGCAGCCGACGCCGGAGCTGCTGGAATCGCTCGGCGGGACCCGGCCGACCACCGACCCCCGCTACCTGAAGCTGCCGGACAACCTGCCTCCCGAGATCGCCAAGCTGGCCTCCGACCTGACCGCGGACGCCAAGACGGACTACGACGCGGCGGTGAAGCTGCAGCAGTTCTTCACCAAGGACGGCGGCTTCACCTACAACCTGCGCACGCAGGGGCAGAGCAACTCGGCGCTGCGGGACTTCCTGCTGCGTGACCGGGTCGGCTACTGCGAGCAGTTCGCCGCGTCGATGGCGGTGCTGGCCAGGCTGGTGGGCATCCCGTCGAGGGTGGCCATCGGCTACACGGGCGGCACCAAGGTCGGCGACCGGTGGCAGGTCGGCACGAACGACTCCCACTCCTGGCCGGAGCTGTATTTCGAGGGCGTGGGCTGGCTGCCGTTCGAGCCGACCCCCGCGGGGTCGCTCGGGCAGGGCAGTGCGCGCGTGCCCGAGTACACCCAGCCCAGGCCGCGCTCCACGGGCGAGGCCGCGACGCCGACGCCGGGCGCGACCAGCTCGTCCGCGGACGAGCCCGTCGCACCGCAGACCCGGCGCAACCCGCGGGAGCTGGACCGCGAGGGCGTGGTCGCCACCGGCGGGCTGCCGCCGGACGACTCCATGCCGCTGATCGCCAAGATCGGCATCGGCGCGGGGGCGCTGCTCCTGCTCCTGCTGATCCCCGCCGGTCTGCGGGTGCTCACCAGGAACCGGCGCGTACGCACCCTGAGCTGGAAGGTGTCGGCCCCCACCGACGAGCTGACGTCCGCGCTGGCCGCGGACGCCTCGGGTCCCGATCCGGCGGTCCCCCCGTCCGTGGCCGCGTCCGTGGCCGCCGGGTGGGCGGAGCTGGACGACGTGCTGTACGACTACGGCATGGCCCGCCGGCCCAGCGAGACACCGCGGGCGCTGGCGCGGCGGCTGGCCCAGCAGTACGAGTTCGACGCGGAGTCGGCGGCGGCCGTCGCGGCCATCGCCTCGGCGGTGGAGCGGGTGCTGTTCGCCCGGGATCCCGGGGAGATCGGGCCCATGCGCAAGGACCTGCGCAAGGTGCGCCAGGCCCTGGCGGCCACGGTGTCACGCGGGCGGCGGGTGCGGGCGGTGCTGCTGCCGCCGTCGACGCTGCGGCGGCTGCGGGCCTTGGGAGAGCGGCTGCTCGACGGGTTCGACCTGCTGGAGAACATCAGGCTGCGGCGGACGGCGGCCCAGAAGGGCTCCTGACCGGCGCGTCCGGCCGTTCCCCGGAGGAGGGGGAGCGGCCGGATCGGTCGGCCTGCAACGCTCCGGGCCGGTCGCCCTCAGGACACCACAGCCGGGGGACGGCTGGGCCGGTCGGGCTCCGGCACGACGGCAGGACGGAAGGGGACAGGGGCCGGTCAGGGCTCATCCCATACGACGGCCGCCCGGACGGGTGCCGGGCGGCTCGGCCGGATCAGCGGTCAGCGGTCAGCGGTCGTCGTGGCGACGGCGCCAGCGCTCTTCCATGCGCTCCATGAAGGTGCCCCGGTTACGGCGGGCCTGCTTGCCCGACGGGGTGCCCGTGCCGGAGGAGGGAGGGGAGTCACCGAACCCATTCATGCGTTTCCAACTGGACAGGCCCCACAGACACGCGGCGAGCATGACCACGAAACCGCCGACGCCGAGCGGGATCAGCGCACTGCCACTTATCACCACGCCGACCATCATGACGACGACGCCGAGAGCAAAGCCGATGGAGGCCCTGATCAGGCGACGCTTGTAATGGGTGCGCGGGTCACTGATCCTTACGGTGTTGGCCCACTTCGGGTCCTCGGCGTAGAGGGCCTGCTCGATCTGGTCGAGCAAGCGCTGCTCGTGCTCAGAGAGCGGCACGGCGCCTCCCAAGGACGGCCCCAGGACGGGGAAGACGGCAACGGACGACACGGGGTGTCCGAACCTCGCGGTCGGTTATCCCCAGAATACGAGGCTGTAGACGTAGGCGAAAGCAAACGTCCAACGCAGACCAAACCGGAGGTGTCGTCATGGCTCCATTGTGACCCATCTCGCCCCCTTTCCCCCAAAATCGCCACACTTAAGCCCCCAGCAAATCCGGACATCGGCGTCATGTCTCTGCTTCATCAAGCTTGCCACGTACGAGCGATGCCGGGACCACCGCATCGGGCCCGAATCTCCGGATCGCGCGGTCCATCGCCTGCTCGGCCTCGCGCCAGCCGGTCTCCCGCTCCCCGAGGCTGAGCTGCCGGGTGGCCTCCCCCGCCGGCCGGAGGTTCTCCATCCGGACCCCGACCAGGCGCAGCCGTACGCGCTGGAGGCCAGCCGCCTCGAACAGCTCGCAGGCTGTGACGTATATCACCTGAGCCACGTCGGTCGGCTCGCGCAGCGTGCGCGAGCGGTTGATCGTGGTGAAGTCGGCTCGACGTAGCTTCACACTTACAGTCCTTCCCACGTGGCCGCCCTTACGCATCCTGGCGGCCACCCTCTCGGAAAGGCGCAGCAACTCCCGCTTGATCACCTCGGGATCGTCCACGTCGACCGCGAACGTCTCCTCGTTGCCGATGCTCTTGTCGGGCACGTGGGCGCTCACCGGCCGCTCGTCGCGGCCCCACGCCAGCGCCGCCAGGTGGCCGCCCACGGCCTGGCCGAGCTCGCGCTGGAGGGTGGCGGGCGGCACTCTGGCCAGGTCGCCGACGGTGCGGATGCCGAGGCGCACGAGGGACTGCTCGGTGCGCTCGCCGACGCCCCACAGCGCCGACACGGGCAGCGGGTGGAGGAAGTCCACGACCTGGTCGGCGGGCACCACCAGGAGCCCGTCGGGCTTGCACTGCTTGGAGGCCAGCTTCGCCACGAACTTGCTGCTCGCCACGCCGACCGAGCACGTGATGCCGTAGCGTTCGAGGACCTGCTCCCTGATCATGGCGGCGATGGCGGCGGGCGGGCCGAGCCTGCGCCTGGCGCCCCCGACGTCGAGGAAGGCCTCGTCGGACGCGATGGGCTCCACCAGCGGGGTGATCGCGTGGAAGATCTCCATGACGCCCTTGGAGACCTCGGAGTATTTGCCGTGACTGGGCGGGATGACCGTGGCCTGCGGGCAGAGCCTGCGCGCCCTGCTCATCGGCATCGCGGAGTGCACGCCGTGGGCCCTGGCCTCGTACGTGGCGCTGAGCACGACGCCACGCCCGGCGGGCGAGCCCACGATCACCGGGCGGCCGCGCAGCTCCGGGCGGTCGAGCAGCTCGACGCTGGCGAAGAAGGCGTCCATGTCGACATGGAGGATCGGGCAGCCGCTGTCATCGGCCCCGGTACGCGGAGCGGGGCCGATGCCGGTGATCTGCTTGCGGGACACGCGTCGATTCTATCCGAACAGACGTTCTAAAGCCTATGACCGAGCACGTGCAGCTGTGTGGCGATGTCCCTCAGCACGGGGTGGGTGGCGGCGGCCTGTTCGAGCGCGACGAGCGCCTCGGCCGCGCCGGGCTCGCCGTCGACGAGCCTGCTCGGCACCAGGTCGGCGAAGACCCGGACGCCGTGGACGGCGCCCACGGAGAACCCGGTGGCGCTCAGCAGCTCGGCGAGCGCCTGCGCGGCGAAGCGCCGCGGCGTGGGATCGCGGTCGCCCCACGTGCCCTCGGGATCGCCCAGCACGGCCCGCGCCTCGTCGAACTGGCCGGCGAGCGCCCGGTGGATGGCGCTGGCGACGGGGTTGGCGGCCAGCACGCTCACGGCGCCGCCCCTGCGCAGCACGCCGGCGACGGCGGTCAGCGCGCTGATCGGGTCTTCGACGTATTCGAGCACGCTGTGGCACAGGACCAGGTCGGCGCTGTCGCGGCTGAGCAGCTCGCCCAGGCCGTCGGCGTCGCCCTGCAGGGCGCGTACGCCCACGCCCTTCTCCTTGGCGCGGCGCTCGAGCGCGGCCAGCGAGTCGGGGCTCGGATCGACGACGGTGACGGTGTGGCCGAGCGCGGCCAGCGGCACGGCGAATCCCCCGGTGCCGCCCCCTGCGTCGACGATGTCGAGCGCATCGCGACCGGTCGCCGCCGCCCGCTCGGTCAGCACGGACCGCAACGCGTCCCAGACGACGGCGGTCCGCACCGCCGGGGTCCTCGTGGCGCCTTCAGCACGCAACGTCGGCTCGCCTCCCTCTCCCCTCGCGACGGAGGCCCGGCGCCTGGCCGTCGCGAAACGCGCACCCCGCGAACTGCTTCTTCGCGGACGGGGCCCAGCCTACGCGGTACGCCGGTCCCCTGCTTCCTGCCTGCCCACACCCGCGCCCGGCCGAACCCTCCACCCATCGAGGGTTGGAGGGCGCGGGGGTCAGGCGTCGAAAGCGGCCGCCAGCCGCGTCGGGGCCCGCAGCCGCCACGCGTCCGTCAACAGCTCACCCAGCTCCTCGGCGTCCACCGCCCCGAACCGCACCAGCACCGTGGCGGAGCCGTCGTAGTGCGGCGTCGTGAAGAACGTGCCAGGTTCGGCCGCGACCAGCCCGGCCTTCTCCTCCTCGGAGCCCACCGGCAGCACCAGCACGTCGCCCTCGTCCCTGATCCGGGCGAACCATTTGCCGCGCACGTAGAAGGCGGGCGTGCCGTACATGGTCTTCTCAAGGGCCTCGGGCAGCGCCAGCGCGAGCCGGCGCACGTCGTCCTCGGTCACCATGCCCCTACGATACGCACCGCGGGAAGGGCGGAAAGGGGCGCGTCGCGGCTGGTGACGCGCCACTTGTCCGCCCGCTCCCGCGCCCGGCGGCCAGGCCCTCGCCGACGGAGCGCCCGACCGCGTCTCATGCGCAGCCGTGCAGGCCGACGTGGTTCGAACCGTACCCCGAACACGCGCTCCTGACGGTGTCTAAAGGGTGAGGCTTGGCTTGAGCTGCTTGAAGCGGGCCAGCAGCCCGTTGACGAACTGCGGCGACTCGTCGGTGGACAGCTCCCCCGCCAGGTGCACCCACTCGCTGATCACGACGCCCTCGGGCACGCCGGGCATCCACAGCAGCTCGTACGTGCCGCCGCGCAGCAGATTGCGGTCGACGGCGGGCATCCGGTCGAGGGTCCAGCCCTCGGCGTACGTGGTGATCAGCTCGTCGATGCGCGCGTGGTGCCGGGCGACGCCCTCGACGATGGTCGAGGTGTACTCGTTCACCGGGGGCTCCTGCCGCTCGACGCGTTCGGCGAGGATCTTCAGCGGATCCTCGCCGCGCAGCTCGGCCTCGAAGAGGATGTCAAGCGCCCGCCGGCGTGCTTTGCCGCGTGCCGACACCTCAGGCCCGGCCGAGGTATTCGCCGCTGCGGGTGTCGACCTTGACCTTCTCGCCCGTGGTGATGAAGAGCGGGACCTTGATCTCGGCGCCGGTCTCCAGCGTGGCGGGCTTGGTGCCGCCGGTGGAGCGGTCGCCCTGCAGGCCGGGCTCGGTGTTGGCGATGGTCAGCTCGACCGCGGCGGGCAGGTCGACGTAGAGGGCCGCGCCCTCGTTGAACGCGATCGTGGCCAGCGTGTTCTCCAGCATGTAGTTGGCGGCGGTGCCGACCGTGCCGCTGGGCACGTTGACCATGTCGTAGGTCTCGGTGTCCATGAACACGAAGTCGTCGCCGTCCTTGTACGAGTACTGCATCTCGCGCTTGTCGACGTTGGCCACATCGACCTTCACCCCGGCGTTGAAGGTCTTGTCGACGACCTTGCCCGACAGGACGTTCTTGAGCTTGGTGCGCACGAACGCGCCGCCCTTGCCCGGCTTGACGTGCTGGAACTCCACAACGGCCCACAGCTCACCGCCGTCGAGCTTCAGCACCATGCCGTTCTTGAGGTCGTTGGTCGTCGCCACTCGTTCTTCTCCCGCGTGCGGCCGCTCTAAAGGACGAGCAGCTCCTTTGTCGTCTTCGTGAAAAGTTCCGGCCCGCCCTCACGTGTCACCAGGGTGTCCTCGATGCGAACCCCGCCCCGGCCCGGGAGGTAGACCCCAGGCTCGACGGTGATCGGAACTCGATCCTCTAGTCTACCGGTCCGCGAAGGGCCGAGGAACGGCTCCTCGTGGATCTCCAGGCCGACGCCGTGTCCCAGGCCGTGCCGGAAGTGCTCTCCGTGGCCCGCGTCCTCGATGACGGTACGGGCCGCGGCATCCACCTCTTTGGCCCCCGCGCCGGGGGCGAGCGCGTGCCGGCCCGCCCTTTGCGCCTCGGCGACCAGGTCGTAGATCTCGCGCTGCCAGGCGGCGGGCGCGCCCAGGCAGACCGTCCTGGTCATGTCGGCGTGGTAGCCCTGGTAGCGGGCGCCGAAGTCCATGGTGACCAGATCGCCGGCGCGCAACTGCCTGCCGGTCGGCGCGTGGTGCGGGATCGCGCCGTTCTCACCGGCGGCCACGATCGTGTCGAACGCGGGCTTGTCGGCCCCGAGCTCCGTCATGCGGTTGTCGAGGAGGCGGGCGAGGTCGCGTTCGGTGATCCCCGGGGCGATCTTCACGG
The DNA here is from genome assembly GCF_040654115.1 of Nonomuraea sp. NPDC050786. Taxonomy (NCBI): domain Bacteria; kingdom Bacillati; phylum Actinomycetota; class Actinomycetes; order Streptosporangiales; family Streptosporangiaceae; genus Nonomuraea; species Nonomuraea sp. NPDC050786. Next base: position 286,398 of record NZ_JBFAHJ010000002.1, read on the forward strand.
AGACGTCGGCGAACGCCTGGTCCGTGATCTGGCAGGCCGTACGGAGGAGCTCCAGCTCGCCGTCGTCCTTGACCGCCCGCAGCAGCTCCACGACCGGCTCCAGCGGCACCAGCCCCTTGTCGAGGCGCCGGTACGTGGCCACGCTCATCCACGCCGCCTCGATGCCGACGCCCGGCTCGGCGAGCTGCTCCGCCACGTCGTACGCCTCGACCGACGGGACGTCCAGCGCGCGGGCCGCCTCGATGTAGCGGTTGTCGGTGGCCAGCAGCGCCGTGCCGTCGGCCCTGACCAGGACGGCCGCGTTCGAGCTGGCCAGCCCGGTGAGGTAGCGCACGTTCACCGGTGAGGTGACGAGCAGGGCGTCGACCCCACGCGCGGGCAGCAGCTCGGCGAGGCGCGCGCGCCGCGCCACGTAGTCGAAGGTCATGGCGCCAATGTACGTGTTCCTGCCCTCACGTCACTATCGCCCGCCTCGCCCCAGAGCGGCGGCCGGTCAGCCGCCGGGGAGCCGCCAGTCCCGCAGGACGTCCGCCGCCGGCCCGGACCTTTCCATGTCGCCCTTCTGCTGAGCCCGCTCCAGGTCGTGGTAGACACCGGCGATCTGCTTGATGGCCGGGTCGATGTGACCCTCGTCGAACTTCCTGGCCACCTTCCTGATCTTCTCCCGGGCCTTGCCCGCGACCTCGGGGTTGATCCCGCCCATCGCCTGCTGGGCCATCAGGGCCTGGTCGAACTCCGACAGCCACTTGCCCCACCCGCCCGGCGGGAGCGCGTCGCCCAGGGTGGCCTTGGGAGCGGCCGTCTCACGCAGCTCGGTCGGCTCCGGCCCCAGGGTGGTCACCAGGCCGGGCGACGGATCGGGGGTGGGCGTCTCGGCCGGCGTCTCGGTGGGCGGCGTGAACGTGGAGGGAGCGGCGCTCGGAGTGGGCACGGCGACCGGCTCCTCCTTGCGCGCGCCCGCCCACATCACCATGACCACGGTCACCACCGCGATGATCGCCACGGCGGCGCCGAGCTGGAGGAGGAGCTTGCGGTTGGGGCCGGGCCCGGGTTCGAGCTCGCCCGCCTGGTAGACGGCAGTGTCACCGGCCCGCGGGCCGCCGCCCTGCTCCACGGCCTGGAAGACCTCGGTTGCCTCCTGCCCGTCAGGCGGCAGGCCGCCGTCGCGCAGGGAGGCGCCGGTCACGGGCATGGGCGGTGCGGCCGGGTTGGAGCGCGGCCGGGCGATGCCCGCCAGCGCGCGCCTGATCGCCTCGCCGCCGGCGGGCCGCTTGGCGGGCTCCTCAGCGATCATGGCCAGCACGAGCCGGTCCAGTTCCGCCGGCACCTCGGCCCGGAACGCACTGGGCGGCACGGGCTCACCCCTGCCCCCGCCGGAGTCCGCCCCGCCGTCATCGCCGGCCGCGTCACCGAAAGGCGGACGCCCGCAGAGCAGCTCGTAGCAGACGCATCCGAGCGCGTACAGGTCCCCGGAGGCCGTCGCCTCCTGGCCCGCGATCCGCTCGGGCGCCACGTACCGGCTGGACGGCGGCACCCGGTCGTCCATGCCGAACCCGACGACCTTGAGCACCCCGCTCCCGGCCGACCGGAAGCTGTCCGGGCCGACCTGGCCGTGCACGACCCCTGCCCGGTGCGCGGCGTCGAGCCCGGCGGCCGCCTGCCCGACCAGGTCGCACACCTCGACGATCCCCAGGGGACCCCGCGCGGCCAGCTCCTCGCCGAGGCTGAGCCCCGTCAGGAACTCCATCACCAGGAACGGCGCGCCCTCGTGCTCGCCGACGTCCAGCACCATGGCCACGTTCGGATGGATCACCCTGGCCACGGCCTGGGCGTGCTGCCTGAGCACCTCACGCGTGGCGGACCCGGCCGCCCTGGCGCCGAGCATCTTCACGGCCACGACCCAGTCGGCCCGCGTGTCGTACCCCCGCCAGACTTCGCCCATCGGCCCGCTGCTGATGCGCTCGTCAAGCCGGTACCGGTCAGCGACCAAGGACGGCGCGCGCTCCGTCGCGTCGGACATATCCCCGCCAATTACTCGAACATCAGGATTTCCGACCAACCATAGGGCCCCACAGCCTCCACCGCCCCCTCATCCGGTCCACAGCAGGGCTCGACATAACGAATTTCGTTATTTACGATTATCGTTATGACAACACGATGGCTGATCCGACTCGAGATCCTGCTGAGCATCGGGCTCGTCCTGGGCTGCCTGGCCGCCCTGGCCGGCCTCGCCATGACCGCCGTGATGGCCTTCTTCGGCACGCCGGTGGGGGTGGGCATCCCGCTGCGCGTGTTCGATGTGCCGGTCGAGGGAATGGCGGCGGCCGGCGCCACAGTCAGCGACGCGACCGCCGAGGTGGTGGTCCGCCCGGAGGGCGCCGCACCGCTCGCCGCCCTGCTCTACCTGCTGCTGTGGGGTCCCGGCACGGCGACGTGGCTGCTCTGTCTGCTCACGCTCGTACGCGCGCTGCACAGGGCGAGGTCGGGCGACCGGGCGCTGTTCTCCGCCGTCACGACCGGGCATCTGCGCCGGCTGGGCTGGATCCTGATCGCGGGCTCGGCCGTGTCGGCCGTGCTCGGCATGATCGCAGAGGCCATACTCTCCTCCATGCTGCTGACCGAGAGCCACCCCTTCTACCTGCCGTCGAGCGCGCTGCTCGGGAGCGTCGTGGCCGGGTTCGCCGCTCTGGGCGTGTCGGAGATCGTACGGCGGGGCCTGGCCCTGCTCGACGAGGTCGAGGCCACCATCTGATGGGTGAGCGCGTCATCAGGGTCCGGCTCGACGAGCTGCTCCAGGAGCGGGGCATGACGCTCACCGAGCTGTCGCACCGCGTGGAGATCACCGTGGTCAACCTGTCGATCCTGAAGAACGGCCACGCCAAGGCGATCCGGTTCTCCACGCTGAGCCGTCTGTGTGACGCGCTCGGCTGCCAGCCGGGCGACCTGCTCACGTACGAATGAGCAGGCGAGCAGGCCGCCCGGCGGCGATCAGGCCGCCGCGGGCTGCGCGGCCCTCGAAGGAGCGCTGTCGAGCGACGAGGGCGGCGCGTTGAAGACGGCCTCGTCCAGACGGCCCTCCGAGCGGGCCACCAGGACGGGCACCACCATCTGCCCGGTGACGTTGGTGGCGGTGCGGATCATGTCCAGGATCGGGTCGATGGCCAGGAGCAGGCCGACGCCCTCCAGGGGCAGCCCGAGCGTGCTGAGCGTGAGCGTCAGCATGACGATCGCGCCCGTCAGACCGGCCGTGGCGGCCGCGCCGACCACCGACACGAACGCGATGAGCAGGTAGTCGCCCACGCCGAGGTGGACGCCGAACACCTGGGCCACGAAGATCGCGGCCAGCGCCGGGTAGACGGAGGCGCAGCCGTCCATCTTGGTGGTGGCGCCGAACGGCACGGCGAAGGAGGCGTAGTCGCGGTCCACGCCGTTGCGCTCGATGGTGACCCGCTGCGTCAGCGGCAGCGTGCCGACCGAGGAGCGGGAGACGAACGCCAGCTCGATCGCGGGCCAGGCGTTGCGGAAGAACTGGACGGGGTTGACCTTGCCCCACACCGCCAGCAGCGTCGGGTAGACGGCCAGCAGCACGATGAGGCAGCCGGCGTATACCCCGAGGCTGAGCTTGGCCAGCGGCGCCAGCAGCTCCCACCCATAGGTGGACACGGCCTTGCCGATCAGGCCCGCCGTGCCGATGGGGGCCAGGCGGATGACCCACCACAGCGCCTTCTGGACCAGCTCCAGGACGGAACGGGAGAGGTTCAGGAACGGCTCGGCCTTCTCACCGACCGCCAGGGCCGCCGCGCCGAGCACGATGCCCAGGAAGACGATCTGGAGGACGTTCACCTCGGTGAAGGACGTGACGATGTTCGTGGGGAGGATGCCGGTGACGAAGTCGAGCCAGGTGCCCGCGCCCTCGGTGTCCACGGCCTTGGCCGCGCCGGTGTCGAGGGTGACGCCCTGGCCGGGGTTGATGATCAGGCCGAGCCCGATCGCGAACGCCACCGAGATGAACGCGGTGATGAGGAACCACAGCAGCGTCTTGGTCGCGAGCCTGGCCGCGCCGTTGACGTTGCGCAGGTTGGCCACGCTGACCAGCACGGCGGTGAAGACCAGGGGCGGGACGGCCAGCTTGAGCAGCTGGACGAAGATCTGGCCGGCCTTCGTCAGCGTCTCGGCGAGCCAGGCCACGTCCCAGATCTTGGCGACGAAGCCCAGCGCGATGCCGGCCACCAGGCCGACCAGCAACTGCAGGGAGAAGGAGAATCTCTTCATGGGTGGGGAACTCCGGAAAATCACGGCATGCGGCAGCAGAGCACAGTGCGGGCACACCAAAGGGAGGGGGACGTTCGAGGGCGTGTCGGTCAGCGACAGAGAGATCCGCGCAGCCGGCACAGATCAACGTGCAGCCGCTCGACCAGCCAGACGGACACCAGAGAGAACCTCACGAGCCGCTGGAACACCCACATGACCGGAGATATTCCCCATAAACGAAGTAGACTTACCTCACAATTTCCTTGATCTTCTCGATCAGCCGCACCCGGTCCTCGTGCGTCCTGCCGAGCGGGGTCACGTTGAGCGTGGTCACCCCCGACTCCTTCAGCGCCTGCACGCGGTCGCGCACGAACCCCTCGCTGCCGATCAGCGACATCTTCTCCAGCAGCTCGCCGGGCACCAGGGCGGCCGCCTCGTCCTTCTTGCCCTCGAGGTAGAGGTCCTGGATCTGCTCGGCCTCCTTCTCGTAGCCGTAGCGCCTGGCCAGGTCGTTGTAGAAGTTGCGGCCCTTGGCGCCCATGCCGCCGATGTAGAGGGCCGCCATCGGCCGCCCGAACTCCAGCAGCCCGGCCACGTCGTCGCCGATCGCCAGGAACGCCTGCGCGATCACGTCCAGCTCGCCCAGCTCCGGATCACGCCTGGCCTTGCCGGCGGCCAGCGACGGACCCCACACGTCGGCGGCCTTCTCGGGGACGTAGAAGATCGGCTCCCAGCCCTCGGCGAGCTCGGCGGTCAGCTCGACGTTCTTGGGACCGATGGCGGCGACCACGATGGGGATGCGGGGCCGTACCGGATGGTTGATGAGCTTGAGCGGCTTGCCCAGGCCCGTCCCCTGCTCGGGCGGGAGCGGCAGCGTGTAGTGCCGGCCGTCGTGCTCCAGGCGCTCGCGCCGCCACACCTTACGGCAGATCTCGATGATCTCCCTGGTACGCCCGAGCGGCGCGGCGTACGGCACCCCGTGGAACCCCTCGATCACCTGCGGCCCGGAGGCGCCGATGCCGAGCGTGAAACGCCCGTCGGAGACGTAGTCCATGCCCGCGGCGGTCATGGCCAGGAGCGTCGGCGTGCGGGAGTAGATCGGCAGGATGCCCGAGGCGATCTCCAGCCGCTCGGTCCTGGCGGCGATGTAGCCCATCTGGCTGACGGCGTCGAACGAGTACGCCTCGGCCACGAACACGATGTCGAGCCCGGCCCTCTCGTAGTCGGCCAGCTCGGCCACCGCCTCCTTGAAGCCGCCCGAGTACGTGAGTGCCATTCCGATGCGCATGCCGGGCTCCCGCTGAAACCGAATGATATTCCGTTGCGACGCGACAAGGCTATCGCGTCGGCATGCCGGGTAGTGAGCCACTAGCCTGGATCAGGTGCTGAGTCGGCTCGTCATCGTCGTGAGCGCCGTGGTCGCCCTGGCCCTGGCGGGGCATCGGCTGATTCCGGCGCTCGGCGGCTTCACCCCCGTCATGGAGAGCCTGCTGCCCTGGCTGGGGTGGGCCGTCCCGTTGCTGCTCATGGCCGCCGCGGTGGCACGTTCCAGGGCCGCCGCCCTCGCGGCGCTGCTGCCGGGGGTGGTGTGGGCGGTGATGTTCGGCTCCACGCTCTTCCGCACGCCGCCGGGCGGCCCGAGCGACCTGGCCGTCGGCACGGTCAACGTGGGCGTGACCAACAACGCCTCCGGGGAGGCCGTGCGCGTGATCGCCCAGGATCTCGACCTGCTGGCCGCCCAGGAGCTGACCAGCGGCGGGCCGGCGGCCAAGCAGCTCAACAAGATGTTCAAGTACCACTACCCGGTCAGCACGGTCGGCCTGTGGAGCCGCTATCCGATCAGCGACACCAAGCCCCTCGACGTCGGCCTGGGCTGGCCGCGGGCCCTGCGCGCGGTGGTCACCACCCCCAAGGGCAAGGTGACCGTCTACGTCATGCACCTGGCCTCGGCCCGGCCGGGGGCCACCACCTCGCGCGACGCCTCGCTCGCGCACGCGCGCGAGCTCATCGACGCCGACCCCAGCAAGCGCATCCTGCTGCTCGGCGACCTCAACACCGCCACCACCGACCGGGGCATGCGGGGGCTGACGCCGCCGCTGACCGACGCGCAGACCGTGGCGGGCGACGGGTTCGGGTTCACCTGGCCGTCGGAGTTCCCCATCACGCGGCCCGACCACATCCTGTTCAAGGGCATGACGGCGACCAAGGCGGGCGTCGCCCCGGCCACCGGCAGCGACCACCGGGCCGCCGTCGCCTCACTGCGGCTCTAGCAGCCGCAGGTCCCCCGGCGTGTCGATGTCGGCCGGGTCCCCGTGCTCGTCGCACGGCACCTCGGTGACCAGCTCGGGATGGGCCTTCATGAACGGCCGGGCCCCGACGTCCCCGACGGCCAGCTCCGCCACCCCGGCGAAGTGCTCGCGGGCGATCAGCACCGGGTTCCTGCGCCTGCCTCCATAGATGGCGACCGCCAGGCCGGCGCCCGAGCCGATCAGGGCGCGTACCGCTCCCGGGCGGATGAGCGGCTGGTCCACCAGGGCGACCACCACGGACTCCGCCTCCTCCGGCAGCGCGGCCAGCCCGACCCGCAGGGACGAGCCCATGCCGGTGGCCCAGTCGGGGTTGCGCACGGTCACCGCGCCGCGCACCTGCACGGTGGCCGCGCCGAGCACGACCACGACGGGGTGGCAGCCGCCCGCCTCCAGCAGCCGGACGCCCCGGTCGACCAGCCGCTCACCCGCGTACTCGACCAGCGCCTTGGGCGTGCCCAGCCGGGCGCCCTGGCCCGCGGCCAGCAGCAGCCCCGCCACCCTGCCACTCTTCATTGGGCCACTCTTCATCGGGCCGCTCTTCACAGGGCCGCCCCGTGGTGGATGCGCCCCCGCGTGCTGGACAGCGGCCGCCCCGAGCCGCCCCAGCGGAGCTGGATCAGCTCGGCGGCGATCGACACGGCGGTCTCCTCCGGGGTGCGCGCGCCGAGGTCGAGCCCGATCGGCGAGCGCAGCCCGGCCAGCTCGGCCTCGGTGAGCCCGCACTCGCGCAGCCGGGCCAGCCGGTCGTCGTGGGTGCGCCGCGAGCCCATCGCGCCCACGTACCCGGCCTTCGTCCGCAGCGCCACCTCCAGCAGCGGCACGTCGAACTTGGGGTCATGGGTGAGCACGCAGATCACCGTGCGCTCGTCCACCTGCACCGAGGACAGGTAGTCGTGGGGCCACTTGACCACGACCTCGTCGGCGTCGGGGAAGCGCTTGGGAGTGGCGAAGACCGGGCGGGCGTCGCAGACGGTGACGTGGTAGCCGAGGAACTTGCCCACCTTGGCCACGGCCGCCGCGAAGTCGATGGCCCCGAAGACCAGCATGCGCGGCGGCGGCGCGAACGCCTGGACGAACACCGCCAGGTCGTCCAGGCGCCGCTCGCCCTGGCTGCCGTAGCGCCTGATGCCGGTCAGCCCCTGGGCGAGCATGCCGCGCGCGTCGTCGTCCACGGCCTCGTCGAGGCGCTCGAGGCCGAGGGTGCCGGAGAAGCGGTCCGGCCAGACGACCCGGCGGGCGCCGACCTGGCCGGGGCCGGAGACGATGGTGGCCACCGCGACCGGCTGGTGCGCCTCCACGGACGCCGAGATCTCCCCCAGCTCGGGGAACGTCTCGATCGAGACGGGCTCGACCAGGATGTCGATGATGCCGCCGCAGGTGAGCCCGACGGCGAACGCGTCGTCGTCGCTCACCCCGTACCGCTGCAGGAGTGGCCGGTCGATCTCGGCGGCCAGCTCGAACACGGCGCCCTCGACGCACCCGCCGGACACGCTGCCGACCACCTCGTCACCGCGCACCGCCATGGCCGCGCCCGGCGGCCTGGGCGCGCTGCTGAACGTGCTCACCACGGTCGCCAGCCCGAACCTGAGACCGGACCGCCACCACTTCATGATCTCCGGCAGCACGTCACGCATGGGCCAGCCTTTCGCTGAGTTGCTCGAAGGCGGCCAGACTGTGCCCGGCCACCAGGTCGTCGATGTGCGGGAGGGCGGCGCGCATGCCACCGGTGAGCGGCTGGTAGTCCGCATACCCCTTGTGCGGGTTGACCCAGATGACCCGGTGCGCCTGCCTGGCCAGCCTGGCCATCTGCGCTCCCAGGAGCTCGGGATCGCCGCGTTCCCACCCGTCCGAGGCGATCACGGCTATCGCCCCTCTCGCGCTGTAACGGGACAGGTATTCCCGGAGTTCCTCCCCCAGCCGGGTGCCGCCGCTCCAGTCGGGGATGGCCTTGGAGACCTCGTTCAGCGCGGTGCCGGGGTCGCGGTGGCGCAGCTCGGCGGTGATCGGGGTGAGCCTGGTGCCGACCGAGTAGACCCTGGTGGCCCTGGGCTCGCTCCTGACCAGCGCGTGGGCGAAGCGCAGCAGGGTCTCGGCGTACGGGGCCATCGAGCCGCTGACGTCCACGAACAGCACGACCGCGCGCGGGCGGGTGGTGTGCCTCTTGTGCCGGAGCCTGGCGACGTCGCCCTTCCTGAGCGCGTCGCGGATGGTGCGGCGCGGGTCGAGCACGCCCCGGCGCGCGCCCTCGAAGCGGCGCGAGAGCCGCCGGGCCCGCCCGGTCCTCAGCATGGCCAGCATCCTGTGCACCTCGGCCCGCTCGGCCTCGGTCAGCCGGGCCACGTCGCGCTGCCGCAGCACCTCGGCCCGGCTCGCCGTCGCGGGCGCCGCCGTGCCGTCGTCGCCACCCTCCCCTTCCGGCTCGGCCGCCAGGTGCCTGGTGACGCTGGTCGTGCCCGTACGGGCGCCCTGGATGAGCACGGCCGCCTTCCGGCCGCCGAAGTACGCGGCGAAGCACCGGTCGTACCGGGGCAGGTCGTCGGGGGTGGCGCAGAGTGTGAGCCGCCCGGCCCAGTAGACCTCGCCCGGGTCGGCCACGTCGAGGTGGTCGAGCGCGCTGAGCATGTTCCGCGTCCGCTCGTGATCGGCCCCGACCCCGGCCGCCCGGAGCGTCCTGGCGAACCCGGTCACGGTGGCGACCAGCTCATCCATGGGAGAGCAGCCCGTTGCCGAGCACGCTCGCGACGTCCTCGCGATACTTCAGCGCCGCCCCCAGGGTGGCCGCGGCCAGCCCGGGATCGAGCTCCTTGGCGCCCAGCGTCAGCAGTGCCTCGGTCCAGTCGAGCGTCTCGGCCACGCCGGGCGGCTTGACCAGGTCCGCCTGCCGCAGCCGCTCGGCCGCCCGCGCCACCTGGGCGGCCAGCGTCTCGGTGCAGCCGGGCAGCCGCCGCAGCAGGATGGCGACCTCGCGCTCGAAGCTCGGGTGCTCCAGCCAGTGGTAGAGGCAGCGCCGCTTGAGCGCGTCGTGCACCTCGCGCGTCCTGTTGGAGGTCACCACGACCACGGGCGGCGTGGTGGCCCTGACCGTGCCGAGCTCGGGGATCGAGATCGTGAAGTCGGAGAGCACCTCGAGCAGGAACGCCTCGAACTCGTCGTCGGCCCGGTCGATCTCGTCCACCAGCAGCACGCTCGGCTGCGTCTCGACGGCCTTCAGCAGGGGGCGGGCGATCAGGAACCTGCGATCGTAGATCTCGCCCTCCAGCCGGCCCACATCGGTGATCCCGGCGGCCTCGGCCGCTTTGAGGTGGAGGAGCTGGCGGGCGAAGTCCCAGTCGTACAGGGCCTGGGCGGCGTCCAGCCCCTCGTAGCACTGGAGCCTGATGAGCGGCGCGTCGAGCAGCGTGGCGAGCGTCTTGGCCAGCTCAGTCTTGCCGACCCCCGCCTCGCCCTCGAGGAAGAGCGGGCGGCCCATCTTCAGCGCCAGGAAGACGGCCGTGGCCAGCCCCTCGTCGGCCAGGTAGGCGTGCCGGTCGAGCAGCTCGACGAGCTTGTCTGGCGACTCGATGTCCATTGCCCTGATTGTCGGCCGCAGCACCCCTTCAGCCTACGTTCTCGAGCAGGACCCGCCTAATCTTCGCGAGCCTCCGCGCGCTCCCGGATCAGCGCCTCCAGCTCGGCCGTGGCCCTGCGGGCGCGGTCCTTCTCCGAGCCCTGGATGCCCATCGCCCCGATGGTGCGCCCGTCCGAGAAGTCGATGCGCGGCCAGGGGTCGCCCACCAGCAGCGTGACCTCCAGGATCTCCGGCCACGTGTAGCGGTGGGTGCGTACGGCGTTGACGATCGTGACACCCTCGTCGTCCGCCTCCACCCGCACCCGGCCCAGCAGGTGCAGCACGAACGCCACCGCGCAGCCGAACAGCACGATCCCGATCCGGTCAGGCAGCTTGAACGGCTCCGCGATGAAGACCGCCATGATCACCGCCCCGATCACGATCAGGGCGGCGCAGCCGTACGCGACGATCCGCGGGCGGCGGGGCCGCCAGATGACGGGCAGGGGCGGTGGAGATACGGGCTCTGGCACGAGGGAAACCTATCTCAGCTCAAGGGAGGTCCCTCAGCAGGAGGGCGGTCTCGAGCGCGGCGATGGTCGACTCATACCCCTTGTCCTCCTTGCTGCCAGGCAGTCCCGAACGGTCGAGGGCCTGGTCCAGGGTCTCGCACGTGAGGACGCCGTTGCCGACCGGTGTCTCCTCGTCCAGCGAGATCCGGGTCAGGCCCGCGGTCACCGAGTCGCAGACGTAGTCGAAATGGGCGGTCTCGCCTCTGATGACCGCCCCCAGCGCCACCACCGCGTCGCAGCGGCGGGCCAGTGCCTGGGCGATCACCGGGATCTCCAGCGACCCCGGCACCCGCACCACGGTGGCCGTGGCGCCGCTGTCGGCGCAGGCCTGCACGGCCCGCGCCACGAGCTGGTCGGTGATCTTGGCATGCCAGGAGGCCGCCACCACCCCCACGCTCAGCCCCGAGGCGTCGGGCGCCGCGACGCCCGGCCGTCCTTCTCCGCTCATGAGGCCGCCTCCGAGATGTCATGGCCGAGGCGGTCGCGCTTGGCCTTGAGGTACCGCTCGTTGTACGGGTTCATGGCCACGGGCATGGGCTCGCGGCCGAGGACCTTGATGCCGTACCCGTCCATGCCCTTGAGCTTGGCCGGGTTGTTGGTGAGCAGCCGCACCGACTTGACGCCGAGGTCGGCGAGGATCTGCCCCGCGTTGGAGAACTCCCGCGCGTCCACCGGCAGCCCCAGCTCGACGTTGGCGTCGACGGTGTCGCTGCCGTTGTCCTGCAGGCTGTACGCCCTGAGCTTGGCCAGCAGGCCGATGCCCCTGCCCTCGTGGCCGCGCAGGTAGACGACCACGCCCCGGCCCTCCTCCGCGATGGCCGCCATGGCGTGGCTCAGCTGCACCCCGCAGTCGCAGCGCAGCGAGCCGAACACGTCGCCGGTCAGGCACTCGGAGTGGGCCCTGACCAGGATGTTCTCGCCGCCTTCGAGGTCGCCGTAGACGAGCGCGATGTGCTCGCCGCCGTCGAGCGCGCTGGCATAGCCGTACGCCCGCCACATCCCGTGGACGTTCGGCAGCCGGGTCTCGGCCACCCTCGTCACCATGCTCTCGGCCCGGCGGCGGTAGTCGACGAGCTGCTCGATGGAGACGAGAGCCAGGTCGTGCTCGTCGCAGAAGCGGCGCAGCTCGGGCAGCCTGGCCATGGTGCCGTCGTCGTTGACCACCTCGGCCAGCGCACCGGAGGCCGACAGCCCGGCCAGCCTGGCCAGGTCGACGGCCGCCTCGGTGTGGCCGCGCCTGGCCAGCACCCCGCCCTCGTGGTAGCGCAGCGGGAAGATGTGCCCCGGGCGCACCAGCTCGTTGGGCTCGGTGGCCGAGTCGGCGAGCGTGCGGATGGTCTTGGCGCGGTCGGCCGCCGAGATGCCGGTGGTGACGCCGTCGCGGGCGTCCACGGTGATCGTGTACGCCGTGCGCATGCGTTCCTTGTTGTGGAAGACCATGAGCGGTAGCCCGAGCCGGTCGAGCTCCTTGCCCTCCATGGCCACGCAGATCATCCCGCTCGTGTGCCTGATCGTGAACGTGCACAGGTCGGGCGTGGCCTTGGCCGCGGCGAAGATCAGGTCGCCCTCGTTCTCCCTGCTCTCGTCGTCGACGACCACGACCGCCTTGCCGTTGCGGATGTCCTCGATGGCCCGCTCGATCGGGTCCAGCCTGATGTCGCTCATTGCGCCACCGCCACGCCGAGCTCGGCGGTCCGGTATTCGCGCAGCCACTTCACGAACCCGACGACGACCAGCACGAAGAAGATCCCGTACACCCAGCCGGAGACCACCAGCCCCGAGCTGAACGCCAGCGGCACGCCCACCAGGTCGACGGCCACCCACACGATCCAGAAGTCCACCAGCGCCCTGCCCTGCGCCCAGGTGGCCATCGCGCTGCCCACGAAGATGTAGGCGTCGGCGGCCACCAGGAAGGCGCCCTTGGGCAGCGGCACCTGCGCGCCCCACGACAGGCCGGTGACGAAGAAGAGCAGCCCGACCACGGCCGTGCCCAGCAGCATGACGCCGATCAGCAGCGAGCGCTCCCACCACTGCGCGGGGCGGACGGCGAGTTGCCTGCCGTCCTGCGTGCCGCGCCGCCAGGCCCACCAGCCGTAGACCGCCAGACCGGCGAACAGGGCCTGCTTGAGCGCGTTGCCGGTGATGTGCGCGTTGATCGAGGCGATGAAGAGCAGCACCGATCCGGCGAACTGCACCGGCCAGGTCCACATCGACTTGCGCATGGCGAGCAGGACCGTCGACAGCGCGGCGATGTTGCCGATCAGGTCGGTCCACAGCACATGGGTGCCGAATACCTCGAATCCAGCGTCGGCCCAGTTCATTGCCTGACCACCAGCCTTTCCACATACTTCGCGATCACGTCGACCTCGATGTTCACCACGTCGCCGACCTGGCGGTCGCCCATCGTGGTGAGCTGGAGCGTCGTGGGGATGAGGCTCACACCGAAGCTTTCGTCGTCAACCGTCGTCACCGTCAGGCTGATTCCGTCGATCGCGATCGAGCCCTTCTCCGCGACGTACGGGGCGAGCGCCTCGGGGAGCGAGAAGCGCACGTCGTCCCATCGCTCGCCCGGGTCCCGGGAGAGCAGCACGGCGGTGCCGTCCACATGGCCCTGCACGATGTGGCCGCCGAGGCGCTGGTCGGCGCGTACGGCACGCTCCAGGTTCACGGGGGAGCCCTGGACGAGGCCGCCGAGCGAGCTGCGGTCGAGGGACTCCCGCATCACGTCCACGGTGAACACGTCGTCCTTGGCCGCCACGACCGTGAGGCACACGCCGTTGACCGCGATCGAGTCGCCGTGCTTGGCGTCGGAGGTCACGACCGGGCCGCGTACCGACAGCACGGCACCGCCGCCCACCTGGTCGATGGCGACCACTTCGCCCTTTTCCTCAATGATTCCGGTGAACATCACTACTCCCTGCCTGGTTGGGGGCTGCTGCGGGCCGGGCAATCAGCCGTACATCCGGCCCGATAAGGGAAATTTCGTCAAATGTCAGGCGGTGGATCTCGCCGATCGTGCCCACCCCGGCGGCGCCCAGCGCGGCCCGCCCGGAGCCCAGCAACGCGGGCGCGACGTACGCGACCACGCGGTCGACCAGGCCCCGCCTGAGGAACTCACCGGCCAGCGTGGGGCCGCCCTCCAGGAACACGCTCACGATCTCGCGCGCGGCCAGCTCCTTCAGAAGGGCGTCCAGGTCGAGGCCGCGGCCGTGGCGGGGCAGGCGGAGCAGGTCGGCCTTGAGACCAAGACCGAGACCGGTGCCGGTGCCGGAGCCGGTGCTGGTGCCGGAGCCGGCGCTGGTGCTGGTGCCGGCGACGGCGTCTTCGGTGACGGCGTCTTCGGCGACGGCGTCCTCGGCGACGGCGATGAGCGTGGGGGCGCTGTCGTCGAGCACCCTGGCGTCGCGCGGCGTCCGTGCCCGCGTGTCGACCACGACCCGCAACGGTCCGCGCCCCTTCGCCTTGCGCCCCTGAAGGACTCGGCCACCGGCCCCCGGCTCCAGGCCGGTCCCACGCCGGCCACCCTCGTCAGCGACCGCGCCTTGACCGTCCCCGGCACCGCCGCCGGCCGGAGCAAGCACACCGCCGCCAACGCCTCCACGGTCCTCCGGCCCGCGCGCGCCACCTTCGTCAGGCCGCCCCTCCATCCAACGCCCGCCGCCCTCGTCTGGCCGCCCTTCCGGCCCACGCCCGCCGCCCTCGCCGGGCTGCCCCTCCGGCTCGCGGCGAGGGCCGTCCCCGGCGTGGGCCGCCGAGACCGGGAGAGCGGCGGCGGCCGAGGGGCGGGCGGTGAGGTGGGGGTCGTCGGCCAGGACGGTGCCGATGCCGGCGACGATCGCGTCCGACGCGGCCCGCAGCCGGTGGACGTCGGCCCTGGCCTCCGGCGAGGTGATCCACTTGCTGGTCCCGTCCGCGGCCGCCGACCGCCCGTCCAGCGTCGCCGCGAACTTCCACGTCACATGCGACCGCCCGAGCCGCGCGTACGTCAGCCACTCCTCGTTCACCAGCGAGGCCTCGGCGGCCAGCACCCCGGTCGTCACGGAGACCCCGTGCGCCCGCAGCCGCGCCGCCCCACCGGCGGCCTTCGGGTTCGGGTCGGCCACCGCGATCACCACCCGCGCGATCCCGGCCGACAGCAGCGCCCGGCTGCACGGCCCCGTCCGCCCGGTGTGGTCGCAGGGCTCGAGCGTCACGTACGCGGTGCCGCCGCGCGCCCGCTCCCCCGCCTGCGCGAGCGCGACGACCTCGGCATGCGGCCCGCCCGCGTACGCGTGGAACCCCTCGCCCACCACCAGGCCTGCGGCGTCGAGCACGACACACCCCACGACGGGATTGGGGCTGGTGGTGCCGTGTCCACGCGCGGCCAGCTCGACGGCGCGCGCCATGTGCGCGGCGTCCTGCGGGGGGATCTCCACCCGGGTCTCCTACTCGCCAGTAGCTACAAGCCACGGCGGGCCCCGGGGGATTTCTCTGCTGTGATGCGCATATGCACCACGGCAAGCGCCCGGCTGGGACGCCGGACACCTCGCGCGCTTCCTCCCATCCGGACTTTAACCGTCGGTCCCGGAATTTCACCGGGTCAACCGGCCGATGGCATCGGCCGGGTCGCGGACTGTAACCGCCGGTTCGGAATTTCACCGACCCCGGAGCACGCTAGCTCTCTTTCGCTACCAGTGTGCCATGCCCCAAATGTCGTGCGCGACCACCCCTAGCCCCCTACTTGACCAAGCGCTAGTTTCAGGCGGCCATGAGCCGGCGCGCCCGCCGCGCGGCCGGGCTGTAGAGGACGTCGCCGGGGACCAGCCCGATCCCGGTGTGCAGCGTACGCAGCGTGGCCGTGGCCCACAGGTCGCCGACCGGGGTGGCGGGCAGCCCGTACAGGCGTCTGGCCCAGCGCGGCAGCGTGGCGAAGGCGAGGAACGTCAGCGCCGGCAGCGCGGGCTTGAGCGGCGTCAGCTTGCGTGGAAGCGGGGCGTTGAGTGACAGCCGGAGCGGGTGGGCCGCCTCGGGCACGAACCGCAGCCCCGGCCGCGCGGCCTCGATGTAGTCGTGCAGCTCGGCCACCGACCCGGGCACGTCCTCGGCCTTCAGCCCCACCACCTCGGCGGCCCGCCGCCACTCCGCGACGAACGCGTCCGCCTCGGCGTCCGACACCCGCACCCCGGCGCGACGGGCGACCGACAGATAGGAGTCGACCTCGCCGACGTGCACCCAGCGCAGCGCGTCAGGGTCGTCGAGGTGGAAGGTGGTGCCGGTGTCGGGATCGTAGGCGCTCAGCTTGGCATGGATCTTGCGGACGCGCCGCCCCGCCCGCTCTACCTCGGCATTGGTCCCGTACGTACGGACGCGCACGAACTCCGTGGTCCGTACGAACCGCGACCAGGCCTCCTGCGGATCCATGAGCGCGGAGTTCTGCAGCACGCCGCGCATCGCCCTCGGATGCAGCCCCTGCATCAACAGCGCCCTGATGCCCCCCACCAGCAGGATCGGCTCGCCCATCACCCGCCACGTCACGGAGCGGGGACCGAAGATCCCATGGTCGCCCATAAGTGAATGGTTACCCGGGGATCGCCCGATCTATGCGTTTTTGAGAGTGGCCGCGGCGCGGAGGGCGTCGACAGCGGAGGCGGGGTCGGAGGCCCCGTAGACGGCGCTGCCCGCCACGAACACGTCGGCGCCCGCCTCCGCGCAGCGCTCGATCGTGCCGGCGTCGACGCCCCCGTCCACCTGCAGCCAGACCCTCCCGCCGTGCCGCTGGATGATCTCCCGCGCCCGGCGCACCTTGGGCAGCACCCCGTCGAGGAACTTCTGCCCGCCGAAGCCCGGCTCCACGGTCATCAGCAGGAGCATGTCGACCTCGCCCATCAGGTCCTCGTACGGCTCCACGGGCGTGGCCGGGTTGAGCGCCAGACCGGCCCGGGCGCCGAGCGCGCGGATCTCGCGCAGGGTCCGGATGGGTCCCTTGGCCGCCTCGGCGTGGATGGTCACGCTGCCCGCCCCCGCCTCCGCGTACTGCGGCGCCCAGCGGTCGGGGTCGTCGATCATGAGATGGCAGTCGAGGGG
This sequence comes from Nonomuraea sp. NPDC050786, assembly GCF_040654115.1. Lineage (NCBI taxonomy): Bacteria > Bacillati > Actinomycetota > Actinomycetes > Streptosporangiales > Streptosporangiaceae > Nonomuraea > Nonomuraea sp. NPDC050786. Next base: position 303,137 of record NZ_JBFAHJ010000002.1, read on the forward strand.
CGTCGAGGTCGCCTTACGCAGCGCCTCGACGACGGGCAGCCCGATGGTGAGATTGGGCACGAAGTGGTAGTCCATGACGTCGACGTGCAGCCAGTCGGCGTTGGGCACGGCGGCGGCCTCGTCGGCGAGCCTGGCGAAGTCGGCGGCAAGGATACTGGGCGAGATCTGTACGGCCATGATTGGCCAAGTCTATTGACTACGCCCCGCGCTACAGAATCGCAGGGAGCCCAACGACCGCCCGCCGAAGTTTCCGCTCCTCAGGCGGCTGAACCCGGGAGAACCGGGTGCGGCGGCCACGACAAGACCCACATGCCTCTCACTGGGAGGACGCTGCTCAGCGCCGCACACCACGCGTCTCACATGGAAGGACGCTTACGCAGCAGCGCCAGGAACATGGCGTCGGTGCCGTGCCTGTGTGGCCAGAACTGGACGTGCGGGCCGTCACCGAGGCCGTCGACCTCGGGCAGGTAGTCGCGGGCGTCGAGCTGCTCGACGTCGTGCCTGCGCGCCATGATGTCCGCGATCACGACCCGGGTCTCGGCCAGGTGCGGGGAGCACGTGACGTACGCGACGACGCCGCCGGGGCGCACGGCGTCCAGCGCGGTGTCGAGCAGCCGCCGCTGCAGCTTGCCCAGCTCGGCGATCCCGGCCGGGTCCCGCCGCCACCGCGCCTCCGGTCGCCGCCGCAACGCCCCCAGCCCGGTGCAGGGCGCGTCGAGCATCACCCGGTCGAACACCCCGGGCCGCCACGCCGGCTCGGTGCCGTCAGCCGTCACCACGGCCGCGTCCCTGGTCGTCTGCCACACCAGCCGGGCCCGGTGCTGCTGCACATCGGCCGCCACCAGCCGCGCTCCCCCAGGAAACGCCCCACCAGCCCCTGGACCCGTGGCCTCCGCACCAGGGCCGGCCGCCTTCAAGCCCTTGCCCACTTCCGCGCTTTCCGAGGGAGATCCCGCTCCACCGGACCGCTCTTCCACGGCTTCCCGAACCGCGCCCGCGCCGGTGGACGTGGACGTGGGCGTAGGCGTAGGCGTGGGAGGGCCTTCCCTGCGCAGACCTTCGAGGTCGCCGTGGGTGGCGATGGCGTCGAGCAGGCCAGCCTTGCCGCCGGGCCCCGCGCACATGTCGAGCCAGAGCTCGTCCCCGTCCCCCTCGAGAGGGACCCGGGTCAGGGCCAGGGCCACCAGCTGGCTGGCCTCGTCCTGGACGGCGGCCCGCGTCTCCGCCACCGCCTCGATCTGCCCGGGATCGCCTTCGCGCAGGTAGGCGGCGTACGGCGAGTAACGGGCCGGGAGGGCGCCGAAGGCCTCGAGCTCCTCCACCGAGCTCCGCCCTGGCCGTGCCACGAGCGTCACCAGGGGCCGGGCGTTGTCGGCGTCGAGCAGGTCGGCCATCTCGTCCGGGCGGCCGAGGGCGTCGCGGAAGGCGGAGACGATCCAGCGGGGGTGGCCGTAGGCGATGGCGAGGTGGCCGACGGGATCGTCGGCCGGGTCGGGCGCGATGATGGGGATCCACTCTTCGAGCGTCCTCGAGCCGATCTTCCGCAGCACCGCGTTCACGAACTTGGCCGCCCCCTGACCGATGCGCAGGCGTACCAGGTCGACGGTGGTGCCGACGGCCGCGTGCGGCGGGACGCGCATGCGCAGGAGCTGGTGGGCTCCGAGCCGCAGGGCGTCGCGCACGTCGGGATCGGGCGCCCGGTCGCTGCACATCTCGATCACGGCGTCATAGGTGCCGAGCCCGCGCAGCGTCCCGTACGCGAGCTCGGTGGCCAGCGCGGCATCGCGTCCCCTGATGCCGCGCTCGCGAAGGAGCCGCGGCAGGAGCAGGTTGGCGTACGCGTCACGCTCGTCGACCGCGCGCACGACGTCGAAGGCCGCGTTGCGTGCCTGGTCGCGTGCTGGTCTCGGTGGCTTCCGCGTACGGCTCCCGCCGCCCCTGCCTCCGGCCCCTTGGTCCCCCCGTGTCCTCATCACTCAAACTTTCCTCTATGCCTTGGCAGGCAGCCTCTCGAGCACCTCGCCGAGCAGCGCCTTGACGTCGATCAGGTCGCTCTTGACGACCGTCTTGAGCTCCGAGACATCGACCTTGAGCTCCGAGACGTCCGTCTTGAGGACCGCGACATCCGTCTTCAGCTCCTTGACGTCGGTCTCCAGCACGGCCACCCGCCCGTCGAGGGCGTCCAGCTTCTCCCCCGCCTGCACAGCGAGGCCGAGGGCCTTGTCGGTCTTCTGCTCGACCCGCGCCACCTTGCCGTCGAGCTTCGTCATGTTGCGATCGCAGCGGCGGGTCCAGATGTTGATGTCGCGAATGTGATCGCGCGCGTCGCAGAGCGTCGCGAACGCGACATCCTGATCCTCGCGGAGGTTGTCCATGCGTGCGATGAGCGCCTGCGCTTCGTTACTGGTTGTAGTCATGAGGCCGATGTTACAGAGAGCGCCATGGCCGACACGCCGCGTCACTTGAAGATCTCTTTACCCTCTGGGCGAACCCCGCGAGCCCACTCCACGGCCCCCATCACCCGCTTGCCCTGCGGCTGCACCTCGCCCAGCTCGACCGCGTCGGTGGCGGTCCCCACCAGCACTTTCACCTTCGTGGCGGCGACCTCGCCGGCGGGCAGCCGCTCGCCCCGAACCATCCGCACCGCCCCCAGCTTCACCCGCTGCCCGCGGAACTCGGTCCACGCCCCAGGCGCGGGGGTGCAGGCCCGGATCAGCCGGTCGACGTGCAGGGCGGGCTTGGTCCAGTCGACGCGGGCGTCGGTGACGGTGATCTTTGGTGCGATCGTCACTCCGTCGGCTGGCTGCGGCCGGGCCTCCAGGGTGCCGTCCTCGACGCCGTCCAGGGTGGCGGCGAGCAGCCCCGCGCCCGAGACCGACAGCCGCTCAAGCAGCGTCCCGCTCGTGTCGCTGGTGTGGATCTCCTCGGTCACCACGCCGTAGACGGGCCCCGCGTCCAGCTCCTTGACGATCTGGAACGTCGTCGCCCCGCCGATCTCGTCGCCGTGCAGGATCGCGTGCTGCACGGGCGCGGCCCCGCGCCAGGCGGGCAGGATCGAGAAGTGCAGGTTGATCCACCCGTGCCGGGGGATGTCGAGCGCCGACTGCGGGAGCAGCGCACCGTACGCGACCACCGGGCAGCAGTCGGGCTCCAGGGCGCGCAACCGGTCGAGGAAGTCCGGGTCGCCGGCCTTGGCCGGGCGGAGCACCTCGATGCCCGCCTCCTCCGCGAGCTCGGCCACCGGCGAGGGGTGGACCTTGCGGCCCCGGCCCGACTGCGCGTCGGGGCGGGTGACGACCGCCACGACCTCGTGGCGCGGCGAGTCGATCAGGGTGCGCAGCGACGGCAGCGCCGTCTCGGGTGTGCCCGCGAAGACCAGACGCATGCTCTCAGAGCGCCCTTCCGCCGGTGGCGTGCGGCGAGACCTTGATCACGGGGGCGGCCAGACCGCTCCACTCGGCCTCGCGGACGGCTTTCATGGCCAGCTTGCGCTGCTTGGGGTCCATGCGGTCGATGAACAGGATGCCGTCGAGGTGGTCGGTCTCGTGCTGGAAGCAGCGCGCCATCAGGTCGGTGCCCTCCAGCGTGACGGGCTCGCCGTGCATGTTGTAGCCCTTGGCGACGGCGCGGATGGCCCGGGGCGTCGGGTACGACAGGCCGGGGAAGGACAGGCAGCCCTCCTCGCCCTCCTCGTCGAGCTCCGCAGAGAGGTCGAGATCGGGATTGATGAGATGGCCGAGCTGCTCGTCCACGTAGTAGGTGAACACCCGCAGCCCGACCCCGATCTGCGGCGCCGCGAGGCCCGCGCCCGGAGCGTCCATCATCGTGTCGGTGAGGTCCTTGACCAGCTTGCGGAGCTCCTTGTCGAAGTCGACGACCGGGGCCGCCGGGGTGCGCAGCACCGGGTCTCCGAACAGCCGGATCGACTGGATCGCCAAGGGGGTTACTCCGTTCTCACGTGTGGATCAACCCAGTTTAGTGTGCTCGAGCGAGCGCGCCTTCATCGCCGCCTTGCGGGCCGCCTTGACCACGGCCTGGTCGTCGTGGGCGGTGGCCAGCATGTCGAGCACGGCGATCGTGTCGGGATGGCCCACTCCGGGCATCTCGCCGACCAGCTTGATCAGGTCTTCTCCCGGCTCGGGCGGGTCGATCCGGCCCGCGGCCGGCCCCGACAGGTGCATGAGGGCGGCCAGCGAGTCGACCGCCAGCCAGGTGTGGTCCTCGGGGCTCAGCGTGGGGGCCTCGAGGTCGCGGATGTGCAGCCAGGAGGCGGCGTAGCGGCGCATGAGCGGGTGGTCGAGCGCCTCCCTGACAGGCTTCTCGGCCTCCGGGCCCAGCTCCTCGAGGATGGCTCCGACCGCGCCGCGCTGCCCGGCCGTGCCGGAGGCGGCGATCTCGATCAGGTCGCGGGCCGCGGACTCGGGCGCGCGGCGCTCCAGCCAACCGGCGACGGCGCTCTGCGTGGCCGAGCCCTTGACCAGCGCCTCCACCAGCTCGGCCGCCGACAGGTCGGCGAACACCTCCACCTCGGCCGTCGTCGGCGCGTCGTGACCCTCGCGCAACAGGTCGCGGCGGATGGCCCAGACGCCGAGCGGGGTGAGCGCGGTGCGGCCGGCGGCGGTCTGCTCGACGAGCCCGCAGTACGCCAGCAGCGACAGCGCCTCCAGCAGCTCGGCGGGGAGCGCGGCGGCGAGCCTGCGCATCTCGACGGCACCGGGCGCGCAGGCCACCTCGTGGGACTGGAGTATGCCCCTGGCGAGGTTGGCGGTGGCGACGCCGGAGCGCACCGAGTAGATCGTGGCGAGCATCTCGGCCAGGTGGCCGTCGACCACGGCGGAGCCCGTCAGGCCCTCGTCCGCGCGGTCGAGCACGTCCATGACCACGCCGTCCCAGAACTCCAGCGTGGCCTCGACCGTGAGCCGCATCGACAGCGGCCCCCTGGAGGCGCGGCCGCCGAGGATCTGGAGCAGCCCGGTGTTGACGGCGACGATCCAGATCAGGCGCAGCCGGGAGGCGGGCAGGCCCAGCTCCCGTGCGGCGGCCTCGGCGTCCGCCTCAGTCAGGTGCCCTTCGGGGGTCACCTCGCGGGTGCCCGTCCAGGTGGCGAGCCTGATGGCGTCGGCGACCAGCGGCACCGAGGGCACCGCCGCGGCCAGCTCCGCGTCGGGCGCCGGCAGCACCGGCGGGAACGTGAGCGCTTCGTGCTCCACGGGAGTCTCCTCAGGAGGCCGTGGCGGCACGGCGGCCTGCTCATCGATCAGCTTGCGCAGCTCGGCGAGGTCGAAGACGTTGTTTGCCACCCACGAAACTTACTGCACAGCAGTCACATGAGCGTACTCAACGGATGGCTCGGGACCGGGCCTTGAACGCCGCCTTGCGCGCCGCCTTCGCCACCGTGCCGTCGGAAATCGAGCGTCCGAGCAGCTCCAGGACCTCGACGACGTCAGGGTGGTCGACCCGCCACATCTCCTCGATCATATGGGCGGGCGGGCCGGAGGCGGCCATGTTCTCGGCGAAGTTCTCGGGGTCCTCCTCGGCCGCGGGCATCGCCAGCGCGAGCATGTCGACGCTGACCCAGAGCAGCTCCTGCTGGGTGAGCTGCGGCGCGGGCAGACCTCTGGCGGCCAGCCAGTGGATGGCGTGCGGGCGCAGCTCCTGGTCGTCGAGGGAGCGGCGGACCTCCGGCTCGGCCTCCGGGCCCAGCAGGTCGACGATGGTGATCGCGATGCCGCGGGCCACGGCGGGCGCGCCGGAGGCGGCGGCCAGCAGCTCCGCCGCGGCCTCGCCCGGCGCCCTGCCGGCCAGCCAGCGGCTGATGTCCTGCTCGGCGAGCTCGGCGGGAACGCCTTCGAGCAGCCCTTCGATGAGCCCGAGCGCGTCGGCCTCGGCCAGGTCGGGGGCCTCGGGCGCGTCGAGCCCGAGCGACAGGTAGTGCCGACGCAGCCCCCAGACGGCCAGCGGGGTGAGCCCGGCGGTGTCGCCCGTGACCTGGATCATGCCGTGCCGGACGAGGTCGTCGAGCACGGCGTCCAGGTCGATCTCGCCGCCGTCGGCGTACTCGTCGAGGTAATCGCGGATCATGGTGACCGGCACGCGCACCTGGACCCGGTAGAGCATGTCGAACAGGTCGTAGAGCCCCCGGTCGGCGTCGTCCTCGAGGAGCGTGGCGACCCGCTGCGCCCAGGCCTCCAGCGGCTCGCCGGTGTCCGGCAGCGGCTCCTCGGCCAGCGCGGGCACCGTCGCCAGGTCGGCGACGAGGTCCTCCGGCGAGGCCAGCCGGGCGGCGGGCAGCGGCGTGCATCCGGGGCAGTCGCAGGGCGCCTCGCCCAGGTCGGGCATCTCACCGGAGGGGATGGCGATCGCCTGCTCGAGCGACTCCGGGCCGATGGAGCTGAAGAGGGTCTTGGCCATGCCGAAGTTCGCCTGGTCGGCGAGGGCCTCGGGCATGCGCGGCGCGATGTCGTCGAGCCTGTCGCGCATGAGCGCCGCCGTGTCCCCGGACACCGCGCCCGACTCGCTGAGGTAGTCGACGAGGCTGCGGGCGGCGGCGATGGTCTCAGCAGCGCTCTCAGGCGGCGCGATGACCTTGCGCGGATAGATGGACAGCAGCAGCTCGTCGAAGGTCTCGGGGGTGAAGTCACCCAGTTCGTTGACGTTGAGGTAGTCGCTGGCGTAGTCGCAGAGCAGGCGGACCTCGTCCGCGTCCACCTCGACCTCCCGCGCGCGCCCCCAGGCGCGCAGGGCGTCGATGGCCCCGTTCACCCATTCGATCGACACAGAGGCACGCTAACGGCTGGTCCTCAGATGAGCGAATCGGGGAAACGGTCTAAATCAGGTCGAGCGGGTCGACACTTACCTTCACGACATCTGGCGTCTTACGCGCCGCACGCACCCCACTGGCCCCCTTGAGCGCGGCGGCCAGCGCGGCGCCGCCGGACCGCCGGACCCGGATCATGGCCCGTTCCAGGCCGGACTCGTCCACGGGGACGGGGCCGAGCACCTGGGCGCCGGGCGGGAGGCGTACCTCGTCGAGCATCTGCCTGACCGCGCTCGCCGCGCCCGTGAGCGTCGCCATCCGCACCGCCGGCGGGAACCCCAGCTCGGCGCGGTCGCCCAGTTCGCGCTCCGCGTGGGTGACGGGGTCCCACCGCAGCAGGGCCTGTACGGCGGGCAGCGCGGCGTCACCGAGCACCACCAGCTCGGCGGCGGGGCGGAGGAGGGCGGCGGCGTTCATCCACCGGCGGACCGCCTCCTCAGCCGCCCTCAGGTCGGCCCTGCCGAGCAGCGCCCACCCGTCGAGGAGCACGGCCGCCGCGTAGCCGCCCTGCGCCACCGGCTCGGCGCCGGGCGTCGCGACGACCAGCGCGCGGGTGTCGGGGACGGTGGCCAGGACGCCGTCGCGGCCCGACGTGCGCACCGGCACGGAGGGGAAGGCCCTGCCGAGCTCCTCCGCCGTACGCCTGGCGCCGGTGACGACGGCCCGGAGCCTGGGGCTGCCGCAGGACGGGCAGCGCCAGTCGGCGTCCACCCGGCCGCACCAGCGGCAGTAGGGAGCCGCGTGACCGCCTCTGAGCGCGAGCGGCCCGTGGCACACGGGCCCCGGCCGGTCGGCGCCCTGCACCGCAGGCATCCCGTCACCGGCGTCGGTCAGGGCCGCCGCACCGGCGCGCCCGTTCATCGTGGCGCCGCCTGACGGGCTCAGCAGCGGTATGGCCGTCCCGGACGAGGGAGCGGCCGTGCCGGTGGCCGGGCCCGGCAACGGGACGGCCGTCCGGGTCGGGGGCAGGACGCACCGGGCGGGGGTACGGCAGTGCCGGCAGGCCAGGGCGGGCAGGTATCCCCGTCTGGGCACCTGCACCAGCACGGGCCCCCTCTCCAGGCCCTGCCGGAGGGCCCGCCAGGCGAGGCTGGGGAGCCTGGCCTGGCGGGCCGCCTGGTCCTTGGCCAGCTCGGCGTCCTCTCCCGCGGGGCGTACCCGGGGGGCGAGGCTCCTGATCGTCGTGCGGGCCGCCACGATGGGCCTGGCCCAGCGGGTGGCGACGAGCTGGGTGGCCTCCGCGGTCCGCGCGTAGCCGCCGATGAGCATCGCCGCGCCCGTCCTGAGGGCGCGCAGGCCGAGGACCTCGCGGGCGTGCGGGTAAGGGGCCAGGCGTTCGGCGTGCAGGTCGTCGCCGTCGTCCCAGATGGCCACCAGCCCGAGATCGGCGACGGGTGCGAACATGGCGGCCCTGGTGCCGACGACGGCCCGTACGTGGCCGCGCAGCACCTTCAGCCACCGCCGGTAGCGCTCGGCGGGACCCAGGTCGGCGGTGAGCGCCACGTGCCTGCCCGGCCCGAGCACGCGCTCGAGCTCGCCGTCGGCCAGCGCCACGTCCTTGCCGTCGGGCACCACGACGACCGCGCCCTTGCCGCCGTCCAGCGCCGCCCGCACGGCCTCGGCCATCGCGCCCGCCCATCCCCTGGCGCCGGGCAGGGCCGACCACACGGCCCGGGGCGCGCGTCCGTGGCGCAGCGCGTCGAGGAAGGAGGGACCGGTCGGGTACGCGTCCCAGGCGCTCTCGCCCGTGGGCGGCTCCGCGGGCGGAAAATCCTGCTTCGGCGGCTCTTCGGACTCGGCCTTGGCGTGACGGGGCGGTACGGCCAGGCGGAGCACGTCGGTCAAGGTGCCCGCGTACCTGTCGGCGACCGCCCTGGCCAGCCCGGCGATCTCAGGTGTGAGCACGCGCTCCGGGGAGACCACGCGTTCGAGCGGCATGAGCCTTCCCTCGTGCTCGCTGTCGCCGGCCCGTTCCATCAGGAACCCGTCGACCAGCTTGCCCGCGAACCGCACCCGCACGCGCACCCCCGGCTCGGCCGTCTCGTGCATGGAGGCCGGCACCAGGTAGTCGAAGAGGCGGTCGAGGTGCGGGAGCGGGCTGTCCACCGCGACCCTCGCGACGGGGCGGTCAGGGGCGGGTACGGTGGCGCCCTTGGTCTCCTTCGACGACGCTGGGGGCCGCACGGCGTCGAGCGGCAGAAGGGCGTCGTCGGAGTCGGTCACGCATAACGTCTACCAGACCTCACCACCCGGAACCTCCGCCACGCACACGTCCGGACCCGCGCTCCGATGCCACGCGAGGACCTGGGAGGGCCGTACGCCCGAGGGAACGAGCCACGCCTCCACCGAGCCGAAGGACCCGGCCGGGCGCATGGCGGGCAGGCGCCCACCCGCTGTCAAGGGCGTGACAGAGCGCCGGGCCGCGGCGGCGCCCCGACGTCCCAGCGCGTTCCGCCCGTCCCGACGTCAGGGTGCGGTGAGTCCGCCCTGACGTCGGGGCACGGTCGGCGACGATGTCGGCCTCGGGCGGCGTCGGCCCGCGGCGACATCAGCCAGCGGCGGCCTGCGGTTCATGGCCGGTCCGCGGTGGTTCAGATCTCAGAGGCCGACGGCGGTGCGCAGGGCCTCGGCGCGGTCCGTGGACTCCCAGGAGAAGCCCTCGCGGCCGAAGTGCCCGTACGCGGCGGTCTCCGAGTAGATCGGGCGCAGCAGGTCCAGGTCGCGGATGATCGCCGCCGGGCGCAGGTCGAACACCTGGAGCACGGCGTCCTGGATCTTCTCCACCGGCAGCTTCTCGGTGCCGAAGCACTCCACGAACAGGCCCACCGGCTGCGCCTTGCCGATCGCGTACGCCACCTGCACCTCGCACCGGTCGGCGAGGCCGGCGGCGACGACGTTCTTGGCGACCCAGCGCATGGCGTAGGCGGCCGAGCGGTCCACCTTGGACGGGTCCTTGCCGGAGAAGGCGCCGCCACCGTGGCGGGCCATGCCGCCGTAGGTGTCGATGATGATCTTGCGGCCGGTCAGCCCGGCGTCGCCCATGGGACCGCCGATCTCGAAGCGGCCGGTCGGGTTGACGAGCAGGCGGTAGCCCTCGGTGTCGAGGTCGAGGCCGGCCAGCACGGGGTCGACCACGTGCTCCTTGATGTCCGGCGTCAGCATCTCCTTGAGGTCGATCTCCGCCGCGTGCTGCGTGGAGACCACCACCGTGTCCAGGCGGACCGGCGTGTCACCCTCGTACTCGATGGTCACCTGGGTCTTGCCGTCAGGACGGAGGTAGGGCACCACGCCCGTCTTGCGCACCTCCGACAGCCGCTGCGACAGCCGGTGAGCCAGCATGATCGGGAGCGGCATCAGCTCGGGGGTCTCGCGGCAGGCGTAGCCGAACATGAGGCCCTGGTCACCCGCGCCCTGGCGGTCCAGCTCGTCGGCGTCCGCGCCGCCGCCGACCCGGTGCTCGTACGCGTCGTCCACACCCTGGGCGATGTCGGGGGACTGCGCGCCGATCGACACCGACACGCCACAGGAGGCGCCGTCGAAGCCCTTGTGCGAGGCGTCGTAGCCGATCTCCAGGATCTTCTCCCGGATGAGGGCCGGGATGTCGACGTAGGTCTCAGTCGTGACCTCGCCTGCGACATGGACCTGGCCGGTAGTGATCAGCGTCTCGACCGCGACCCGGCTCCGGGGGTCGTCCTTGAGCATGGCGTCGAGAATCGCGTCACTGATCTGGTCAGCGATCTTGTCCGGGTGGCCCTCGGTGACCGACTCGGAGGTGAACAGGCGACGTGACAACTCAGTGGCTCCTCATGCAGCGGCTGCTGACGGATGTAAAGCCCAGGACGCATGGGCACGCCTGAGCGTCGCCGAGTCTAGCCCTACCCGGCGCCGGGGCGCGAAACCGTCCACTATCCGGCTCCCGTCACAGCTCAGGCAGAGGGTCGGGTGGCAGGGTCTCCGGCGCGAAGACCTCCGCGTCGGCGGCCGCCACCACGGCGGCGTACTCCTCATCGAACTCGAATGTCATCGAGTCTAGCTCGATGATCGGTCCAGGCAGGATAGGGCCGAGCCTGGTGTGTCGCGGGAAGGCCGCGAGCACCGCCACCGGCCGGTCGGTCCTGAGCGTCCTGGTGGCCAGCACCGAAATGGCCGAGCCGGTGACCACGATGAGGAAGTGCCCCGTCCCCGCAGGCACCGCGGACACCGCGGGAAAGACGTAGTGGATCTCCCCCTGGTCGCCGAGCAATGTTCTACAACGATCCCTGACAGCAGAACCCACCGGCATTCCATCCCCCCTTCGCCCAAGTATCCGCAGGCGCGCGAGGATGTAGCAATAGTCGATCAGGTAATCGGCCTTACGCCATTTGGGGGTTCGCGTCCCTTTTGAAGTGCGCGGTCAGGAGAGGCGGGCGGCGACCAGGTCCCACACGGCGTCGGCGACGTCCTCCTTGGGGCCGAACGGCACCTCGACCGGCTCGCCGCCGGCCACCAGCACGGTGGCCGCGTTGTCGGGGGTCCCGAAGGCGAGGCCCCCGCCCACCTGGTTGACGACCAGCAGATCGCAGCCCTTGCGGGCGAGCTTGGCCTGCCCGTTGGCGAGCACGTCGTCCGTCTCGGCCGCGAACCCGACGATCACTTCCGGGTACGCCCTGGGCCCCCGGCGCGACGCGACGTCAAGCCCGCCACCATCCGGCCTCGAGTCGCCCGGCTCCGGGGACGCGACTCCGGCGGGCGACGGCTGCGGCGTCGCGCCTTCGGGCAGCGGCGGCTGCGAGCCTGCCGCACCGGACGGAGCCTGCTGCGGCGTCGCGGGGCCGGGCGGCGACAGGTGCGAGGTCACGGCGCCGGACGGCTGCGGTGCCGTGGCGGCGGCCGGCTGCGGCGTCGCGGCACCAGAGGTCCACGGCTGCGAGGGCGGCAGGGCGGGCGCATCATCGTGAGAGACGCCGTCGGCCGGCTGCGGCCGCGAGTCACCCCGCGTCCCGTCGCCTGAATGCGCTTGCGCCGCGCGGGCGTCGCGGCGGAGTGTGCCGAGCTCGGCGAGGATGTCGGGATTCTTCGTCAGAAAGATCGGCTCAGGCTCGCCGTCCGTCTTCTTGATCTTCGTGTCGCGGCGCGTCGCAGGCCGGAAGTCGGCCACCGCGGCGGCCATGACGACCACGTCGGCGTCGGCAGCGGCGGCGAGCACCGCCTCGCGCATCTCGGCCGCCGACTCCACCCGGACGACCTTCGCCCCGGCGGGGTCGGGCAGGGCCACGTTCGCCGCCACCAGGGTCACCTCGGCGCCCCGGGCGGCCGCCGTGCGGGCCAGCGCGTAGCCCTGCAGCCCCGAGGAGCGGTTGCCGATGTAGCGGACGGGGTCGATCGCCTCGCGGGTGCCGCCGGCGGAGATGAGGACCTTGCGCCCGGCCAGGTCGCGGGGTCGGCCGCGCAGCACGCGCAGGCACACCTGGAAGATCTCGGCCGGGTCAGGCAGACGGCCGGGGCCGGTGTCGGCGCCGGTGAGGCGGCCCACGGCGGGATCGATCACGACGGCGCCCCGCTCGCGCAGTGTCGCGACGTTGGCGCGGGTGGCGGGGTGCTGCCACATCTCCGTGTGCATCGCGGGCGCGAACACGACGGGGCACGTGGCCGTCAGCAGCGTGTTGGTGAGCAGATCGCCGGCCAGCCCGTGGGCGGCCCGCGCGAGCACGTCGGCGGTCGCGGGCGCCACCACGACGAGGTCGGCCTGCTTGCCGATCCGCACGTGGGGCACCTCATGAACGTCGTCCCACACCTCTGCCGACACGGGGTTGCCCGACAGGGCGGCCCAGGTGGGCGCGCCCACGAACTTGAGCGCCTCGCGGGTCGGGACGACCCGCACCTCGTGCCCGGACTCGGTGAACAGGCGCAGCAGCTCGCAGGCCTTGTACGCGGCGATGCCGCCGCTGACGCCCAGGACGACCTTCATCGAAGGGGTCAGACCGCGCCTTCGATCGGCTCGGCGTTGAGGAGACCCTCGGAGACCTCGCGCAGGGCGATGGACAGCGGCTTCTCCTGCGCGTGCGTCTCGACCAGCGGCCCGACGTACTCCAGCAGGCCCTCGCCGAGCTGGGAGTAGTAGGCGTTGATCTGGCGGGCACGCTTGGCGCCCATGATCACCAGGGAGTATTTGCTGTCGACGATGTCGAGCAGCGCGTCGATCGGCGGGTTGGTGATGCCCTCCGCGGCCGGGGTGGTGCCTGCCACGATTGTCAGACCTCTCGGTTGGTGGTTGTCGTGACCCCCTGAGGGTCAGTCATCAAGGCTATCAGCCGAGAGCACACGTCTTGGACGTTCGTGTTCACGAGGCTCAGGTCGAACTCCGGCTCCGCCGCCATCTCGATCCGCCCAGCGTCGAGGCGGCGCGCGATGACGTCCTCCGGCTCGGTGCCGCGGCCGCGCAGCCGCTTCTCCAGCTCCTCCCACGAGGGCGGGGCCAGGAACACCAGCAGCGCCTCAGGCATGCTCCTGCGCACCTGCCTGGCGCCCTCGAGGTCGATCTCGAGCAGCGTCGGCACGCCGTCGGCGAGCTTCTTCATCACCGGCTCGCGCGGCGTGCCGTAGCGGTTTCCCGCGAACTCCGCCCACTCGAGCAGCTCCCCGGCCGCCACGAGCCGGTCGAACTCCTCGCCGTCGACGAAGTAGTAGTGGACCCCGTTCACCTCACCGGGCCGGGGCCTCCTGGTGGTCACCGAGACCGACAGCCACACCTCGGGGTGTGCCCGCCGGAGCTCGGCGACGACCGTGGACTTGCCGACGCCCGACGGCCCTGAAAGGACCGTCAGCCGTCGTTCGCTCAAGGGCAAGAATCCGACCTCCGCTCCGGGCCCGAATGCCTCGTAGGCACTGACTTCGCCGGACCAGGACCTGTCGGTCACTTTCCTACCCCCCGTTGAACCTGCGCTTTCTTGTGGAACAGAGATTAGCTCTCGTTGCCACCGAACTCGCGCTCGAGGGATGCCCTCTGGTTCGCACCGAGACCCCGCACGCGGCGGGACTCGGCGATGGCAAGCCGCTCCATGAGCTGCTTGGCGCGGACCTTGCCCACGCCGGGGAGCGATTCCAACAGAGCCGACACCTTCATCTTTCCGATGACGTCGTCGGTCTGCCCATCCTTGAGCACCTCAGCCAGAGAAACCGCGCCATGCTTGAGCCGGTTCTTGACCTCGGCACGCTCTTTACGGGCCTTGGCAGCCTTCTCCAGGGCTGCGGCGCGCTGCTCAGGGGTCAGTGGAGGAAGAGCCACGCCGGGTCACCTCGAATTTCTGTCGATGTACTCGGACGGGAAGGGAAACTAGCTGGTCATCGCCCCCTAAGCAACGTCAAGAGCCGTTTCTCTCCGCACAAAATCCACTTCATCACTGTCCGTGTCCATAAAATCACAGTCCGCTGATGAAATCGCCCCCACTTCCCGCTTCTCGCGTCGCCTCACGACGGTGTCGCGAAACGCAACGATGATCACATTCCAGTCACCCCCCGATGTCCGAAACCTCTCCCACACCAGGCCCGAAACCGGAACGAAGATCGCGCACAAGTGCTCCCGCGCATGCATTATGATCTTGCGATGGCACCCACAGGACCATGATCCAAAGGCCGCCCGAGGGAGCCTCCGTACGACCGTTCAGAGGGCCCTCGGAGCGAACGCGTTTCACGGCGCGGAGATGGCTCCAGAACGGCGCGTGGAGGCACCGGCTGACGATTCGCCACGGTGGTGGTCAAGAATGCGCGTCGTCACGGCGAGCGACCCGTGAGCCTTCACGACCGGCCATGACGGAAGGCAAGGGACGTCGGCGCGTGCGGCCCACCGTGCGCAGCCGTACAGGATGGACGGTTTGATGGGCGCGCGGCCCACCGCGCGCAGCCGAACAGGATGGACGGTTTGGTCGGTCAGGCGCGGCGGGACGGCGGAGGGGTCACGACGCGCGCCGGAGGGACGCCGCGATGGAGGCGGCGGCCGCGCCCGGATCCGGGGAGGCGGTGATGGGGCGGCCGATGACGAGGAGGTCGGCGCCGTCGGCGAGTGCCTGTTCGGGCGTGGCCACCCGCGCCTGGTCCTGCGCGTCGGCCCCGGCGAGCCGCACCCCGGGCGTGATGAGCGTGATCCCCTCCCCCACCTCCGCCCGCACCGCGGACACCTCGTTGGGCGAGCACACCAGCGCCGTGGCCCCCGACTCCACCGACAGCGCGGCCAGGCGGCGTACGGCGTCGTCGGCGGGCCCCACGAGCCCGATGCGGCCCAGGTCGTCCTCGCTCAGCGAGGTCAGGATCGTCACCGCGGCGATCCTGGTGTGCGGGTCCGCGGCCTCCACGGCGGCGCGGATCATGGCCGGGCCGCCGGCGGCGTGCACGGTGAGGATCGCCGGGCGCAGCCGGGACACGGCGCGCGAGGCGCCGGCGACGGTGTTCGGGATGTCGTGGAGCTTGAGGTCGAGGAACACCTGCACGCCGCTGGCCCCCCGGACGGAGGCGATCACGTCGGGGCCGTAGCGGAGGTAGAGCTCCAGACCCACCTTGACCGTGCTGACGTGCGGCGTCACCAGCGCCGCCCACCGGGCGGCGGTCTCCAGGTCAGGGGCGTCCAGGGCGACGGCGATGGGCGCGGGGGTCAGGAGCGGTGCGGGGGTCAAGAGGTGCTCTCCTCGGAAGCGATGGGTGCGGGAGTCAAGAGGTGCTCTCCTCGATTTCATGGCTGATCATGGCGTGCTCTCTTCGGCGTCGACGAGCAGGTGGCGGGGGGCGCTGCCCGGCGGGCGGTGGGCGAGGCCCACGGCGTCGGCCAGGCGCTGGAAGCCGCGGGCCCTCAGCAGGTCCTCCAGCTCGCGTTCGATGCGCAGGCAGGCGTAGGGGTCGTGGAACAGCGCCGTGCCCACTCCGACCACACAGGCGCCCGCCAGGACCAGCTGGAAGGCGTCCCTGCCGGTCATCACGCCGCCGATGCCGATCAGCGGCACTCCGGGGAGCGCCGCGTGGACCTGCCACACGCACCGTACGGCCAGCGGCAGGATGGCGGGCCCCGACAGCCCTCCGGTGACGGCGGCGAGCGAGGGCCGCAGCGCCTCGGTGTCGATGGCCATGCCGAGCGGATTGTTGATCATGGACAGCGCATCCGCCCCGGCGTCCACGCAGGCCCGTGCGACCGACACGATGTCGGCCACGTCGGGCGCGAGCTTGGCCACGACCGGCACGTCGTAGCGCATGATGGAGCGCACCGAGGCGATGACCTCGGCCGCCGCGCTGCCCTCGCGGGCGAAGACGCGGCCGCGGTCCTCCATGTTCGGGCAGGAGAGGTTGACCTCCAAGGCGGTGACCCCGGGCGCGTCGGCGAGCCTGCGGGCCAGCTCCGAGTATTCGGCGACGGTGCCGCCGCCGATCGAGACGATGGTCTTGATGCCCCTCTGGGCCAGCCAGGGCAGCTCGCGCTCCAGGAACGCGTCGATGCCCGGCCCCTGCAGCCCGACGGCGTTCAGCAGGCCCGAGGGAGTCTCCGCCATGCGCGGCGTGGGCCGTCCCGCCCTCGGCGCCATGGTGATCGAGCGGGTGGTCAGCGCCCCGAGCCGGTGCAGGTCGAAGAACTGGGCGAGCTCCCGTCCGGAGGCGGCGCATCCGGCGGCCGTGGTGATCGGGTTCGCCAGCTCCACATGCGCCAGAAATGTCCGCATATCAACTGACATGTCGTGCACCGCCTCCGGGGGCGCCGAGCGCGTCGAACGGGATCGTTCCCACGTCCTCGAACCGCACCCGCTCCCCCCGGAACACCGGCCCTTCAGCGCACGCCCGCACCATCCTGGTCACTCCGTCGTCACCGATGACGGGCAGCACGCACGTCATGCACACCCCGATGCCGCAGGCCATCGACTCCTCGACGGCCACCTGCACCGGGATGTCGAACTCCATCGCCACCGCCGTCACGGCCCGCAGCGTCTCCATGGGCGCGCAGGCGTAGACCGCGTCGGCCCGCGTGTCGGCGATCACCGAGGGTAGCGCGTCGGTGACCTTGCCGCGTAGTCCGAGCGAGCCGTCCTCGGTGGTCAGCGTGGTGGTCTCGGCGATCCTGCGGGCCCGCATGGCGCCGAACACCCGCTCGGCCCCGGCTCCGCCCAGCACGAAGTCGACCCGGCAGCCCCGCGCCAGCAGCGCGTCGGCCAGCGGGAACAGCACGGCGGAGCCGTACTCGGCGCCGACCAGCACGCAGTGCGCCGGGTCACGCGGCAGCGGGAAGGGGCGGCCGAGCGGCCCGACCAGGTCGAGCGTGTCGCGGGCGCGCCGCTCGGCCAGCCAGGCCGTGCCGGGGCCCGAGGCGGTGAAGACCAGCTCGACCGTGCCGCCGTAGTCGGCCTTGACGTCGTGGATGGACAGCGCGCGGCGCGTCACCATCGACGTGTAAGCCCCGCCGACCGCCACGGAGACGAAGTGACCGGGGCGGTAGCGCTCGGCTATGCCGGGCGCCACCACCGTCAGCGCATGGTAGGCGTCGACCCGGCGCGTCGTCAGCACCGTGCCCGTCACCTGCACCGGAGTGCCGGCCAGTCGTCTTCACCTCCCGTGCGGGGTCAGCCCCGTAGTGCCTGCGCGTGCTCCTGGAGAGACCGTACGCCGACGTCGCCGCGCACGATCGCCTGGATGCCCGCCGCCGCGGCCGCGAGCCCCGAGACCGTGGTGATGCACGGGATGCCGCGCAGCACCGCGGCGGTGCGGATCTCGTAGCCGTCGAGCCGCGGCCCGGACTGCCCGGGGCTGCCGAAGGGCGTGTTGATGATCAGGTCGACCTCGCCGTCCAGAATGGCCTGCACGCTCGTGGGCTCACCTCCCGGACCCGTCCTCTCGCTGTGCTTTCGCACGATCTTGGCATGGACACCGTTACGGCGCAGCACCTCGGCGGTGCCCTCCGTGGCCAGGATCTCGAATCCGAGATCCGCCAGCGCCTTCACAGGGAAGATCATCGCACGCTTGTCCCTGTTGGCCACGGATACGAACGCGCGTCCCTTGGTCGGAAGCCGGCCGTAGGCGCCCGCCTGGGACTTGGCGTACGCGATCCCGAAGTGCGCGTCGATGCCCATGACCTCGCCCGTGGAGCGCATCTCCGGCCCCAGCACGATGTCGACGCCCCTGAACCGGTTGAACGGCAGCACCGCCTCCTTGACCGCGATGGAGGCGTCGAGAGGCAGCGTCCCGCCGTCGCCGGTCGCGGGCAGCATGCCCTCCTCACGCAGCGAGGCGATCGACGCGCCGAGCATCACCCGGGCCGCCGCCTTGGCCAGCGGCACCGCGGTGGCCTTGGACACGAACGGCACTGTACGGCTGGCGCGCGGGTTGGCCTCCAGGACGTACAGGACACCGGCCGACATCGCGTACTGGACGTTCAGCAGGCCGCGCACGCCCACGCCCCGGGCGATGGCCTCGGTGGCGGCGCGGATGCGCTTGATGTCGTGGCTGCCGAGCGTGATGGGCGGCAGCGCGCACGCCGAGTCGCCGGAGTGGATCCCCGCCTCCTCGATGTGCTCCATGACGCCGCCGAGATAGAGCTCCGACCCGTCGTAGAGGGCGTCGACGTCGATCTCGATGGCCTCGTCCAGGAACTTGTCCACCAGCACCGGGTGGCCGCCCTCCTGGGCCGCCATGTACGTCGTCAGCGTGTCCTCGTCGTACACGATGGCCATGCCGGCGCCGCCCAGCACGTAGGACGGGCGCACGAGCACGGGGTAGCCGATCTCCTCGGCGATCTCCCGCGCCTCGGCCACGGTGAGCGCGGTGCCGTGCTTGGGAGCGGGCAGCCCCGCCTCGGCCAGCACCCGCCCGAACGCGCCGCGCTCCTCGGCCAGGTGGATCGACTCGGGCGAGGTGCCGACCACGGGCACGCCCGCGTCCTTGAGCGCCTGCGCGAGCCCCAGCGGCGTCTGGCCGCCGAGCTGCACGATCACGCCGGCGACCGGGCCGGTCTGCTGCTCGGCGTGCACGACCTCCAGGACGTCCTCCAGCGTCAGCGGCTCGAAGTAGAGCCGGCCGGAGGTGTCGTAGTCGGTCGAGACGGTCTCGGGGTTGCAGTTGACCATGACGGTCTCGAACCCGGCCCTGGCCAGCTCGAACGAGGCGTGCACGCACGCGTAGTCGAACTCGATGCCCTGCCCGATGCGGTTGGGCCCGGAGCCCAGGATGATGACCTTCTGGCGCTCGCCGTAGGGGACCTCGTTCTCCTCGTCGTAGGTCGAGTAGAGGTACGGCGTCTTCGCGGCGAACTCGGCGGCGCACGTGTCGACGGTGTTGTAGACCGGCCGCAGCCCCAGGGCGTGGCGCAGGTCGCGCACCCTGGCCTCGTCGATGCCGCGGATCTCGCCGAGCTGCGCGTCGCTGAAGCCGTGGCGCTTGGCCCGTTCGAGCACCTCGGCGGTCAGCTCGGGCGCGGCGGCGACCGCCTCGGCCTCCTCGTGGAGCAGGAAGAGCTGGTCGATGAACCAGGGATCGACGTTGGTCGCCTCGAAGAGCTCCTCGGGCGTGGCGCCCGCCCTGATGGCCTGCTGCATGGTGCGCAGCCGCCCGTCGTGCGGCGTGCGGCACGCCTCCAGCAATGCGGATTTGTCCGCGACATCGCCGGCCCAGCTGAAGGACGAGTCCTTCTTCTCCAGCGACCGCAGCGCCTTCTGCAGCGCCTCGGGGAAGGAGCGGCCGATGGCCATGGCCTCGCCGACGGACTTCATGTGCGTGGTGAGTGTCTGGTCGGCGCCCCTGAACTTCTCGAACGCGAACCTCGGCACCTTCACCACGATGTAGTCGAGCGTCGGCTCGAAGGAGGCCGGGGTCTCCTTGGTGATGTCGTTGGGGATCTCGTCGAGCGTGTAGCCGATGGCCAGCTTGGCCGCGATCTTCGCGATCGGGAAGCCGGTGGCCTTGGAGGCCAGGGCCGAGGAGCGCGACACGCGCGGGTTCATCTCGATGACGATCATGCGCCCGGTGCGCGGGTTCACCGCGAACTGGATGTTGCAGCCGCCGGTGTCGACGCCGACCTCGCGGATGACCGCGATGGCGACGTCGCGCATGTTCTGGTATTCGCGGTCGGTCAGGGTCAGCGCGGGCGCGACGGTGACGCTGTCGCCGGTGTGCACGCCCATCGGGTCGATGTTCTCGATGGAGCAGACGATGACGACGTTGTCGTTCTTGTCGCGCATGACCTCGAGCTCGTACTCCTTCCAGCCGAGGATCGACTCCTCCAGGAGCACCTCGGTGGTCGGAGAGGCGTCGAGCCCCGCGCCGCCGATGCGCCGCAGGTCGTCCTCGTCGTAGGCGAACCCGGAGCCGGCGCCGCCCATCGTGAACGACGGCCGGACCACGACCGGGTAGCCCAGCTCCTCGGCGGCGGCCAGGCACTCGTCCATCGTGTGGCAGATGGCTGACCTGGCCGACTCGGCGTTGAGTCCGTGCTCGCGGGCGACCTTGGCGACGATCTCCTTGAACCGCTCGCGGTTCTCCCCCGCCTGGATCGCGTCGAAGTCCGCGCCGATCAGCTCGACCTCGTACTTCTCCAGCACGCCGGACTCGTGCAGCGCGACCGCGGTGTTGAGCGCGGTCTGCCCGCCGAGCGTCGGCAGCAGCGCGTCCGGCCGCTCCTTGGCGATGATCTTCTCGACGAACTCGGGGGTGATGGGCTCCACGTACGTGGCGTCGGCGAACTCCGGGTCCGTCATGATCGTCGCCGGGTTGCTGTTGACCAGGATGACCCGGAAGCCCTCGGCCCGCAGCACGCGGCACGCCTGGGTGCCCGAGTAGTCGAACTCGCACGCCTGGCCGATCACGATCGGCCCCGAGCCGATCACCAGGACGGACCTGATGTCCTCACGCTTGGGCACGGCTCATGACCTCACAGAACTCGTCGAAGAGATAGGCCGCGTCGTGGGGGCCCGCGGCGGCCTCCGGGTGGTATTGCACGCTGAAGGCGCGGCCGTCGAGCAGGCGCAGCCCTTCCACGCAGCGGTCGTTGAGATTGACGTGGCTGACCTCGGCCTGGCCGTACGGGGTGTCGAACGGCCCGTCGAGCGGCGCCTCCACGGCGAACCCGTGGTTGTGCGCCGAGATCTCCACCTTCCCCGTGCGCACGTCCTGGACGGGCTGGTTGACGCCCCGGTGCCCGTAGCGCAGCTTGTAGGTGGAAAGGCCCAGGGCCCGCCCGAAGAGCTGGTTGCCGAAGCAGATCCCGAAGAACGGGACCTTCGCCTCGAGGACGCCCCGCAGCGCCGAGACGTCCGCCGTGGCGGGGTCGCCGGGCCCGTTGGAGAAGAACACGCCGTCCGGACCGACCGCCATGATCTGCTCGTACGTGGCCGTCGCGGGCAGCACGTGCACCTCGCAGCCGCGCTCGGCCATCCGGTGCGGCGTCATGCCCTTGATGCCGAGGTCCACGGCCGCGACCGTGAACCTCTTCGCACCGATGGCGGGCACGACGTAGGGCTCGCCGGTGGCCACCTCGGCGGCCAGGTCGGCGCCCTCCATGCGGGGCGAGCGCCGCACCCGCTCGACCAGTTCCTCGACCGGCTCGGTGGGCGCGCTGAAGATGCCGGCGCGCATGGCGCCGCGCTCGCGCAGGTGGCGGGTGAGCGCGCGGGTGCCGGAGATGGCGATCCCGACCACGCCCTGCTCCTTGAGGTAGTCGTCGAGCGAGCGGTTGGCCCGCCAGTTGGAGACGACCCTGGACGGCTCGCGCACGACGTAGCCGGCGACCCAGACGCGCTTGGACTCCGGGTCCTCGTCGTTGACGCCTGTGTTGCCGATGTGGGGCGCCGTCATGGCGACGATCTGCCGATGGTAGGACGGGTCCGTGAGGGTCTCCTGGTAGCCGGTCATGCCGGTGTTGAAGACCATCTCGCCGAACGTCTCGCCCTCGGCGCCGTACGGGGTCCCGTGGAAGACGCGGCCGTCTTCCAGGACGAGCACCGATGTGTTCAAACCAGCTTCCCTTCGAGAACGGTCGGCCTGCCGCGCAGGAACGTGGCCACTACCCTGCCGGGCAGCGTCATCCCCTCGTACGGGGTGTTCCGGCTCTTCGACGCGTATGCCGACGGATCCACCTCGGTGCGTACGGACGGGTCGTACAGCGTGATGTTGGCCGGGGCCCCCGCCTCGAGCGGCTGACCCTGCCCGGACAGGCGGCCGATGCGCGCGGGGACGACGGACATGCGCTGGGCGATACCCGCCCAGTCGAGCAGCCCCGTCTCGACCATCGCCTCCTGGACCACGCTGAGCGCCGTCTCCAGGCCGATCATCCCCATGGCCGCGGCCGACCACTCGGTCTCCTTGTCCTCGACCGGGTGGGGTGCGTGGTCGGTGGCGACGACGTCGATCGTGCCGTCGGCCAGCGCGGCGCGCAGCGCCTCGACGTCGGCGCGGGTGCGCAGCGGCGGGTTGACTTTGTAGATCGGGTTGTAGGCGCCCACCGGGGACTCCTCGACGAGGTCGTCGGTGAGGAGCAGGTGGTGCGGGGTGACCTCGGCGGTGACGTTCCAGCCCTTGGACTTGGCCCAGCGGATGATCTCGACGGAGCCGGCCGTGGAGACGTGGCACACGTGCAGCCTGGAGCCGACGTGGGCGGCCAGGAGGCAGTCGCGGGCGATGATCGCCTCCTCCGCGACCGCGGGCCAGCCGGTCAGGCCGAGCCTGCCGGAGACGACGCCCTCGTTCATCTGGGCGCCCTCGGTCAGCCTGGGCTCCTGGGCGTGCTGGGCGACGACGCCGTCGAACGCCTTGACGTACTCCAGGGCGCGGCGCATCAGCACGGCGTCGTCCACGCACTTGCCGTCGTCGGAGAAGACCCGCACGCGGGCGGCCGAGTCGGCCATCGCGCCCAGCTCGGCGAGCTGCCTGCCCTCGAGGCCGACGGTCACGGCGCCGACGGGGTGCACGTCGCAGTGCGCGAACTCGCGCCCGAGCCGCCACACCTGCTCGACCACGCCCGCGGTGTCGGCGACGGGCGAGGTGTTGGCCATGGCGTGCACGGCGGTGTATCCGCCGCGGGCCGCCGACTGCGTCCCGGTCTGCACGGTCTCGGCGTCCTCGCGGCCGGGCTCACGCAGGTGCGTGTGGAGGTCCACGAGGCCGGGCAGCGCGATCGCGCCGCCGCCGTCCACGGTCTCGGGCCCTTCCAGGCCCGGCCCGATCTCGGCGATCACCCCGTCGGCGACCCGGATGTCGACCGGCTCCCCGCCGAGGATCCGAACATTCTTGATGATCATCATGCCTCCTTCGTCGGCACAATGATCATCAAGATGCTGTGCCTATTGGTTCGCTCGCTTCGCTCCCTCACGTGCTCTCTCCCCCGAGCAGCAGGTACAGGACGGCCATGCGGATGGTCACGCCGTTGGTGACCTGCTCGACGATCGTGGACCGGGCCGAGTCGGCCACCTCGGCGGCGATCTCCATGCCCCGGTTCATCGGACCGGGGTGCATGACGATCGCGTCGTCGGGCATCTTGGCGAACCGGTCGCGGTCGAGCCCGTACCGGCGGGAGTACTCGCGCTCGCTCGGGAAGTACGCGGCGTTCATCCGCTCCTTCTGCACGCGCAGCATCATCACCACGTCCGACTTGGGCAGCACGGCGTCCAGGTCGTACGACACCTCGCACGGCCAGGAGCCGACGGCGACGGGCAGCAGCGTGGGCGGCGCCACCAGCGTGACGTCGGCGCCGAGCGTGTGGAGCAGCAGCACGTTGGAGCGGGCGACCCGGCTGTGCAGCACGTCGCCGACGATCGTGACCTTGCGTCCGTCGAGAGTGCCCAGGCGGCGGCGCATCGAGAAGGCGTCGAGCAGCGCCTGCGTGGGGTGCTCGTGGGTGCCGTCGCCGGCGTTGACGACGCTGCCGTGCACCCAGGTGGCCAGGCGGTGCGGCGCGCCGGAGGCGCTGTGGCGGATGACCACCGCGTCGGCGCCCATGGCCTCGAGGGTGAGCGCGGTGTCCTTGAGCGACTCGCCCTTGGACACGCTCGACCCCTTGGCCGAGAAGTTGATCACGTCCGCGGACAGCCGCTTGGCCGCCGCCTCGAACGAGATCCGCGTACGGGTGGAGTCCTCGAAGAACAGGTTGACCACGGTGCGGCCGCGCAGCGTCGGCAGCTTCTTGATGGAGCGTTCCGAGACTCTCGCCAGCTCCTCCGCGGTGTCGAGGATGAGCAGCGCGTCGTCCTTGGACAGGTCACCGGCGGAGATCAGGTGGCGGTTCACTTGTCGTCCCCCTTCACGAGCAGCACGGCGTCGCGGCCGTCGATCTCCTGCAGGTAGACCCGGACCTTCTCGCTCTTGGCCGTGGGAAGGTTCTTGCCGACGTAGTCGGCGCGGATGGGCAGCTCGCGGTGGCCGCGGTCGACCAGCGTGGCCAGCTGCACGGCGGTGGGGCGGCCCAGGTCGTTGAGCGCGTCGAGCGCGGCGCGCACGGTGCGGCCGGAGTAGAGGACGTCGTCCACGAGCACGACCACGCGGCCGTCGATGCCGTCCGGCGGCAGCTCGGTGCGGCCGAGCGGGCGGGCGGGCTTGAGCCTCAGGTCGTCCCGGTACATCGTGATGTCGATCGAGCCGACGGGTATCTTGACGCCTTCGAACTGCTGGATGCGGTCCCCGAGCCGGCGGGCGAGCGTGGCGCCGCGGGTGGGGATGCCGAGGAGTACGACGTCGTCGGCGCCCTTGGTGCGCTCGAGGATCTCGTGCGCGATCCGGGTCAGCGCCCTATGGATGTCCGGGGCTTCGAGCACGGCCCTGGAATCGGACATGGCGAATCTCACCAC
Organism: Nonomuraea sp. NPDC050786; assembly: GCF_040654115.1. Taxonomy (NCBI): domain Bacteria; kingdom Bacillati; phylum Actinomycetota; class Actinomycetes; order Streptosporangiales; family Streptosporangiaceae; genus Nonomuraea; species Nonomuraea sp. NPDC050786. The sequence goes on from NZ_JBFAHJ010000002.1 coordinate 327,728, forward strand.
CTTTCCCGCCTCACGGGACGGGTCTTAAAGGGTGTTGGTCGGCACACACAGTACCAGGGGCTACCAGGAACAACGCGGGCGGGCTTCGGTTGCGTCACGACGTGCCCACGGGGTACGGATGGCGTACCGGTCTTCTCGGGGAAAGAGGTTGATACTGCCCGAGGACGCCGTCTGGAGGGAAACAGCGAAGATGGCCTTTCATGTCGATTCCGAGGTCGGACGCCTGCGCCAGGTGCTCCTGCACCGGCCGGACCTGGCGCTCAAGCGGCTGACCCCGTCCAACAAGGACGCGTTCCTCTTCGACGACGTGCTGTGGGCCAGGCGCGCGATAGAGGAGCACGAGGAGTTCCAGCGAGTGCTGACCGACCGCGGCGTCAAGGTCCACCTGCTGGCCGACCTGCTCACGGAGACCGTCGACATCCCGGAGGCGCGCAAGCACATCCTCGACGCGGTCATCGACGAGCGCTGGCTCGGCCCCGGCGCCATCGACGACGTGCGCAACGTCCTCGACGGCCTGGACTCGGCGGCGCTGCAGGTCTACCTGACCGGCGGCGTCACCAAGCGGGAGCTGGTCGAGATGGGCTGCGACTTCGACTCCGTGACCTTCCACACCACCGGCGACGACGACTTCGTGCTGCCGCCGCTGCCCAACCACCTCTTCACCCGCGACACGTCCTGCTGGATCTACGACGGCGTGTCGATCAACGCGATGAAGAAGAAGGCCCGCATGCGCGAGACGGTCAACATGGAGGCCGTCTACATGTACCACCCGACGTTCGCCGACGGGTTCGGCCGGCCGGAGGCGGGCGGCTTCCACTGCTGGATGCCGGGGCAGTCGGTGGCGCCGGCCACCATGGAGGGCGGCGACGTGCTGGTCATCGGCCGGGGCGCGGTGCTGGTGGGCATGAGCGAGCGCACCCAGCCCCAGGCGGTCGAGATGCTGGCGCAGCGGCTGTTCGCCGCCGGCTCCGCGCGGACGATCGTGGCCCTGGACATGCCGAAGGCGCGGGCGTTCATGCATCTCGACACCGTGATGACGATGCTCGACGTGGGGGTGTTCACCAAGTACGCGGGGCTCGGGATGCTGCCCGCGTACACCATCGAGCCGGGCGAGACGCGCAAGGAGCTCAAGGTCACCGACCACCCTCCGGAGCACATGCACAAGGCCATCGCCCACGCCCTCGACCTGCCCGACATCACGGTGCTGACCCCCCAGCAGGACGTCCGCGCGGCCGAGCGGGAGCAGTGGGACGACGGCTGCAACGGGCTGGCGCTGGAGCCGGGCGTCGTCGTCGCCTACGAGCGCAACACCACCACCAACAACTACCTGCGCGACAACGGCATCGAGGTCATCACGATCAGGGGCAGCGAGCTCGGCAGGGGGCGCGGCGGCCCGCGCTGCATGAGCTGCCCGCTCGAACGCGACGCTGCATAAGACGCGGCATGAGACGCGGCATGAGACGGGGCACGAGACGGGGCACGAGGGGGTAGGCGGATGCGGGTCATCGTCGCGCTGGGCGGCAACGCGGTGCTCAAACGCGGCCAGGCGCCGGACGCGGACGTCCAGCAGGCCAACATCCGCGCGGCCGTCAAGACGCTCGCCCGCCTGGCCCTCGAGCACGAGCTGGTCATCACCCATGGGAACGGCCCGCAGGTGGGCCTGCTGGCCGTGGAGAGCGCCGCCGACCCGAGCCTGACCAGGCCGTACCCGTTCGACACGCTCGGCGCGCAGACGCAGGGCATGATCGGCTACTGGATGCAGCAGGCCCTGCAGAACGCGCTGCCCGGCCGGCAGGTGCTGGCCATGGTCACGCAGACGCTGGTGACGGCCGTCGATCCCGCCTTCGAGAACCCGACCAAGTTCGTCGGGCAGGTCTACGACCAGGAGGCGGCGGAGAAGCTGGCCGCCGAGTACGGGTGGACGGTCAGGCAGGACGGCCCCCACTGGCGGCGCGTCGTCCCCTCGCCCGTTCCGCGCCGCATCGTCGAGACCCGGCTGATCCGGATGATGATCCGCGAGGGCGTGGTCGTGATCTGCGCGGGCGGCGGCGGCATCCCGGTCGTCCGCGACGAGCGCGGCCGGCTGACCGGCGTGGAGGCGGTCGTCGACAAGGACCTCACCGCCGCGATGCTGGCCGAGGCGCTGGACTGCGACGCGTTCCTGAGCCTCACCGACGTGCCGCGCGTCATGCGCGCCTTCGGCACGCCGCACCAGAGCGAGATCGCCCACACCACGCCGCACGAGCTGCGCGCCCTGGAGTTCCCCGCCGGGTCGATGGGGCCGAAGGTGGAGGCGGCCTGCCGGTTCGTGGAGACGACCGGCGACATGGCCGCGATCGGCAGGCTGGACGAGGCCGAGCGCATACTCGAGGGCTCAGCGGGCACGATCGTGACACCGAACGGCAGGTGGCCGCTGACGAGCACGCTGTAGGGGTGTCCGATGACACTGGCGCGACGGCTCTTCCGCACCAAACCCACCGAGCGCATCGTCGCCGAGGGCGGCCACGGGGAGGGCGGCGAGCTGCGGCGCACCATGTCGCTCTGGCAGCTCACGCTCTTCAGCGTCGGCGCCACGCTCGGCACCGGCATCTTCGTCATCCTGGGGCAGGCCGTGCCCAAGGCGGGGCCCGCGGTGGTGCTGTCGTTCGTGCTGGCGGCGATCACGGCGCTGTTCTCGGCCCTGTCCTACGCCGAGCTCGCCGGGACGATCCCGGTGTCCGGCTCGTCCTACTCCTACGCGTACGCGACGCTGGGCGAGCTGGTGGCCTGGGTGTGCGGCTGGTGCCTCATGCTGGAGTACGCCGTCTCCGTGGCGGCCGTGGCCGTGGGCTGGGGCGAGTACCTGAACGCGTTCCTGCGGGCCCTGTTCGGCTTCACGCTGCCGGAGGCCGTCACCCGCTCCCCCGGCCAGGGCGGCGTGGTCAACGTCGCCGCGATCGTCATCGTCCTGCTCGCCACGTGGCTGCTGCTGCACGGGGCCTCCGAGAGCGCCACGGCGAACGCGGTCTTCGTGGTGATCAAGGTCGTGGTGCTGCTCTTCTTCTGCATGGTGGCGTTCACGGCCTTCCAGACCCGGAACTTCACGCCGTTCGCCCCCATGGGGGTGGCCGGGATCACGGCGGCAGCCTCGCAGGTGTTCTTCTCCTACATCGGCTTCGACGCCGCCTCTACCGCGGGAGAGGAGGCCAGGAACCCCAGGCGCGACCTGCCCCTCGCGATCATCCTGTCACTGGCCATCGTGACGGCCGTCTACGTGCTCGTGGCCATGGCGGCCATCGGCGCGACGCCGTGGACGAGCTTCGACCCGGACAAGAGCGAGGCGAGCCTCTCGCACATCGCCGACCTGGCCGGCGGCGCGTCCTGGCCGGGCCTGATCGTCTCCTTCGGCGCGGTGATCGCCATCGCCAGCGTCGTGCTCACCGTCATCTACGGCCAGACACGCATCCTGTTCGCGATGTCCCGCGACGGGCTCATCCCGCGGATCTTCCAGCGGGTCGCCATGCGTCGCCAGGTCCCCGTCGCCAACACCCTCATCGTCGCCGCGTTCATCTCCGTGCTGGCGGGCCTGGTGCCGCTCGGCCGGCTCGCGGAGGCCACCAGCATCGGCACGCTGTTCGCCTTCGCCATCGTCAACGTCGGGGTGCTCGTCCTGCGCCGCCGCAGCCCCGAGCTGCCGCGCGGCTTCCGCGTGCCGCTCTTCCCCGCCACGCCGGTGCTCGGCGCGATCTTGTGCGTCGTCGTGATGGCGGGCCTGGCCGGCGCCACGTGGGCGGCGTTCGGGCTGTGGATGCTCGTGGGCCTGATCTGCTACTTCCTGTACGGCTACGGCCATTCGCGGCTGAACGCCGAGGTGACCTGAATGAAGCTGCACGACGTGCTGGCCGGCTTCGTCCCCGAGCTCCTGGGGCGGGACGGGCTGGCGCTGGCCGTGCTGCTCAAGGAGCAGGCGCGGGGCCGCCTGACGGTGGCGTACGTGCAGCCGCCCACGTGGTCCGTGCCCGGGCCCGCCAGGGCCGAGGAGAGCGCGTGGCGGGCGTACCTGATGGAGCAGGCCGACGCGGCGCTCTGGCAGGCTCGCGAGCTGGCGGGCGACGCCGACTACGTGGTCCACGCGCACAAGGGCAGCGGGCGCGGGCTGGTGGAGCTGGCGCGCGAGCGCGGCGCCGACGTCGTGGTGATCGGCTCGGCCCCTGGCGGCGGCAAGGGGCGCATCGCCCTGGGCAGCACCGCCGACCAGCTCCTGCACTCGTCCTCCGTTCCCGTGCTGCTCGCCCCGCGCGGCTACGCCGGCGAACGCCCCGCCGCCCTCGAACGTCTCACCGTCGCCTACCGCCGCGGCCCCGGCTGTGACGCCGCAGTCAAGGACGCGACGGCGGTGGCCGCGGCTCTGGGCGTCCCGCTGCGGCTGGTCACGCTGGTGGTCAGCGGCGACAGGCACGCCGTGATCGAGGAGGACCTGCTGGAACGCCTGCGCGACCAGGCGGCCTCGGACCTGCGGACGGCGACCCGCGGGCGGCCGGAGGCGGAGGTCGAGGTGCTGGAGGGCGGCAACGTCGCCCAGGCGCTCCGGACGACCTCGTGGCTCCCCGGTGAGATGATCATATGCGCTTCGAGCGCCACCGGGCCACTCAGGCGGGTCTTCCTGGGCGACACCTCGCTCAAGATCGTACGGGCTGCGACCTGCCCTGTCATGATTCTCCCCCGGAAGTGCTGACGCGGCGGCGGGGGCGAAATTCCTCGGCAAACTATGACGAAGTACCGTTACAAATGAGACACCAGGGGCGTTTGTGGCGTTCTCTACCGGACCGGATTCGGCATCTTTTTTCCAATCAGCTTGACCTTAGGCGTCCGCCCCTTTACCGTCACTGTCCGTAACCACACCTCGCGGCGTTCTGGGTTAAACCTGGGGCCACGGCTACCGTTGGTGCCTAGCACGGCACCAGACCCCCCGGTGGCTAGGGCATAAGCCGCAAGGGAGCACAATCTACTGAGAGCGATACATACGAGAGCCGGGGGGCCACAGAATGCCGTCTGAGTACGCAAAGTCGCTGGGTGCACGACTGCGCGCCATCCGCACCCAGCAGGGGCTTTCCCTGCACGGGGTCGAGGAGAAGTCGCGCGGCAGGTGGAAGGCCGTGGTCGTGGGCTCTTATGAGCGCGGCGACCGAGCGGTGACCGTGCAGAAGCTTGCCGAGCTTGCCGACTTCTACGGGGTGCCCGTATCCGAGCTGCTGCCGGGTGGCGCCGCGCCCAGCCCGCTGGGGCCGACGCCCAAGCTTGTGATCGACCTGGAGCGCCTGGCCGCGCTGCCCAAGGAGAAGGCGGGGGCACTGGCCCGCTACGCCGCCACGATCCAGAGCCAGCGCGGTGACTACAACGGCAAGGTGCTGTCGATCCGCCAGGAGGACCTGCGCTCCCTGGCCGTGATCTATGACAAGTCGCCGAGCGAGCTGACCGAGGAGCTCATCAGCTGGGGCGTCCTCGACGCCGAGGCACGCCGCGCCGTCGAGTCGTTCTGAGGCCGGTCCCGGCCTGAGTGTGCGCCGTCCGCTCACGGGCTCGCCGCCGCCTGGCGCCGGCGAGCCCACCGGCTTCCTGGCACCGGGGACGGCACACTCACGCCTCTTTCCGGCCTGAACCGGATGCCCGTACGCCACGGGTCTCCGCAATGTGACGAAGATCACCGGCCGCCTTCACGCCCGATGCGCGCTCTGTGCGTCCGTACGGGCGTGGGTGGCGCGCCGCGAATGATGTGCCCCGGATTGCCAGATTGACCCTGCCCACGGCGACTGCGCGCTTCACAAGGCGCGTGTGCGCACCTGAGGCATGCCTCCAGGGCGAGCGCCCGGCGGCGAAGCGGGCGAGCGCGTCCGGCATCCTGAGCCCGCGCTGAAAGGATGCGCGACGCAGACCGGGAACCCGCCGCGTGGGGCGGCGTTCCGGTGAAGAGCCGTGTCCCCGGGCGGGGACAGGCAGGGGGCTCAGCCCGCCAAGGGGACGTTCACGGGGAGCTGGGGCTGGGAGGGGACGCCCAGGAGGTCTTCCACCGTGGAGACGAACGTCTCAGCCTCGGCCAGGATCTCGTCGGCGTCGGCCGCGCTGACCCTGCTGACCATGCCCGCCTCCGCGGCGGCGCGCTTGGCGGCGCTCACCGCGAAGTAGGCCGCCCACTCGGCCAGGTGCGGCTCGGCCTCGGGCAGCAGGTCCCAGGCGCTGCGCAGGCGGCGCCTGCGGCCCTCCGTGGGACGGGGACGCGCGGCCAGCATCGCCGCCGCCGCTCGAAGGGCTGCCAGGTGGGCCGCCACATATCGGGATGCCGGGGTGCGGGCGCCGGCCGCGTCCGCCAGGCAGGAACGTGAATCGGTCAAGTGTGCCCGAACCGCAGGCGACAGCCGGGGCCCGGGCGTTTCTCTAGGCCGTGGTGCCATCTTGCGCGCCTCCTTGGAGTCGTGGGCGGCAGCCGGCGCTGAGCCGGTGGAGCCCAGACTTGCAGACGCCACCGACATTTCCGCCGGGCTGGCCGGACGAGGAGCTTCCCCTCTCCCCGTCCGGCCAGGACGCGCCCACTCGTCTCCGCCGACGACGAGGACGCGCCCTTCGCCCGTGGATCCTGGCCGCGGGTATCGCTTGGGGAAGCGAACGGCCCGCGACCAGGTCCTTGTGACGCTGAGCCGCGAGCCCCACCGTCACAACGTCGAACATAATTTCGATCACGCTCGGTGTCAACCGATTCCACGAACACAGGTTCGACGTGTCGCGGTCCCGCAGACGCAGAAAGGGCCGTCGCCGCACCAGCACGAGATGCGGCGACGGCCCTCGGGCCGTTCAAGGGGGTCAGGCGTCGCTCAGGCGATGGAGATGGCCCCCGAGGGGCACAGGGTCACGGCGCGGCGGACGCCGTCCTCCAGCTCCTGCGGCGGCACCTTCTGCAGGAGCTCCACCGTGCCCTCGTCCTCGCTCTGGTCGAACACCTCCGGCACTGTCAGCGCGCACATGCCCGCGCCGATGCACACCGTCGTATCTGCCTTGATCTCCATGATGACCTACCAAGTGACTGGGAGGCGGTGCACGCCATAGATGCCCATATCCGAGCGCATCGGCACCTCCTCGGGTGTTACGGCCAAGCGTAGACCCGGGAAGCGGCGCAGCAGTGCGGGGTACGCGATGCGCATCTCGGCCCGCGCCAGCTGCTGTCCCAGGCACTGATGGATGCCGTGGCCGAAGGTCAGGTGCCCGCCCGCCTGCCTGGTGACGTCGAGCCGGTCGCCGTCGGGAAAGCGGTCCGGGTCGCGGTTGGCGGCGGGCAGCTGAAGGGTGACGGCCTCGCCCGCCTTGATGAGGTTGCCCTCGATCTCGACGTCCTCCAGCGCGGTACGGATCGGTCCGACGTGGATGATCGTGAGGTAGCGCAGCAGCTCCTCGACGCCGTTGTCCACCACCGACGGGTCGTCGCGCATGGCGGCGAGCTGGTCGGGGTTCGTGAGCAGCGCGTACGTCCCGAGCCCCAGCATGTTGGCGGTCGTCTCGTGCCCGGCCACCAGCAGCAGGAACGAGACCCCGGTGAGCTCCTCGTCGTTCAGCTCCCCGCCCTCGATGAGCCCGCTGAGCAGGTCGTCGGACGGCTCCTCGCGCTTGCGCTGGATGAGCCCGTACAGGTACGCCATGACCCGGCCGAGCGCGGCGATCGCCTCCTCGGCCTTGGTCTCCAGGCTGAGCAGGAGCTTGGAGTCCTCCTGGAACTGCGCGCGGTCCTCGTACGGCACCCCGAGCAGCTCGCAGATCACCAGCGACGGGATGGGCAGCGCGAACACCTGCACGAGGTCCACGGGACCGCCGGCGGCGGCCATGGCGTCCAGGTGGGCGTTGACGATCTCCTCGATCCTGGACTCGAGCGCCTTCATCCGGCGCACGGTGAACTGCCCGGTGAGCAGCTTGCGGTAGCGCGTGTGGTCGGGCGGGTCCATCCGGAGGAAGACCCCCGCCGGCATCTTCCGCTCCCGCTGCATCTTCACCCGTTCGAGCTGGCTCGCCAGCGGCGGATGCGAGAGCTCCTGCCGGTTGCTGAAGTGCGGGTGCGCCAGGATGGCGCGGGCCGCCGAATAGCGGGTCACCAGCCAGCCCCGGTGGCCGTCTGGGTACGTCATGCGGTGCATGGCCCCCTGTTGTCGCAGCTCAGTGGCTTCGTCAGGCGGGTCGAGCGGACGCCGGCGGGCCATGGGAAACGTGACGTCGGACATGCTGCGGCTCCTTTCCGAGTGACACTCCATAAAACCTCGTCCATTGCAAAATTTCAATGCATGCAAATAAACAGTGCTTGCACTATAGTTTCGGCATGGTGGAAAGCGGTGGCGTGGGGCTGCGGGAGCGCAAGAAGCAGCGCACGCGCCGGGCACTGGTCGAGGCCGCGCTCCGGCTGTTCGACGAGAAGGGCTACGAGGAGACCACGCTCGCGGAGATCGCCGCGGAAGCCGACGTGTCGACGCGCACGTTCTTCAGCTACTTCGCGAGCAAGGAGGACGTGGTCTTCTACGACTCCGAGGGCCGGATGGAGCGGGCGGTCGCCACGCTGGCGGACAGGGAGCCGGGCGAGTCACCGGCCGACGTGCTGCGCAGGATCGTGGAGGAGAGCCTGGAGTGGCTCACCACGTACGAGGAGTTCACGTGCGAGGACGCGGGGCTGCGGCTACGGCTCGTCCTCAAGGAGCCCACGCTGCAGGCGCGGGCGCTCATGATGCTGTTCGAGAACCAAGCGAGGATGGCGCGGGCGCTGCACGCGGCGTACCCGGACAAACTCGACCGGGTTGAGGCGGCCGCCGCCGTGGGGGCGGTGTTCGGCGCGGTGAAGCTGGCGATCATCACGAACATCGACAACGACCGGTCCGTGGAGCAGATGTGGCACACGGCGCGGCGCGCGGCCGAGATCACGCTCTCCGGCCTGTGCTCGCTCGGTTAGCCCTCGACGGCCCTGTCTGGAAAACTGTCCGGAGGGGAGGGGGAGCCGGATGGCGAGGAGCAGGTGGCCGGTCGCTCTCGGCCTGCTGGCGCTGGGGCCGCTCCTGGCGGCGGCGTACGCGGGCGTCAACCTCGTGGCCATCAGGGCGGCCGTGCAGGCACAGGTCGCGGGCCCTGAGTGGGCGGGTGGCCGGCTCGGTCCCGGCGGGATGACCGCGCTGGGCACCGACACCTGGCGGCTGGTCTCGTGGACCGCGCTGCTCGCGGGCTTCCTGAGCGTGGTCTACGCCGTCATCGGCGTGCTCTTACGGCGGCGCGGCCGGGGCCGCACGTTCCTGCTCGTGCTGTCGGGCGTCCTGATCGTGCCGTACGCCCTGGCGGTCCTCGTCGCGCTGGTCAATCCCGTCAAGATGCTGCCGGAGCTCTACGACTCCCCCGACTTCGCCGGCGGCATCCCCGCGTGGCAGGCGGGCACGGTCGCGATCCTGGTGGCGGCCGGGCTGGCACAGGCCGTCGGGCTGTGCATGGCCGCCGCCGAGGCCAGGCGGGCAACCACGGCTTCGGTGTCTCCGGGGGCTGCGGGGGCTCCGGGGGCGCCTCAGCCCTGAAGGAGCCCTGAAGGCCGGACTGCACGGCCGCGGCGGGCTGGTCGAGCGGACCACCCGCCGGCGCTCAGCCGCAGTGCCCGTTCGACCAGGTCGTCCAGCCCATATGGGCACCGCCCCGGCCGGTCGCCGCCCAGCCCGGCGGCGGGAGCGCGCCGTACGGGACGACGGCCGTGCAGGCGCCCTCCGGGGGCCGCCCGCCGTAGAGCTCGATCTTCGTCCACGACACCCGGTACGCCAGCGGCACCCACACGTTCCATTTCACCCGCCGATCCACCGCCACCCGCCCCGGGGGCGGCGCGGGCAGCCAGTCCGCACCGGACGGGGGCGCGGGCGCCTGCCAGGCCGTGAACGCGATGTCGATCAGCGCCAGCGCGCCCACCACCAGCAGCCGGGTGCGGCGGGTGGTGAGGAAGGCGGCCGCGATCAGGCAGGCCAGCATGATCAGTGCGGTCATCGAGGCGGCGACCAGGTCGAGCGAGTCGCGGTCGCCGGTGAGGAAGATCACCTCAGGGAAGTCGAACGCGATGAAGCCGTAGCGCTCCAGCCGGTCCCCCGCGTACCAGGCGGCCGCCCCGCCGGTCAGTGCCGTCAGCCCGGCGGCTGCCGCCGCGTGCCGCACGACGGCCAGGCGCCCGCCCTTCAGCAGGACGACGAGCCCGGCGAGGGTCCAGGCCACCGCGACGCTGGCCAGGTAGCGGCCGTAGACGTAGTTGCCGACGCGGTGCTCGTCCGGCAGTGCGGCCGAGGAGGCGTACGCGACGCCGAGGGTGGTGAGCAGCAGCGTGCCCGCCAGGACACGGTGCTGGAACGGCGCGGACCGCCGTACCAGCAGGGCCGCCGCGCCCGCCAGGCCGACGCCCGCGAGCCCCCAGGTGCCGACGATGAGGTACCAGAGCTGCCCGGCCGCTCCCGAAAGCGCCCAGGCCTGCCCGTCGAGGGTCGTGAGCCTGGACATGAGCAGCCCGGACAGGTCACGGGACCCGCCCGGGTACAGCGCGGCCGCCAGCGCCCCGTTGAGCGCCTTACCCGCCGCCACGACCGCACCGGCGCTCCCCAGCGCCGCGACCGCCGGCCTCGCCATCCTCCGCCGGACCGCCGACATCAACGCCCTCCGCCGGACTGCCTGCGGCACCGCCCTCCACCGGACCGCCGCCACCATCACGACCAGCACGCAGACCGCCAGGACGACCGTCCCCCGCAGGTGCGCCGCCATCGCGAACGCCGACAGCCCGCCCGCCGCCGCCCCGGCCCGCACCGACCCGTACGCGACCAGGTCGTGCACCGCGACCAGCCAGGCGAGCACGAGCACGGGCAGGATCGCATCGGTCAGCGCCAGCCCCGAGAACACCAGCAGCGCCGGCGACAGCGCCGCCACGAACGCCGCGATCAGCGCGGCCCGCCCGCCCAGCCCCATCCGGCGCAGCAGCAGGTACGCCAGCGGGTACGCGCTCGCGGCCGCCATCGACCCCACCACGACCACCAGCCGGTACGCCAGGACGGGGTCGGAGGTGAGCCAGAAGATCGGGACCAGCAGGACCGGGTACCCGCCCTGGTAGAAGGTCGAGCCGGTCAGGTCGGCGCCGGGCCCGCCGGCCAGCCAGCGGGCGGCGAGCAGGTAACCGGTCTCGTCCGGGTTGGCCACCGGTCCGGTGTGGTACCGGTACAGCCACAGGCGCAGCCCCACGTGCGCGACCCACCCCGCCGCCAGCAGCCACCACAGCCGGGACCGGTTCTCGCGCCGCGCCGCCACCTGTGCGGGCGCGGGCGCCATGAACACCGTTGTCAATGGACTCCCCCCAAGAAGGTCAGGGAGGGAGTCCAACAAAGGCCCCATAACGGGCCCGTCACCGTATTTGGTTATGCGCGCGTTATGCCGCGCGTTATGCCACTGGGGCCCCCGGCCACGCGCTCACCGGCGACGCCCGCCTCAGGCGCGCCTGAACTTGCCCCGGACATGCACGGGCACGCCCTTGCCGAGCATCCCCGGCAGGACCTCTGCCACGTTCATCGGCATGCGTACGCACCCGTGCGAAGCCGGGTAGAGCGGCACCGACAGCGCGCCGTGGAAGGCGATGCCGCCGTTGAAGAAGATCGGGTTGTAGAGCTGCCCCAGGTACGACCGGTGCCACCCGCGGGCGCGCCACGTCGTCCGGTAATCACCCGTCGGCGTGGTCGCCGAGCCGCAGAAGCGCTGCTGCTTGCCCTGCCAGGTGGCGGTCTCGCAGTAGGGGACGCCGCTGCCCGAGGAGATGTGGGTGATCAGCTTCACCTGGCCGCCCACGTACAGGACCATGATCTGCTTGGTGAGGTTGACCTCGGCGCGGGTCGGCTTGCCGTTCCTGACCAGGACCTGCGGGGACTTCGGGGCCTCCAGGGCGTCCCACGTGCGCTTGGCGACGGTGCTGGACGGGCTGATGCCGTTCACCTTCTGGAACGCCCACACGGCCGCCAGCGTCGCCCCGCCGTACCGGCCGTCGGCCTTGCCGGGGCGGTAGCCGAGCTCGGCCAGGCGCTGCTGCAGCCACTGGACGGCCTTGCCCTTGGAGCCCAGCTTGAGCGTCTTGCGCGGCGCGGTGACCGTGGCGGAGGGCCCGGATCGCGCGCCCGCCGAGATGCGCGTGACGACGGGGGACACAGCTGTCAGAACCGGTGACGCCGACGTCGAGCGTTGCGGCGCCTGCGCGCCGCAGCCCGAGAGTGCGAGAGCGCCAGCCGTCAGAAGAGCAGCCACCCCGGGCAGCCGTCGAGCCCCCACGTGTACCACCTCTCATACCATTACCGAATAGATCAGTGGACCCTACACCACTCGCCATGAACCAGTAATGAAGCGGTCAACTGTTTAGAGTGTGTCCATGCCTGAGAAGTTGCCGTCCAATGCCGTCGTCGTTCAAACCGCGCTGCGCGAACTGGGCGCGGGCGGCGAGATCGTCGTCCTGCCCGAGAAGGCCCCCACGGCCGCGAGCGCCGCGGCTCAGCTCGGGTGCGAGGTCGGAGCCATCGCCAACAGCCTGATCTTCGACGCGGACGGCGCGCCGCTGCTGGTGCTGACGAGCGGGGCGCACCGCGTGGACGTGGAGCTGATCGCCCGCACGGTGGGGGCCGCGAAGGTACGGCGGGCGACGCCGGAGTTCGTCAGGGCGGCGACCGGCCAGCCCATCGGCGGCGTGGCCCCGGTCGGGCACCCGGCGCCCGTGCGGACCCTGGTGGACAACTGGCTCGGCAAGCACGAGGTGGTGTGGGCGGCCGGGGGGCATCCGCTGACCGTCTTCCCGACGACGTTCGACGAGCTCGTGCGGATCACCGGGGGTACGCCGGCGGACGTCGAGTAATGTGCGACGGGTGATCGAGTTTCGCGGGGCGGGTCCGGCCGAGTTCACGGAGCGGCTGGAGACGGTGATCGACATTTACGCGGCTGCCATGAACCCGCCCGCGGAGCAGATCAACGGCCGTAAGACCATCATGCGAAATCACGCGACATATCCGCATTTCCAGTGTTATTTCGCAGAATTGCGTGATTCGTCCGTTTCTTCGCCTCTCACCGTGGGCTTCGCCTACGGCTTCCACGGCGCGCCCGGCCAATGGTGGCACGACGTGGTCTACCGGGCCGTGACCGACCGTCTCGGCCGGGAGGCCGCCAACGCCTGGCTGGGCAACGCGTTCGAACTGGCCGAGATCCACGTCCACCCCGACCACCACGGCAAGGGCATCGGCCGCGCGATGATCCGCACCCTCTGCGCCGGCCGCCCCGAGCGCTCGGCCGTCCTGTCCACGCACGACCAGCCCACCGCCGCCCGCCACCTCTACGCCGCCATGGGGTTCACCGACCTCCTCACGAGGTTCGTGTTCCCGGGCGGCCACGAGGAGTACGCCATCATGGGCCGCCCCCTGCCCTTGACCTGACGGCGACATGCTGAGGAACCCGTGACTGTTGGGTTTGTTTGGACATGGCTGGGGGCACCATCCATTACGTAAGGTATCCGCCCCTTTACTCACCGTCTTCTGTCCCCTGCCCGTCACCCGCCCGGTCCCCCTGCGGGCGGGTGGCGGGCCACCCCACCCGCAGTACGGCGGTGTCCCGGGCGGCGGTACACCTCATCCAGCGCGCCACACCCCAGCGCGCGACCCACCACCCGCCGCCCTCGTGCCCCGTCACCGCGGGGCCCCTCCGGCGCAGGCGCGGCGGGATGGTGGCTCGGGCCGCCCGGCGCGCTGAACGCTTGGACGCGGTCGCACCTCGCCCAGCGGTTTCAGGCGGAAAGAGCCGCCCGCTCGAGGCGTTGGAAGACTTCGCGTGACGCGCTGGAGCGGTTGAACGTGATGAAGTGGATGCCCGGCGCGCCCTCGTCGAGCAGCCGCTGGCACAGCTCGGCCCCGTGCTCGATGCCGAGCCGCCGCACCGCCGCCGGGTCGTCCGCGACCGCCTCGAAGCGGGCCGCCACCTCGGCCGGGAACGGCGCCCCCGACAGCTGCTCGGACCGCGCGATCGTGCTCATCTGCGTCACCGGCATGATGCACGGGATGATCGGCGTGTCGCACCCCTTGGCCGCCACCCGGTCGCGCAGCCGCAGATAGTCCTCCGCGCGGAAGAACATCTGCGTGATCGCGTAGTCGGCCCCCGCCTGGCACTTGCGGACGAAGTAGTCGGTGTCGGACTCGATGGACGGCGAGCGCGGATGCTTGTACGGGAAGGCGGCCACGCCGACGCAGAAGTCGCCCGACTGCCTGATCAGCCGCACCAGGTCCTCGGCGTAGAGCACGCCCTCGGGGTGCCGCACCCACTCGGCCGCCGGGTCGCCAGGGGGGTCGCCGCGCACGGCCAGGATGTTGCGCACCCCGGCGTCGGCGAAACGCCCCACCAGGTGGCGCAGCTCGCGGATGGAATGGTTGACCGCGGTGAAGTGCGCCACGGGCGTGAGCGTCGTGTCGTGGGCGATCCGCTCGACGATGTCGACCGTGCGGTCACGCGTGGAGCCGCCGGCGCCGTACGTCACGGACACGAACGTCGGCCGCAGCGACTCCAGCTCCCTGATCGCCTTCCAGAGCTGCCGCGCTCCCTCGTCGGTCTTCGGCGGGAAGAACTCGAAGGAGAACGACCGGCCACCGGCGGCGAGCAGGTCGCGGACGGTGGGAACACGATCGGGCAGGATGGAGGGTCGACCAAGCGCCATGCCCCAAGGTTACAGGTCACCTCCCCACCGCAAGGTCATGGACGCGCCACCCTAGGGGGCCGGCGCGCCACCCTAGGGGTCAGGCGGCTGCGTCACCTCCGAGGCACCGGCAACGCCTCCAGCACACCTGCGGAGTCGATCCGGGCGCCCGGCCACTAGTCTCAAGGCATGACCACTGACGCCGCCGGCCTGGACACCCTGCGCAAGCAGGTGGAGCGTGCTCTCGGAGAATTCGTCGAACGGCAGCTGCCCGCCACCGGCGATCCCGAGCTCGCACCGCTGCGCACGGCCGCCGACGAGTTGCTGTCGGGCGGCAAGCGGCTGCGCCCCGCGTTCTGCTACTGGGGCTGGCGCGGCGCGGGCGGCACGGACGTCCCCGAGATCTTCACCGCCGCGGCCTCCCTGGAGCTGCTGCAGGCCAGCGCGCTGGTCCACGACGACGTGATGGACAAGAGCGACCTGCGCAGGGGGATGCCGTCCGCCCACCGCCGGTTCCAGTCGCTGCACGAGAAGTCGGGCTGGCACGGCTCCGCGGAGCAGTTCGGCGAGGGCGCGGCGATCCTGCTGGGCAACCTGCTGCTGATCTGGTCGGGCGAGATGTGGCGCACCAGCGGCCTGCCGCCCGAGTCGCTGGCGGCGGCCCAGCCGGTGCACGACCACATGCGCACCGAGCTGATGTGCGGCCAGTACCTCGACCTGCTGGAGCAGGCCCACGGCGAGAACACGTTCGAGTCGGCGCTGCGGGTGGCGCTGTTCAAGAGCGGCAAATACTCGGTGGAGCAGCCGCTCAGGCTCGGGCTGGTGCTCGCCGCCGGCAAGCTCATGCCGTGGATGGACGAGCTCTGCACGGGGTACGGCACGCAGGTCGGGATCGCGTTCCAGCTCCGGGACGACATCCTGGGAGTGTTCGGCGACCCGGCGCAGACGGGCAAGCCCGCCGGGGACGACCTGCGCGAAGGCAAGCGGACGATGCTCGTCGCCCGCACCCTGGCAGCCGCCTCCCCCGCCGACGCGACCACCGTGCGACGGCTCCTGGGGGATCCTGACCTGGACGAGCACGGGGTGGAGACGCTGCGGCGGATCATCGACGACACCGGTGCGCTGCGGGAATGCGAGGAGCTGATCGGCGACTACCTGGGCAGGGCGCTGTCGGCGCTCGACGAGGCGCCGCTCACGGCCGACGCCCGCACGGCGCTGACGGAGCTCGCCATCGCCGCCACCTCCCGCAACACCTGACGCGTACGCGCTCGGGGGCTCGGCCCTCTCCCGGGTGCGGGCACGCACGCCTGAGGGGGCGATGCGCGCCAACCCAGGGCCTGGCACTGCCATCGCAGCTGGTGCGGGGGCTGCCATCGCCCGGGTGCGGGGGGCTGCCATCGCACCGAGTGCAGGGTCTGCGGTAGGCGGTGCCAGTTCATGGCAGGCGCGGAGCTGCCGTCGCCGTGCCAGTGGAGCCTGCCAGCCGGGCCATGCCAGCGGAGCCGGCCATCGGGGCCATGCCAGCGAAGCGCCAGCAGGGCCGCGCCAGCCGAGCCGCGCGAGCAGGCCGCGCGAGCAGGCCGCGCGAGCAGGCCGCGCCAGCAGGCCGCGCCAACGAAGCGCCAGCAGGGCCGCGCCAGCAGGGCTGCCCGAGCAACGCCCCAGCCGAGCCGCGCGAGCAGGCCGCGCGAGCAGGCCGCGCCATCGGAGCCGCGCCAACGAAGCGCCTGCCGGGCCGCGCCAGCGAGGGCGCCGGCGCCGAGGCTGTCACGAGTTCATGGCCCGAGGCGCCCGCGGGGTGGCGGACGCCTCGGACTGAGGTCGACGGAGCCGGGTCGACAAGGTCGACGGAGCCGACGGGGACACCGGTGGCCGCGTAAGGGCGGCTCCCCGGGTCAGCGGGAGGACAGGCGCTTGGCGAACTCCGCCGCGGCCGCCCCCGGGTCCTCCGCGTCCGTGATCGCGCGTACGACCACCACCCGGCTCACCCCGTACGACATCACCTCGTCCAGGTTCGTGAGGTCGATGCCGCCGATCCCGAACCACGGCCGCGCGCTCTCCAGCGCGGCCGCGTGCCTGAGCAGCGGCGGGCCGGGGGCCGGGCGGCCGGGCTTGGTGGGCGTGGGCCAGACGGGGCCGCAGCAGAAGTAGTCGACGCCCGGCTCCACAGCCGCGGCGGAAGCCTCGGCGGCGGAGTGGGTGGACCGTCCGATGACGATGTCGTCGCCGAGTATCTCTCGCGCGACCGCCACAGGAAGGTCGTCCTGCCCCAGGTGGAGCACGTCGGGCCGGGCGGCATAGGCGATGTCCGCCCGGTCGTTGACGGCCAGCAGTTTGCCGTGCCGGTCGCAGGCGTCGCGGAAGACTTCGAGGAGCGCGAGTTCTTCGCGTGCCTCCAGGCCCTTCTCCCGCAGCTGGATGATGTCCACGCCCGCGGTCAGCACCGTATCGAGGAACTCTGCCAGGTCGCCGCGGTCGCGGCGGCCGTCGGTGCAGAGATAGAGGCGTGCCTCAGAAACCGAGGGCTTGGGCACGCCGCTTGACCTCCGTGTGGCGGCCGGCCTTGATCGCCTCGATGGGCGACCCTGGCAGCGACTCGTCAGGGGTGAAGAGCCAGCGCAGCGACTCGACATCGTCGTAGCCGGCGTCCTGCAGCACGGTCAGCGTGCCGGGCAGGCCCTTCATCACGTCCTTTCCGTCGAGGAACACCGCGGGCACCTGCGGCCCGCCGCTGCCCCGGCGCACGCCGAGCAGTTTGTGGTCCTTGAGGAGTTGCTTGGCCCGCCCGATGGAAAGGTCCAGGCGCGAGGCCACTTCGGGGAGAGTGAGCCACTCTTCTACGAGCTGGTCGGTCTCCCGGTCGATCTGTGCAACAGAAAGCGTCACGAAACCACAACTACCACATGGCGTGCTTGCTCAAACAACACAATCCCGTAGGGGCACATCTGGATCTACCAGGCGTTCCGCGTCGAGGCGGTGCCCCGCGTCGATGATCCGGCGCCCCTGTACGAGGTCCCGCGGCCGGTCCACGGCGAGCACCGCGGCGAGGGCGTCGTCGGCGGTGAGCCAGAGGGCCGACCACTTGCCCTCCGGGTCGCCTCGGTAGACGAGCCGCTCCCCCGCCGGATGATGGCCGGCGTACTGCACCATGTGGCCGAACTGCTCCGACCAGAAGTAGGGGACGGGATCGTAGGCCACGTCCTCGCCCAGCAGGCTCGCGGCGGCGACCTCGGGGGCGTTGAGCGCGGTGTCCCAGTGCTCGACCCTGAGCCTGGTCTGCCAGCGGCGCGACCACCAGGCGGCGCAGTCGCCGACGGCGACCGTGTCGGGCAGCGAGGCACGCAGGTGCTCGTCCACGACCACGCCGTTGTGCAGGTCGATGTCGGCGCCGGTGAGCCATTCGACGGCCGGGCGCACGCCGATGCCCGTGACGACCACGTGGGCCGCCACGAACTCGCCGCCGACCAGGCGGACGCCGCCCTCGTCCACGGAGTCGACCATGGTGCCGAGCCGCAGGTCGATCTCGTCGTACCAGCGCTGGGTGCGGGCCCCGATCTCGGCGCCGACGGCGGTCGCGAGCGGCGCCTGGCCCGCCTCGATCACGGTCACCGCGCAGCCGGCGCGGCGGGCGGCGGTGGCCACCTCGGCGCCGATCCAGCCCGCGCCGATGATGGCGACGCGGGCGCCGGGGACGAGCATGGCCCGCAGCTCGTGGGCGTCGTCGATCGTGCGCAGCACGTGCTGCGGGCCGTCGCCGGGCAGCCTGATCGGCTCGGCCCCGGTGGCGATGACCAGGCCGTCGTAGCTCAGCTCGCCCTCGGTGGTCTCGACGACGCCCGCGCGCAGCGACTTGGCGCTGACGCCCGGGCGGAAGTCCACGTCGATCGCGGCCAGATCGGTGCCGACGTAGCTGGTGTCGGCGTCGCCGAACAGCACGGCCTTGGACAGCGGCGGGCGGTCGTAGGGCCGATGGCGCTCCTCACCGATCAGCGTGATCCTTCCGCCGAATCCGCGTCCGCGCAGCGCTTCCACGGTGCGCACCCCGGCCAGGCCGGCTCCTACCACCACGACATGATTCACGTTCATGACCATAACGGGGGCGGTGCCGGGCCGTCGCGCCGAGGCCGTAGGCTGGAGGCGGAAAGACGCGCGGGAGTCCGGCCGTAACCGGGCTGAGAGGAAGGCTGCACCGGGCCTTCGACCGCAAGACACCTGATCCGGATCATGCCGGCGAAGGGAGCGCGGATGGATGTGATCGTGGGCGCCGGGGTGGTCGGGCTCTCCGCGGCCTGGCGGCTGGCCCGCGACGGCCTGCCGGTCACTCTCGTGGACCCCGCCCCGGCCTCGGGCGCCTCGCACGCGGCCGCGGGGATGCTGGCGCCGGTCAGCGAGGTCTCCTACACCGAGGTGCCGCTGCTGCGGCTGGGCGCGGCTTCGCTGCGCCGCTGGCCCGGCTTCGCCGCCGAGCTGGCGGCCGACGCGGGCCTGCCGGGCGTCGAGGCCCTGGATCTTCGTTCCGACGGGACGCTCGACGTGGCGTTCGGGGCCGACGACCTGGCGGCGCTGGACGAGCTGGCCGCGTACATGGAGAAGCTGGAGCTGCCCGTCGAGCGGCTGAGCGGGCGCGAGTGCCGCCGCCTGGAGCCGATGCTGGCGCCCTCCGTGCGGGGCGGGCTGCTGGCCCCCGGCGACGCCTGGGTGGACCCGCGCCGGGTGACGGCGGCGCTGCTCGCCGCCCTCGACCGCCTGGGGGTCCCGCTGGTCCGCGCCCGCGTCGGCGAGCTGCTGCGCGACGGCGGCCGGGTCACGGGGGTACGCTTCGACGACGGCGGCGAGGTGCGGGCGGAGCGGGTCGTCCTGGCGGCCGGGGCATGGAGCGCCGGGCTGGCCGGCGTGCCGGTGCGGCCGGTCAAGGGGCAGATCATGCGGCTGCGTTCCCCGCAGCCGCTGCTCACCCGCTGCGTGCGCGGCACCGTGCACGGCACGCCGGTCTACCTCGTCCCCCGGGGTGACGGCGAGCTGGTGGTCGGGGCGACCCAGGAGGAGATGGGGTTCGACACCCGGGTGACCGCGGGCGGGCTGTACGAGCTGCTGCGGGACGCCAGGGAGCTGGTGCCGGGCGTCACCGAGCTGGAGATCGCCGACGTGGTGGCCGGACTGCGGCCGGGCACGCCGGACAACCTGCCCGTCATCGGCCCGAGCGGCACGCCGGGGCTCGCGCTGGCCACCGGGCACCACCGGGGCGGCGTGCTGCTGGCGCCGTTGACGGCCGACATCCTGCGGGGCGAAGAGGGCGAGCTGGCGGCGTTGTGCGCGCCTGGAAGGTTTCGGGAAATTTCATGATTGTGACGATCAACGGGGCCGCGCACGAGGTGGCCGACGGCATGACCGTGGCGCAGGCCGTACGCAGACTGACCGCGGCCACCACCGGAGTGGCCGTGGCCGTGAACGACGAGGTGGTCACGCGGAGCTCGTGGGAGACGACGGCGCTCAGCGACCGTGACCGGGTGGAGGTTCTGACGGCGGTGCAAGGTGGATGATCTGATCATCGCCGGGGAGAAGTTCGCTTCCCGGCTCATCATGGGGACCGGCGGCGCGCCCTCGCTCGACGTGCTCGACCAGGCGCTGGCCGCGTCCGGCACCGAGATCACCACGGTGGCCATGCGGCGGCTCGACCCCCAGGCCCCCGGCTCGGTCCTCGACGTGCTGCGCAGGCGGGACATCAAGGTGCTGCCCAACACGGCCGGCTGCTTCACCGCGGGCGAGGCCGTGCTGACGGCGCGGCTGGCCAGGGAGGCGCTCGGCACGAACTGGGTCAAGCTGGAGGTCATCGCCGACGAGCGGACGCTGCTGCCCGACCCGATCGAGACGTTCGACGCGGCCGAGCGGCTGGTGGCCGACGGGTTCGTGGTGCTGCCGTACATCGGGGACGATCCCGCGCTGGCCCGCAGGCTGGAGCAGGCGGGCTGCGCGGCCGTGATGCCGCTGGGCGCGCCGATCGGCTCGGGCCTCGGCATCCGCAACCCGCACAACATCGAGCTGATCGTCGAGGCCGCCTCGGTGCCGGTGGTGCTCGACGCGGGCATCGGCACGGCGAGCGACGCCGCGCTGGCGATGGAGCTGGGCTGCGACGCCGTGCTGCTGGCCACGGCGGTGACCAGGGCGCAGCGGCCCGACCTCATGGCGGCGGCCATGAAGGGGGCCGTGGTCGCGGGACGGCTGGCGCGGCTGGCGGGCCGCATCCCGCGCAGGCGCTACGCCGAGGCGTCCTCCCCGATGACCCCCTGAGAGGGCCGTTTCCTCGAGGGTGCTGAGGTTGCTGGTGCGGGGCCGTTCCACAGGGAACGTCTCCGCATCGGTTTCGGGCGGCAAGGCCCTGCCGATGGCAAAACGCCCGTAAACTCAGCGGGGTGGACACGACGACTGCGGACCCGCTGGTCGGGCGGCTTCTCGACGGACGCTACCGCATCGAGAGCCGGATCGCCCGGGGCGGTATGGCGACCGTCTACCTCGCGCTGGACGTCCGGCTGGACCGGACGGTGGCGCTGAAGGTCATGCACCGCTCGCTCGCCGAGGACCCCGCGTTCGTCAGGAGGTTCATCGGCGAGGCCAAGTCGGTCGCCAGCCTCTCGCACCCCAACGTGGTGCACGTCTTCGACCAGGGCACCGACAACGACGTCGTCTACCTGTCGATGGAGTACGTGCCCGGCAGGACGCTCCGCGACATCCTGCGCGAGCGCGGCAGGCTGCCCGCCCGCGAGGCCCTCGAGATCATGATCCCGGTGCTCGCCGCCCTCGGCGCGGCCCACCAGGCCGGGATGGTCCACCGCGACGTCAAGCCGGAGAACGTCCTGATGACCGACGACGGCCGGGTCAAGGTCGTCGACTTCGGCCTGGCCAGGGCCATCGAGGCCACCAACCAGACCCGCACCGGCGTGATGATCGGCACGATCGGCTACATGGCTCCCGAGCAGGTCACGCTCGGCGCCACCGACGTGCGCAGCGACGTCTACGCCGCGGGCATCATGCTGTTCGAGCTGGTCACGGGGCAGCAGCCGTACGACGGCCAGACGCCGATGTCGGTCGCCTACCGGCACGTCCACGACACCGTGCCCCCGCCGTCGTCGCTCGTCCCCGAGGTGCCGCCGCTGATCGACACGCTGGTGACGCACGCGACGGCCCGCGAGCCCGGCGACCGCCCCGCCGACGCCACCGCGATGCTCGTGGCGGCGGTCGACGCGCACCGGATGCTGCCGCGGCTGACCAACCCGCCGCTGTCCCACTCCCAGCCGCACACCCGCACGTTCGCCGCCGCCCCCTCGATGCCGCAGGCCGCGCCGGCCCACACCATGATCCAGCCGCGGGAGGAGACGCCGAAGCGGCAGGGGTTCCGGCCCAACTGGTTCCTGGTGACACTCGCCGCCGTGATGGTGGTCGCGGTGGGCCTGACCGGCTGGTTCTTCGCGCAGCCCGAGCTCGTCCACGTGCCCGACCTGGTCGGCAAGAACCTGGAGCTGGCCAGGAAGAGCGCCGTCGCGGCCGGGTTCGTGGTGCAGGAGGGCAAGGGCGTCAACGACGAGAAGGTGGCGGCGGGCCTGGTCCTCAGCACCGACCCGGCCGCCAACGTCGAGGTGAAGAAGGGCGCCACGATCACGCTGGTGCCCTCGCTCGGCCCCAAGCGCGTCGTCGTGCCCAACACCGCCGCCATGAGCGGCGACGAGGCCCGCGCCGCGATCGCCGCCGCCGGGCTGACCGTGGGCGTGGTCAAGCGGCTGGCCAACCAGCTGGTCGAACGGGGCAAGGTGATCCGCACCTCGCCGCAGGCGGGCGAGAAGCTGCGAGAGGGCGCCAAGGTCGACATCTTCGTCAGCGCCGGCATGGTCATGCCCGACGTCAGCGGCATGCCCAAGGACGAGGCCGCCAGATATCTGGGCGAGCAAGGGTTCCAGGTGCAGGTCAACGAGGTGGACGACGACGCCGAGCCGTGCACGGTCATCGCCCAGACGCCCAAGGCGAAGTCCGAGGTGGACAAGGGCGCGCAGGCCGCGATCACGGTGGCCCGGTGCCAGTCGGACTTCCTGGACTGGTTCCGCGGCGACAACGAGGCCCGCGACGACCAGCAGTTCGGGCTGGTGCCGTCGGTGCTGGGCAAGAACGTCAAGGACGCCAAGGCGGAGCTGGAGGCGCTCGGGTTCCACGTGCGGGTGCAGAAGCTCGGCAATCGCGGGGTCGTGCAGTTCCAGCGGCCCCTGCCGAACAGCGAGCGGCCTCAGGGCAGCACGGTCATCCTCTGGCAGTAAGCAGTCGCGCCGAGGTGGCGAGGCTCGGGCTTGGAGCATGACACGAAAAGTCCTGGCCATGGGGGCGGTCAGTTCGGAGTTCTTGCGGATGGACCGGGCACGAAGCGCATGTGTGTACTTCTGACATGCCCGACACACTGCCCGACTTCAACGCCAGGTCCCCGGACGCCGCCGAGGAGGAGCTGCTCACCTGCTGCGCCTCGCGGACCTTCGCCGCGAAGCTGGCGGCGCGCCGGCCGTACCGGGATCTCGGCGAGCTCACCGCGGCCGCCGACGCGGCCGTCAGGGAGCTCCCGTGGGACGACGTGCTGGAGGCGCTCGCGGCGCACCCGAGGATCGGGGAGCGGGCCGCCGGGGGCGGCAGGGAGGCGTCGTGGTCCCGGCAGGAGCAGTCGGGGGTGTCGGACGACGTACGCCAGGCGCTCGCC
Source organism: Nonomuraea sp. NPDC050786 (assembly GCF_040654115.1). Classification (NCBI taxonomy): domain Bacteria; kingdom Bacillati; phylum Actinomycetota; class Actinomycetes; order Streptosporangiales; family Streptosporangiaceae; genus Nonomuraea; species Nonomuraea sp. NPDC050786. Next base: position 351,163 of record NZ_JBFAHJ010000002.1, read on the forward strand.
GAGGGCAACCGGGCCTACGAGGAGCGCTTCGGGCACGTCTACCTGATCTGCGCCACCGGGCTCAGCGGGGCCCAGCTGCTGGACCGGCTCCGCGAGCGGCTGGGCAACGACGAGGAGAGCGAGCGCGCGGTCGTCCGTGACGAGCTGGCCGCGATCACGCGGCTGCGCCTGGGCAAGCTCATGCAGGAGGGGACGTGAGCTTCTCGACGCACGTGCTGAACGCGGTCACCGGCCTCCCGGCGCGGGGCCTCCACGTACGCCTGGAGCACGACGGCCGGGTCGTGGCAGAGGGGCGCACCGACGACGACGGCCGCATCAAGGGCTGGAACCCGGGCGCCGGGGTGCACCGGGTCGTCTTCGACACCGGCGCCTACCTGGAGGAGACGTTCTACCCGGAGGTCGTGGTCACCTTCACCGTCGCCGACCCGGAACGGCACTACCACGTGCCCCTGCTGCTCAGCCCGTACGCCTACTCCACCTACCGAGGGAGCTAGATGTCCATCAAGCTCGGACCCAACCGCTACGGCAAGGCGGAGATCAGGCTCGTCCACGTGGTCAGGGACGGTCCGGTGGACGACGCGGTGCACCACGTCAAGGACCTCAGTGTCAGCACCTCGCTCTCCGGCGACATGGAGGCCGTCCACCTGACCGGCGACAACGCCGCCGTCCTGCCGACCGACACGCAGAAGAACACCGCGTACGCGCTGGCGAAAGAGCACGGCGTCGGCCAGATCGAGGAGTTCGCCCTCCTGCTGGCCAGGCACTTCGTCGAGTCGCAGCCGACGATCCACCACGCCAGGGTCGAGATCGACGAGTACGCGTGGCGCCGCGAGGGGCCGTACTCGTTCGTGCGCGACGGCGGCGAGGTGCGCACGTGCCTTGTCCATTACGACAGGGGGCACCACGACAGGGACGGCCGGTCCACCGTGGTGTCCGGGCTGAAGGACCTGGTGCTGATGAACACGACCGGGTCGGAGTTCCACGGTTACATCGTGGACGAGTACACCACGCTCCGGCCCACCACCGACCGCATCCTCGCCACCGCCGTCACCGCGCGCTGGCGGCACACCGGCGGCACGGCCGCGTACGGCAAGGCATACGAGCAGGTGCGCGGGTCGCTGCTGGACGCGTTCGCGGGCACCCACAGCCTCTCGCTCCAGCAGACCCTGTACGCCATGGGCGAGCGCGCCCTGACCACCTGCCCGGAGATCTGCGAGATCAGGCTCGCGATGCCGAACAAGCACCACTTCCCGGTGGACCTGTCGCCGTTCGGCCTGGACAACGAGAACGAGGTCTTCCACGCCGCCGACCGCCCGTACGGCCTGATCGAGGGCAGCGTGCTGCGCGAGGACGCATCTGACGCCGGATTCGCCTGGGAGTAGGGGACATGGACTTCTTGCGGCCCACGACGTGGGCGGAGGCGCTGGCCGCCAAGGCCGAGCGGCCCGACGCGGTGCCGATCCAGGGCGGCACCGACGTCATGGTCGAGATCAACATGGACGTCCGCAGACCGGCGGCGCTGCTCGACCTCAACCGGGTGGCCGAGCTGCGGGAATGGGCCATGGTGGACGGCGTGTGGCGGGTCGGGGCGGCGGTGCCGTACACGACGGTCATCGAGGAGCTGGGCGGCCCGCTGCCGGGGCTGGCGCAGGCGGCCCGCACGGTCGGCTCGCCGCAGATCCGCAACCGAGGATCCGTCGGCGGGAACCTCGGCGCGGCCTCCCCCGCGGGCGACAGCCACCCGCCGCTGCTGGCCGCGGAGGCCGTCGTCGAGGTGGAGTCGCGCGGGCGCGGCGTCCGGATGATCCCGGCCGCCGACTTCTACCTGGGGGTCAAGCGCAACGCGCTGGAGCCGGACGAGCTGATCAGGGCCGTTCACGTCAGGCCCGCGACCGGGCCCCAGTACTTCTCCAAGGTCGGCACCCGCAACGCCATGGTGATCGCCGTGTGCTCGTTCGCGGTCGCGCTGCACCCGCACGAGCGGCGGGTGGGCACGGGGATCGGGTCCGCCGCGCCGACGCCGCGCCGGGCGTTCGAGGCCGAGGAGCTGCTGGCCCGCGAGCTCGACTGGACCGCGCCGCTCGATCCGGCGCTGGCCAGGCGGTTCGGGGAGCTGTGCGCGGCCGCCGCCGCGCCCATCGACGACGTGCGCGGCACCGCCGCGTACCGCGTGCACGCCGTCGGCGTGCTGGCCCGCCGCACGCTCACCTGGGCCTGGAACGACCACCTTGGAAGGAGGGCGGCGTGATGCGCGTCACCTTCACCGTCAACGGCCGCGAGGAGAGCGCCGAGAACGTCTGGGAGGGCGAGAGCCTCCTGTACGTGCTGCGCGAGCGCATGGGGCTGCCGGGCTCCAAGAACGCCTGCGAACAGGGCGAGTGCGGCTCCTGCACGGTCTATCTCGACGGCGTGCCGGTCTGCTCCTGCCTGGTCGCCGCCGGGCAGGCCGAGGGGCGGCAGGTGCGTACCGTCGAAGGGCTCGCCGAGGGCGACCGGCTCGATCCGGTGCAGGAGGCGTTCGTGGAGTGCGGGGCCGTGCAGTGCGGGTTCTGCACGCCGGGGCTGGTCGTGCAGGCGCACGACCTGATCGAGCGGGTGGGGCTGCCGTCCGACGCGGAGATCAGGGAGGCGCTCGCCGGCAACCTGTGCCGGTGCACGGGCTACGAGAAGATCATCGACGCGGTACGGCTGGCCGCGTCGCGGAAGGCGGCCGCCGAGTGAGCCTGCTCATCGAGAACGTCCACATCGCGCCGGTCACCGGCCCCGAGATCAAATCCGGATATATCAGGATCGAGGGGGACCTGATCGCCGAGCTGGGCCCCGGGCCCGCCCCGGACACGCCGGGCGCGACCAGGATCGACGGCACCGGCTGCCTGGCCACCCCCGGCCTGGTCAACACCCACCACCACCTGTACCAGTGGGCCTCGCAGGGCCTGGCGCAGGACGCCACCCTGTTCGAGTGGCTGGTGGCGCTCTACCAGGTCTGGGCCGCCATGGACGCCGACGTGGTCAAGGGCGCGGCCTCGGCCGGGCTGGGCTGGCTGGCGCTGTCGGGCTGCACCACCTCCAGCGACCACCACTACGTCTTCCCCAAGGGCAGGGGCGACCTGCTCGCGGCCGAGATCGAGGCCGCGCGCGAGGTCGGCATCCGCTTCCACCCCGCCCGCGGCTCCATGGACAGGGGCGAGTCGCACGGCGGGCTGCCGCCGGACGTCGTGGTCGAGGAGCTGGACGAGATCCTGGCCGCCACGGCGGAGGCCGTGGACGCCTACCACGACCCGTCGTTCTCCTCGATGCTGCGGATCGCGGTCGCGCCGTGCTCACCGTTCTCGGCCAGTGCCGAGCTGATGACCGAGTCCGCCGCCCTGGCCAGGGCCAAGGGCGTGCGCCTGCACACGCACATCGCCGAGACCCTGGACGAGGACGAGCACTGCGTGGCGCAGTTCGGGCTGCGTCCCGTGGACTACATGGAGAAGCTGGACTGGCTGGGCCCCGACGTGTGGTTCGCCCACTCGGTGCACCTGAGCGACGCCGACATCGGCAAGCTCGCCGCCACCGGCACGGGCTCCGCGCACTGCCCCTCGTCGAACGGCCGGCTCGGCAGCGGGATCGCCCGCGTGTCCGAGATGCTGCGCAGCGGCGCGAACGTGGGCCTCGGCGTGGACGGCAGCGCCTCCTCCGAGCTGACGTCGCTGGCCGGGGAGATGCGTCAGACCCTGCTCTTCCAGCGCGCCAGGTACGGCCCCGACGCGCTCACGGCCCGGCAGGCCCTGGAGATCGCCACGCTGGGCGGGGCACGCAACCTCGGCCGCGACGGCGAGCTCGGCTCGCTCGAACCCGGCAAGCTGGCCGACCTCGCCCTGTGGCGCGTGGACGGCCCCTTCACCTCGGCCGTGGCCGACCCGGTCTGCGCGCTGGTCTTCGGGCCGCCGCCGCCACTGGCCCGGGTGCTGGTGGGCGGGCGCACCGTGGCCGAGGACGGCGAGCTGCGGACCGTCTCACAGGACGCCGCGGGGCGCGCGGGCGCGGCGGCCCACCGGCGGCTGATGCGCCTGGCCGAGGAGCGCGGCTTCACCGCCGCGGAAGAGGTCCACGGGGGCGACTAGGGTTGGAATGTGCAGGAACGAGCAGGAAAGGGCGGTCCCGTGTCGGAGGAACTCCCAGACGAGCGGCTGGCGGAGCTCAAGAGCACGTTCGCCACGATCGACACCGACGGCGACGGCTACATCAGCGAGGCGGAGCTGCGGCAGCACTTCCCCGATCTTCCGCCGGAGGCGCTCGGGGCGATGAGCCAGTCCGCCGACTCCGACCAGGACGGGCGCTACTCGCTGGAGGAGTTCATCCGCACGGTGGCCTGAACCGCGACCGGGCCCGGACCGTCCCCAGCCCCCATGTGATGATGAGTCACGCCTTCCTGCCCGCTCGCACCGGGCAGGAAGGCGTGTCAGAACATTGTTCACCATCGTGTAGGGGTTCGTAGTGGTTCAGCAGGTTCTGGTCGCCCCCGACAAGTTCAAGGGGTCGCTGACGGCGGCCGAGGTGGCATCGCGCGTGTCGGCCGGGCTGGGTGTGCCCACGGTGGAGCTGCCGGTGGCCGACGGGGGCGACGGCACCGTGGACGCGGCCGTGGCCGGCGGCTTCGGCCGGGTCACGATCGAGGTGACCGGGCCCACCGGGGAGCGGATCCCCGCCTCGTACGCCTGGCAGGACGCCGACGCGACGGCGGTGGTGGAGCTGGCGGAGGCGTCCGGGCTGCGCCGCCTGCCCGGCGGGCACGAGCCGCTGACGGCCACCAGCCACGGCACCGGCGAGCTGATCGCGGACGCCCTGCGCCGGGGGGCCAAGCGGGTGGTCCTGGGCCTGGGCGGCAGCGCGTGCACCGACGGGGGCGCGGGCATGGCGCAGGCCCTCGGCGCGCGCCTGCTGGACGCCGGCGGGAACGACCTGCCGCAGGGCGGGGCCGCGTTGAAGGACCTGGCCCGCATCGACATGTCGGGTTTCGCGGACATCTCCGGGATCGAGTTCGTGGTGGCGAGCGATGTGGACAACCCGCTCCTCGGGCCCCACGGCGCCGCCGCCGTCTACGGCCCCCAGAAGGGCGCCACTCCCGAGGACGTGAAGACGCTGGAGGCCGCTCTGACCCGGCTGGCGGCCGTGGCGACGGCCACGCACGGGCTGATGGGGGCGGTCGAGCACGACGACACGCCCCGGGCGATGGGCGTGGCCGGGGCGCCGGGAGCGGGGGCGGCCGGTGGGGTGGGGTTCGCCGCGCTGGCGTTCCTGCACGCCGAGATCCGGCCCGGCATCGGCTACCTGCTCGACCTGCTCGGCTTCGGCGAGCTGGTCAAGGGCGCGCGGCTGGTGATCACGGGCGAGGGCTCGCTGGACGAGCAGTCCCTGCGCGGCAAGGCGCCTGTCGGCGTGGCGCAGGCCGCGGCCAGGGCGGGCGTCCCGGTGGTGGCCGTCTGCGGCCGCCGTACGCTCACCGACGACCAGCTGCGGGCCGCGGGCATCGAGGCCGCCTACGCCCTCACGGACCTGGAGCCCGACCCCGACCGCTGCATGGCCGAGGCCGGGCCGCTGCTCGAGCGCCTCGCCGCCCGGCTGGCCGCCGTCCACCTCCACGAGGAATAGATGATCGATCTGGTGATCCGATCCCGCAGGACCGTCACCCCGGAGGGCGAGCGGGCGGCGGCGGTGGCCGTACGGGGCGAGAAGATCGCGGGCCTGTACGACTACGCCGCGCCGCTCGAGGCCGCCGAGGACATCGACCTGCGCGACCTGGCGCTCCTGCCCGGCCTGGTCGACACGCACGTGCACGTCAACGAGCCGGGCCGGACGCACTGGGAGGGGTTCGACTCGGCGACCAGGGCGGCGGGCGCCGGAGGCGTCACCACGATCCTCGACATGCCGCTCAACTCGCTCCCGCCCACCGTGAACACGGCCGCCCTCGAGGCCAAGCTGCGGGCCGCCGAAGGACAGTGCCACGTGGACGTCGGCTTCTGGGGCGGGGCGGTGCCGGGGAACGTCAAGGACCTCGCGCCGCTCCGCGAGCGCGGCGTCCATGGCTTCAAGTGCTTCATGTCTCCGTCGGGTGTGGACGAGTTCCCGCCGCTGAGCGCCGCCGAGCTGCGGGAGGCGCTGTCCGAGGTGGCCGGGATCGGCGGGGTCATGGTGGTGCACGCCGAGGACCCGGAGCTGCTCGGGGAGCCGGGCGGGCCGACGTACCGGGAGTTCCTGGAGTCGCGGCCCGGCGAGTCGGAGCGCAGCGCCGTCGCGCGGGTCGTGCGGCTGGCCGGGGAGACCGGCGCCCGCGTGCACATCCTGCACGTCTCCAGCGCCTCCTGCCTGGACGTGCTGGAACGGGCCCAGGCGGAGGGCGTCGCGGTCACGGCGGAGACGTGCCCCCACTACCTGACGCTGGCGGCCGAGCAGGTGCCCGAGGGGGAGACCGCGTACAAGTGCTGCCCGCCGATCCGTTCCGAGGCCAACCGGGACCTGCTGTGGGACGGGCTGGCCAGGGGCGTGCTGAGCTGCGTCGTGTCCGACCACTCGCCGTCGCCCGCCGACCTCAAGGTGCCCGACTTCGCGGCCGCCTGGGGCGGCATCGCCTCACTCCAGCTCGGCCTGCCCGCGATCTGGACGGAGGCATCGAGGAGGGGGTACGGGCTGGGCGACGTGGCCCGCTGGATGTCCGCCAATCCAGCCTCAATGGCCGGAATTTCGGGGAAAGGCGGGATAAAGGTCGGCAATGACGCCGATCTGGTGGCATTCGATCCCCTGGCTGACCACCCCGTGGACGCCGCGCTCCTCCACCACAAGAACCCGGTCACCCCGTACCACGGCCGCGTGCTCAAGGGCGCCGTGCTGACCACCTGGCTGCGCGGCCGCCCGGTGGACGGCGTGCCGCACGGCCGATTTCTGTTGGGAGAGCGCTAGATGCCATCCTTCGCCAACCTGCCGGACCTCGCCCTGCGCACCCTCGGCGGGTCCGTCGTGGCGGCCAGCGACGAGTCGTTCGCCGAGAAGGAGAGCCTGATCAGGCCGGAGCGTCCGGGCTTCCAGGCGGCGACGTTCGGGAACAAGGGGCAGGTGTACGACGGGTGGGAGACCCGCCGCCGCCGCTCACCCGGCCACGACTGGGCGCTGGTGCGACTGGGGATTCCGGGCGTGATCCGTGGCGTGGTGATCGACACGGCGTGGTTCAAGGGCAACTACCCGCCGTACGCCTCCGTCGAGGCGGCCGCGGTCGAGGGCCACCCGTCACCCGCCGAGCTGGAGTCCGCCTCCTGGGTGGAGATCGTCCCCCGGGCCGAGCTCAAGGGGGACGCCGAGCACCGTTTCGCCGTCACCGACGCGCGCCGCTTCACCCACGTGCGGCTGAACATCTTCCCCGACGGCGGCGTCGCCCGCCTCCGGGTGCACGGGGAGGCACGTCCCGACCTGTCGGTGTACGAGGGGCTCGGCCTCGACCTGGCCGCGCTGGCCAACGGCGGCCGGGTCACCGCCTGCTCGGACGAGTTCTACTCCTCCCCCGACAATGTCCTCGCCCCCGGCCTCCCCCGCCACCAGGCGGAGGGCTGGGAGACCGCCCGCCGCCGCGACGGCGGCAACGACTGGCTGGTCATCCGGCTCGCGGGCCCCGGCGTGATCAGGCTGGCCGAGATCGACACCACGAACCTGCTCTTCAACGCGCCGGGCGCGGTCTCGCTCACCGGCCTCGTCGACGGCGAACGCGAGATCGGGCTCCTCCCGAGGACCCCGCTCCAGCCCGACACCCCGCACCGCTTCCGGCTCCACCACGAGGATCCGGTCACGCACGTGCGGGTGGACATCTATCCCGACGGCGGCCTGGCCCGCGTCCGCCTCCACGGCCACCTGGTCACCCCTGACCCGGCAGGGCGGTAGTCTGGCGGTCACCCACCGTGACGGCTTGAGCCGCCGCTCAGCCCGCAGCCGCGGCCCGCCTAGACTGAGAGCCATCATGACCCCAACATCCCTGATCGGCGGGCACGTGCTCGTCACAGGCGGCCTGGCGACGGGCGGCCTCAAGAACATGGCCGAGATCGGCGCCGAGATGATCCAGGTGTTCGTCACCAATCCCCGCGGCTGGGCGCTCGCCGAGGGCCGGCCCGAGGAGGACGCCAAGCTGGCGGAGTCAGGCGTCGAGACGTTCGTCCACGTGCCCTACCTCGCCAACTTCGGCTCGCCCAGCCCCGAGACGCTGGCCAACTCCATCGCGCTCGTGCGCCACACGCTGCGGCGCGGGGCCGAGATCGGCGCCAAGGGGGTCGTGCTGCACACGGGCTCCGCGGTCACGCAGTCCCGTGACGACGCGCTGCGCCAGGTGCGGGAGACCCTGCTGCCGCTGCTGGACGAGATCCCCGAGGGCGGGCCCGACCTGCTGCTCGAGCCGATGGCGGGGCAGGGCGCCATGCTCTGCGCGACGGTCCAGGACCTCGAGCCCTACCTGGCGACGCTCGACTGGCACCCGCGGGCCGGCGTCTGCCTCGACACGTGCCACGCGTTCGCCGCCGGTCACGACCTCGCGGCGGAGGGCGGGGTGAAGGAGACGCTCGACGCCCTGCACGGCATCGCCCCCGGGCGGCTCAAGCTGATCCACGCCAACGACTCCAAGGACGTGTGCGGGGCCAAGAAGGACCGGCACGAGAACATCGGGGCCGGGCACATCGGCGCCCAGCCGTTCGCCGAGCTCATGCGGCATCCGGCCGTGGCGGGAGTGCCGGTCTGCATCGAGACGCCGGGCAAGGCGCCCAAGCACGCCGAGGACATCGCGCTGCTGAAGAAGCTCCGCGACAGCTGACGGGAGCCCGGCGGGGGCGCCACCGTGACGTGCCCACCGTGACAGGAGCGCCTGCTCGCGCGATCCGGCCGCCCCCGAAGGGCCGTATCGCGGGGCCGGCTGAGGGCCTCAGCAGGCGCCCCTCCACGGGACCGGCATGGCGGGCCCTACCCCCGATGAGGGCCCGGCAGCCGTGGTGACCAGCGCGGTCACCGGTGAAGCGGCGCATCAGGCCTGTCATGAGCCCCCCGGCTCGTCCCCCCCGATGCGCCGGGGATGGCTATCTGATGCCGAAACACTACGGTCGCGATCTTGCGGACGACACCCTGTTCAAGGGCAGCTCGTTGAACGGTGCGTAGTCAGCGTTATACGGAGCGTGTGCTTACGGTGAGCGGCTGCTGTGGTGCGACGAGCGGTAGGCCGGTGGGCCCACGAGATGCTCGGGCAGATGCATCTTGGCCATCATCCGCCCCACTCCGCGCGGCACCCGGCCCGGGGTGACCAGGGAAATCAGCACCATCGCGGCAAACGCCACCGGCACGGCGACCGGCGCGGGGTTGGCGGAGAGCACGCCTGTTTTCACGCCCGCCCCCTCCCCGAGCACGAGCACCGCCGTCAGTCCCCCGCCGAGCGCGAACCCGGCCGCCACCCCGGCGTCCGTCAGCCGGCGCCACCAGATCCCCAGCACCAGCAGCGGGCAGAACGTGGCGGCCGAGAGGCTGAAGCCGATCAGGACGAACGCCACCGACGTCTGCGGGGTGCTGACGGCCGTCAGGACGAGCGCGGCCAGCAGCACCAGGCCCACGGCCGTGCGGAAGGAGCTCACGCCGGCCCGGGTCAGGCACGTCGACACCGCGCCGCCGACCGCCACGAGGACGCCGCCCGTGGTGGCCAGGAAGGCCGCGAACGCCCCGGCGGCCAGCACGCCCGTGAGCGCGTCCCCCACGGCTCCTGGAGCCAGCCTGGAGGGCAGCAGCAGCACGATCTCGTCCGGCGCCGCGCCGCTCACGTGTACGCGCCCCAGGAGCCCGTACAGCGGCGGCACGACGCAGAAGACCGCCAGCATGGCCTGCGTCGCCACGATCGACCGCCTGGCCCCGTGCCCGTCGCTGTTGGTGTAGACGCGGACGATCACGTGCGGCAGCCCCATGGTGCCGAGCGCGCAGGCCAGCAGCACGGTCAGCACCCCGGGCAGGGACGGGTCGCCCGCCCCCGCCGGTCCGGCCGCACCGGCCCGATAGGCCGCCTCGAACCCGGTGAGAGGCCGCGCGTCCCCCAGCCACCAGCACGCCACCCCCACGCCGACGAACGCGACCAGCTTCAGCCAGAACTGCGCGGCCTGCACGCTCGTCACGCTCCCCTGCCCGCCCGCGAACGCCACGACCAGCGCCGCCGCCGCGACGGCCGCCCAGCCCAGCCACGGCGGCAGCCCGGTCAGCAGACGCACCACGACGCCGGCCGCGTGGAGCTGCGCGACCATGAACACCAGCCCGATGACCAGCACGAAGCAGGTGGTGAAGCGGCGCAGCCCGGCCGACCCGAGCCGCCACTCGGCGAAGTCGGGCAGCGTGTACGTCCCGGAGCGCCGCAACGGGGCGACGACCAGGGCGAGGATGACGACGAACCCGGCCGTGGCCCCCGCCGGGTACCACACCATCGGCCCGCCACGGGTGGCGATGAGCCCGGCCGCTCCCAGGCAGGCCGCGGCCGAGGTGAACTCGGACGAGATCGCGGCGCCGTTCCACCAGGGCGGGACCGCCCTGGCCGCCACGTGGAAGTCGGAGACGCCGCTCGAGCGGCGAGGTCGCGCGGCGCCCACCATGACACCCAGAACCAGCATGAAGGCGATCCCGGTCAGCACCGCGACGGTCATCTCGCCGCCGGATCCGGCAGCGGCCGCAGCCGCAGCGCTCTCATGTCGCCGCCGGATCCGGCGGCCGCCTCAGCCGCAGCACGCTCATCTCTCCAGCCGCTCCGCCCGTCTCAGCTGCCGAACGGCCAGCGCCACCCAGACGCCCTGCAGGGCCAGCGAGAGCGCCACCCAGGCCCCGGGGCCGGGCACCCACACGGCGATCACGGGGACGCCCGCCAGCAGTCCCGCGACGGCGCCCACGGTCAGCAGCGCCTGTCTCAACTGCCGCCCCATGATCGCCGTCACGTCGGGCCCGTCCTCCTCGGGATCGGACCGCTCGCGCGCCCGCCCGGCCGCGCCCGGCCCGCGCGACACGATCATCCGCCGTTCCACCGTCACCGGGCCATCCGCCGCTCCCCCGTCACCGGGCCATCCGCCGCTCCCCCCGTCACCGGGTCACGCTCCCGCGAGCCGTCACGAGATCACGCCCCTGTGCTGGCGTACGAGCTGGTCGCGCACCTGACGGCTGTGCCGCCTGCTGACCTGCAGCGTCTCGGTGCCGACGGTGAGCGTCACCCGGCCGCCCTCGAACCTGAGCTCGCTGACGTGCCGCCCGGAGACCAGCGTGCTGCGGTGGATGCGGATGAATCCGGCATCCGACCAGCGCCGCTCCAGCGCGGCCAGGGACATGCGTACGAGATAGCTCCCGTCCACGGTGTGCAGCCGTACGTAGTCGCCCTTGGCCTCGGCGTACCAGACCGCCTGCTGCGGTACGAAGCGGGTGCGCCCGCCCAGCTCCACCGGGATCACCTCGTCCTGGACCGGCTCGGGGCCGGACAGCGCGGCCGCCTCCAGCCGGCGCACGGCCTCCGCCAGGCGCTCGGCCCTGACCGGCTTGAGCAGGTAGTCGACCGCCTCCAGCTCGAACGCCTGGACCGCGCACTCCTCGTGCGCGGTCACGAACACCAGCCGCGGCGGGCTGGGGAACCCGCCGACCAGCCTGGCCAGATCGAGCCCGTCGAGCCCGGGCATCCGGATGTCCAGGAAGATCCCGTCGAGCCGCTCGCCGCTGCCGATCATCTGCACCATGTCCTGCAGCGCCGTGACGCCGTCGGAGGCGGTCGCGACGTGTTCGATCCGGTCGTCCTGGCGCAACAGGTAGGCGAGCTCCTCCAGAGCGGGCACCTCGTCGTCGACGGCCAGAACTCTCAGCATGTCCTCCACGCTGCCGTATGAAAGCAAAGGTCACAAGCGGAACGCCAGCAGAGAGTAATGATTTGACTACAAAGAGCTAAGTTGGGTTTTGGGCACCCGCAGCCTGACTTTCGTGCCCGCGCCCAATGCCGTCTCCACGACGAGACCGTAGCCGTCGCCGTAGATCTGGCGCATCCGCAGGTCCACGTTGGCCAGCCCGATGCCGCTGCCCTCGCGGGCCGGGTTCTCGTCCAGCATCCGCCGCGCGGACTCCGGGTCCATCCCGGCGCCGTCGTCCTCGACCGTGATGTGCGCCTCGGGGCCCGCGTCGCGCACCACGACCCGCACCTCGCCGCTGCCGCCGCGGCCGCGCATGCCGTGCTTGATGGCGTTCTCGACGAGCGGCTGCAGGCACAGGAACGGCACGGGCACGGGCAGCACCTCGGGCGCCACCTGCATGCTGAAGCGCAGCTTGTCGCCGAATCTGGCACGTTCCAGCAGGAGGTATCGGTCGACGCACGTCAGCTCGTCGGCCAGGGTCGTGAAGTCGTGCGCCCGGCGCAGCGCGTACCGGGAGAAGTCGGCGAAGTCGAGCAGGAGTTCGCGGGCGCGCTTGGGGTTCGTGCGGACGAACGAGGCGATCGTGGTGAGCGCGTTGTAGACGAAGTGCGGCGAGATCTGCGCCCGCAGCGCGCGCATCTCCGCCTCCAGGGCGCGCCGCCGCGAGGCATCCAGCTCGGCCAGCTCCAGCTGGCCCGACACCCAGCGGGCGACCTCGGTGACGGTACGCACGAGGCCGGCGCTCACCTCCTCGTCGAAGGCCGCCAGCGTCCCCACGACCGTGCCGTCCACGGTCAGCGGCACCACGACACCCCCGGACGGCTCCCCCGGGAACACCTGCGCCCGGCCCGCCGCCAGCGCGGCGCGGGCGTAGGTGAGCACGTCGTCGGTGCACGGCCCCTCCCAGGCCAGCGCCGCCTCGGTCGAGGTGATCGCGACGGCCCGGGTGCCGAGCAGCGTGTGCAGGTGCCGTACGGCCTTGCGGGCGGAGTCGCGGTTGAGCCCGCCGCGCAGGGCGGGGGCGGCCATCGCGGCGATGTGCAGCGTGGTGAACGTCGCCTCGTCCGACCTGCGGCCCTCCGGCAGCGCATGGCGGCGCCACCGCGCGCGGGCGAGCCCGTAGCCGGCGAGGAAGAACAAGGGGGACAGCACCACGCACGCGGTGGTCAGCATGCGGGAAACCGTAGCCAAAAACGGAGCGCGTCCGGGGCAAAACAGTGAGTGAAGTCTAGGGGGGTCCCTCGCCGGGTTCTTCCTGGTAGGAGTAGCGCTGCTCGCGCCAGGGGTCGGCGATGTTGTGGTAGCCGCGCTCCTCCCAGAAGCCGCGGCGATCTTCGAGGAGGTATTCGATGCCGCGCACCCATTTGACGCTCTTCCACGCGTACAGGTGGGGCACGACGATGCGCACCGGGAAGCCCCGGTCGGGGCTGAGCGGCTTCTCGTCGAGCTCCAGGGCGAACAGCGTGTCGGAGGCGGTGAAGTCGGCCATGCGAAGGTTGGCGCTGTAGCCGTACTCGGCCCAGATCATCACGTGGCGCACGCCCGGGTCGGGCGGGGCGACCTCCATGATCGTGGCGGGGGTGACGCCGCCCCACTCGTTGCCCATGAGGGAGAACTTGGTCACGCAGTGGAAGTCGGCGATGCGGGTCGTGCGGGGCAGCCGCTCGAAGTCGCTCCAGGTGAAGCAGTGCTCCGCGCCGGACGCGGTGGCGCCGAAGACCCGGAAGTCCCAGCTCTCCGGCTTGAACCCGGGCACCCTTCCGTAGTGGATCACGGGTCGGCCGCGCGGCACGTACTGGCCTGGAGGCAAGCGCGACTCCTCCACGATCACTCCCCTCCCCTGACTCGCCGTCTGGGGCCATCCTGCCATCGGATCATCCGCGCCTCGCGAGCGGGTGCGGTGGGAGGCGGCCGCCGTCGTCACGTACTCATGAGTAACTTGAGTACGTGACCCCATGCGGCGGCCGGTCGCCCCGTCGCACGATGGCCGCATGACGAAGCCCATTCAGCCCACGCAGACCACCGCGTTCTACGTCCAGGCGGTCCTGTCGTTCGCCGTCTCGCTGTCCTCCGTGGTGATCGCCCTGATCTACCTGCCCGTCCAGGGGTGGGTCAGGGCGTTCCTGGGGCTCGGCCTGCTGTACGTCGTCACCTCGACGGTCACGCTCTGCAAGGTCGTCCGCGACCGCCAGGAGCAGTCGGAGGTCACCAACCGCGTGGACCAGGCGCGGCTGGACAAGCTGCTGGCCGAGCACGACCCGTTCAAGGTCAACGGCTGAGACCCGCCGCGCGCCGGGGTCAGTCCAGCGTGTACTCCTGGATCGAGTCGGCGAGCTGCACGCACAGCTCCTCGGCGTCGAGCCGCTTCTCGATCTGCTTCAGGTCCTCGATCTTGGCCCGCGTCTCCGCCCGCTTGGGCGCCAGCAGGCTGCAGCAGTCCTCGTCGGGCAGCTCGGAGATCTCCAGCGTGCCGATGCGCCGCGCCTCGGCCATGATCTCGGTCTTGTCCCAGCCCACCAGCGGGCGCAGGATCGGCATGTCCACCGCGTTGTCCTGGGCGGTGATGTTGGCCAGGGTCTGGGAGGAGACCTGGCCGAGCGCGTCGCCGGTGATCAGCGCGGAGGCGTGGATGCGGTGGGCGACCTCCTCGGCCGTCTTGAGCATGAGCCGCCGCTGCGCGATCACGGCCAGGCGGTCCTGGCCCGAGTTGCGGATCGACTGCTGCGCCTTGCCGAACGGCACCACCCACAGCCGCGACCTGCCCTGGAACCGGTCGAGCTTCTTGACCAGCGCGTACGCCTTGTAGATCGACTCCGAGGTGGTGAACGGGATGCCGGAGAAGTGCAGGAAGTCGACGTGCAGTCCGCGCCGCATCATCCGGTACGCCGCCACGGGCGAGTCGATGCCGCCCGACATGAGCACCAGGGCCCGGCCGCTGGTGCCGACGGGCAGGCCGCCCTGACCGGGGATGCCGCCGGTGAAGACGAACACCTCGTCCCTGTCGACCTCGATGAACACCGTCAGCTCGGGGTTCTTCAGATCGACCGGCAGGCCGTACTCGTCGTTGATCGCGCCGCCCACGAGCCGGTCGAGCTCGTTGGAGCGCAGCGGGAAGCGCTTGTCGCGGCGGCGGGAGCGGACCGCGAAGCGGGCGCCCCGCTTGGCCTCCTCGCTCTCGCCCACCAGCTCCAGGCCGGCCTTCAGCACGGTGTCGGGGTCCTTGGCGACCCGCCAGGCCCGATGGATCCACACCAGCCCCGGCACGTCGGCGACCCGCTGGGCCACCGCCTCCGCCTGGTCGGCCGTGGCGCCCTGGGGCAGGAAGATCGCGATCACGCCATGCCGCTTGCGCACGTCGACCTTGAGGTCGAGCGACTGGAGCGCGTCGCGGATGTTGCTGATCAGGCGGCGTTCGAACAGCTCGCGGTTCTTGCCCTTGAGGACGATCTCGCCCAGCTTGAGCAGAACGCACGGCTCGCCCAGGGCAGACATCGTCATGGTGGAACCTCCGGGAAGATGGGGAATGGCGCGCGTTGGTGCCAACGTCGCGACCCCTTGAGTTTAGTCCGCGTCGAGTCCCCGCTCGATCGCATATCGCACCAGCTCCACCCGGTTGTGCAACTGGAGCTTGCCCAGCGTGTTCTGGACGTGGTTCTGGACCGTGCGGTGGGAGAGCACGAGCCGTTCGGCGATCTGCTTGTACGTCAGGCCCTTGGCGACCAGCCTGAGCACCTCGGTCTCGCGCTCGGTCAGCCGCGGCCCCTCGGCGGGCGCCGGCTGCGCGGCCAGCCGCCGGTATTCGCCCAGCACCAGCCCGGCCAGCCCGGGGGTGAAGACGGCGTCGCCGTCGGCGGTACGGCGCACCGCGTCGAGGAACTCCTCCCGGCTGGCCGACTTCACCAGATATCCGGACGCGCCCGCCTTGACGGCCTGGAGCACGTCCCCCTGCTCGGCGCTGGCCGACAGCACCAGCACCCTGGGCGGCGACTCGGCCGAGGCCAGCCTGGCGGCCACCTCCGGACCCGACATATCCGGCAAGTGCAGATCCAGCACCACGACGTCCGGCCGCACCGCCGCGGCCGCCCGCACGGCCTGCCGCCCCTCCCCCACGGCGGCCACGACCTCGTAACCGGCCTCGGCGAGATCCCTGGCCACGCCGTCACGCCACATGGGATGGTCGTCCACCACCATCACCCGCACCATGCCGCAACTCTAACCGCGCCTCTCCCCCTTGCCCGGGCCGCTGGCGGATGCGAGGGGGCGGGAGTGGCGCTGCGGGTCGCAGGCCCGAGGCCGACACCGGGGGCGTCGAGGCGGCGAGCATGAAGGCGCGGGCGGGGCGGGGCGCAGCGCGGCGTGGGCGCAGCGTGAGGCGGGGGCGGCGCGAGGCGGGCGCAGCGTGAGGCGGGGGCGGCGCGAGGCGGGCGCAGCGTGAGGCGGGGGCGGCGCGAGGCGGGCGCAGCGTGAGGCGGGGGCGGCGCGAGGCGGGCGCAGCGTGAGGCGGGGGCGGCGCGGGGCGGGAGGGCGCAGGCAGCCCAGGCGCAGATGCAGGCAGCTGGGGGCGGCACCGAGACCAGCGCGCAGGTCACGTCACGAGGTCGCCGGGTGAGGTCAGGCTGCGCGGTCAAGCGAGGAGGTCAGGCGGCGAGGCCAAGCGGGGAGGTCACGTCACGAGGTCACCGGGTGAGGTCAGGCGGCGAGGCCAAGCGGCAGGCCAGGCTGCGCGGTCAGGCTGCGCGGTCAGGCTGCGCGGTCAGGCTGCGCGGTCAGGCTGCGCGGTCAGGCGGCGAGGTCAGGCGGCGAGGTCAAGTGGGGAGGGTGATCTCGATCTCGGTGCCCTGGCTCGGGACGCTGACGATCGAGACCTCGCCCCCCAGCTCGGCCACGCGCCCCCGGATGGACCGGGCGACACCCATGCGGCCGTCGGCCGCCGCCTCGTCCAGGCGTCCGTCCGGGATGCCGGGCCCGTCGTCCCTGATGCTGACGGTCACCGTGCCCTCGCCGGACTCCGCCAGCACCCAGGCGCGGGCCCCCGGGCCGCAGTGGGCGCGGACGTTGTCCAGGGCCGCCCCGACCGCCGCCGCGAGCTCCCGGGCCACCGCCGCCGGCAGTACCAGCGGGGTCGCCGGGGTGGAGACCGTGACCGTGGGCGAGCCGTACCGCAGCAGGAAGGTGCGCAGGTCGGTCGCTCCCGAAGCCGGCGGGCCGGCCGTGATGAGGTCGCGCAGGGCGGCCTCCTGCTCGCCCGCCAGGCGGCCCAGCTCCGCCGCCTCGCCGCCGATCTGACGCCCGCGCCGCTGGACCAGCGCCAGCACTTGTAAGACCGAATCGTGGATGTCGCGGGCCAGCCGGTCGCGTTCGCGCTGGGCGGCCTCCATCTCGATGGCCCGCTGCATGCGCTCCCCGGCCTGCCTCGCCAGCCGGGCCACGTGGCCGACCACCACGCCCGCCAGGAAGAGCAGGACGGCGCCGTTGATCGGGATGGGCGACTCGTGGGTGCGTACGCGCAGCCACAGGTCACCCGCCGCGACGACGGCCGCCGCCACCGCCCCCAGCCGCCTGCCCCCGTGCACCGCCCAGGCCAGCACGGGACCGGCTATCCAGGTCGCGGGGACGGGCATGGTGCCCTTGGCGCCCTGGCCGGCGCCTTCGACGTACGGGGAGGCCAGCAGGCACGCCATCGTCACCAGGAGGTCCATCGCCAGCAGCGGCCAGCGGCGCAGCGACTCGGCCGAGTAGGCGAACGTCGCCCCCGCCGTCCACAGCGCCATCACGCCGATGACCAGCCAGCCCAGCACCGGGTGCTCGTAGCCGCGGTTCTGGGCCATCAGCGCGGCCGCGTACACGAGGGATGCGACGCGGAACACCGCGATCGCCCGCCAGAACGGCCCCTCGATCGCCATGAGCCCCTCTCACGTTCTCGACAGGGCAACTTGACAGATAGTCGCGTTATCCATGCGAATAGGACATGCAGGATGAAACAATCCGGCGACCCCTAATTGCAAGGAACCGATAGATGACCACCGCTGTAAATCATTTCACCTACGGCCTGCTGACACCGCTGCTCGCCTACGTGATGTCGTGCATCGGGTCGATGCTCGGACTGCGGCTCACCGCACAGGCGCACGCCTCTCGCGGCGGTTCCCGGGTGCGCTGGCTGCTCGGCGCGGCCGTCTCGATCGGCGGCACCGGCATCTGGGTCATGCACTTCATCGCCATGATGGGCTTCCAGGTGGAGGGCACCCAGATCAAGTACGACGTGTGGCTCACCGCGGCCTCGGCCCTGGTGGCCATCGTGGTCGTGGGCACCGGCCTGTTCCTGGTCTCGTACGGCGGCGGCCGCGTCCTGGCCCTGCTCGGCGGCGGCCTGCTGACGGGCCTCGGCGTGGCCTCCATGCACTACCTGGGCATGTACGCGATGAACATGTCCGCCCACGTCTCCTACGACCGCCTCACCGTGGCCGCCTCCGTGGCCATCGCGGTGGTGGCCGCGACGGTGGCGCTGTGGTTCACGCTCCGGGTGAAGAAGACCGTCTGGATCGCCCTCGCCGCCCTGGTCATGGGCGTGGCCGTGTCGGGCATGCACTACACCGGCATCTACGCGATGCGCGTGACGGTCGACCCCGAGCCCGGCCCGGTCTCCGGCGCCGACGCGCTCGACTTCCTGGTGCCCCTCATGACCGTGATCAGCCTGATCACGCTGACCATGCTGCTCATGGTGATCCTCTCGCCGTCCGAGGAGGAGATGCACGAGGACGCGGAGCTGGTGGCCAAGCTGGAGCTGCGCCGTCGTACCGCCCAGGAGCAGCAGCTCGCCTACCCCGCGCCGCCCGCGCCGATGCCCCAGCCGCGCCGGGCCATGCAGGCACGCAGAAGATAGTTGCGCACGCGACGACTCTCCGCTCATACTCCCTTATCGGTGCGTAGGGATGGGTGGGGGTCATGTCGCCGATCGACCATTTTTCTTTCGGGCTGTTAACGCCCGTGCTGGCGTACGTCATGTCCAGCGTGGGCTCCATGCTCGGACTGCTGCTGACCTCCAGAGCCCGCCTCGCCGGCGGGCGCGAGGCCGGCTACTGGCTGGCGGGGGCGGCCCTGGCGATAGGCGGCACGGGCATCTGGACGATGCACTTCATCGCCATGCTGGGCTTCTCGGTGAACGGCTCGGTGATCCGCTACGACGTCCCGCTCACCGCCCTGTCGGCGCTCATCGCCGTCGTCTTCGTGGGGGTGGGGCTCTTCCTCGCCTCGCACGGCGGGGAGCGACTGGGGTTCCTGCTCGGCGGCGGCGTCCTGACCGGCGTCGGCGTGGCGAGCATGCACTACCTCGGCATGGCCGCGATGAACATGTCCGCCCACGTCTCCTACGACCCGGCGGTGGTCTCCCTCTCGGTCCTGATCGCGATCGGGGCGGCGACCGTGGCGCTCTGGTTCACGCTGCGGGTCAGGGGCGCACTCAGGATCGGCGGCGCGGCCCTGGTCATGGGCGTGGCGGTCTCGGGGATGCACTACACGGGGATGTACTCGATGTCGGTGACCATGCTGCCGGAGATGATGCCCGTCCCCGGCGCCAGGGCCATCGACCTCCTCCTGCCGCTGATCGTCGGCATCAGCGTGATCACCGTGGGCCTGCTGCTCACCGTCCTGCTGTCTCCGTCGGAGAAGGAGCTGCGCAGCGAGGCTGCGTACAAGGCGCGGATGCGTGAGAACGACGAGGGCGCGCCGGAAGTGGATCTCTTCGGCACGCCCCGCGGTTGAGCTATCTCCAGGTACGGCTTGCGACGCGTGGTGGGCCGCCTACTCGCCGCGGCGCAAGCCGTACCCTCGCAGCGGTGATCCCGCTGGTCCATAAGGTACGGCCGCGCGCTTGCAAGCCGCTTTCAGCTAGCCGAAGAAGACCTCCGCCTCGGCGTAACGCGAGACGGGCACGGTCTTGAGCTCGGCCGTGGCCTCGTCGAGCCCGACGCGGACGATCTCGGTGCCGCGCAGCGCGACCATCTTGCCGTAGTCGCCCTCGTGGGCCGCGTCGATGGCCTGCAGCCCGAACCTGGTGGCCAGCACCCGGTCGTAGGCCGTCGGGGTGCCGCCGCGCTGGATGTGGCCGAGCACCGTGGTGCGGGCCTCCTTGCCGGTGCGCTTCTCGATCTCCTTGGCCAGCATCTCGCCGATGCCGCCCAGCCGGACGTGGCCGAACGCGTCGAGCTCGCCCGTCTGCAGCTCCATCTGGCCCTCGATCGGGTGGGCGCCCTCGGCGACCACGATGATCGGTGAGTAGCGGGTGCGGAAGCGGGACTCGACGTATTCGCAGACCCGGTCGATGTCGAACGGCCGCTCCGGGATGAGGATGACGTTCGCGCCGCCCGCCATGCCCGCGTGCAGCGCGATCCAGCCCGCGTGGCGCCCCATGACCTCGCAGATGAGCGCCCTGTGGTGGGACTCCGCGGTGGTGTGGAGGCGGTCGATGGCCTCCGTCGCGATGTTGACGGCGGTGTCGAAGCCGAAGGTGTAGTCGGTGCCCGACAGGTCGTTGTCGATGGTCTTGGGCACGCCCACCACGTTGACGTCGCGGTCGTACAGCTGCTTGGCCACGCCCAGCGTGTCTTCGCCGCCGATGGCGATCAAGGCGTCGACACTGGTGGCGGCGAGGTTCTCCTTGATTCGGTCAACCCCGCCCTCGATCTTTATCGGGTTGGTGCGGGAGGAGCCGAGTATGGTGCCGCCGCGTGGCAGGATGCCCCGCACGGCCTGGATGTCGAGCGGCATCGTGTCGCCTTCGAGCGGGCCGCGCCATCCGTCACGGAAGCCGACGAATTCATGACCGTAGACGCTCACCCCCTTACGCACGACAGCCCTGATCACAGCGTTGAGACCGGGGCAGTCGCCGCCTCCGGTGAGCACTCCGATACGCATGCGGGTTCCTCCCGATGGGGGTCACCTTGATGTCAGACTCGCATTGTGCCCGCCGCCACGGGCAGTGGTCTAGACCAAACGCACAGCTCCACGACATAAACATGGATTGCGAGGAGATCTCGTGAGTGTGTTGGCCATCGATGCCGGGACAACGGGGGTGACCGCGCTCGTTGTCACCGATAACGGGCAAATCGAGTCAATGGGCTACGAGGAGTTCAGGCAACATTTTCCCTCGCCCGGCTGGGTCGAACACAACCCCGAGGACATCTGGCAGGCCACGCTCTCCGCGTGCAGCGCGGCGCTGAGCCGCGCCTCCGGCTCGCCGTCCTGTGTCGGGCTCACCAACCAGCGCGAGACCGCCGTCCTGTGGGACCGGCGCACGCTGGCCGCCCCGTGCCGGGCCATCGTCTGGCAGGACCGGCGCACCGCCGAGATGTGCTGGCGGCTGCGGGAGGCGGGTCACGAGGCGCGCGTGTCGGAGCTGACCGGGCTCCGGCTCGACCCGTACTTCACGGCCTCCAAGCTCGCCTGGCTGGCCGAGCACGAAGAGGGCGTGTGGGAGGGCGTCGAGACCGGCAACGTCGCCGTCGGCACGGTCGACTCCTACCTCATCGCCAGGCTCACGGGGGGCGCGCGGCACGTGACCGACCCGTCCAACGCCTCCCGCACCCTCCTGTACGGCCTCGCGTCCGGCACCTGGGAGCCCGAGCTGTGCGAGCTGTTCGGGGTGCCCGAGCACGCCCTGCCCGAGATCGTGCCCAACTACGGGCCGCTCGGCCGCACCGAGCCCTCCGCCTTCCTGGGGCTGGAGCTGCCGATCAGCGGGGTGGCCGGCGACCAGCAGGCGGCGCTGTTCGGGCAGACGTGCTTCGACGTGGGCGACGTGAAGTGCACCTACGGCACGGGGTCGTTCGTGCTGGCCAACCTGGGCGGGGAGATCGTCAGGTCCGAGGAGGGGCTGCTGACCACCGTGGCCTGGCAGACGCCGTCGGGCGAGCGCACGTTCGCGCTGGAGGGGTCGATCTTCGTGACCGGGGCGGCCGTGCAGTGGCTGCGCGACGGGCTGGGGCTGATCGGCACGGCGTCGGAGTCGGAGGCGCTGGCGCGCACGGTGCCCGACAGCGGGGGCGTGGTGTTCGTACCGGCCCTGACGGGGCTGGGGGCGCCGCACTGGGACCCCCACGCGCGCGGGCTGATCACCGGGATCACGCGCGGCACCACGCGGGCCCACCTGGTGAGGGCCACGCTGGAGGCGATCGCGTTCGAGGTGCGGGACGTGGTCGAGGCGATGACCGGCGGCGCCGTGCCGGTGCTCAAGGCCGACGGCGGCGCCAGCTCCAACGACCTGCTCATGCAGCTGCAGGCCGACCAGCTCGGCGCGGCGGTGGAGCGCCCGGCCCTCCAGGAGACCACGGCGCTCGGAGCGGCCTTCCTGGCCGGGCTGGGCTCCGGGGTGTGGGGGTCGAAGTCCGATCTGCGCAAGACCTGGCAGCTCGAGCGGCGCTTCGTGCCCGGCGCCCGTGACGACGCCGCCTACGAGCGGTGGCGCGCGGCCGTCGAGCTGGCCTCCCACCACCCGGCGGTCACGGGCTGACGGCCGCGTCATGGGGCGCCGGCCGGGCCCTTGGCGAAACGGGTCAGGAGGTTGATCGTGGCGCGCCGGGTGAAGGCGGCGGCGCGGTCGGGCACGCCGTGCCCGCACCGGCGTCCCCGCAGCGCGCACACCCAGCGCATCGTCCCCGACGCGAACACCCCTGCCCCGCTGGGCGCCACGTAGTAGGTGCTGTGGGAGACGGTCGCCCGCCCGCCGCAGGAGAACGGCGACTCCGCCAGCACCCGGACGTTCCCCGGCGACCCCCGCGACACCTTGTCGGCCTCCACGCCGACCATCCCGGGGAAGCTCCCGCCCTTGGTGCCGGCGAAGATCCAGTGGCCCGGCCGGGTCACCCGGTAGACGCCCTCGGCGGGGAAGCAGTCGTACATCTGCCCCACCAGCGCGCTCTCCGGACGCGAGTCCCGCCACAGCGTGCAGAGCCGTTCCTTGTCGCAGGCGAGCGTCCTGCCGTGCATCGCGATCCGCCAGTAGACGGCGTTGGCGCCGAGGAAGGCCAGGTTCGTGCCGCTGTCCCTGGCCTTGGTGACGACGGCGCGCATGCCGGGCGACCAGTACTCGTCGTGGCCCAGGGAGACGACCGCGCGGGCGCCGTCGAGCACGCCCGGCTTGAGGTCGAGGTCCGTCAGGTACGCCAGCGGCACGTGGCTCTGCTCGGCCACGGCCAGCGCGTCCTTCTCGAAGTCCAGGAAGAGCCGGGCGCCGTCGCGGTCGTAGGGGCGGTCGAAGGTGACGGCGCGGGAGCGGCCGGCGAACCCGCCGGCGCCCTGGTAAAGGCTCCGGCCGCCCCACAGGTTGTACGCCTGCCAGGTCGTGACCGCGTTCAGGATCACCACGCGGCCGGCGGTGGAGTCCGAGCGCACGGTGATCGGGACGTAGCGCTGGGCCCCGGTGGAGGCGTCGAGCCTGATCAGGTAGGCGCCCTCCGGCCAGCCCGCGGTGTCCACGGTGAGCGAGGGGCGCCAGTGCGCGGCGGTGACCGTGCCGGCGCTCGGGCCGCCCACGACCTTCATCGGCGCCTGGCGCACCCCCTTGACCTCGGGCGACTCCCAGACCTTGGCCGGGTTCGCGCCCATGCGGAAGGCACTGGCGGAGAAGCGCGGCGCGGTCGTGGAGACGCGCAGGTGGAAGCGCTCGCCCGGCAGGACGCTCACCTGGTCGGCGTAGCCCTCGATCTCGTGCTCCGCGCCGCGCTCGCTGATGCGCCACGACTCCTGCACGTCCGTGGTGGAGGAGGGGCGGGGTGTGCCCGGCCTGGGGACAGGGGCCGGGGCAGGGGCCGGGGGCATTCCGCCGCACCCGGCCACGAGAAGGAGTAGGACGAGGACCTTTCGCACCCGCTCATGGTCGTGGCCGGACCGCCCCGGCGGGCGGCGACTTGGCCAACTCCTTACATGATCAGCACGCAGGACGGGCGTTCGACCTCGTACCCCCGGGCGGAGGGCTGGGGAACGCCGTCCTTGAGCTCGAGGAGGGTGACGGCGTTCGACTGCTGGTTGGCCACGTACATGGTGGTCCCGTCGATGGCGAAGTGCCGCGGCCAGTCGCCGCCGGACGACACCTCGGCCACGGGCGACAGGTCCGCGGCGCGCAGCACCGTGATCGTGTTGGGGCCGCGGTTGGCGACGTACACCAGATCGCCCTCGACCTGGAGGTGGGACGGGCAGTTCTCGACGTCCTCGCGGGAGGCGGGGACGACGGTGCGGCGCTCGCCGTCGATGAGGGTGACGGTGCCGTCGAGCTCGCCCGCCACGTACAGGCGGGAGCCGATGAACGCGAAGTGGCGCGGGCCCGTGCCCGGGTTCATCGCGATGGGCTCCAGGGGGGTGCCGTCGTAGCGGTAGCGGCGGATCTCGTCGGTGCCGAGGTCGGAGACGTGCAGGATCCCGTCGTGGAAGACGGCCTGGTGGGCGTGCGATCCCTCCTGGCGGTCCTTGTTCGGGCCGGAGCCCTTGTGGGGCAGGACGATCGGATCGCCGTCGAACGCGCCCCGGGAGTCGAGGCGGTAGATGACGGCCGTGCCGTCGCCGTAGTCGGTCGCCGCGAGCACGCTGCCCGTCGGGTCCACGGCGACGTGGCACGGGCTGTCGCCCTCGCTCGGCCGCTCGTCCAGCGGCCTGAGGGTCTGCCCGGTCTGGAACGCGGTCAGCCAGCCGCGCCGGAGCTCGCCCGCCGCGTACAGCACCGGCAGGGTGGGATGGGCGGCCAGGAACGACGGCGACGCGACCCGGGCGAGCAGCCCGCCGCCGAGCGCGCAGATGCCTGGGCCGTATCCGCCTACATAGACCTGCTTCACAGCCGGGATCCTTCCATGGTTGACTAGAGCAATGAATTCATTGACAGAGGCAAGAGTCTCTGAGATCAGGGCCTTCAACCGGTTCTATACGAAAGTGATCGGCGTGCTGCAGGCGGGCCTGCTCGACTCGCCGTACTCGTTGACCGAGGTGCGGGTGCTGTTCGAGCTGGCGCACGCCGAGGCGATGGAGACCGGGGAGCTGCGCACCCTGCTCGACCTGGACGCGGGCTATCTCAGCAGGATTCTGACCCGCCTGGACGCCGACGGGCTGCTCTCGCGCGAGCGCTCGGCGTCGGACGCGCGCAAGCAGCTCGTACGGCTCACGCCCGCGGGCGCACAGACGTTCCGATCGCTCGACGAGCGCTCGGCCGGGGAGATCGAGCGGCTGCTGGCCGGGCTGCCGGACGAGAGCCAGGAGCGGCTGGTCGTCAGCATGGCCCAGATCAGACGCCTGCTGGGGTCCGGGGACGGGCCGCGCGCCTATGTGATCAGGCCCCCGCGCACCGGCGACCTCGGCTGGGTGGCCTTCCGGCACGGCGACCTCTACGCCCGCGAGTACGGCTGGGGCACCGACTTCGAGCAGCTCGTCGCCAGGATCGTCGGCGAGCTGGACTTCTCGCGCGACGCGGGGTGGATCGCCGAGGTGGACGGGGAGCGGGCCGGGTGCGTGTTCTGCGTACGCCAGGACGAGACGACGGCCAAGCTGCGGATGCTCCTGGTGGAGCCGTCCGCCCGGGGGCTCGGGATCGGGCGGCGGCTCGTGGAGGAGTGCCTGCGGCACGCGCGGGCGGAGGGGTACAAGCGGATGACGCTGTGGACCCGCGACTGCCTGGTGAGCGCGCGGCGCATCTACCAGGCGGCCGGGTTCGAGCTGGAGTCGGAGGAGACCGGGACGGAGAACGGGGTCGAGGTCACCGAGCAGGTGTGGTCGCGCGACCTCTAGGCCACCAGTTGAGCGGGCCCGCCAGGCGCATCAGGCTCGGCACCAGCACCGCCCTGATCACGGTGGCGTCCACCAGCACGGCCACCGCCATGCCGACGCCGAGCATCTGCACGAACGTCACCCGCGCCGTGGCGTACGCGGCGAACGTGAGCGCCAGGATGCCGCCGGCGGCCGTGATCAGCGGCGCGCCCCGCTGCAGGCCGGTGGCCACGGCCTGTTCGGTGTGGCCCGTCCTGTCGTACTCCTCCTTGATGAGGGAGAGCAGGAACACCTCGTAGTCCATCGACAGGCCGTACGCGACGCAGAGCATCAGGATCGGGATGCTGGGGTCGAGAGTGCCCGTCGGGGTGAAGCCGAGCAGGCCGGAGAGGTTGCCGTCCTGGAAGACCCAGACGACGGCCCCGAACATGACGCCCAGGCTGAGGAGGTTCATGAGCGACGCCTTGATCGGGAGGATCAGGCTGCCCGTCATCCCGAACAGGACCAGGAACGTGACGCCGAGCATGAGGGCCAGCACCAGCGGGAGCCGGTCGACGACCGAGGCCCGGTAGTCGGCCAGCTCGGCCGGGTAGCCTCCGACGAGGACCTCGAAGGGCGGCTCGACGGCGCGTACGGCCGCCACGAGCCGCACGGGGTCGCCTGCCAGCGCCTCGCCGGACGGGACCACGGAGAGCCACGCGCCCTGCCCCTGGAACCTGCGCGGGTCGCCGTCGCCCGCCCGCCGGCCGCCCGCGAACGAGCCCGCGGCGGAGTCGACCTGGGCGACGCCGGGCAGGCGGGAAAGCGTCGCGGCATACTCCGAAATATCACCCGGCGCCCGATCTTTCGCGACGATCTGGATGACGTCGGTCTCCTCCGCGGGGAAGGACTCGCGGATGACCTCCTGCGTCTGCCGGGACGACGCCTCCGGGGGCAGGATGCGATCATCCGCCGCGCCGAAGCGCAGCCCCAGCAACGGCGAGGCGAGCAGCAGCAGCACCGCCATGGCCAGCCCGCCGAGGACCAGGGGCCGGCGCATCACCCTGGTGGCCAGCGCGTGCCAGAACCCGGCGGCCCGCTCGGGCCCCGTCCGCTCGGGCCCCGTGCGCCTGGGCAGCATCGTGCCGCCGATCGAGGCGAGCGCCGCGGGCAGCACGATGACCGCCGCGAACAGGCCGCCGATGACGACGGCGATGCCCGCGTACGCGAAGGAGCGCAGGAAGTCGAACGGCAGCGCGAACAGCACGGCCAGCGACGCGGCCACGGTGAGCCCGCTGAACAGCACGGTCCGCCCCGCGTGCTCCACGGCGCCGGCGACCGCGCTCGCCCGGTCCGCGCCGCGCCGCGTCTCCTCGCGGAAGCGCTGGATCACGAAGAGGCAGTAGTCGATGCCGAGCCCGAGCCCCATGGCCAGCGTCAGGTTGAGGGCGAACGTCGAAATATCGGCGAACAGCAGGACGCCTCGCAGGAGCGCCAGGCCGGCCACCATCGCGAGCACCCCCGCGAGGATCGGCACCAGGGCCGCCATGACCCGCCGCTGGTAGAGCCAGAGCAGCACGAACGCCAGCGGGAAGATGACCAGCTCGGCCCGTACGAAGTCCTGCCTGGCCAGCGGCACGGTCTCCCTGAACACCTCCTCCCCTCCCCCGGCCCGCACCTGGAGCAGGCCGGTGCCCTTGGTGATCTCGGGCACGAGCCGGGGCAGGACCCGCGCGCGCACGTGACCGGCGTCCCCCGGGATGCGCACCACGATCAGCGCGTGCTTGCCGTCCTCGCTGCGCAGGGTGGCGGGCCTGCCCCGGGTCCAGTACGAGGCGGACTCGGCGACGCCCTCCTGCGCGGCGACCCGCGCCGTCAGCTCCCTGCCCTCGGCCTCGACGGCTGGGTCGTCCACGGTGCCGTTCCTGCTGGTCACCAGGAAGACCAGGTCGGGGCTGCCGGTGCCGAAGCGCCGGCCCAGCTCGGCCTGCGCCCGGTCGGACTCGCTCCCGGGCGCCTCGAACCTGGCCAGCGACAGCCGCGGCACCGCCCCCGCCGCCAGCGCCGCGGCCACGACGAGCACGACGGCGGACAGCGCCAGCACGATCCTGCGGCGGCGTACGAGGAGGAAGCCCAGCCGGCGCAGCGGCGGGCCGCCCGTCTCCTCGCGAGCCGGCCGGACCTGCGTGTTCATCGCCATGTTCGCCTCCCCGTCAAGCAAACCCGGTAAACTGCTCGTGTTTCGTTGCCGAACCAGAAATACAAGTAAATGCTCGCATTTGTCAACGAGGAGACCCATGCCTGAACGCACGGTCCGCCGGCAGGCGCGTGGCCTGAAGCGCATGGCGGAGATCCTCGACGCCGCCGAGTCGGTGATCGCCGAGGTGGGCTATCCGGACATGACGACGAACCACGTCGCCGCGCGGGCGGAGATGTCCCCGGGGTCGCTGTACCAGTTCTTCCGCAACAAGGAGGAGATCCTGGACGGGCTGGTGGCCCGCTACACGGTCGACCGCCAGGAGTTCTGGGCCGCCCGGCTGGCCGCCGTCACCCCGGAGGTGCCGCTGGAGGCGCTGGTGGGGCAGCTCGTGGACGAGAGCGTCCGGTTCAAGAGCGCGTCACCGGCGTACTGGTCGCTGCTGTACGGGACGGCGACGGGCGATCAGCTGGCCGCGGCGTCGCAGCGTCTCCACGCCGACATCTCCCGGCAGGTCGCCGCCATGCTGCGCCGCCGCTCCCCCGGCCTGCCGGAGGAGCGCGCGGCGCTGATGGGGACGATGGCGGTGGCCATGGTGAAGGCGGTGATGCCGCTGGTGACCTCCGCGCCGCCCGAGCGCGGCGCGGAGCTGGTGGCGGAGCTGAAGGTCATGCTGGTGCGCTATCTGACCGCTTGATCAGGCGCGGAACGGCCCCGCCACCTCGAACGTGTGGCCCTCGGCGCGGCCGCGCCTGGCCGAGAAGTAGAGCCGCTCGCCGCCCGGCGAGAAGGCCAGCCCGGTCAGCTCCGCCCCTGGGCGCCCCTCGAGCCTGAGGAACGGCGTGACCGCGCGGTCGGGGGTGATGACGTCGATCTCCGTCGTCTCCCTGGCCACGTACAGGTCGCCCGAGGGAGCGGCGGTGATGGCGCGCACGCCCTCGCAGAGCCGGTCGAGCGTGGCGGTCTGCGCGTCGTAGGCCCACAGGCCCGTGTCGCCCTTGGTGGTGAAGTAGCACACGCCGCCCGCGTAGTGGCAGCCGTCGCCGCCGTCGAAGTGGCGGGCGTCCTCGACCTGGTGGCGGGCCGCCGTGACCAGGGCCGCCGGTGACGGCACCGCCTGCCAGCGCCCCGCCGAGCACAGGACCTCGAGCGTGCCCTCCGTCAGGTCGCCCCAGTCGCCGGGCCTGAACCGGTAGAAGCAGCCGTCGGGCTCGTCCTCGGTCATGTAGATCACGCGCCGCTCCGGGTCGCAGGCGGCGGCCTCGTGCCTGAAGCGGCCCATGGCCAGGCGGGGGCGCGCGGCCCGCGCGCCGTAGGGGTCGCACTCGAAGACGCGGCCGCGGTCGCCGAGCTCGCACGACAGCCAGGTGTGCCACGGCGTGGCGCCACCCGCGCAGTTGAGGTCGGTGCCCGACAGGATGCGGTACGCGTCGCCGACCGTGCCGTCGGGCCGGAAGCGCAGCGCCGAGGCGCCGCCGAGCAGCGGGAGCTCGGAGTTGGACACGTAGATCCAGCCGGCGCCGTCGGGGAAGCAGGCGCCGCCGTCGGGAGCGGCGTGCCAGGTCAGCCCGGCGACCTTCTGGCCCGAAGTGGCCACCACCCTGCCGGTGAAGCCGGCGGGCAGCGCGAGGCCGTCCGCGCCCGGCAGGCCGAGCGGACCGTACGGGCTGGTGCCGCCCCGCCAGAGCGGGCCCGTGCGGAGGAGAGTCTTGTGGGACATCGTGGGGCCTCCCTCTAGGTGCCACGCTAGTCGACCGCACCGACATGAATGACAGGGACTCGCGACATCAAACTCTGCGCAAACGTGCTGCCGTCCGGCGTGCCGAAGCCCGGGGCCCCGAACGGGCTCCCGGGCTTTCCGGCAGGTCAGGTCAGTGCGGATCAGGCCCGTGCGGATCAGGCCATGGCCTGGAACATCCAGTGCTGCTTGTCGATGTCCTGCGCCACCGCGATGAGCAGGTCCTGACTGACCGGGTCGGCCTCCTCGGTCGTCCGGACACGCTCGTGCATCCGCTTGCTGACGCCGTCCAGAAGGCCGGTGATCATCGCCACCACCTTGCCGTCCTCCAGCCAGCCGGACTCCGGCTGCTGGAGCTTCGTGGCCCTGGCGACCGTGGCGGAACGGCCGTCCGGGTTGGCGCCGATCGCGACGGCGCGTTCTGCGACGGTGTCCATGTGCGTTCTGGCCAGGTCGGTGAGCTCGTCGAGCTGGAGATGGATCGAGCGGAAGTGCGGGCCGATGAGGTTCCAGTGTGCTTGCTTGGCGACCAGCGAGAGGTCGATGAGATCGACCAGGGCGCCCTGCAGAGCCTCCGCGACGGTGTTCTTGGCCTCGCCCGCAAGGGGGCCGGTAATCACAGCCATGTCGCATTCCTCCCCTGTAAGTAGGACTTTCCCTATTTAGAACGACAACGACCGAGCGGGCATTCCATGCTGTTGTTGACAGTGTAATAATGACAGTGTCATGGTGGAGGTATGAGCGACACCTGGACCATCGGCGAACTGGCCGAGCACGCGGCGCGCGCCCTGCGCAGCGGCGCGGCACCTGCCAACGGCCGGGTCCGCGACGTGCCCGGAGAGCGGCTGATCAGGTGGTACACGACGATCGGCCTGGTGGACCCGCCTCTGACCAGGCGTGGCAGGATCGCCCAGTACGGCCGGAGACACCTGCTGCAGCTCGTGGCCGTCAAGCGCCTGCAGGCGGCCGGCCACTCGATCGCCCAGATCCAGGCGGCCCTGACCGGCGCCACGGACCGCATGCTGGAGGCCACGGCCGGTCTGGCCCCCGCCCCCGGCTCACCGGACGGGCCCTCCCACTCCAGCCCGGGACCCATGACGTCGAGCGACGCGCTGGGACCTGACATCGCCGTCGGGCCGGGCGCCACCCCGAGACCGGCCGCCGCTCCGAGGCCGGACACGACACCTCGGGCGGACGCGGCGCCCAGCACCGGTGGGGCGGCTTGGCTGGAGGACGCGCTGCACGGCGAGGCGCCGCTGAGGCACGGGCCGGCGGCCGCCTACCACGCGAGGCCGGAAGCCGACGCCACGCACGACGGCACCGGTGCCACGCACGCCGATCCGCGACGCGACACCCGCGCCGCTCACGACGGCGCCGGACCGGGCACCGATGCCCGAACGGACGATGCAGGCGCTGCTACCGGCACCGATGCCGAGCGTGGCAGCGCCGCAGGCAAGCACAGCACCGTCGAGCGCCGGGATGCCCAGCACGGTGCGACCGAGCGGCGCGCGACTGAGCGCGACACCGCCCAGCCCGACGCGCCCGACCCCAGCGCGGCTCAGCGCGACACCACCCAGCCCGACGCGCCCGAGCGCAGCGCGGCTCAGCCTGACCCCGCCCAGCCTGACGCGACGGAGCGCAGTGCGGCCGAGCTTGATGCGATGTGGGCCGATGACGACGTGGCACAGGCCACGACCGGCGCCGAGTACCCCGGAGACGGCGCAGCGCGGGCCGGTGGGGAGCACACCAGGGGGCGGTTCTGGGCTGATCGGCACGGGCAGGCGGCCGCACGGGCTCCGGGGGCGGCCGGTCAAGGGACTACTGGTCAAGGGACTACTGGTCAAGGGACTACTGGTCAAGGGACAACTGGTCCATGGGCTCCCGGTCAAGGGGCGGCCCACGAGGGACCGGCTGCCCCGGTGGTCACAGGGGTCAGGCTGGCGGACGGGGTGCGGCTCGTGCTGGAC
Organism: Nonomuraea sp. NPDC050786; assembly: GCF_040654115.1. NCBI lineage: Bacteria > Bacillati > Actinomycetota > Actinomycetes > Streptosporangiales > Streptosporangiaceae > Nonomuraea > Nonomuraea sp. NPDC050786. The sequence goes on from NZ_JBFAHJ010000002.1 coordinate 382,693, forward strand.
GCGGGCCGGGTCCCCTCCGAGGAGGACGTTCAGGCGGTGCTCGCGGCGGCGGCGCCGCTGCTCGCGGTGCTCGAAGAGAGGGAACTCAGATGAACATCACTTCGCTGGAGCCCGCACGGTGCCTGCCGGTGCCGGAGGCCGGGTTCGGCGCGCTGCGGACGGAACGCGGCAACCTGCCGCTGGAGAGCGTGGACGTGGCCGCCGACATCTCAGGGCTCATCGCCGGGGTCGAGGTCACGCAGGGGTTCAGGAACCCGTTCGACGTCACGCTCGAGGCCACGTACGTCTTCCCGCTGCCTGACAGGGCGGCCGTCACCGCGTTCAGGATGGAGGCCGACGACCGGGTCGTCGAGGGCGTGCTGAAAGAGCGCGCCCAGGCCAGGGCCGACTACGACCAGGCGCTGCGCGAGGGCAGGCGGGCGGCGATCGCCGAGGAGGACCGGCCCGACGTGTTCACGATCAGGGTGGGCAACATCCTGCCCGGCGAGCGCGTCTCGGTCAGGCTGACCATGAGCCAGCCGCTGCCGTACGAGGACGGCGCGGCCACGTTCCGCTTCCCGCTGGTCGTGGCCCCGCGCTACATCCCGGGCAGCCCCATCGACGGCCCGCCCGTCGGCGACGGGGCCGCGCCCGACACCGACGCCGTGCCCGACGCGTCCCGGATCAGCCCGCCCGTCCTGCTGCCCGGCTTCCCCGACCCCGTGCGCCTGTCGCTGCGCGCGACCGTGGACGCGGCCGGGCTCGAGCTGCGCGAGCTGGCCTCCAGCCTGCACGTGGTCGAGGAGGAGGGCGACACGGTACGGCTGCGCCCGGGCGAGCGGCTCGACCGCGACTTCATCCTGCGGATGTCGTTCGACGCGTCCACGTCGCTGCAACTGGACGGGCGCGGGACGTTCGCGCTCACCGTCGTGCCGCCGCCGCTTCAGTCCACGCGCACGCCGCGCGACCTGGTGCTGGTGCTCGACCGCTCGGGCAGCATGGGCGGCTGGAAGATGGTCACCGCGCGCAGGGCCGCCGCCCGCATCGTCGACACGCTGACCGAGCAGGACAGGTTCGCGGTGCTGACGTTCGACTCCGTGGTGGAGGAGGCGTTCGAGGGGCTGGTGGAGGCGTCGGACCGCAACCGGTACCGCGCCGTCGAACACCTCGCCCGCGTGGACGCCCGGGGCGGCACCGAGCTGCTGGAGCCGCTGCGCCGGGCCATCGCGCTCCTAGGCTCCCGCGACGGGCGCGAACGCGTCGTGGTGCTGGTCACCGACGGCCAGGTGGGCCACGAGGACCAGATCCTGGAGCAGGTCGGCGGCGCGCTGTCGGCGATGCGCGTGCACACGGTCGGCATCGACCGCGCCGTGAACGCCGGCTTCCTCGGCCGCCTCGCCGGGCTCGGCGCGGGCCGGTGCGAGCTGGTCGAGTCGGAGGACCGGCTGGACGCCGCCATGGAGCAGATCCACCGCAGGATCGGCGCTCCCCTGGTGACCGACCTCTCGCTCAAGGGCCTCGACGTCGAACCCGGCACGGTCACCCATCTGGGGTCGATCTTCCCCGGGGTGCCGCTGCGCGTGTACGGGCGCTGTCGCGAGGGCTCCTCGCTGACCGTACGCGGGATGGCCGCGGACGGGCCGTGGGAGGAGCAGGTCACGGGCGTGACGGTGGACAGTCCGGCCATCCGCGCCGTCTGGGCCCGCGCGCACCTGCGCGAGCTCGAGGACCGGTACGCCATGGGCGAGCACGACCTGGAGCCCAGGATCGTACGGACCTCGCTCGAGTACGGCGTGCTCTGCCGTTTCACCGCGTACGTGGCGATCGACACCAGGCAGGTCGCCGAGGGCGCTCCGGAACACCGCGTCATCCAGCCGGTCGAACCACCGAGCGGTTGGGAGCCGCCGCAGGCCCCGCCGATGATGGGCTTCACGGCGCGCGCGGCGGTGATGGCCGCCCCGCCGATGGGCGCCCAGCGGATGCATCTCCCGCAGCCGGGCCTCGGCGACCTGGATCAGGGGCTGCTGGCCGGTGGCCCGGCCGGGGCCACCGAGGGCTTCGGCGTCTCCCCGATGCCCGGACAGCCGCCCGCGGCGCCCGCGCCCTCCGTGCCCGGTGGCGGGGTGCGCGGCCCGGGGTGGGGCCGGCCGGGTGGCCGGTCGCCCAGACCCGCGCAGCCGCTGGATTCGGTCAGGCCGCAACTGGTGGCCGAGCTCGACCGGCTGAAGGCGCTGCCCGTGGCCGATCTGCTGTACCTGGCGGACCTGGGGTCGCGGCTGGCGGCGCTGGCGGCGTACCTCGGCAGGAACGAGCAGCTGGAGGCGCTGGCCCGCGAGCTGGAGTCCGCCGAGCGGCCGGGCGCCGACGCCCAGGCCCTGCACGACCGGGCCGTGGAGGTCCTCACGGCCCTCGTGGGCGACGACCCGGGCTCATCAGGTCGCCGCGGCTCCTTCTGGAAGCGCACGTAGGAGGCGCGTGCCGTTCGGCGGTACGAGCGCTCGGCCCGTGCCGGTGGCGGTGGCATGCGAAGCGCCGATCGTGGCGCCGCGCGAGCGTGCGACCCTGTCCGGTGGCGGTGGCGTGCGAAGCGCCGATCGTGGCGCCGCACCGTGCGCCGCGCGAGTGCTCGTACCCTGGATGCGTGACTGCACTTGTCCTGGACGGCGGCCTGTCCACCCAGCTCGAACGGCTCGGCGCCGACCTCGGCGACGAGCTCTGGTCCGCGCGGCTGCTGCTGGAGCAGCCCGAGCTGATCAGGCGCGTGCACGCCGACTACTTCGCGGCGGGCGCCGACGTGGCCACGACCGCCAGCTACCAGGCCACGATCCCGGGCTTCCTGCGGCGCGGGCTGGACGTGGCGACGGCCGAGCGGCTGATCAGGCTGTCGGTGGAGCTCGCCGCCCAGGCGCGCGACGAGGCCGGTCGCGGGCTGGTGGCGGCCTCGGTCGGCCCGTACGGCGCCTACCTGGCCAACGGCGCCGAGTACACCGGCGACTACGGCCTCGACGAGGAGGGCCTGTTCGAGTGGCATCTGCCGCGCTGGGAGATCCTCGCCTCGGCCGGGGCCGACCTGCTGGCCTGCGAGACGATCCCGTCATATCCGGAGGCGCGGACGCTGGTCAGGCTGCTGGCCCGCACGCCCGAGGTGAAGGCGTGGGTGAGCTTCTCCTGCCGTGACGGGGAGCGGCTCAACGACGGCACGCCCATCCGCGAGGCGGCCGCGCTGTTCGCCGGAAACCCGCAGGTGGTGGCCGTGGGCGCCAACTGCACCGCGCCGCGGCACATCCCCGGGCTGATCTCGTGCCTGGCAGGCGGGCCGCCCGTGGTGGTCTACCCCAACTCGGGCGAGACCTGGGACGCGGGGCACCGGCGGTGGCTGGGGCTGGCCGATCCGGTGGAGTTCGGGCAGGCGGCCAAGGAGTGGCAGAAGGCGGGCGCGTCGTTGATCGGCGGGTGCTGCCGTACCACTCCTGAGCACATCGCGCAGATCCGCGCCCACCTGTCCTGAGGCCCCGATGCGCGAACGGACCCCGCGTGCGCGAGGTCCGTTCGCGGGCGAGGTGCGCTAGGCGGCCACCGCCGCGGCGCTGCGGCGGCGGCCCAGGACGCTGTCGAGGGCCAGCGCGCCCCCGCCCGTGAACCCGATGGCCAGGCTGGCGGCCGCCAGCGCCAGGACATACTCGTAGCCGCCCTCGCCGACGGCGAAGCCACCCGAGGCGTGCACGAACACGATGGCGCCCACCATGTCGAGGGCCAGCAGCGCGCCCGCGATCGGCAGTGCCGCGCCGAGGATCAGCGCCAGGCCGCCCACCACCTCCAGCACCGCCACGGCCGGAGCGGCCACGGACGCCAGCGGGATGCCCGCGGACTCGAAGAACTTGGTCGTGCCCGCGATCCCCATGGTGGCGAACTTCTGGTAGCCGTGCACGAGGAAGATCACTCCGATGGCGATCCTCGCGAGGAGCAGGACGACGGGGCGGGCCTGGTCGATCATTGGAGCTCCTTGGGAGAGTCGTTCACATTTCAACCACACCCTAGCATCGATCGTTCAAAATTGAACAGCACGTAGAATGGGCCGGTGACAGACCCCCGATGGCTGGACGCGACGGAGATGGCGGCGTGGCGCGCCTTCCTGTCCACTTCCCACCTGCTCGAGCGGCGTATCGAGGAGCAGCTCAAGGCCGCGGCCGGGCTGACGCACCCGCAGTACGAGATCCTGGTACGGCTCGCCGAAGCCCCCGGACATCAGATGCGCATGACCGAGCTGTCCAGGGGCGCGGTGGTGTCGAAGAGCGCGCTGACGTACCAGATCACCCAGCTCGAGAAGGCCGGCATGGTGGAACGTGCCAAATGCCCCGGCGACGAGCGCGGAGTGCTGGCGGTGCTCACCGAGGCGGGCCTGCGCTGCCTGGAACGGGTGGCCCCGGGGCACGTGGAGGTCGTGCGCGAGTATCTGATCGACCGGCTCAGCCGGGAGGAGCTGCAGGCGATGACCACCGCCATGCAGAAGACCGAGGCGGTCCTGCGCTCCCGCAGGTGAGGTCAGCTCTTGGCGGCGGCAGCCGCGCGCGCGGCGCGCTCCATCTCGACACGCGCGCTGGCGGCGTACTTGTCGACGTATTCCTGGCCGGAGAGCTCCATCAGCGCGTACATGATCTCGTCGGTCACGGCGCGCAGCACCAGCCGGTCGTCCTCCATCCCGTAGTAGCGGGAGAAGTCGAGCGGCTTGCCGAACTTGACGCCGGGCCGGATGCCGAGCTTGGGCAGCGGCCGCCCCGGCGGCATCATCTCGTAGGTGTTGACCATCGCCCACGGGATGACCGGCGCCCGTGACTCCAGGGCGAGCCGGGCCACGCCCGTCTTGCCCTTGTAGAGCCGCCCGTCGGGCGAGCGGGTGCCCTCGGGGTAGATGCCCAGGATGTGGCCCTCGCGCAGGATGCGCAGGCCGGTGCGGAGCGCCGCCTCGCTGGCCTTGCCGCCCGAGCGGTCGATCGGCACGGTGCCGACGCCGCTGAAGAACAGGCGGGTGAAGAAGCCCTTGATGCCGCGCCCGGTGAAGTAGTCGGCCTTGCCGAGCGAGATGACCTTGCGACGGATCTGCAGCGGCCCGAAGAAGTGGTCGGCGAACGACAGATGGTTGCCGGCCAGGATCGCGGGCCCCTGTTTGGGCACGTTTTCCGCGCCCTCCGTCCACGGCCGGAATATGGCGAGGAGGAACGGACTCAAGATGGCCTTGACCACCCAGTAGAACACCCCGGCACCTCTTCTCCAGCACGTTGCGGGCGACCCAGAGTCATCTTCCCATCCCGAAGGCCATGCTCCTACATCAGCTCTCGCACAAACACCCCGGAACGTGCGACGATCGGGCAGTTCCGGGATGAAATTCCGTCAAGGAGCTGTTATGCCGCTCATGCCAGGCGCGGAGCCCTACCACCACGACGGAGGCCAGGTCGGTGTGCTGCTCTGCCATGGGTTCACCGGCACCCCGCAGTCGCTGCGGCCATGGGGGGAGTTCCTGGCCGGGCACGGGGTGAGCGTCTCGCTGCCCCGCCAGCCCGGTCACGGCACCACGTGGCAGGAGATGAACCGGACGCGCTGGGACGACTGGTACGCCGAGGTGGAGAAGGCGTTCGCGGACCTCCAGGGACGCTGCCAGAATGTGTTCGTGGCGGGGCTGTCGCTCGGGGGCTGCCTGGCGCTGCGCCTCGCCGAGGTGCACGGCGCGGCGATCAGCGGCGTGGTGGTGGTCAACCCGTCGATCGCCAACGACGTGCCGCTGCTCAGGCTCGCCCCGCTGATCAGGTGGTTCGTGCCGTCGGTGGCCGGCGTCGCGAACGACGTCAAGAAGCCCGGCGTGACCGAACTGGCCTACGCCCGCACCCCCGTGAAGGCGGCCGCGTCGCTGCCCTCGCTATGGTCGCTGGTGCAGGCGGACCTGGCGAAGGTGACACAACCGCTGCTGGTGTTCCACAGCGCGGAGGACCACGTGGTCAAGCCGACGAGCGTGGCGATCATCCGCGAGAAGGTCACGCAGGCCACGATCGAGGAGCTTACCGATAGCTACCATGTTGCGACGCTGGACAACGATGCCGACAGGATCTTTGCCGGGAGCCTCGACTTCATCCGGACACATGCCTCGGTACCCTTGCAGAGGGACTGATCGCACCCAGGGGGAAGTCGCGATCGTTGTGGAGAGGCCCATCTAGGTGACGCCCCAGAGTGAGGACGAGGTCTGGCGGCAGATCGTCGCGTCCTTCAACGACACCGCCGAGCGCGACTCGGCCGACCAGCCATGGCCGGACAGCGAGAACATCCCCCCTGAGCCCACCCGCCGGGTCGTGAAACCCTCCGAGGAGCCCTCGCCCGACGAGGACGCCGAGGATGAGGAGGACGGGGAGGAGGAGGGGCACTTCGAGCCGCCCCCGCCGCCTCCGCTGCCCAAGCTCGACCTGACGACCAAGCTGGCGTGGGTGGCGCTGTTCGGCGGCCCCGCGTACCTTCTCGTCGCCGCGATGGCGAGCTGGCACATGGAGGGATGGGCGCTGTTCACGGCGGTGGCGGCGTTCATCGGCGGGTTCGTGGCGCTGGTGGTGCGCATGGGCGACGGGCCCCCCAACGACTCGGGCTGGGACGACGGCGCCGTCCTGTGACCGCCCGCCCCGGCCCGGCCCTCACGCCCGCGACGCCCATCCCCTGACCTCGCGCCCAGCCTGACGTCTGCGGTGCGGTCCCCTGGCCTGATGTCTGCGGCGCCGTGAACCGGTGCTCATGCCTGTCCGCCGAAGGACCGCCGGCCGTGACCGAGGTTCCTTTAAGGGAAGGCGGGACGGCGGTCCCCCGGGGCGTCAGGACTTCGAGGTGACGCTCTTGGGGGCGAACGACTCCACCACGTCGGTGTAGCGGTCGCGGGTGTCGACCGCGTGCCCCACACCCCACACCGCGCCCTTGCCGGCGAGGTAGGCCACCGCCTGGAGCCGCACGCTGCTCCTGTCCTTCTGGGCGACCCCGCGGATGGTCTCGCAGTCGCCCTTCTCGCACCGCAGCATGAACGGCTCCGTGGGCCGCGACGGGTCGTAGCCGGCCATCCAGTAGCGGCCCTTGCCGTCACCGGTCACGCCGTAGAGCCGGGCGGCGGAGTCGGGCAGCGGCTGCTCGCGCCAGCGCTTGCCGTTCCAGGTCAGCATGAGGGGCGAGATGTCGCCCGGCCCGCGGTAGACGCCGCCGACGGCCACCGCCCGCTTGGCGCTGTCGGCCTGCACGTCACGCAGGTAGCCGCCGGGGATCGAGGGCAGCGGCATGGACTTCCACGACCCGCCCGAGTAGTGCATGATCAGCGGCTCGACGCCCGTGTCGCCGACGGCGAACCCGTTCGCCACCGCGTAGAGCGCGCCCTTCTCCTTGGTCTGCTGCACGGTCCAGGAACTGCCCTGGCCGGTGAGGATGAGGCCCTGCTTGTCGCGGCTGCCGACCGCCACGACCCGCCCCGACTTGGCGTCGACGCCGCCGAGCCAGTCTCCGGCCCGCAGCCCCTGCGGCCTGACCCGGTCGAACCCCGTCACGTCGCCGTGGGCGATGTACGGCAGCCCGTCGTGCCCGTCGCCGACCGCCCACACGTCGGACGCGGAGTCGGCGGCCAGCCCGCTCAGGTTGCCCGCGGACGCGGCGTCGCGGACGGGAACCTCGGACCAGCCGCTGCCGTCCCAGTGGCGGATGGTGCCGCGGTTCTTCCAGACGTCCCAGATCTCCTGCTGCCCGACGGCCCACACGTCGCTGGAGGAGACGGCGAGCACGTCGGAGAGCGAGCCGTCGGCCTGGAGGCGCACGCTGGTCGACTGCTGCCACGCCTCTATCGTGGCGGGGCGGCGAGGTTCGGCATGCGCGGCGGGCGTGGCCTGCGTCAAGGCCACGGACGTCGCCAAGATCAAGGAGAGCGCACGCCGCTGAGAGCGACGGGTCATGAGCAAATGCTACGGGCTGGGGGGCACGGCTTGCCCGTTAGTGCCCAACTCGCAACTCTGCGATAACCGGCAGATGGTCGCTGGCTGCGGCCAGATCGGCGATAGGGGCGTCCGCTCCCCCGCATGACACGACCCGCGCGTCGCGCGCGGCGAACACGCCGTCGATGCGCAGCGCGGGCCGTGCGGCCGTGAACGTCAGGCCGTCGCCCTCGGGCGCCACGGCGTAGCAGTCGGCCAGCCGCGCGGCGAGAAACCGCCAGGCGGGCTGGTGGGCCTGTTCGTTGAGGTCGCCGCCGAGCACGATCGTCGCCCCGAAGCGGCCGGCCGCCCGCTCCATCAGCGCCACGGCCTCGGCGGCGTGGTGCACCCTGGCCGGGCCGTTCAGATCCAGATGGAGGGAGCCGACCGCCAGGCGGGCCCCGTCCACCTCCAGCACGGCGAGCGCGAGCGCGCGCCGCTCCAGCCCGAGGAAGACCCGCAGCGCGTGGCTCTCGGCGTGCAGCACCCTGACGCGCGGGCCGGCGAACACGGCCACGCCGCCGACCCGGCCGGGAGTGGCGACGCGCAGGCCCGCCCCGGCGGCCAGGGCGGCGCGCCGGGGCTTCCTGAGCCTGGGCGCCTCCTGCACGCAGAGCACGTCGGCGCGCATGGCGGTGATCACCCTGGTCAACGCGGGCACGCTGTCGCGCATCCCGCGTACGTTGTAGGTCGCGACCCTGATCGTCACCACCTGACCGTCAGCACCCGGCCCACCAGCACCCGGCCCGCCAGCACCCGGCCCGTCAGCGCTGCCTGGCCAGGTCGGCCGCGCCCACCACCCCCGCGGAGGCGCCCAGCTCGGCCAGCCTGATCTCGGCGAGCGGCCGGTGGCCGTGGCCGGTCACCCGCTCGGCGAAGGCCTGGCGCGCCCGGTCGATGAACAGGTCGGCGGCACGGGAGACGCCGCCGCCCACGATGAAGCAGCCGGGATCGAGGACGCCGGCCAGGTCGGCCATGCCCTGGCCCAGCCAGTCGGCCAGGCTGGCGAACGCGGCCAGCGAGGCCTCGTCGCCCAGCCGCGCGGCCTCGGTCACCTCCTCGCCCTCGATCTTGCCGCCGGCCAGCCCGAGGAGGATCTTGGCCTGCTCGGGGTGCGCGTCGGCGATCTCCCTGGCGTCCTTGACGAGGGCCTGGCCGCTGGCGTACTGCTCCCAGCAGCCGACGTTGCCGCAGCCGCACTGCCGCCCGCCGGGGAGGACCTGCATGTGACCCATCTCGGCGCCCATGCCCCAGCGGCCCCGGTAGAGGACACCGTCGAAGACCAGGCCGCCGCCGATGCCGGTGCCGAGCGTGATGCAGACCACGTGGGACTGGCCCCGCCCGGCGCCGAACCTGGTCTCGCCCCAGGCCATCGCGTTGGCGTCGTTCTCGATCACGACCGGCAGGCCGACGAGGTCGCTGATCTTCTTCTGCAGCGGCTCGTCGCGCCAGGCGAGGTTGGGAGCGAAGCGCACCATCGAGCGGGTCTCGTCGACGAACCCGGCGGCGCCGACCCCGACGGCCTCGATGGTCCTGCCCGCGCTCAGCTCGCGAACGACGTCGGCGACCGTCTCGGCCACCACGTCGGGACGGTCGGCGGCGGTGGGCCTCAACGTGTGTTCGACGATCTGACCCTTGTCGTCGACCACACCGGCGGCCACCTTGGTCCCGCCGATGTCGACACCGATCGTGAGCATTGCCCCTTTTTCTCCCTATCCCAAATCTATGTGTTCCACGTTGTCGTGGCGGTCCTGGCGGTCCTGGCGGTTCTGGCGGTCACGGTCGTCGCGCGGCCCGCGGGGGGCCGGCTTGCTGATCGCGTCGATCGCGCCCCGGAACGCGGCGAACAGCTCGCCGCCCGCCGCCATCAGGTGCCCGGTCACGTCGCCGCCCGACTCGCGCTGCGCCGCGATGGCCCGGCACCACGGGCAGGCGCGGCAGATGTACTCGTCGTGGGGCTCGGACACGGCCTCCTCCCACACGTCACGCTCGCGGCGGCCGCCGCCGCCGGTGAACGAGTTGAACACGCTCTTGCCGACCTGGCGGGTGGCCCGCCCCTGGATCGACTCGAACAGCTTGCGCGCCTCGTCGGCGACGGTGCCGATCGGGTCTCTGTCGTTGTCGCTGCTGTTGTTGCTCTCGGTCATGGGCCCTCCCTGCCTCTGGGGTCGCTCATCCTCCTCAACTCATCAGGACGCGGATTCGCTCCCCGGGCTGAAACCTACCCGCAGCACGCCGTCCCGGAGCGCCGCTCCACTGATCTTCCTGCGGGACAGCGCGGTGGGCAGCGCCAGGATCCTCCGGTACGGCCCCGCCGTGACGATCAGCTCGTCGCCCTTGCGGGCCAGGTCGACGTCGCCGCGGTCGGCGCCGGGCAGGGCGAGCACCAGCTCGTCGGCGCTCATCCGCAGTGGCGGCTCGACGGCGTGGGCGGCGAACGGGTCGGAGTCGCCGTACATCGCCTCGCCGACCGAGGCCAGCGCGTCCGTGCCGACGGGCTCGGCGGGCAGGTAGGGGACCACGTGGATGGGCAGCGGCGCGAACGACTGCTCCGCCTCGGCCAGCAGCCGCGTCTGCGCCGCCGCCCACTGGGCGCGCCACTCGTCGGCGCCGTCGGAGGGGAAGACCCGGTTGGCGATGACGGCGTCGACGCGGTAGCCGTACAGGCTGAGCGAGGTGAGGGTGCGTCTGGCCTCGGCGAGCACCACGGACTCCGGCGTGAACACCAGCCGGACCGAGGCGTGGTCGCCGGTGAGCAGCTCGCGGACCTCCATGAGGCCGCGGTGCAGGCGCTCGCCCGCGCTCATGACCTCCTCGCCGGGCGCGCTGACGTGGGCCACGCTGCGCACGAACGGCGAGACGAGCCGCACCAGCTTGCGGCCGACCGGCAGGAGCCTGCTGACGTGCCAGTCGAGCGCCTCGGGCAGGGCCAGCAGCCGCAGCGTCTCGGCGGTGGGCGCGCAGTCGACCACGATCACGTCCCAGCGGCCCTCGCGGGCGTGCTCGCGCAGCTCGAGCAGGGCGATGACCTCCTCGGCGCCGGGCAGCACGGTGATCTCCTCGGAGGTGATCTCGTCGAGGCCCAGCTCGCCCAGCACCCCCTTGGCGTACTGCTGCAGCTCGCCCCAGTGGTGCTCCAGCGACTTCTGCGTGTCGACCTGGTGGAGGTGGAGGCCCGGCGCGATCTCTCCGGGCTCCACGGCGAGCGCGTCGGCCAGCGAGTGCGCGGTGTCGGTCGAGACCACCAGCGTCTTGAGCCCGCGCCTGGCGGCGAGCGTGGCCGTGGCGGCGGCGGCCGTGGTCTTGCCGACGCCGCCCTTTCCCGTGAAGAGCAGGACCCGGGGACTCAACTCAGCGACCTTCGACGCGCTTCTTGAGGCCCTTGAGCGCGGTGTCCACGATCACCTTCTCCGCCTTGCGCTTGACCAGGCCGATCATGGGGACGCTGAGATCGACCGTGAGCTCGTACGTCACCTCCGTGCCACTGCCCGTGTCGGCGAGCCGGTAACTCCCGCGGAGATCGGAGACCATCTTCCCCGGCTCGACCACCTTCCAGCTCACGCCGTCGTCGCCCTGCCAGGTGTAGCCGAGGGTGTAGGTGTCGCTGATCATGCCGGCGTCGAGGACGAACCGCACCGTCTCCGGCCTGCCGTCGCCGTCCATGGTGAGGACCTCGGCGCTCTTGACCTGCCCGGCCCACTCCGGGTACGTGGGGAAGTCCGCGATCACCGCCATGACCTCGGGCCGGCCTGCGCTGATGGTGGTGCTCGAAGTGGTGCGATCAGCCATGCGACCACCGTAGTGCACAACCCGCTACTTGCGATGGAGCCAACCTGTTGGACGGCGTCACCACTCGAGGACGAACGGGACGCCCCTTCCCCGGAAGTGGCCGACGTTCACGCATTCGGTGCGGCCGATGCGGGCGCGCGCGTGGAGCGGGTTGTGCACGTGCCCGAACAGGGCATAGCGCGGCTGCGTACGCCTGATCGCCTCCAGGGTGGCCTGGCTGCCGCGCTCGAACCTCCTGGCCACGACGTCGTAGAGCAGCTCGGGCACGGCCGGCGGGATGTGGCAGCAGAGCACGTCGACCTCGCCGACCGCCTCGACCTTGGCGGCGTACTCCTCGTCGCCGATCTCGTACGGCGTGCGGTAGGCCGTCCGCAGCCCGCCGCCCACGAACCCGAAGCGCAGGCCGCCGATCTCCGCCACCTCCCCGTCGAGCACCTGGAGGCCCGGCCGGAGATAGTCGGCCCACAGGCGCGGCAGGTCCACGTTGCCGTACGTCAGGTAGGCCGGGGTGGGCATGGCGGCGAAGAGGGTCTCGTACTGGGAGCGCACGCGGCGTTCGATGTGCTCGCGCGGGTCGCCGTCGAGCGTGGCCCACAGGCGCGCGGACATGGCCCTGGCCTCGTCGAACCGCTTGGCCGTGCGCAGCGCGATGAACTCGGCGGCCTGCTCCGCGCCGAACAGGTCGGGGAAGATGCCCTGCGCGTGGTCGTCGTAGTCGATGAAGAGGATCAGGTCGCCCAGGCAGACCAGCGCGTCCGCGCCGTCGCCCGCCCTGGCCAACGCGTCGGCTCTGCCGTGGACGTCGCTGACGACATGGACCTTCATGGAGCAAATCTTAAATGTCCGGCTGCTAGCGTGAGCGTTGAGACTACCCGTCCGTAACTTGACGCGGTAACGTCCAGGCGGTCCCCGAAGAGGAGTTTGATCCGTGCGCGAGTACAGCGTTCCCGTCCTGGTCGATGTGCCTGCTTCCGCCAGCCTGTCCGACATCGTCTTCCGGCGGGCCGAGCAGGAGCCGGGCGCCGTGGTGATGCGCCGCAAGAGCGGCGCCGGCTGGCCGGCGGTCACCGCGTCGGAGTTCCGCGACCAGGTGGTCGAGGTGGCCAAGGGACTGATCGCGGCGGGGATCTCGCGCGGCGACCGGGTCGCGCTGATGTCGCGCACCCGGTACGAGTGGACGCTGGTCGACTACGCCGTCTGGACGGTCGGGGCGGTCACCGTGCCGATCTACGAGACGTCCTCGGCCGAGCAGGTCCGGTGGATCTTGTCCGACAGCGAGGCCAAGGCGGTCTTCGTCGAGCTGGACGAGCACGAGGAGACCGTCAGGGAGGCCGCGCCCGAGCTGAAGCAGGTCTGGCGGATCGACGGCGCCCTGGACACAGGCGACGTCTCCGACGCCGACGTGGACGAGCGGCGCGAACAGGTGGTCACCGCCGACCTCGCCACGGTCGTCTACACCTCGGGCACCACCGGACGTCCCAAGGGCTGCCGCATCACCCACGACAACCTGCTCTTCACCGCGCTCAACGTGCTGCGCGGCCCGCTGGAGCCGCTGTTCGCCACTAAGGACCCGGCGGCGCTGCTGTTCCTGCCGCTGGCGCACATCCTCGCCCGGATCATCCAGGTGGTGCTGCTCGAGGCGGGCGCGGTCATCGCGCACACCCCCAACATGAAGAACGTCGCCCCCGACCTGCAGGACTTCCGGCCCACGTTCCTGCTGGGCGTGCCCCGGGTGTTCGAGAAGGTCTACAACGGCGCCGAGCAGAAGGCCATCGCGGGCGGCAAGGGCAAGATCTTCGCCCGCGCCGTGGACGTGGCGATGGACGCGAGCCGCGCCTCCGCCGCCGGCGCGCCGCTCGGGCTCCGGCTGAAGCACGCGCTCTTCGACCGGCTGGTCTACGCCAAGCTCCGCGCGGCCACGGGCGGCCGCCTCTCGGCCGCGGTCTCCGGCGGCGGCGCGCTCGGCGAGCGGCTCGGCCACTTCTTCAGGGGCGTAGGCATCGAGGTCTTCGAGGGGTACGGCCTGACGGAGACCACAGGACCGTGCACGGTCAACATGCCGTACGCCAACAAGATCGGCACGGTCGGCAAGCCGCTGCCCGGCGTGACCCTGCGCATCGCCGACGACGGGGAGATCCTGGCCAAGGGCAGGAACGTCTTCCACGGCTACTGGAAGAACGACGAGGCCACCGCCGACGCGATCGACGACGGCGGCTGGTTCCACACGGGCGACATCGGCGAGCTGGACGCCGACGGCTACCTGCGGATCACGGGGCGCAAGAAGGAGATCCTGGTGACCGCGGCGGGCAAGAACGTCGCCCCCGGGCCGCTGGAGGACGCGCTGCGCGCCCACCCGCTGATCTCCCAGGCCATGATCGTCGGCGACGGCCGCCCCTTCGTCGCCGCCCTGATCACGCTCGACCCCGAGGCCGTGCCCGCCGGATCCGCCGTGGCGGAGCTGCGCAAGGACGCCGCGGTGCTGGCGGACGTCCAGGCGGCGGTGGACCGGGCTAACCTGCAGGTGTCGAAGGCCGAGCAGATCAAGAAGTTCCTGATCCTGGAGAACGACATCACCGAGGACAGCGGGCACCTGACGCCCACGCTGAAGGTCAAGCGCAACCTGGTCATGCGCGACTTCGCCAAGGAGATCGACGAGCTCTACGACGGGAAGTAGCCCGGCGCTCAGGGCGCCTGGAGGAGGGTGCGGAACCGGGCGGCCACGTGGTCCCACGCCCATTCGCGGGCGATCCAGTCACGCCCGCCCGCGCCCATCTTGCGGGCCTTGTCGGGGTCGCCCAGCAGCTCGACGATCGCCTGGGCGACCTCGCCCGCGTCCTCGCCGTCCACGACCAGCCCGGTCTCGCCGGGCCGCACGGCGTCCGGCGCGCCGCCGGACGCGCCCGCCACCACCGGCAGCCCGGTGGCGGACGCCTCCAGGAACACGATCCCGAGCCCTTCCACGTCCACCCCCTTCCACCGGGTACGGCACGGCATGGCGAACACGTCGGCGGCCGCGTAGTAGCCGGGCAGCGCGGCGGCGGGCACCGTGCCGGTGAACCTGATCGACTCCCGCCCCGCCGCCAGCCGTTCCAGCCTGCCGCGGTGCGGCCCGCCGCCCACGAGCAGCAGCACCGCGTCCGGCACCGCCCGCAGCACCTCGGGCCAGGCCCTGATCAGCTGGTCCTGGCCCTTCCTCGGCACCAGGCGCGACACGCAGACGACCACCGGCCTGCCGTCCAGGCCCAGCCGGGCCTTGGGCGCGCCGGGGTGGAACAGGGTGACGTCCACGCCGGGCGCGAGCCGTACCAGCTTCTCCGGGGGGATGACGGCGACCAGGCGCTGGCGGGTGTACTCGCCCAGGTAGGTCACCACGTCGGCGTGCCGGCCGATCCTGCGCAGCGCCGCGCGGAAGCCCGGCGCGCTCGCCCACGAGGCCTCGTGGCCGTGCGTGAGCATCACCACCCGCCGCGCGCCCGCCGCGCGCAGGCGGGGCGCGAGCAGCCCGAGCGGCGCCGCCGCGCCGAACACCACGGTCCGCGCGCCGTGCTCGGCCACCAGCCGGGCCGCCCTGCGCGCGACGGCCGGGGTCGGCAGCATCAGCCGCGTCGGATGCCGCACGATCGGGTACGGCTGGCGCTCGTCGAACTCCTCGCAGCCCGGCCAGGCGGGCGCGTAGACGGCCACGCCAGGCGTCCGCAGGGCGAGGCCGTGCACGAACGACTGGATGCCGCCAGGTCTCGGCGGGAAGTCGTTCGTGACGATGAGCACCTTGCCCCCGGCACCCGACTCCGCACTGGAATCCACCGCCCCTGTCACTGCACTGGGACGCCGTTCACCTTGGCCCATGCGCGGGCCATGGCGATGCGCTCAGGTGTCGAAGGGTGGGAGGCATAGAGCACATATTCCACCGCATCCGGCGACAGGTCGGAAACGTTGGTGACGGCCAAGCGCTTCTGCATGGCGATGAACGTGGCCGGATCGCGCGTGAGGTCGAGCGCGTGCAGGTCGGCCCTGGCCTCGATGTGCCGGCTGACCAGGTTCTGGGCCGGACCCATGATCAGCGAGCCGAGCGTCATCAACCCCATGATCGCGCCGACCGCGCGGGGGTCGCCGATCGACGTGACGCCCGTGCGGCGGCGTACGGGGTCGAAGACCAGGAACAGCAGCATGGCGCCCAGAGCGGCGGCCAGGGCGCCGATCAAGGTGCCGTAGAGGACGTCGTTGTGCTTGGCGTGGCCCAGTTCGTGCGCCACGACCAGCTCGACCTCCCGCAGCGGGGCCTTGAGCAGCGTGTCGTAGACGACGATCCGGCGCGTGGCGCCGAAGCCGGACACGTACGCGTTGAGCGCCGTCGTCCTGCGCGAGGCGTCGGCGATCAGCACGTCCTCGACGGGCACGCCGTCCCGCTGGGCCATGGCGAGCAGGCTCGCGCGGAGCGCGCCCTGCCGCATGGGCGTGAAGTCGTTGAACAGCGGCTCGAACACCACCGGATAGATGAACGACATCGCCACCGTCAGCGCGAAGGCCCCGGCGGCGGCCGGGATCCACCAGCGCTTGATCCTGCGGGCCAGCGCCATGAGCACGAGGAGCATGAGGCAGAGGATGAACGTCTCGACGCCGATGTTCTTGAGCCGGTCACCGGCCCAGGCCCCCCAGTCCTGGGTGGACAGGCCGTAACCGCGCAGCATCGTCTCGAACCAGATCCCGAGCGGCAGCTTGAGCAGCTCGACGATGACGGTGATGACGACGACGCCGAGCACCACGCGTATCCACCACGGGCCTTTGAGCCAGCCCACGGCCTTCGCGCCGAGCGGGGTGGCCACGAGCAGACCGGCGAGGAGGAGCGTGAGCGCCAGCGACAGGTAGCTCGGCACGGTGGTGGCCGCGTCGAACGCCTCGGCCCTGGCGATCTGCGCGGCGGTGAAGTCACGCGCGGGGTCCGGCGGCCCGGAGGCGAGCAGGCGCCAGGGCGTGCTGAAGGCGGCCACGGCCAGGATGATCAGGGCGAGCACCACGGCCGCCACCGCCGCCTGCCGCCTCAGCCGTTGCCCGCCGGCGGCCTCACGCGCTCCGTCCCCGTTCACGGAGATACCTTCCCCATGCCCCTGCCCCCCTTGAGCGTGAACGTCCACGCCGCTCCTCTCCCTCACGCGAGCTGGTCCCGCACGTAGTCGCGCCACCGTGCGGTCAGCGTGGCCGCGGACAGCCCGAGCGCGGCGAGCGCCCGATCGACGCCGGCTGCCCGGGCATCACGGTAGAGCCTCACCAGCGTCCCCTCACCGAACCGGTCCGCGAGGAAGCGACACGCCAGCCAGGCCTCCTGGTACGCCCGCGCGAGCCGTACGGGGTCCCGACCGTCGGCCGCGAAAGCGGCAGGTCCGGGCAATTCCCCTGGGAGCCGCCCGGAACGCACCTCGGCGGCGAGCTCGGCGGCGGCGGTCCGCACGGGGAGCCCGGAGTCGCGGTACCCCACGTAGTCGGCGAACCCCTCGTAGAGCCAGACGGGCAGGTGGTCGGTGCCCGCGGCGACGTGGGTGAGCTCGTGAGCGAGTACGACGTCCTTGCCGGTGGGGTTGAGCTTGGCGAAGAGCTCGGGGACGACGATCACCCGGCCGCCGTCGGCCAGCGCGGCCAGCCCGTCGACCTGTCCCACCCCGGCCAGCCGGGCGGCCTCCGCGGCGGAGCGGGGGACGACGATCAGCGGTCGTACCGGCCGGCCGAGCACGACCGAGACCCGCCGCCCTGCCGCGTCGGCCCGGCGCGCGAGCTCGTGGAGCTCGCCCTCCGGGGCGTGGTGGCCGACGACGACGGAGCGCGCTCCGTGGATCACGACCGCACCGTCACGCCACAGCCCGCGGGCCTGCGGCGGCAGGATCGGCGCATCGAGGGTGGGGGCGGCGGCGGGGGCGAGAGCGAGGAGCGCGATGGAGACCATCGCCAACCTTCGACTCACCCACCCGGACACGACGCCCGATCGTAGTCGGCCCACGGAGACTTCAGCGCAAAAGAGCGAGCCCCCGCCCGAAACGCGTTCGGGCGGGGGGCTCGGTCACATGCCGGGACGGACGGCGCCGACGAAGGACGCCTTGCGCCATCTGCTCAGCTTGTCGATGCGTACCCGTTCGCCTGTCCGCGGCGAGTGGACCATCTTGCCCTTGCCGACGTACATGCCCACGTGGCCGAGCCCGCTGAAGAACATCAGGTCGCCCGGCTTGAGGTGCCGCCAGGAGACCTTGTTCTTGATGCGGACGAACTGGCTGCTCGCCACGCGCGGGATCCGCACGCCGGCCTTCTTCCAGGCGTACTGGACGAGGCCGGAGCAGTCGAACGAGCCAGGACCCGTGCCTCCGTACCGGTACGGGTCACCGATCTGGTGCTTGGCCACCGCGACGGCCTTGCGGGCCTTGGACTTCTGCCGGGCGGCCTTGGCCGCTCTGAGCGCCGCGGCCCTGGCCGACTTCGAGGTGCGGGCGGCCGTGGCCGCCGTGGCCGCCGAAGCGGCCGTGTTCGTCGCCGCCTGAGCCGTCGGGGCATGGAGGACCACACCTCCGGCCGTCACGGTCATCGTGAGCGCTGCGCCACTCAGGGCAAGGCGGGACAGACGGGGGTTATGCGGGGACGTAGACAGGATTTCTCCTTGGGACTTCCACGAACGCCTACCGGGTTAGCTGACGGGTTCGGGCCTGGAAGTAGCCCTACGGCGCGACTGGCGCCGATTCACCCCTGATCCCTGGGGACTACTGGGATCGCTGGGTCCCCGGCTCCGTGCCTCCTGGCTGCACGGACTCGGCAGGTCACCGCCCGATCAAGGTGAAACGGGGATAGGGGCGGCAACCGGCGGATCTTCAGGGCGCGGAGGACATGGCTTGTTCAACGCGACGACGCCAGAAGCTATGCGGAACCGTCAAGAAACAGCAAAGCGAGACATGCGCTGTAAAGATCAGATAAAGGGGGCTGTCAGATGACAAGCCGCTGCTGGAACGCCAGGTTCCGTTATCGGAATGTGACACTGCTCACATTTGGCTTCAGGGTGGCTTGTCAGGTGGCAAATGTCGCGTTTGTCACATTTCTTCTGGAACGTTCCAAGAACGGACAGGCCCCGTAGCGGGACCGGAGAAAAGGCGGTTACGGGCGGATGGCTCCCACGAGGCCGCTGCCGTAAGAGGAGAGCTTGACGACCTTGACCACGTCGCCGGTCTGGGGCGCGTGGACGATCTGCCCGTTGCCGGCATAAATGCTGACGTGGCCCAGTCCGTTGCTGAAGATGAGGTCCCCGGGCCGGAGTTCACTCAGGGAGACCTTGCGGCCGGCCCCCCACGCCCACTGCTGCCACGTCGTACGCGGCAGCGACACGCCACCGGCGCGCCACGCCGCCTGGGTCAGGCCCGAGCAGTCCCAGCCGTTCGGTCCGGTGCCGCCGAACACGTACGGCTTGCCGACCTGCGCGTAGGCGAAGCGCAGGACGGCGGCGGCGTTGCCCGAGGCAGGACCCGTGTACTTGATGCCGACGCTGTGCGGATTGCCGGGATTGTAGGCATTCAGCTTGTCCAGCAGCTTCTTCTGCTGGCTGATCAGCTTCATGACCTCCTTGCGCTCCTTCTCGACGCCGTCCCGTTCCCTGTCCGCCGCCTCCAGCGCCTGCTCCGCCTTGTCCCGCTCCGTCTTCAGCCCGCGGTTCTCGCGGTCGAACGCGGCCAGCTTCGCCGCCTCCTCCTTCGAGATCTGCCCGGCCAGCGTCAGCCCCGTCAGCAGCGCCGAGGGGTCGTCCGTGCTGACCAGGCCGGGCAGGGAGGTCGGGTAGGCACCGAGCTTGTAGCCGTTGACGGCCATGTTGATCACCTGGGCGCGCAGGTCCGCGACGGTCGCCAGCTTGCGCTCGTAGCTGTCGTTCAGCTTGGTGTAAGCGCTCTTGGCTTCCTTGAAGCGCTCCGTGGCGGTGTTGTAGCGGTCGACGACCTTGTCCGCCTTGTCGTTGAGCTTCTCGAGCTTGGCCTTGGCCTGCCGGAGCGTCGGCTTGGGATCAGCGAGGGCCGGACCTATCGGGGACAGGATCAGCCCGAACGCGAGACCCGCGGCCACCGGCACCCTGCCAAACCTCACTGTGTCGCCTCCCAGGGATGATGTCTGGGGCGAAATAGTACAGAAGTGGCGGGTGAGGTCTCACCCAAAGAGGTAAATCGTGATGGACGGCCAGGCCGTAATCTAGCCCCGGCCCAGCCTGCGCAGCAGCAGGCCAGACGGAACGGGTCTGGCTCCCATCCGCCTGACGGACTCGGCCACCTCGCGGTCCGACGACACCACGGCGATGGCCCGGCCGGGCGGCTCGGCGCGGACGAGCTGGCGGATCAGGTCGTCGGCGATCTCCCCGGGGTCGCTGAACAGCACCCGCACCCCCCGCGGCGCCACCACCTGCACGGGGGCGTTGAGCTCGGCCCCGTCGAACACCACGGTCACCTCGACCCTGGTCTGCGCCACCAGCCCGCCGAGCCCGGTCATCAGCCGGTTGCGCTGGTCGGCCAGGGTGAGCGTGCCGTAGCCGGTCTTGGTCACGTTGTAGCCGTCGATGATCAGGTGGACCTGCGGCAGGGCCAGGAGCTGGTCGAGGAGCTGCGGGTCGTCGTCGGCGAGGGCGCGGGCCGGGACGCCGCGCACGCCGGGCCGCTCGCCGGTGACGGCGGCGACCGAGTCGGCGGGCCGGCTGATCGTCGTGGGCAGGGCCAGCTCCCTGCGCAGCCCGGCGGAGGCGTCCTGCAGCGCGTCGAGCAGCACCCTGATGCGGGCGTCCTCGATGCTCCTGCCCTCACGGGCGGCCCGGCGCGAGGCTTCGAGCTGCTTCTCCACGTCGGCCAGGCGCTCGCGCAGCCGCCGCAGCTCGGACTCGCCCGAGACGGAGGCGGCCGAGGCGGCCGACCTGGCCTCCTCTGCCGCGTGCTCCATCTCCTCGGCATGGCGGACCGCGGCCTTGGCCCGCTCGCGGGCTTCGTGGAGCTTGCGCCGCAGGTCGGAGTTCTCCGCGCGGGCCGCCTTGAGCTGCTCGCGCAGCCGGTCGGACTCCTCCTTGGCGGCGCTCTTCTGCGCGGCCAGTTGCTCGCGCAGCCGGGTGACCGCCTCCTCGCGCTCCGACCCCTCGGCCGCCGCCGCCGACTGCTCCAGGTCGGCGCGGGCGGCCTCGATCATCTCGGCCCAGCCGGGCGGCCGCGTGAGGTACGCGGCCGCGGCCACGAGCACCGGGTCGGCGGCGGGCGGCACGTTCCCCTCGGCCAGCGAGGCGACCAGCTCCGGCCAGCCGGCGGCCACCGACTCGGCCACCAGCTCGCGGAACTTCTTGTCGTTCTCGAGCTGCGCCGCGATGGGCGCGCTGCCGAGCTTGGCACGTTTACGGGGGTCGAACTTGGCGATGCCGCGGAGCGGCGGAGGTATGGAGACAGCGGGCATCGTCCCGAGCACCTGAGAAGCCAGATCGACGACATTGAGCCGCACCTGCTCGGGAAGCGGGCGAGACAGGCCTTCACCCGCTGAACTCATCCCACTTGTCCCTTCGTGACATGCCCTTTCAGACAAGGGTACGGCTGCCGCGTACCTGACCGTAACGGTCACCCCTGTATGGACGAGCGCTTGGTTGGTGATGTACGACTGAGCCGGAGCCTGGGAGGCCGACCGTGACAGATGAGATCCGCACGTCCACCCGCGA
Organism: Nonomuraea sp. NPDC050786; assembly: GCF_040654115.1. NCBI lineage: Bacteria > Bacillati > Actinomycetota > Actinomycetes > Streptosporangiales > Streptosporangiaceae > Nonomuraea > Nonomuraea sp. NPDC050786. The sequence goes on from NZ_JBFAHJ010000002.1 coordinate 404,128, forward strand.
CCTGGAGGAGCTGGGCGAACGCCTGGCCGTCTGGCTGAGCGGCAGGCTCGGCGTGAGAACCTCGGTGTCCGGAGTGTCCAGGCCGTCCGAGAACGGCATGTCCAGCGAGACCCTCTTCTTCACCGCCGCCTGGGGCGAAGGGGTGACGCGCTGTGTAGCCAGGCTCGCACCTGCGGTGGAGGCCGTTCCGGTGTTCCCCTCGTACGACCTGCGGACGCAGTTCGGGATCATGCGCCTGGCCAGGGAAAAAGCTGGGATTCCAGCGCCCAGGGCTCTCTGGTACGAACCCGACCCCCGGCATCTCGGTACGCCGTTCCTCGTCATGGAGCGCGAGGACGGCGACGTGCCGCCGGACGTGATGCCGTACACGTTCGGGAGCTGGCTGCTGGACGCGGCGCCGACGGACCGGCGCAGGCTCCAGGACGCCGCCGTGGCGGTCCTGGCGGCGCTGCACCAGGCCCGGTTCACGGCCGGGGAGCTGGCGCCGTTCGGGCAGCCCGGGCTGCGCGCGCACGTGGAGGCGCAGCGCGCCTACTACGAGTGGGCGCACGGCGAGCGGCGGATCCCGCTGCTGGAGCGGGCCTTCCGGTGGCTGGAGCCGCACTGGCCGGACGAGCCGGGTCCGGACGTGCTGTGCTGGGGCGACGCCCGGATCGGGAACATGGTGTTCAGGGACTTCACCCCCGTCGCGGTGCTCGACTGGGAGATGGCCGCCGTGGGCCCGCGCGAGCTGGATCTGTCCTGGATGATCTTCCTGCACCGCTTCTTCCAGGACCTCACCGTCGCCGCGGGCTTCCCCGGCATGCCCGACTTCATGCGCCGCGACGACGTCTGCCGGAAATATCGCGAATTAACGGGATACGAGCCTCGCGACATGGACTTCTACGAGACGTATGCCGCCCTCCGGCACGGCATCGTCATGGCCAGGGTGTGGCAGCGCCGGATCCACTTCGGCGAGCAGCCCGCCCCGGCTGACCCCGACGACCTGGTGCTGCACCGGGCCACGATCGAGGAGCTGCTGGCGGGGTGACTACGTACCGGCGTCGTAGACCAGCAGCGCGACCTGGACCCGGTTGTTGAGGTCGAGCTTGGCGAGGATGCGTGAGACGTGCGCCTTGACCGTGGGCACGCTCATGTACAGCTCACGCGCGATCTCGGCGTTCGACCTGCCCCGTCCCACGGCCAGCGCCACCTCCCGCTCCCGCTCGCTGAGGCGGGCGAGCAGCTTCCTGGCCCGTTCGGTACGCTCTCCCGCCCCGCCGTCCGACACATGCGTGATGAGCTGGCGCGTCACCGCCGGTGCGAGGATCGGCTCCCCCGCGGCCACCTTCCTGATGGCCTGCACCAGCTCGCCGGGCGCGATGTCCTTCAGCAGGAACCCCGCCGCCCCCGCCCGCAGCGCCCGCAGCACCTGCGCGTCCGCGTGGAAGGTGGTCAGCACCACCACCTCGGGCGGCGAGGACGTGCGGCGCAGCGCCTCGGTGGCGGTCAGCCCGTCGACGCCGGGCATGCGGATGTCCATCAGCACCACGTCGGGCCGGTGCTCGGCAACCAGCGGCGGCACCTCGGACCCGTCGCCGGCCTCGGCCACGATCTCGATGTCGTCCACGCCGCCCAGGATCATCGACAGCCCCGCCCGCACCATCGCGTCGTCGTCGACGATCAGCAGCCTGATCATGCGTCCTCCCGATCCGTCTCCACCGGCCACGGCAGCCACGCGCGTACCGCGAACTCGCCGTCCGGGGTCGCGCCGTGCTCCAGCCGTCCGCCGGCCAGCCCGGCCCGTTCCTTCAGCCCGATGAGCCCGGCCCCGGCGCCCGGAAGGCTCCGTCCGACGAGCCCCGCCCCGGCGCCCGGAAGGCCCCGCCCGACGAGCCCGGCTCCGGCGCCGGGGAGGTGCAGCCCGTGGCGCGCCTCCAGAGGGTTGCGCACCTCCGCCGACAGCCCCTCGCCCGGCGCTCCGAAGACCGACACCGCCACGGGCGCCCCGCCGGCGTGCTTGCGCGCGTTGGTCAGCGCCTCCTGGACGATGCGGTAGACGTTGCGGCCCAGCCCTTCCGGCGCGCCGCCGTCGGCCCGCAGGTCGAGCCGCACGTCCATGCCCGCGTGGCGGCACTCCTCGACCAGCGCGGGCAGGTCGGCGAGCGTGGGCTGCGGCCGGTCGGGCACCGGGTCCTCGCCGTCCGGGTGCGCGTGGCGCAGCACGCCGATCACCTCGCGCAGGTCCTGTAACGCCAGGTGGGCGTTGGTCCTGATGGCGCCGGCGGCCCTGGCGATCTCCTCGGCGGGCGCGTCCGGCCGGAACTCCAGGGCGCCCGCGTGCAGGCTCAGCATGGAGATGCGGTGCGCGAGCACGTCGTGCATCTCCCTCGCGATGCGCTCGCGCTCGAGCCGCTTGGCCTCCTCCGCGGCGCTGTCGGCCCGCTGCCGGAGCGACCAGATGAGCTGCCGCCTGGCCCTGATCACGACGCCCCACGCGTACACGGCCAGCGCGATCGTCACGCCGAGCGCCGCCGCCAACGCCCGGTCCAGCTCCTCCTGGGGCCGCAGCATGACGTACGGGGCCACCGTGACGAGGGAGAACAGCAGGATCGGCCCGGAGACCTTGAACGGCCGGTGCACCGCCACCGTGAACAGCCCCACGAGCGAGGCCCCGCCCGACAGCTCCAGGTAGGACGAGAGCAGGGTGGTCACCACCGCCAGGCCCACCGGCCACCTGCGCCGCAGCCACACCGCCATGCACGACAGCGCCCCCACCACCTGCTCCAGAGCCTGCAGCGGCTCCGGCTCGTCCTGGAGCTCCGGCAGGGTGAAGAGCGTGATGCCGCACGCGAGCAGGAACATGCCGATGTCGACGATCCAGTCGCGGGTCGAGCGGCGCACCCTGCGGCTCTCGCGCCCGTCGCCGAGCAGCACCGACGGCAGCGCCCACCGGTACTCGTCGGCGTGAGCGCCGTCCCCCCGCAGTCCCGTCACGCTCACCGAGGTTAGGCCCTGCCAGGGGTACGGCGACAGCGACCAAAGTCGATGCCGGCCGAGACCTACGGCCGACGCGGCTCCCGCGTCCCGGCGGCGACGCTTGGGACCCATGAAGGCTGTGCTGACGGTGCTCGGCTGGCTGCTGCTCCTGCAAGGTCTGGGCGGCCTGCTGAACACCCTGTTCGGATGGTGGCGGTGGGCGCACGACCTGCTCGTGGTCAACCGGCTGCCGTTCCTGGAGGGGTACGAGGTGTTCGCTGCCATCGTGATCGGGGTGCTCGGGCTGGCGCTGCTGGCCGTGGCCGACTCCGTGAAGCGGGCGGAGGGCGGGCGATGACCGGAGGCGCGCAGGTGGGGCTACGCCCACCGCGTCACCAGGCCGATCCGCGGGCGGTCGCCTGGTGGACGGTGCAGGGGCTGATCTTCCTGGTGCCGGTAGCGCTCGCGGCGGTGGCGGCGTACTGGATCTTCACCTCGCGGCCGCTCTGGCTGGGCGCGTGCGTGGGGGTCTTCGCCGTGGGCTGCGTGCTGCTGGCCCTCGTGGCGCCGCGCGCCTACTACCGGGTGGAGCGGTGGGAGGTCACCGACCAGGCGGTCTACACGCGCAAGGGGTGGCTGACCCACACCTGGCGGGTGGCGCCGATGTCGCGTATCCAGCGGGTCGACACCGCGCGGGGGCCGGTGCAGCGACTGTTCGGGCTGGCCGACATCACGGTGACCACCGCCTCGTCGGCGGGGGCCGTCAAGATCGAGGCGCTGGACCACGAGGTGGCGGCCGAACTGGCCGAACGCCTGACCGCCATCACGCAGGCGACGCCGGGGGACGCGACGTGAACGCCGCTCACACCGGGGACGGGCCCGGGGATGGGCACGGCGTGGAGGTGGCGTCCCTTGACGGCGGGGCATCCCTTGACGGCAGGGCATCCCTTGACGGCGGGGCATCCCTTGACGGCGGGCCAGGCGGCGGGGCCGGGGGCTGGCGGGGGCTGGCCGGGCGGAGCCTGTGGGCGTCCGGGGCGAAGTCGCTGGCGATCGTGGCGGGTGTGGTGGCGGCGGTGGTGCGCTTCCTCGTCGGGAGCGACTGGCCGCCCGGCGCTGTGGTGACGGCCAGCGCGGCGGCGGCGGTGCTGGTCGTGGCCGCCGTGGTGGCGTACGACGCGGCCCGGCTCCGTGCCACCCGCTGGCGGCTCACCCCCGAACGCCTCGAGCTGCGCTCGGGCATCACCGTACGCCAGCACCGCTCGATCCCCCTCGACCGCGTACGCAGCGTGGACCTGAGGGCCGATCCGGTGCTCCGGTTCTTCGGCCTGACGGTGGTCAAGGTCGGCACCGGTGAGCACTCGGCCGAGGGCACCGACCTGGCGCTCGACCCGCTGACCAGGCACGAGGCGGAGTCCCTGCGCCGTACCCTGCTGCGCCAGGGCGAGGGATCCGCTCCCGGCGACGGGCCGCTGGTGGAGCTGCGCTGGTCGTGGATCAGGTACGCGCCGCTGTCGGTGTGGACGTTCACCGGGACCGCGCTGGTGCTCGGGGGCCTCTACAAGGCGCTCGACTCGTTCGGGGTCGAGGGCGTCGCCACCTGGGCGGCGAACGGCCTGTGGGCCTGGGTGACGGCACGGCCGCTGGTGGCGGTCCCGCTGCTCCTCGCCGTGAACGCGGCCGCCGGTGTCCTCGGCGCCGTCCTGCTGTTCGCCGAGTCGTGGGGCCGTTACCGGCTGGACCGCGAGCCAGGCCGGCTCCGGCTCCGGCGCGGCCTGCTGACCACCCGTTCCCTGACGCTGGAGGAGCGGCGGCTGCGCGGCGTGGAGATCAGCGAACCGCTGCTGCTCCGGCTGGGCGGCGGGGCACGCGTCAAGACCATCGCCACCGGGCTCGGCAAGGCGGCGGAGAACGAGACGGAGGACGTCGCCGCCCTCACCCCGCCGCTCCCCCGCGCCGTGGCCTGGCAGCTCGCCGCCAGGATCGCCGGCACTCGGGCGCCGGCCACTACGAGCGACGCCGGAAGCAGCGCGAACGCGTCCGGAAGCGGCGCGGTCGAAATGGGCATGGGGGCGCTCGTGGCGCATCCGGCGGCGGCCAGGCGGAGGCGGGTGGTGCGGGCGCTGGTGACGGTCTCCGTGCTGGCCGCGATCGCCGGGGCGGTGTCCTGGCTGGCCCCGTGGTCCTGGGTGCGGCTGTCCGTCTGGGCGGTGCCGGTGGTGGCGCTGGCGTCCGGCATGTGGGCGGCCGTAACGGACGCCAGGAGCCTCGGGCACGCGCTGGGCGGCCGCCACCTCCTCACCAGGCAGGGCGCGCTAGTACGGCGCACCGTCGCCCTCGACCGCAAGGGCATCTCAGGGTGGACGATCAGCGAGTCGTTCTTCCAGCGCCGCGCGGGCCTGCTCACCGTCTCCGCCGTCACCGCCGCGGGCCAGGGACACTACGACGTGGTGGACGTGGGCCGCGCCGACGGCCTCCTGCTGGCGGCTCGAGCCGTCCCCGGCCTGCTCGAGCCGTTCCTCGTCCGCGAAAAGGCGCGGGAAAACCAGTGAGCCGCGTGATCCCCCCGGCTTGCCCATGCCCCTGTACTGGACAAACCCGATCCCGCGGCTCAGGTCTTGCAGGACATAACGGTATTTGGGCCACTTGCAACCGGGTTGCAGCTCCATTAACCGTTGACGCGGGTGAGCGCCCAGGGGGATGATCCCCGCGTGGTGCCTGGACCGGCGCTCGCCTGCCGAGCCCTCAGTTGCCGCGCGGGCGGGCGTACGGTCATCGAAGACCTCACCCTCGAGCGTCGCGGCCGTCGTCGGCGTCGCGCTGCTGATCAGCCTGCTGGCCGCCGTGCTCGTGTCGGAGGCGCTGCTGCGCGGCATCCGCGTGGAGCGCCTCCGCGACGCCCCCACCTAGCCGCGCGCCCGGTGTCCTGTCCAGCCGCGCGCCCAGCGGCCCGGCCGGCCGCGTCCAGCTGCCCGCCTGGCCGCGTGGGTCCGGGCGCCCAGCTGCCTGGCCAGCCGCGCGCCCGGTTGCCCGGCTAGCTGCCCACGGGCTGCTTGGCGAGCTGGGCCAGGTACGCCCTGGCCAGGGTGAGCGCCCCGTCCATGGCCTCCTTCTGAGGCATGAGCTGGACCTTGCGAGAGGTCTGCGGCTCGTCGGCGGGCCGCTGGTGGCCGGAGAGGTCGACGACGACCACGACCGCGCCCTTGCGCATCACCACCGTGCCGCTGGAGGCCGAGACCTCGCTGTGCCGGTCCGTGACGTACTGCTGGTACGCCTCGTCGCCCAGCCCCTTGACGTCGGTCAGCCTGCCCCAGGAGATGCCGCCTATCGACGACCGCTCCGTGGTCTTGTCGCGGCCGTGCTCGCTGGCGTAGTAGCCCTTGGCCGCGGTCTCGTCGGCGGCGCCCGCCCGGTTGGTGAACCGGTGGACGGTGATCAGCGCGCTGCGGATCTTCTTGCCGCCCTTGCTGTCGCCGGGCAGGTCGAGGTTGAGCCAGCGGCACTCGGTCTGGGCGTCGGCGCCGACCTCGGTGCCGCGCGCCCGGGTGGTGGGCTCGGGCACCAGCCGCGTCGCCACCTCGGTCACGGCGCCGCAGTCGCCCGGGAAGGCCGCCAGCACGGTCGGCGAGGGCGTCGGGCGCGCGCTCGGCGAGGTCGTGGCCTTCGACGGCTCCGGCTTGGCCAGCACGCCCGGATGCTGGGCCTGCCAGGCCGCGACGCCCTTGGCGAACTGCGCGACCAGGCCGCTCACCTCCCGGATGGCGTTCTCCTCGTTGATCGACTTGGTGCTCTCGTTGGACAGGATCTGCGCGTCCTTGCGCTGCTGTCCGGCCTGGAACTTGACCCGTACCGTCATGTCGCCGACCCGGGCGTGGGCCTCGCCGTAGGAGTACCACAGCAGCTTGCTGTCCCGCCGCCAGGTGTACTGCGCGAACGCGCCCTCGCCGACGCCCGGGATGTCCTTGAGCGGCGAGATGTACTCCTTCTCGTCGGGGTCGAGCGAGGGCTTGGCGGTCTCGTTGTACTTGCCGCCCTGGTACTCGACCTCGTACGAGTTCTGCGCCATGGCCCGGCCGGTCTTGGCGCCGTCGCCCTTGTGCTGCTCGATCCGTACGTCGATCTCCCTGCTACGCCAGAACTCCCCGAACGAGATGCGCTGGTTCATCCAGTCGCAGGTGAAGACGACCGTGTACTCGTTGTCCTCGGAGCGCTTGGAGACGGTCGCGTCGGGCACGAGGCGGTCGGCCTCCTCCTGGGGCAGCATGGCGCACACGTCGGGGCCGGCCGCCGCGGCGGGGGCGGCCTGAGACGGCCCGGCGCTCCGGGCCGTGGGCGGCTTGGAGGCGCCGGAGACCTTCTGGACCACGATGTAGGCGCCCACCCCGCCCGCCGCGACCAGCACGACGAGGGCAGCGGCGATGGTGGGCAGCAGCCAGGCGGGCCGCCGCGGCGCGGGCGGCGGTGGAGGTGGCGGTGGAGGTGGCGGTGGCGGCATCGGGGGCTGGGTCGGCGGCTCGAACTGCCTTCCCGGCACCTGGTAAGGGGTGGTCGGCGGCTGCCACTCGCTACCGGGATTCACCTGAACTCCTGGGGTTGCCCTGACTTGCGGGGAAACAGCCTAGTCACGCCCCTTGCAACGCGCTTGCGGTTCTGCCGCTTGACCGGCTCACTTGGCCAGTTTCGCGGAGATCAGCCGGGCGGCGGCGAGGGCCGGCTCCTTGTCCACCGGGTCCGTCACCGGCACGTCCGCCCGCTGCCAGATCACCTCGCCGAGCAGGTTGCTCGTGCGGAAGAGCACCGTGGTGTCGGCGAAACCCTCGGTGGTGCTGGTCATGGCGGCCTTGAAGGTGTTCTGGGTGATCGCCGCCTCCCCGACGCCCGGGAGGTCGTTGACCTGGCCTCGGGAGGTGCGCAGCACCGTGCCCTTCGCCGCGGCGCGGCTCGCCTTCTCGCTGGCGAAGCGGCGCTGCGCCACCTGGGGGCCGCTGAGGTCGCCGTCGGGCTGCTCCGCCCAGGTGCGTACGAGGAGGCGGTCGCCCACCGAGCCCCGGCGGAGGTACCACTGGCACTCCCCCGGCCGGGTGAGCGTGCGCTCGGGCTCGCCCTTCACGAGCTGGGCGGCCTGGGCGTCACTGAGCAGCGTGCAGGGGTCGGGAGCCGTGGCGAACCTGCCCGCCTCCGGCCCGCTCCTGAGCGCCCCCGTGGCGTACCAGCCGCCGGCGCCCAGCGCCACGACCGCGGCGAGCGCCGCGGGCACCAGCCACCACCGGCGGCGGCGAACCGGGGCGGCCCCCGCCAGGGCGCTGAGCGCCTGGCGGACCTGTGCCGCGGTGGGACGGGCGGACGGGTTCTTCACCAGCATGGCCATGAGCAGGCCGCCGAACTCGCGGCCCGCCCTCATCGGGAACGGCGGCTCGTGCAGCAGCACCGCCGCCGCGACCGCCGCGGGCAGCTCCCGCTCGAACGGCGCGCGCCCCTCCACCGCGGTGTAGAGGCTGGCGCCGAGCGACCACAGGTCGGACGACGGGCCGGCGGGCTCCTCGTTGAGCCGCTCGGGGGCCATGTAGCCGGGCGAGCCCGCGAAGCCGAACCTGCCGCCCTGCCCGCCCATCTGCGTCGCGATGCCGAAGTCGGTGAGCATGGCCGAGCCGTCGGCGTCGAGCAGGATGTTGGCCGGCTTGACGTCCTGGTGGAGCATGCCGTTGGCGTGGGCCACCTCCAGCGCCGACAGCACGCGCAGCCCCACCGCGGCCACGTAGCCGGGCGGCAGCGGGCCCTGCTCCTTGATCACCTTGTCCAGCGAGCGGCCGGTGACCAGGTCCATGATGATCCACGGCTGGCCGCCCTCCAGGACGACGTCGTGCACGAGCACGATCGCCGGGTCGCGCAGCCGGCCCGCCGACCTGGCCTCGTGGATCGCGATGTCGGCGAACTCGGCCCGCTGGGGCGGCGTCAGCCCCTCCGGAACGCGTACCTGCTTGACCGCCACCTGGCGGTCGAGGATTTCGTCGATGGCCCGCCACACCGTGCCCGCGCCGCCCTGCCCGAGCCGCTCGATCAGGCGGTAGCGGCCGGCCAGCTGGTAGAGCTCATCGGGCATTGCGCAGCACCTGCTCGCTCGCCTGCGCCGCCTTCAGCGCCGTCTGCTTGATCTCCTCGTCCGTCGGCTTGTCGGCGAGCGTGGAGTATTCGACGGTGACCACCAGGTTGGCCAGCCGGTAGAAGACGTGGGCGGAGTGGACGCGGCCGGTGGGGCCCATCAACTCGAAGCCGAACGCCTCCTCGCCGACGCCGCTGACCTGGTGGAGCGGGGTGCGCCTGGCCTGCTGCATGTTCTTGACGCCGATCTCGGGCCAGGTCCAGTCGACCTTGTCGTACCTGGTCCACCAGCGCTTCTGGTTCTCGAAGAGCAGGTGGGCCGAGGCCGCCGTCATCGACCAGGGGTCGACGGTGTCGGAGTCCTTCTGCACCTGCAGGCCCACGCCGGTGTTGGTGACCGGCCAACCGCACTTGGGGCCCTGCTCGTCGGCGTTCGGCTGTCCCTTCGGCGGCTGCTGCGTACGCAGCAGCCTGCCCACGTCCTGCGGGGCGAGCAGCGTGCACACGTCCATGGGCACGGTGAACGCGGCCGGCCCCGCCTCCGCCCGGTCCCGCAGGACGAGGAAGGCGGCCGTGCCGCCCGCGCCGAGGAGCAGCGCCGTCACGGCCGCGATCCAGAGCGCGGCCCTGCCGCCGCGCCGGCCGACCTTGCCGGGCGCGGTCACGTCGTGGTTGACCGGCAGCGGGAGCGCCTGGCCGCCCGTTGCCACCTGCCTGAGCGCCTGCACGACCACCCGCGGGTCGGGGCGGGCCGCCGGCTGGTGCGCCATCATGGCGGCCAGCAGCGGCCCGAGAGGCCCTGGAGCGACCCGTACGGGCTCCGTCAGCGTCGCCCGCACCCGCTGGGCCGCCGAGCCCTCGTAGGCCGGCGCGCCCGTCAGCGCGACGTAGAGCGTGGCGCCGAGCGACCACAGGTCACTGGCCGGCCCGCCGGGCTCGCCGGCCAGCCGCTCGGGCGGGATGAACCCCGGCGAGCCGATCATCAGGCCCTGCTCGGTGAGCGTGGCCTGACCCTCCTGCCTGGCGATGCCGAAGTCGGTGAGCACCACCCGGCCGCTCTCGGTCAGGAACACGTTGCCCGGCTTGACGTCGCGGTGCTGCAGCCCCTGCGCGTGGGCCGCCATCAAGGCCTCCAGCACGTCGGCGCCGACGCGCGCGGCATGCTCAGCCGGCATGGGTCCGAACTCGCGCACCGTCTCGCCGAGCGTGCGGCCTCGTAGCAACTCCATGACCAGCCAGGGGCGGTCGTTCTCGACGACCACGTCGTGCAGCGCCACGATGCCGGGATGCCGCAGCCGCGCGGTGGCCTGCGCCTCGCGCACGGCCCGCTTCACCGAGTCGGAGCGTTCCTTGGGCGACATGCCCTCGGCCAGCGTGAGCTCCTTGACCGCGACATCGCGGTCAAGCATCTCATCCCTGGCCAGCCACACCTTTCCCATGCCACCCGCGCCTAGAGGGCGCATCAGGGCATAGCGGCCGGCAAGTCTTCCCGCGGACATACACGGAAGGGTAACTAAGGATCAAGAGGGATGGTTATTCGTTCCTGTCGGTCCCCCTCTCTATGGTCTTGGATCGTGGACGCGGTTCAAGGCACTCTCGACGAGCTCGGCACTCCGCTGAGTGACGTCACGTTCGTCGTGTTCGACCTCGAGACGACCGGCGGCTCCCCGTCCGACGACGCCATCACCGAGATCGGCGCGGTCAAGGTGCGGGCGGGCGAGGTGCTCGGCGAGTTCTCCACGCTGGTCGATCCCGGCGGGCCGATCCCGCCGTTCATCTCCGTGCTGACCGGCATCACCGACGCCATGGTCACGGCGGCGCCGCGGATCGAGGCGGTGCTGCCGAGCTTCCTCGAGTTCATCCGGGGGGCCACGCTGGTGGCCCACAACGCCGGTTTCGACACCCGTTTCGTCAAGGCCGCCTGCGCCGCGCACGGCTATCCCCCGCCCGCCAATCCGGTCGTCGACACCGTCGACCTGGCCCGCCGGGTGCTGACCCGCGACGAGGTGCCCAACGCCAAGCTGGCGACGCTGGCCAGGTTCTTCCGCAGCGCCACCGAGCCGTGCCACCGCGCCCTGGAGGACGCCAGGGCCACCGTCGAGGTGCTCCACGGGCTGATCGAGCGGGCCGGTTCGTTCCAGGTGCACACGCTCGAAGAGCTCAAGTCGTTCGTCCGCGCCCCGACGCCCGAGCAGCAGCGCAAGCGCCACCTCGCCGAGTCGGTCCCGCACGCCCCCGGGGTCTACTTCTTCGAGGACGAGCGCGGCGAGGTGCTCTACATCGGCAAGAGCACCAACCTGCGCAACCGCGTACGCTCCTACTTCACGGCGAGCGAGACCCGCCCGCGCATCCGCGAGATGATCGGCATCGCCGAGCGGGTGCGCCACATCGTCTGCTCGACCGCCCTGGAGGCGGAGGTCAGGGAGCTGCGCCTGATCGGCGGCGCCAAGCCCCGCTACAACCGCCGCTCCCGCTTCCCCGAGAAGGTGCTCTGGCTCAAGCTCACCGCCGAGGTCTTCCCGCGCCTGTCGATCGTGCGCGAGGTCAAGGACGACGGGGCCACCTACCTCGGCCCGTTCACCAGCGCCCGCCTCGCCGACGACGCCCGCATCGCCCTGCACGAGGCGGTCCCGCTGCGCCAGTGCACCCAGCCGCTCTCGCTGCGCACCCGGCGGGCGGCCTGCGTGCTCCACGAGATGGGCCGCTGCGGCGCGCCCTGCGCGGGCAAGGAGAGCCAGGAGGAATACGCGCTCCACGTGGAGAGCGCGCGCCGGGCCATGACCCTCGACGCCTCGCTCGTCTTCACCGCCGTGTCGGCCCGCATGGAGCGGCTGTCGGTGGAGCAGCGCTACGAGGAGGCGTCGGTCGACCGCGACCGGCTGGCCTCCTTCGTCCGCACGGCGGCCCGCATGCAGCGCCTGAGCGCCATCACCCGCATCCCGCAGTTAGTGGCCGCCAGCCCGGCCTTCGGCGGCGGCTGGGACATCCACGTCATCCGGTACGGGCGGCTCGCGGCGGCCGGGGTCATGCCGAAGGGCACCCATCCGACCCCTTTCGTGGCCTCCCTGACGGCCACCGCCGAGGCCGTCATCCCGGGCCCCGGCCCGGTCCACGCCGCCAGCGCCGAGGAGACCGAGTGCATCCTGCGCTGGCTGGAGTCGCCCGGGGTCCGGCTGGTGGAGGTGGACGGCGAGTGGAGCCTGCCCGCCTGGGGCGCCGCCCGCCACAAGGCCCGCATCGACCTGGCGTACCGGCATCTCGATCAGGGGCGGAACCGGGAGGGGCGGCCCCTGAGGTGAAACGATAGAGTTGATCCATGGTCACGGCTATCGTCCACATCAATGCAGAGGTAGACCGGATCCCGGAGGTCGCCCAGACGATCGCCGAGATCGAAGGGGTCAGCGAGGTCTACTCGATCACCGGCGACTACGACCTGCTGGCGATGGTGCGGGTGGCCCGCTATGAGGAGATCGCCGAGGTGGTGCCCGGGCGGATCAACAAGGTGGCCGGGGTGCTGCACACGGAGACGCACATCGCGTTCCGCGCCTACTCCAGGCACGACCTGGACGCCGCCTTCTCGATCGGCTTCCCCGAGGCCGACTGACCCGCCCCCCGGTCGTGGTGGCGTCCGACCACGGAGCGGGCCGAGAATGCGCGCCGTCACGGCGAGCAGCCCGTGAGCCTTCACGACCGGCCATGACGGACGGCAACGGTCTACGGCGCGTGCGGGCGACCCCGGCGCAGCCGTAAATGACCATAGAACAGAAGCCGGGCCCGGACGGATAGCTCCGTCCGGGCCCGAGAGCGTCAAAGACGCATCAATGCGTCAAACTCCGGTCGTCGCCACCGGCGCCGATGGCGGCGTGCTCCTCCTCGTGCCCATGCCCGTGCCCGTCGTCCAGCGGGATCTTCTCCCCGCCGTACGCCTTCGACATGCGGGCGCGCAGCTTGCCGAGCGGACCGCGCATCCCCTTCGGCGGGATGCCCGCGGCGTCCTCGGCCACCGGCAGCATCGCCACCGGCTCCTTGCCGCGCACGTGGGCCTCGATGTCGTCGGCCTGCGCCGTGTGGACCTCGATGAACTCACCGTGCGGCAGCCGCTTGATGACACCGGACTCCACGCCGTGCGAGACGACCGCGGCGTCGGAGCGCTGCAGGCCGAGGCACATGCGGTAGGTGATCAGGTAGGCCAGCGCCGGAGCCACGAAGACCAGCACCCGGCCGGAGTACGTCGTCCAGTTGAGGCTGACGTGGAAGTTGGCCGAGATCTCGTCGTTGGCGCCGAGCAGCCAGAGCACGCCGTAGAACGTGATGGCCGCCATGCCGATCGAGGTGCGGTGCGGGTTGTTGCGCGGGCGGTCGGCGATATGGTGCTCGCGGTGGTCGCCCGTCACCCAGCGTTCGAGGAACGGATAGAGCGCGAGCCCGGTCATGATGATGCCCATCGGCACCAGAGCCGGGATGATCACGCTCAACGGCAGCGTGCCCGCATGGGAGGTGCCGAAGAGGTTGATCTCCCACGGCACCATGATGCGCAGCGCGCCCTCGAGGAAGCCCATGTAGAAGTCGGGCTGCGAACCGGCCGACACGTCGGCGGGCGTGTACGGGCCGAACAGCCAGATCGGGTTGATCTGGGTGAACGTCGCCAGCCCCGCCACCGTCGCGAGCGTGAACAGGAAGTACGCCCCCGCCTTGGCCATGAAGGCCGGGTAGAACGGCGCACCCACCACGTTCTTGTTGTCCCGGCCCTTGCCCGGCATCTGCGTGTGCTTCTGCACCCACATGAGCACCATGTGCGCCGAGATCAGCGCCAGCAGGATGCCCGGGATGAGCAGGATGTGCAGCGAGTAGAACCGGGAGATGACCGCCTCACCCGGATATTCCCCGCCGAACAGGAAGAACGTGATGTACGTACCGACCAGCGGCAGCGAGATCGCCACACCCTCGGTGATCCGCAGACCGGCGCCGGACAGCAGGTCGTCCGGGAGCGAGTAGCCGGTCAGGCCCTCGGCGAGCGCCAGCGTCAGCAGCAGGACACCGATGATCCAGTTGAGCTCGCGCGGCTTGCGGTAGGCGCCCGTGAAGAACACCCGCAGCATGTGGACCATCATGCCGGCCACGAACATCAGGGCCGCCCAGTGGTGCATCTGCCGGATCAGCAGACCACCCCGGACGTCGAAGCTGATCTCCAGCGACGACGCGTAGGCCTCCGACATCATCACGCCCTTGAGCGGCGCGTACGAGCCGTCGTAGGCGATCTCCATCATGCTCGGCTTGAACCAGAACGTCAGGAACGTACCGGTCAGCAGCAGGATGACGAAGGAGTAGAGCGCGATCTCGCCCAGCAGGAACGACCAGTGGTCCGGGAAGATCTTGCGCAGGTTGCGCTTGAGGAAGTTGGCCCCGCCGAGGCGGTCGTCGAGGAAGGTCGACGGCCCCGCGATGCCCTTGGGAACGGCATTGAGCTCGCTCATGCCTGCCCTCCCTTCTCCCTGGCCGCCCGCTCGGCGTCACCGCGTTCCCAGTAGCTGGGGCCGACCGGCACCTCGAAGTCTCCCTTGGCGATGAGGTAGCCCTCGGAGTCGACGGTGATGGGCAGCTGCGGCAGCGGCCGGGCGGCCGGGCCGAAGATGACCTTCGCACCGTCTGCCGCGTCGAACGTCGACTGGTGGCAGGGGCAGAGGATGTGGTGGGTGTTCTGCTCGTAGAGGGCGGCAGGGCAGCCCACGTGCGTGCAGATCTTGGAGTACGCCACGATGCCGTCGTGCGTCCAGTTCTGCCGGACGCCGCTCTTGAGCTCCTCCGGACGGAACTTGATCAGGATCAGCGTGGCCTTGGCGAGGGCGTTGAGGTCGTGCTCGTAGCCCTCGGGGACCACCGACAGGATGCCGCCGGGCGAGTTGAAGTCGGCGGCCCGGATCGGCTGGCCGGTGCCCTCGACGACGAGCCTGAGCGGCTTGCCGTCCTTGGTCTTCTCTCCCCAGACCGTGTGGCGCAGCAGCTTGTTGAACTTGGCGCCGGGCATCTTGCTGTTGTCGAGGTCGCGCAGCAGCACCAGTGGCACCAGGCCGAGCGGCGCGGCGGCCAGCAGCAGCGTGCGGCGCAGCAGCTTGCGCTTGACGAAGCCGCTCTCGTTGGCGCCCTGGACGAACGTGTCGGCCACGACCTCGCGGTCGTCCTCCTCGGAGGCCATCAGGTGGCGCTCCTGGACCAGGGAGTACTTCGGCATGATCTGGCGGACCCAGATCACGATGCCGACCGCCAGCGCCAGGACCGCCAGCGTCAGCGAGCCGCCCAGCGCGAGGTTGGACACTCCGGTCTTCTCGGGGCTGCCCACCTGGAAGACCACGTAGGAGATGATGAACGCGATGCCCGCCAGGAACGTGATCGTGAAGCAGAGCGCCACGATCTTCTCGGCCTTGCGGGCCTTGCTCTCATCGGGCAGCGTGACGCCTGGGACTTCCCTCTCGACGTCCGCCGCTTCGACGGTGCCGAGCATCGAGGTGCCCGGCGCGGGGGTGCCGATGACGCGCTTGGGTACGCGCTCATCGGGCTGCTCGATCTCGTGCTCGTTCTCTGTCATGACTTCTGTCGCTTCTTCGCGGTGATCCAGATGGCGGCGAGTGCGAGGACGCTCAGGCCCGCGACCCACGCTACGAGACCTTCGGTGACCGGGCCGATGCGCCCCAGGCCGAAGCCGCCCGGGTCCTTCTGCTCGCGGACCTGGGTGATGTAGGCGATCATGCTGCGCTTCTCTTCAGGCGTGATCGTCGAGTCGTTGAAGACGGGCATCGCCTGCGGACCGGTGACCATCGCCTCGTAGATCTGCGTGGGGGTGGCCGAGTTGAGGTTGGGCGCGTACTTGCCCTGCGTGAGGGCGCCGCCGGCGCCGACCCAGTTGTGGCACTGGATGCAGTTGGCGCGGAACAGCTCGCCGCCCTTGCCCGCGTCGCCGAGCTTGGGATCGACCTGCTCCGAGGCGGGGACCTGCGGGCCGCCGCCGAGGGACTGCACGTAGGCGCCGATCTGCTTGATCTTGGTCTCGTCGACCCAGGGCGCCAGCGGCTTGCGCGGAGCCTGCGGGCCGGGGTTGGCGGCGGGCATGCGGCCGGTGCTCATCTGGAAGTCGACGGCCGCCGCCCCGACCCCGACGAGCGTGGGCGCCGTCGAGGTGCCCTGCGCGTTCATGCCGTGGCAGCTGGAGCAGTGCTGAACGAACAGGCTCCTGCCCTCGGCCACGTCATCGACCTTGCCGGACGCCAGTGCCGCGTCGGCAGGCTTACCCGCCTGGACAAAGGCGGCGTATACCATCCCGACCAGCGCCAACGCCAAAATCAGGACGGCATATCTCGCGAGGGGATGCCGCCGCCAAGCGGTGATCCTAGTCACAGAGATCCCGTTCCTTAACGAATGATGTAGATGGTCGAGAAGAGACCAATCCAGACGACGTCTACGAAGTGCCAGTAGTAAGACACGACGATCGCGCTGGTGGCCTGCTCATGCGTGAAGCGCTTCGCGGCGTACGTGCGTCCCAGCATGAACAGGAACGCGAAAAGGCCACCGGTCACGTGCAGGCCATGGAAGCCCGTCGTCAGGTAGAACACCGAGGTGTAGGCGTTAGCGGACAGGGTCGCGCCCTCTGACGCCAGCTCGCCGTACTCGTACAGCTGCCCGGCCACGAAGACCGCGCCCATGAGGAAGCTGACGATGTACCAGAAGCGGAGCTTTTGGACCTGCCCCTTCTCTGCGGCCCACACACCGAGCTGGCACGTCACACTCGACAGAACCAGGATGATCGTGTTGGCCGTCGCGAACGGGATGTTCAGGTGAGCGCCCTCAGCGACCTCGAGGCCCGCCTTGTGCAGCGCGGGCCCCCAGACGAGGCCGTTGCCCTCGCTCACCGACCGGATGGTGAAGTACATCGCGAACAGCGCCGCGAAGAACATGAGCTCGGAGGACAGCCAGACGATCGTACCGACGCTGACCAGATTGGGTCTGCGGTACGACTGTGCTGTCGTCGTCGAAGTTATTGCGGATGCTGTCGCCACGGGCAGCATTATTGCGGCTTCAGTGGTCGGTCCCGCGCACGACCCCCCGGTTAGCAGGTACAAACCGGGAAGCAACCTGGGAAAATCGCCCCAAAACCCCCTGCCAGGCACGGTGGCCTGGGAATGCACACCGGCACACCGGTACCATCCGAGGTGACCATACCGCTACAAGGGATAGTGAGCGCGACAGTGACGTCCACTGGGAGCACCGCCGACACGATGAGGGTCCTCGTCTACAGCGACGACGCCGCCACCAGGGCCGAGGTGAGCCAGGCCATCGGCAGGCGCCCGGCGGCCGACGTGCCCTTCGTCGAGATCGTGGAGTGCGCCACCGAGCCCAAGGTCCACCAGTGGCTCGGCTCCGGCGAGATCGACGTGGCCGTCCTCGACGGCGAGACGCAGCCCGCGGGCGGCATGGGCATCTCCCGCCAGGCCAAGGACGAGGTCTACGACTGCCCGCCCATCTGCCTGCTCATCGCCAGGCGCGACGACCGCTGGCTGGCCGCGTGGTCCAAGGCCGACGCCGTCGTGCCGCAGCCGCTGGAGCCCATGGTCCTCGCCGACACGGTGGCCGACCTGATGCGCCGCCGCTCCTCCACCCGACTCAACGCCAAGTAGGTGCCCATGGACTCCCGGACGACCTGGCCCGCCCTGCTCACCGCCCTCCTGTCCGGCGAGCACCTCACCTCCGACGAGTCGGCCTGGGCGATGCGGGAGATCATGTCCGGCGGCGCGACACCGTCGCAGATCGCGGGGTTCGTGATCGCCCTGCGCGCCAAGGGCGAGACGGTGGCCGAGGTGGTGGGCCTGGCCCGCACCATGCTGGAGCTGGCCACGCCGCTGAGCGTGGAGGGGCCCGTGGTCGACATCGTCGGCACGGGAGGCGACCGCGCCCACACCGTCAACGTCTCCACGATGGCCGCCATCGTCTCCGCCGCCGCGGGCGCCCGGGTGGTCAAGCACGGCAACCGCGCGGCCTCGTCCTCGTGCGGCGCCGCCGACGTCCTGGAGCACCTGGGGATCCGGCTGGACCTCACGCCCGAGCAGACCGCGCAGGTGGCACGGGAGGCGGGCATCGCGTTCTGCTTCGCCCCGGTCTACCACCCCGCGCTCCGCTTCGCCGGGCCGACGCGCAAGGAGATCGGCGTTCCCACGATCTTCAACTTCCTGGGCCCGCTCACCAACCCGGCCCGCCCCGCCGCCCAGGCCATCGGCGTCTTCGACCCGCGCATGCTGCCCGTGCTGGCCGGCGTCTTCGCCGAGCGCGGCGTCTCGGCCCTGGTGTTCCGCGGCGACGACGGGCTCGACGAGCTGACCATCGCGGGCACCTCGACGGTCTGGGTGGTCAAGGAGGGCACGGCCACGCAGACCACCTTCGACCCGGCGGTCCTCGGCATCCCGCGCGCCGACGTCGGCACGCTGCGGGGCGGCGACGTGACGTTCAACGCGCAGGCCGTACGCGATCTGGTGCAGGGCAAGACGGGTCCGGTGCGCGACGCCGTCCTGCTGAACGCCGCCGCGGCCTTGGTGGCGCTCAACGGCCCCGGCGACGACCTCGACGCGGCCATGTCCGACGGCTACGCCCGCGCGGCCCAGGCCGTCGACTCGGGCGCCGCCGCCGCCACCCTCGACCGCTGGGTCGAGGCCAGCGCCGCCTTCACCCGCGCCTGACGGCACACTCCCGAGCGCGCCGCGCCTGACGGCACACTCCCGAGCGCGCCGTGTCTGCGGCGCACTCCCAAGTGCGCCCCCTGTCCGCGGCGAGCCGCAGCCCTTGGGACGGATGGCGGCCAGGCGGCAGCGCCGGTGCGGCAGTCGGTGGCGTTATGGAACCGGCATCAGAACGTGATGGTCGGGCCGTCCTTCAGCACGCTCCACTTGAGCCAGTCCTTCCAGTTCTCCTGCCAGTGCCCCCACCCGTTCGTGGGCTCCAGCTTCCGCGGCGACCCCGTGATGATGATCGGATCCCCGATCAACGTGTTCCTGAGGAACCAGATGGCGTTCTCCGGGCTGACGTTCACGCAGCCGTGGCTGACGTTCGAGTTGCCCTGCGAGCCCACCGACCAGGGCGCGCTGTGCACGTACTCGCCGCTGTTGGAGATGCGGACCGTGTTGTAGACCGTCAGCTGGTAGTACCCGGCCTGCCCCGGCCCGGCGTCGGGCGAGGTCATGACCGTGACGGGCTCGCGTGACATCGCCAGGTGGATGCCCGAGGTCGTGTAGTGGTTCCACGCGTCGCCCTGCCCCGCGCTCATCGGGATCTCGCGGATCTTCTTGCCGTCCCGCCGGACGATCAGGACGTGCTCGTCGGTGCTGCCCTTGGTGATCTGCTCGCGACCGATCTTGAAGTCGAGCCGTACGTCGCGCTTGCCGTACATGCCCGGTCCTCCGCGCACGCCGGCCAGCTTCGCCTCCACCTGCACCTTCGTGTGGGCGGGCCAGTACTTCAACGGCCGGAAGTCCACGTGGCTGTCGTCGAACCAGTGCCAGGCCCCCTCCACCGGCTTGGAGCTGCGGACGGTGAGGTTGCGCTCGACGGAGACCCGGTCGGCGATGGGCTTGTCGAAGGCGATCATGATCGGCATGCCGACCCCGACCGTCAGCCCGGTGTCGTCCTTGTTCGGGGTGATCGTCTGGATGTCGAACGCCTTGTTGCCCTTGACCGTGGTGAACGTGCTCGTGGTCTCGCTCTGCTTGCCCGCGCCGTCCACGGTGACGGCGGTGACCGTGTACTGCGTGCTGGGCCTGGCGGTGGCGTTGCTGCGCCAGCGGGTGCCGTCGGCGCTGAGCACGCCCTCCAGCGGACCGGACTTGCCTCCGTCCACCCGTACGCTCCTGAGCGTGCCCGTACGGGCCGCGACCACCACAGGCTGGTCTGTGGGTACGTTCGCGGTCTTGTCCTGCGGTGAGAACGTCACAGAGGGCCCCGACGCCCCTCCGGCCATGGCCACCCCGTCAGGTTTGGATGTGCCGCCGGCGGAGCAAGCAGACAGCAGTGCCAGCGCCAACAGCCCGGCCGATCCCTTCGCTACGTGCCCCACGAGTGACTCCCTCGTCCGCGATCGAACCGCTTCCACCTCCTTTATTACCCTCAGTGATCGATTAACCACATCCGCATACTGGCAAAGAACACCAAAAAGCGGGCGTTCCCCCACAAGGGAAACGCCCGCTTCGGCAACAGGTCAGTGCGAGAAGTGACCCCGGTAGTACTGGAACACGAACCCGATCATGGCCATGATGACCAGGAAGACCCCGATCAGGAACATCCAGAAGCCGATCACGAACCCGGCGAAGGCGAAGGCCGCCGCCAGGCACAGGAAGAGCGGCCACCAGCTGCTCGGGCTGAAGAACCCGATCTCGCCCGCGCCCTCGCTGATGTCGGCCTGCTTGTTGTCCTCCGGCTGGGCGCCGATGCGCCGCGCGGTGAACATCAGGTAGTAGCCGACCATGAACGCGAACCCGACCGAGATCGCCATGGCCGTGGTGCCGACCGGCTCACCGTGGCCCGTCGCCGCCTTGGTCCAGAACCAGTAGGCGACGTCGACGCCGGCGAAGAACAGGCCGCACGCGAGGAACAGCCAACCCTGGACTCTCATCAGGCCTCAACCTCCTGCGCCTGCTTGGCCGACACGTGCGGGTAGTGCAGGTCGAAC
Source organism: Nonomuraea sp. NPDC050786 (assembly GCF_040654115.1). NCBI lineage: Bacteria > Bacillati > Actinomycetota > Actinomycetes > Streptosporangiales > Streptosporangiaceae > Nonomuraea > Nonomuraea sp. NPDC050786. Next base: position 424,886 of record NZ_JBFAHJ010000002.1, read on the forward strand.
GCCGGGCGCTCGGACCGGATGCGCGGCAGCGAGGTGAAGTTGTGCCGCGGCGGCGGGCAGGAGGTCGCCCATTCGAGCGAGCCGCCGTAGCCCCAGGGGTCGTCGACCGTGACCTTGGGCGCGCTGCGCCAGGTCTTCCAGACGTTGTAGAAGAACGGCAGCGTCGAGGCGCCCAGGATGAACGCGCCCACCGACGAGATCAGGTTGAGGTCGGTGAAGCCGTCGGCCGGGCTGTAGTCGGCGTAGCGCCGCGGGAAGCCCAGCATGCCGAGCCAGTGCTGGATGAGGAACGTCGTGTGGAAGCCGATGAACAGCAGCCAGAAGTGCAGCTTGCCGAGCTTGTCGTTGAGCATCCTGCCGGTGAACTTGGGCCACCAGAAGTAGAAGCCCGCGAACATGGCGAACACGACGGTGCCGAAGACCACGTAGTGGAAGTGGGCGACGACGAAGTAGGTGTCGCTGATGTGGAAGTCGAGCGGCGGCGAGGCCAGGATGACGCCCGTCAGACCGCCCAGGAGGAACGTGACGAGGAAGCCGACCGCGAACAGCATCGGCGACTCGAACGACAGATGCCCTCGCCACATCGTGCCGATCCAGTTGAAGAACTTCACACCGGTGGGCACCGCGATGAGGAACGTCATGAAGGAGAAGAACGGCAGCAGCACTTGTCCGGTCGGGAACATGTGGTGCGCCCAGACCGTGATGGACAGGCCCGCGATCGAGATCGTCGCGACCACGAGGCTGATGTATCCGAAGATCGGCTTGCGGCTGAAGACCGGCAGGACCTCGGTCACGATGCCGAAGAACGGCAGCGCGATGATGTAGACCTCGGGATGGCCGAAGAACCAGAACAGGTGCTGCCACAGCATCGCGCCGCCGTTGTCGGAGGCGAACACATGCGTGCCGAGCTTGCGGTCGGACTCGAGCACGAGCAGCGCGGCGGCCAGCACCGGGAAGGCCATCAGCACGAGCATGCTGGTCAGCAGCACGTTCCAGGTGAAGATCGGCATGCGGAACATGGTCATGCCGGGCGCGCGCATGCAGATGATCGTGGTGATGAAGTTGACCGAGCCGAGGATCGTGCCGAGACCCGACAGGGCCAGGCCCATGATCCACAGGTCGCTGCCGATGCCGGGCGAGTTGATCGCGTTGGACAGCGGCGTGTAGGCGAACCAGCCGAACGAGGCCGCGCCACCCGGGGTGAAGAAGCCCGACACGGCGATGATGCTGCCGAACAGGTAGAGCCAGTAGCTCACCATGTTGAGGCGCGGGAAAGCCACGTCCGGGGCGCCGATCTGCAGCGGCATCAGCTCGTTGGCGAAGCCGGCGAACAGCGGCGTCGCGAACATCAGCAGCATGATCGTGCCGTGCATGGTGAACAGCTGGTTGAACTGCTCGTTGCTGGTGAACTGCATGCCCGGCTGCGCCAGCTCGGCCCGCATGACCAGCGCCATGACGCCGCCGATCAGGAAGAACACGAACGACGTGATCAGGTAGAGGTGCCCGATGATCTTGTGATCAGTGGAGGACAGCCACTTGGCGATCACCTGGCCCTTGGTGTGGGGCCTTGCCGGCGCGCGAAGGGGTTCTTGGATGGCGGTCACTGGGCACTCCCAGCCTGGTGTGTCGCGATGTACTGGTCGAACTCAGCCTGCGGGACGAGCTTCACCGAGAAGAGCATGCGGCTGTGGTCGACGCCGCAGAGCTCGGCGCACCGGCCCGCGAAGACGCCCGTCCGGTCAAGCGTTGTGATCTGGAACTTGCGCCCCGGGTTGCCCTCCTTGATGCCGGGGATGACGTCCCGCTTGAACAGGAACTCCGGCACCCAGAACGAGTGGATGACGTCGTCGGTCGACAGGTCGAACTCGACCTTCGTCTTCGCCGGCAGGACCAGCTGGGGCCCCTGGTGGTAGTCGTTCACCGGCACGCCCGCGACCGGCTGCAGCGTCTTGCCGTTGACGGTCGTGGTGAAGCGCCAGCTCCACTGGAAGGCCTCTACCTTGACCTTGACGGGCGCGTCGCCGTCCACGTGGGTCAGCGCCTGGCTGTCGCGGGCGGTGAAGAAGAAGAACACCGACACCATGACCAGCGGGATCAGGGTGTAGAGCATCTCGATCGGCAGGTTGTAACGCACCTGCGGCGGGAGATCGGCCTTGGCCCTGCGCTTGCGGTGGAAGATGCTCGCCCACACGATCAGGACGATGACGACGGCGCCCGTGGCGAGTGCGGCGATCCAGGCCCCGTTCCACAGACTCTGGACCACGTCGCCCTGCTCGGTGACATGGTCAGGCAGAAGGCCGCGAGACCAGTCGGCCTTCGGTACGTCATTAGCACACGCCGTAGCAGTGGCCAGCAGCAACGCCAAAGCGGCGGCGCCTGGCACCCTGCGCCGGGCCAACGAACGCCGCGTCGTACGGCGAGTCGGACTCACGGATCGCCTACCCCACAGATGAAGCCCAAGAGTCTCTCCCTTGGGCGCTCGTATTTCCATATGCACAGCTGATTGCAGACACATTAGCGTGCAGGTGCCTTGCCCTCCCGCGCGACCCCTCGATGGCGCCGCAAGTGGGACGATAAGTCTCGTGGCGTACTTCGACGCGGCTTCGAGCGAGCCGCTCCACCCTCAGGCACGCGAGGCGCTGCTGGCGGCGATCGACGTCGGCTGGGCCGACCCCGCGAGACTGTACGGCCAGGCCCGCCGCGCGCACCTGCTGCTCGAGCAGGCTCGCACGGAGGTGGCCGAGGCGCTCGGCGCGCGTCCGGACGAGGTGTCGTTCACCTCGTCGGGCACGCAGGCCGTGCATCTCGGCGTGCTCGGCACCCTACACGGCAGGCGGAGGGTCGGGCGCCACTTGGTCACCGGCGCGGTGGAGCACTCCAGCGTGCTGCACGCCGGCGGAGTGCACGAACGCGACGGCGGCACGGTCGAGACGGTGGGCGTGGACCTGACGGGGCGGGTCGATCTCGACGCCTTCGCCGAGGCGGTCTCCCGTCCCGGCACCGCGCTGGCCTGCCTGCAGACGGCCAACCACGAGGTCGGCACGGCGCAGCCGGTGGCGGAGGCGGCCGTGGCCTGCCGGTCCCACGGGGTTCCGCTGCTGGTGGACGCGGCGCAGACGGCCGGCAGGATGCCGATACCGCCCGGCTGGTCGGTGCTCACCGCCAGCGCCCACAAGTGGGGCGGCCCCGCGGGGGTGGGCGTGCTGATCGTGCGCAAGGGCACGCGGTTCCGCTCGTTCCTGCCGGAGGACGAGCGGGAGCGCCGCCGGGTGCCGGGTTTCGAGAACGTGCCGGGCATCGTCGCCGCGGCGGCCGCCCTGCGCGCGATGGCCGCGGAGGCGGCGCAGGAGCAGGCGCGGCTGTCCGAGCTCGTCGGCCGGATCAGGGAGACGGTGCCGAAGATCGTCCCGGACGTGGAGGTCATCGGCGATCCCGTCGAGCGGGCGCCGCACATCGTGACCTTTTCGTGTCTGTACGTCGACGGCGAGGCCCTGCTGACCGAGCTGGACAAGGCCGGTTTCGCCGTTTCGTCAGGAAGTTCGTGCACCGCTAGTACGCTTCGTCCGTCGCACGTTCTTGAAGCGATGGGCGTGCTGACGCATGGCAATGTCCGGGTGTCGCTGCCCAGGGGCACGTCCGCGGCCGAGGTCGACAGGTTCCTCGGCGTGCTGCCCGAGCTGGTGCGCCGCATCCGCCAGGACGCAGGAGTCGCATGACCGAGGTTACCCAGCCGGCTCTGACGATCGACGCGCTCGGGAAGAAGTGCCCGATCCCGATCATCATGCTGGCCGAGCAGATCAACTACGTCCCGCTCAACGCCGTGGTGGCCGTGCTGGCCGACGATCCGGCGGCTTATACGGACGTGCCGGCGTGGTGCAGGCTGAAGTCGCACCGGCATGTGGGCTCGTACGAGCTGCCCGGGGGCGGCTGGGCGATCCACGTAAGGCGCAATTACTGACTTTTCCCGAAGTGGGTGGGTAGGGGCTCCCCGTACGAGAAGTCACCGACTTTCGGGGGAAAGCCATGACAAGCGGACATCCGCACGAGACCGCCCGTGACCTGATGAGTCCCGGAGCGGAATGCATCGGGGCGCACGAGACGCTCGACAGGGCGGCGCAGATCATGCGCAACAGCAACGTGGGATCGCTGCCCGTGTGCGGGCCGGACGAGCGCGTGAAGGGCATCATCACCGACCGCGACATCGTGATCAAGTGCATCGCCGCAGGGCACGACCCGTCGAAGGTGACGGCGGGCGAGCTGGCCGGCGGGCTCGTCTTCGTCACCCCGGACACGAGCGTCGACGAGGCGCTCACCAAGATGGAGGAGAACCAGATCAAGCGGCTCCCGGTGCTGGAGGGCGACCGGATCGTCGGCATGATCAGCGAGTCCGACCTGGCCAAGCACCTGCCCGACGCCCAGCTCGCCGAGTTCATGCACCACGTGTACGCGCGAGGCTGAGCCCGGCACGGGACGCGGGTCCGTACCGGAGAATCTGGGACAGGAACCACGGAGGCCGCCCCGCCGCGCACGTCGGGCGGGGCGGCTCATTCACGCCTACGGGTGGTAGCAGCGGACGTGCTCGGCGATCTCCGCCGCGGCCTCGGCGCCGTAGGCGGCGCTGAAACGCTCGAGGAAGACCTGCTGGCCGAGCTCGTACTCCTGGCCGCCGACGCGCTCCAGCACGTGCGTGGCGGTCAGGTTGCCGATCTGGCCGCAGCGCTCCAGCGGCAGCCCCCAGGCCAGGCCCGACAGGAATCCGGCGCGGAAGGCGTCGCCGACGCCCGTGGGGTCGGCCTTGCCCCGCTCGGGGGCGGGGGCGACGGCGATGGACGGCTCGCCCCTGCGGTCGATGACGGCGCCCTTGGGGCCGAGCGTGGTGATCCGGACGCCGACCCGGTCGAGGATCTCCTCGTCGGACCAGCCGGTCTTCTGCTCGATGAGCCCCTTCTCGTAGTCGTTGGAGAACAGGTACGCGGCGCCGTCGACGAGCTGGCGGATCTGCTCGTCCTCCATGCGCGCGAGCTGCTGGGAGATGTCGGCCGCGAACGGGATGCCGCGCTGGCGGCATTCGTCGGTGTGGCGCAGCATCGCGTCGGGGTCGTTGGGGCTGATCAGCACCAGGTCGAGGCCGCCCAGGCGGTCGGCGACGGGCCGCAGCTCGATCAGCCGAGCCTCGGCCATGGCGCCGGTGTAGAACGAGGCGATCTGGTTGTGGTGCTGGTCGGTGGTGCACAGGAAGCGAGCGGTGTGCTGGGTCTCCGAGATGTGCACGGAGTCGCAGTCGACGCCGTGGCGCTCCAGCCACGAGCGGTAGTCGGCGAAGTCGTTGCCGACGGCGCCCACCAGGACGGGCTTCAGGCCCAGGCAGGCCATCCCGAACGCGATGTTCGCGGCGCACCCGCCGCGACGGATCTGAAGGTCATCGACCAGGAACGAGAGTGACACCCGGTCAAGCTGCTCGGCGATCAGCTGATCGCCGAAACTTCCTGGGAAGGTCATCAGGTGGTCTGTCGCGATGGAGCCGGTAACGGCGATGCGCACGGGATTCTTCTTCCTCGTTGTCAGCAGGCCAATGAGCCCCACGAGAATACGCGAAGGTCCCGCTCGCTTGAAGCAAGCGGGACCGCGCAAGCCACCCCTAGTTGAACGAGTCGCCGCAGGCGCAGGAGCCCGTGGCGTTGGGGTTGTCGATGGTGAAGCCCTGCTTCTCGATGGTGTCGACGAAGTCGATGGAGGCCCCCATCAGGTAAGGAGCGCTCATGCGGTCGGTGACCACGCTGACGCCCCCGAAGTCCGACACCACGTCGCCGTCCATCGAACGGTCGTCGAAGAAGAGCTGGTAGCGCAGGCCGGAGCAACCACCCGGCTGCACGGCGACCCGCAGCTGCAGACCTTCCTCGCCCTGCTGCTCCAGCAGGCTCTTGACCTTGGCCGCGGCCGCGTCGGTCAGGATCAGGCCCTGCGCCGTGGTCTCGCTGCTCTCAACCGTCATCTGCTGACTCCCTAACCCGGCTGTCTGTTTCCGACGTCCTACTGATGACGCTACCAACACCTGGCCCATGCCACACATTCCCGTGGTACCCGCCCCCGTAATAAGCAGGTTCGTCCGTGTGCCATGATGAGTATCGTCAATTCGACGATAAGGGGGTTTGGCCATGGCCACCCAGACTGGGCTGCCGCTCTTCGTCCTCGGCCAGGGCGCCGATCCGCACAGCGAGAAGGGGGTCGAGTGCCCGGGCGAGCTGCCGCCCGCCTCCGACCCGGACCTGGTGGAACGGGCCCGCAAGGCGAAGGAGGCGCTCGGCGACCGCCTGTTCGTGCTCGGGCACCACTACCAGCGCGACGAGGTCATCCAGTTCGCCGACGTGACGGGCGACTCGTTCAAGCTCGCCCAGCAGGCGGCGGCCCGGCCGGAGGCGGAGTTCATCGTCTTCTGCGGGGTGCACTTCATGGCCGAGTCCGCCGACATCCTGACGGCCGATACGCAGAAAGTGATCCTGCCTGACATGGCCGCCGGGTGCTCGATGGCGGACATGGCCACGTTCGACCAGGTCGAGGAGTGCTGGGACGCCCTAGAGGACGCCGGTCTGGCCGACCAGGTGATTCCCGTCACGTACATGAACTCCAGCGCCGACATCAAGGCCTTCTGCGGCCGCAACGGCGGCGCGGTCTGCACCTCCTCCAACGCCCGCCGCGCCCTGGACTGGGCGTTCTCGCGCGGCGAGAAGGTGCTGTTCCTGCCCGACCAGCACCTGGGCCGCAACACGGCGGTGCTGGAGATGGGCATGTCCCTGGAGGACTGCGTCGTCTGGAACCCGCACCGTCCGAACGGCGGCCTCACCCAGGAGCAGCTGGAGCGGGCGAAAATGATCCTCTGGCGCGGCCACTGCTCGGTGCACGGCCGCTTCACAGCCGAATCGGTCGACGACGTACGCTCCCGCATCCCCGGCGTGAACGTCCTGGTGCACCCGGAGTGCCGCCACGAGGTCGTGCTCAAGGCCGACCACGTGGGCTCGACCGAGCACATCATCAAGACGCTCGAAGCGGCTCCGGCGGGCTCCAGCTGGGCGATCGGCACGGAGCTCAACCTGGTCAAGCGCCTGGCCCAGATGTTCCCCGACAAGAGCATCTCGTTCCTGGACAGGACGGTGTGCTACTGCTCCACCATGAACCGGATCGACCTGCCGCACCTGGTGTGGGCCCTGGAGTCGCTGGTGCTCGGTGAGGTCGTCAACCAGATCACGGTGGACGAGGACACCACCCACTGGGCCAAGGTCGCCCTGGACCGCATGCTGGCCCTCCCCTAGCCCACCGGGCCTCCGGCCTGTGCGGACCGGAGGCCCTCCGCCGTTGTGGGGCGGTCAGCGGAAGGCTGCGGCGTTGCGTCGGGCCCAGGTGGCGAACGGGTGGGGAGCCCGGCCGAGTAGGCGCTCGACGTCCGGGCTGATCCGCTGCTCGACCGGGGTCGGCTCCCCCAGGATGGCCAGAGTGGTCTCCGCGACCGGCTCCGGCATGAACGCCAGCATCCGCGCCCGCGCCTCCTCGCGGCTCTGCTCCACGAACGTGACCTCCTCCCCGATCGCCTCGCCGATGGCGGCCGCGCTCTGGCGCGGGGTCACCAGCTCGGGCCCGGTCAGGTCGTAGATCTGCCCGTCGTGGCCCGGCCGGCGCAGCACCGCAGCCGCGACCGCGGCGATGTCGTCGGGGTCGATGATCGGCAGTCCCACATCCCCGAACGGCGCGGCGATCGTGCGCCGGGCGCGGACCGACTCGGCCCACGCGAAGGCGTTGGAGGCGAACCCGCCCGGCCGCAGGATCGTCCATCGCGCCCCCGAGTTCATGACGGCGCGTTCCACCTCAGCTCCGAACCGGCCGTGGGACGGGCTCTCCGGGCGCGTCACGACGCCCTGTGACGAGAGCAGGACGACCCTGTCCGGTCCGCTCACCGCGGCGACGATCTCCTTGGGCTCCGTGGCGAACAGGTCGCCGCCCGTGAGGAGGAACACCGCGTCGGCACCCTCCAGCGCTGGGCGCAGGCTGCCGGGGTCGGACAGGTCCGCGCTGACAGCCCGTACGCCCTCGGGCACATCCGCGCCCGTGATGCGGCGCGACACGGCCGTGACCTCCTCGCCCGCCTCGGCCAGGGACCGGACCAGCGTCCGGCCGACGTTCCCCGTGGCTCCCGTGACAACGATCATGATGTTCTCCTCCGAGTTAGTTAGTCGGCTGACTCACTTGACCTGGAAGAGACCGTAGCACGACTACGGCGCCTATAGTTAGTCAGGTGACTGACTCAACGCGTTCCCGGGTGAAGACGGCGGCCGCCAAGCGCCAGCGGCTGATGGCCGCGGCCGCTCAGGTCGTGCACCGGCAGGGGGCGGAGCGCACCACCATCGCCGACATCGCGCGCGCCGCCGACGTCCCGGTGGGCAACGTGTACTACTACTTCAAGACCAAGGACGAGCTGGTCGCGGCCGCGCTGGCCGAGCACGCCCGGCAGCTCGAGATCCTCACCGGCCGCCTGGAGACCCTCGCCGACCCGAGGGAACGGCTCAAGAGCCTGGTGGAGGCGTGGGTCAGCCAGCGAGACCTCGCCGCACGGTACGGCTGCCCGACCGGCACGCTCGCCGTCGAGCTGGACAAACGCGACGACGGTGGGCTGGACGTCGAAGCGGGCAGGGTCATCCGGCTGCTGATCGACTGGGCCGAACGCCAGTTCCGCGAGCTCGGTCTGCCCGACCCCCAGGGGCTCGCCCTGACGCTGGTCGGCGCCTACCAGGGGATGTCGCTGCTGGCCAACGCGCTCCGCGACCCCGGCATCATGACCCGGCAGGGCGCCCGCCTGCTCGACTGGCTCGACTCCCTCCCCCGAACCCCCGCCCCCTGAAGGCACGACGGCCTCACGAAGAGCGCGGCGGCCGTACTTCGTGATGTCCGCCACGCTCTTCGTGAGGCCGTCGGCCGGAGGTAACGGACTCCGCTCCTTTTTCGCGGCATCCGCGGGAGGCCGGGACACCATGAGGGATGTCCCGACGATCATCCCCGGAACCGCACGGAGGGACCCCACGGGGATCCCCCGGGAAGGAGCGATCATGAAAGGTCCGTCAAGGCGGGGATTACTGGGCGGCGCCGCGCTGGCCGCGGGCGCCGTGACGCTCTCCGCGTCCCCCGCCCAAGCCGCCGCGCCGGCCGGTGGGCCGGTCACCGGCCCGGTCACCGTGTACCCGGGCGACCCCCGCTACCAGGAGCTGACCGTGGGCTACAACCAGCGCTGGGTCGGCGCGCCCGACTACGTGCGCGTGGTCAGCTCGACCGCCCAGGTCGTGGCCGCGGTGCAGGAGGCGGTCGACGCGGGCAAGCGGATCTCGGTGGTGTCCGGCGGCCACTGCCTGGCCCCGTTCGTGTTCAACGCCGACGTGGACGTCGTCATCGACCTGTCCGGGCTGGACGAGGTCTACTTCGACCAGCAGCGGGGCGCGTTCGCGGTCGAGGGCGGCGCCCGGCTGTCGGGTGTCTACGACACGCTGTTCAAGAAATGGGGCGTGACGATCCCCGGCGGGATGTGCCCCACGGTCGGCATCGGCGGCCACGCCACCGGCGGTGGGTACGGCTTCCTGTCCCGGCAGTTCGGGGCCGTGATCGACCACCTGGCGGCGGTCGAGGTCGTGGTCGTGGACCGTTCGGGCACCGCCCGCGCCGTGACGGCCTCGCGCGACCCGGCCGACCCCAACCGCGACCTGTGGTGGGCGTGCGCCGGCGGCGGGGGCGGCAACTTCGGCATCGTCACCCGCTTCTGGTTCCGCACGCCGGGCGCGAGCGGCGCCAACCCGAGCCGCCTGCTCGTCAACCCGCCCAAGGACGTGCTGCTCAGCGCCGTCGGCATCCCGTGGAGCATGCTCGACCGGACGAAGTTCGCCACCCTGGTCACGAACTGGGGCTCCTGGTACGAGGGGCACGCCGCGCCCGACTCCCCCGCCAGGATCCTGTCCGGCGTCGCGTCGCTGGCGCACCGCTCGAGCGGGAACGTCTTCCTGCTGACCCAGGTGGACGCCACCGCCCCGGACGCGGCGCGGATCCTCGGCGACTACCTCGGGGCCCTGACCGCCGGGCTCGGCGCCGACGCCGTGGTCGCGGCCCAGCCCGCGCAGCGGCTGCCCTGGCTGCGCGCGGTCAAGCTGATCGCCGCCAGCATTCCCTCGTTCATCAACCCGACGCTGCGCGGCTCCTCCAAGTCGGCGTACCTGCGGCGCTCGTACACGGCCGAGCAGGCGGGCAAGATGTACGACGCGCTCACCCGTACGGACTTCGCCAACCCGGCGGCGGCGGTGACGCTGGCCGGGTTCAGCGGCGGCGCGATCAACGCCGTCCCGGCCACGCGTACCGCGCTGGCGCACCGCGACGCCGCGTTCTGGACGCTGTTCGAGGCCCAGTGGCAGGACCCGGCCGCCGACGCCGCCAACATCGGCTGGCTGCGCGACCTGTACGGCTCGGTATGGGCGGCCACCGGCGGCTACCCGGTCCCCGGCGACCAGGCCGACGGCTGCTACATCAACAACCCCGACCCCGACATCACCGACCCCGCGTTCAACCACTCGGGCGTGCCCTGGCAGACCCTCTACTACAAGGGCAATTACGCCAGGCTCCAGCAGGTCAAGGCGGCCTACGACCCCCGCGACGTCTTCCGGCACGCGCAGTCGGTCGCGCTGCCGTAGCGGCACCTGGCCAAGTCCGCGCCGTACTTGACTTTGTCAGCCCGGCGCCACCGCGCCCGCTTCCCGGCGCGGATCCACGCTCCTAGCGTCGAACACACCGAGTGACGGAGGAGAACACCGTGATCCATCAACTCATCTTCGCCGCGCCCAAGCCCGGGATGACGGAGGAGGAGTTCCAGCAGTACTGGCTGAACGTGCACGCCGTCCGGTACGCGAGCAAGATCCCGCAGATCAGGAAGTACCTGATCGACACCAGGATCCCGTTGTCACCCGACGAGGGCGAGCCGCTGTGGAGCGGCGTCGCGGAGATCTGGCTGCGCGACGAGCGGGAGCAGCTCGAGTCGCTGCAGACGCCCGAGTTCCTGGAGGGCGCGCGGGTCGACGAGCCGCGCTGGGCGGCGTTCTGGCGCACGGTCGTGCTCGACACCGACGCGCACGAGCTGGTGCCGGGGCCCGAGCTCGCCCCGCCGTCGGGCGTGAAGCTGATCGTGCTGGTCAAGCGGAAGGAAGGGCTGCCGCTGGCCGACTTCAGGAGCGCCGACCTCGGCCCGCACGCCGAGCTGGTCGCCCAGGTGCCGGGGCTCCGCCGGTACCTGCAGTGCCACGTGCGGGACGGCGCGTACGCCATCGGCGAGACGGTCCTCGACGCCGCCCACCTGCTGTGGTTCGACGACAGGGACGCCATGGAGGCCGCGCTCGCCTCGCCCGAGTACGCCAAGGTCGTGGCCGACATGGAGACGCTGGTCGAGCCGAGGTACGTGCACCGGATGGCCGTCACCGAGCACTGGGTCATCGGGCCGGAGAGCCGCTGATGTCCGGCCAGGGATACGACTACGTCGTCGTGGGCGCCGGCGCGGCCGGGGCGGTCGTCGCCGCCAGGCTCGTCGAGCGGACCGAGGCACGCGTGCTCCTGCTGGAGTCCGGCGGCGACGCCGGCCTGCCGGCCATCCGCCAGACGGGCATCCCCGGCATGGCCTCGCTCTGGCAGGACCCGGCCGTCACCTGGCCGTACGTCACGGTCCCGCAGGCCGGGCTCGGCTGGCGGACCATCCCGCTGCCGCAGGGCAGGGTGCTGGGCGGCGGCAGCTCGGTCAACGCCATGCTGTACGTCCGGGGCAACCGCCGCGACTTCGACGGCTGGGCCGCCCAGGGCAACGACGGCTGGTCGTACGACGAGGTGCTGCCCTGCTTCACACGGGCCGAGGACTACGAGGACGGCGCCGGGCCGTACCACGGGGCGGACGGGCCCATGAAGGTGGCCCGCCTGTCCGCGATGTCGGAGGTGTCGCGCGCCTTCCTCAGGGCCGCCGCCGACCTGGGCTTCCCCGGCGGCGAGGACTGGGACTACAACGGCGCCGCGCAGGAGGGCGCCTTCGCCTACCAGTCCACCAGGACTAAGGACAACCAGCGCTCCAGCACGGCGTTCGCCTACCTCGAGCCGCTGCGCGGCCATCCCCGCCTCACCGTCGAGACCGGCGCCACGGCGACCCGCGTGCTGCTGGACGGCACCACGGCCACGGGCGTGGAGTACCTGCGCGACGGCGCCGTCCACCGCGCCGGCGCGAGCGCCGAGGTGATCGTCTCCTGCGGCGCGCTGGCCACGCCCAAGCTGCTGATGCTCTCCGGGATCGGCCCGGCCGAGTCCCTGCGCGAGCACGGGCTCGCGGTCGCCGCCGACCTGCCGGGCGTCGGCGCCGGCCTGCACGACCACCTCATCCTCGGCGTGGCCTACGCCGCGCGCTCCGCCCTGCCGCTGCCCGAGCTGCTGGCGGAGGCGGGGCTGTTCCCACCGGACGACCCCGACCTGCAGCTGCTCTTCGGCCCCGTCCAGTTCGTGGCCGACGAGTACCGCATCGACGGGCCGGCCTTCACCTTCGCCCCCGTGCTCGCCCAGCCGCGCAGCAGGGGCAGGCTCGCCCTGCGGTCGGCGGACCCCGCCGACGCGCCCCTGGTCGACCCGCGCTACCTGGAGGACCCGGCCGACCTGGCGGCGCTCGTGCGCGGGATCGAGCTGTCCAGGGAACTGGCGCACACCAGCGCCATGTGCTCCTTGCACGACCGCGAGAGCGCGCCCGGCCACGGCGCCGACCTGGCCGCCTACGTCCGCGCCACCGCGACCACCGTGTGGCATCCCGTGGGCACCTGCCGCATGGGCCGTGACCCGCTGGCCGTGGTCGACCCGGCGCTGCGCGTGCACGGGATCGAGCGGCTGCGCGTCGCCGACGCCTCGATCATGCCGTCCATCACCACGGGCAACACCGCCGCCGCCACCGTCATGATCGGGGAGCGCGCGGCCGACCTGCTCACATGAAGGAGCCGACCGTGCCAGACAGCTACAGGTACATCGTCATCGGCGCCGGCGCGGCCGGATCGGTGGTGGCCGCCCGGCTCAGCGAGGACCCCGACGCCTCCGTGCTGCTCCTGGAGGCGGGCGACGCGCAGGTCACCGACGCGGTCACGACGCCGTGGCGGTGGAACGAGGTGCTGCTGACCGACCTGGACTGGGCGTACATGAGCGAGCCCCAGCCCGGCCTGGACGGCAACCGCGTCTACTCGGCCGCCGGTCGCGGCCTGGGCGGCACCTCGAACATCTACCACATGATGCACACCAGGGGCCGCCCCCAGGACTACGACGACTGGGCCTACCACGGATGCCCCGGCTGGTCCTTCGACGACGTGCTGCCCTGGCTGCAGCGCCTGGAGGACCAGCGCGACGGGCACAACCCGCTGGCCGGCAAGGATGGTCCGATGACCGTGGCCGACGCGGCCGAGACGGGCAACCCGGTGTCGGAGACGTTCATCGAGGCCTGCGTCGAGCTCGGCCATCCGCGCCTGGACGACTTCAACGCGGGCCTGTTCGGCGCGGGCTGGCACCACGTGAACATCAAGGACGGCCGCCGCAGGGGCGCCCGCGAGTCCTACCTCGATCCCGCGCTCGACCGGCCCAACCTCACCGTGCTGACCGCGGCCCCGGCGGCCCGGCTGCTGTTCGAGGGGACCCGCTGCGTGGGCGTGGAGTACCTGCGCGAGGGCCGCACGCACACGGCGCGGGCCGAGGCCGAGGTGGTGGTCTGCGCGGGCGCCATCCAGTCGCCCAAGCTGCTGCTGCTGTCGGGCCTGGGCCCGGCCGACGACCTGGCCGCACTCGGCATCCCGGTCGTGGCCGACCTGCCCGGGGTCGGGGCCAACTTCCACGACCACCCGCTGGTCATCGGGCCGATCGGCTACCTGGCCGAGCCGGGCGACGACCCGCGCGGCAACGTGACCGAGGTCGCGCTCTTCTGCGGCTCGCAGGACGGGCTGCCCGTCCCGGACCTGGAGGTCGCGCTGGTGCACCGCGCGCCGTTCGGCGAGAAGTTCTTCGCCAACGTCATCCGCCGCGTGCAGACCGGCCAGCCGGTCGCGCCGGTGCGGGAACTGGTGGACCCGCACGTGGTCCTCAGCCTGACCGGCCTGGTGGGGCCGGTCTCACGGGGCTGGGTACGGCTGGCGGGCACCGACCCCACCGCCTACCCGCGGATCAACGCCAACTACTACGGCGACCCGGTCGACCTGGAGCGCACGGTCACCGCCGTGGAGATCGCCAGGGACATCTACCGCACCAAGGCGTTCACCGGCAGATGGGGGCTGTCCGAGGTCGCCCCCGGGCCGGGCGTGACCACCCGCGACGAGCTGCGCGCCTGGGTGAAGGCCAACACCGGCTCGTACTACCACTTCGCCGGCTCCTGCCGGATGGGCGCCGACGCCTCCGCCGTGGTCGACCCCCGGCTGCGGGTACGCGGCGTGGAGGGGCTGCGCGTGGCCGACGCCTCCGTCATGCCCTCGCTGGTCAACGCGCACCCGCACACCACGGTGGTGATGATCGGCGAGCGCGCGGCCGACCTCGTCCGTGCTCATGAGTAGAAGTCTCATAAGTAGAAGCGAGAGTGCCAGCACAACCTCGTCCTGTCAGCCGGCCCCGAACATTTCAATAATTCCAGGAAAGGGGGGACGTTCGATTTATAGGGGTTGGTCTTATGGCCGTCTACTCGGATCTGGATACGCGCCAGATTTGGCTCTCGCCTTTATGTGAGGACCTGTTCGCGTCGTTTCTCCGTTCTGATCAGCGGCGATGGGGCGAGGTCTACGTCCAGGGCCTGGTCTCCGTCCCCGGCCGCAAGTCGATCCGCCGGATCTCCACCCAGGTCGTGGGGCGGCCCGTCGATCAGTGCCTCCAGCAGTTCATCAACCAGAGCCCCTGGGACTGGGCGCCCGTCCGGCAGCGCCTGGCCCAGCTGCTCGCCGGGGCGATCCGCCCGAAGGCGTGGGTGCTGGAGGAGGTCGTCTTCCCGAAGAACGGCTCCAAGTCGGTGGGCGTGGCGCGGCAGTTCGTCACCTCCGCGGGCCGCCTCCTCAACTGCCAGCTCGGCCTGTCGGTCGTGATGGTGGGAGAGGACGGCGGCTGCCCGGTCAACTGGCGGCTGCTGCTGCCCCGCTGCTGGGACGAGGACGACGGCCTGCGCGGCCGGGCCCGCGTGCCGGCCCACGAGCGCAGCCAGCCGCGCTGGCGCCACCTGCTGCAGGCCATCGACGAGATGGTGATCGACTGGGGGCTGCCCCCGGCGCCCATCGTGGCGGACGGCAGGTCGATGCCGGGCGTGGAGCTCCTCCTCGCCGGGCTCGCCGAGCGGGGGCTGCCCTACCTCGTCCGGGTCTCCCCCGGCACACTGCCCGCCGGCGGGGCCGGCCTGCCCGCGCGCCCGGTGCTGGAGCCGCTCCGGCCCCGGCTGCAGGTGGTGCAGGGGCAGGCGGGCACGCGGCCCACGGGACCGGGCCACCGCTGGTACCCGCGCTCGGGGGCGCGGGCGATGTGGCTGACGGACCTGGGCCGCAACCGGGTGCCCGACCTGGCGGGACTGGTCGGGCTCCGCAACAGGGCGGCGTCCGTGCTCGCGTCGGTCGCCGCCGACTCCGGCCTGCAGCACTTCGAGGGCCGCTCGTTCCAGGGCTGGCACCACCACGTCACGCTGGTGTCGGTGGCACACGCGTACCGGCTGCTGCGCGGCCTGGACGGACGGGAGGCGGAGGAACTGTGCCTGCGCCCGCATGGCTGACCGACCGGCTCGCCGGGATCGAGCTGTTCGCCGGGCTGTCGAGCGAGCAGCTCGACTGGCTGGCGTGCGCCGGGACGGTCAGGGAGCTCGGCGACGGGGAGCCGCTGTTCGTCGAGGGCGCGCCCGCCGATGCCTTCTACGTCCTGCTGGACGGCGAGATCGTGGTCTCCAAGCTGGTCGGCGGGCGGGAGCAGGTGCTCGCCCGGCACCTCGGCGACGCGCTGGAGCACCAGTTCATCGGCGAGCTGCCGCTGCTCACCAGCGACGAGTACCTCGCCACCGCGCTGGCCGTGGGGCCGGCGCGGGTCGTGGCCTACGGCAAGGACGCGTTCTTCGACCTGCTGGAGCGCTGCCCGCAGGTCTGCCGGGTGCTGCTGCCGGTGCTGGCCGGGCGCATCAACGCCATGGAGCGCCAGGCCGGGCGCAGCCGCATGCTCGAAGGGCTGGGCATGCTGGCGGCGGGCCTGGCCCACGAGCTGAACAACCCGGCGGCGGCCGCGCTGCGGGCCGCGCGGGAGCTGCGCGACCTCGCGCCCCGGATGGCCGCCGCCGCGGTCGAGTGGGGGCGCGCGGGCGAGGAGGCCGAGGTGCGGCTCGTCGCGCGCTTCCAGGACCGGCTGGGCTCCGCGGCGGCGCTGGACCCGCTGGCCGAGGCGGAGGCGGCCGACGACGTCGCCGACTGGCTGCGCGGACACGGCCTCGATCAGGCCGCCGAGCTGGCCGACGACCTCGCCGAGCACGGCGTGGACGCCGCCGCGCTCGACGAGCTGGCCTCAGGGCTGCGGCCGGACGCCCTCGCCACGGCGCTGGCGTACCTGGTCTTGGTGCTGCGCACGCGGACGCTCGCCGGCGACGCGGCCGAGGCGTCCGAGCGGGTGGTGGAGCTGGTACGGCGCACCTCGGCCTACACGAACCTGGACCGCGCGCCCCAGCGGGACGCCGACCTGCGCGAGGGGCTGGAGGCCACGCTCGCCCTCATGGCGCCCAAGCTGCGCAACATCCGCGTACGCCGCGAGTACGGCGGCGTCCCCGACCTCCAGGCCTTCCCCAGCGAGCTCAACCAGGTCTGGACCAACCTCATCGACAACGCCGTGGACGCCATGGGCGGCGAGGGCGAGCTGACCATCAGCACCAGGCGGGAGGGCGACCACGCCGTGGTGGAGTTCCGCGACACCGGCCACGGCATCCCCGCCGAGGCGCTGCCGATGGTGTTCCAGCCGTTCTTCACCACCAAGGACCTGGGCAAGGGGACCGGTCTCGGGCTGCACGTCAGCATGGACATCGTGGCGCAGCGGCACGGCGGCTCGATGGAGGTCGACTCGCGGCCGGGCGACACGCGGTTCGTGGTGCGGCTGCCGCTGGCCCCTTCCGCGAGTGATCCCGGATAAGAGGGGATCAGCTCTCCGAGTGGTAGCGGTGGATCATCGACACCGCCATGGCGCCCTCGCCGACGCCCGAGGCCAGCCGCTTGACCGAGTTGGCGCGCACGTCGCCGGCCGCGAACACGCCGGGCACGCTCGTCTCCAGCAGCAGCGGCGGCCTGGGCAGGTCCCAGCCCGCCAGCCCGGCCACCGGGCCGAGGTCGGGGCCGGTCAGCAGGAAGCCGTGGGGGTCGCGCACGAGGTTGTCCAGCCACTCGGTGCGCGGGCGGGCGCCGATGAACACGAAGACGTGCTCGGCCTCCCGCGTGGTCAGCGCTCCGCTGCGGGTGTCGCGCAGCGTGATGTGCTCCAGCCGGTCCGCGCCGCCGGCGGCGACCACGCAGGTGTTCGTCATGACCGTGATGTTGCCCCGCGCGGCGATCTCGTCCACCAGGTACGCGGACATGCCGCTGGCCAGGCTGTCCGCGCGAACCACCAGGGTGACGTGGCGGGCGTGCCGGGAGAAGTGCAGCACCGCCTGCCCGGCGGAGTTGGCGCCGCCCACGATCCACACGTGCCGTCCCACGCATGACTCGGTCTCCGACAGGGCCGCGCCGTAGTAGATGCCGGCCCCCTCGAAGCGGGCCGCGTCCTCGGCGTCGAGACTGCGGTAGGACAGGCCGGGCGAGAGCAGCACGGTGGCGGCGGTGATCTCCTTGCCGTCGGACAGGTTCAGCACGCACGCCCGGCCGGCCCGGCTCAGCCGCTCGGCCTCGACCGGGGCGAGCACGTCCACGCCGAAGCGGCGGGCCTGCGCCATGGCGCGGCTGGTCAGGTCGACGCCGGAGATGCCGGACGGGAAGCCGAGGTAGTTCTCGATCCGGCTGGAGGTGCCGGCCTGGCCGCCCGGGACGTACGCCTCGATGAGCAGCGTCGTCATCCCCTCCGACGAGGCGTAGACCGACGCGGCCAGCCCGGTCGGGCCGCCGCCGACGATCGCCAGGTCGTAGTGGGGGTGACTGAGCTCCGTCGCCAGGCCCAGCGCCGCCACCACCTCGCCGTGCCCGGGGCGGGCCAGCCGGCGCCCGTCGGGCAGCACCACCGCGGGCGCCTCCGGGTCGCCCGGCTCCGCCTCCTCGAACCTGAACGGCAGCCGGTAGCGGGTGAGCAGGTCGCGCAGCCGGTGCGTGGCGGGCGCGAACCGGTGGCCGACCAGGCGGATGCCCTGGTAGGGGGCCTCATGGGCGGACTCCCAGTCCGACAGCAGGTCGTCGAGCACGGGGTAGAGCCGCTCCTCCGGCGGCTCCCACGGCTTGACGAGATAGTGGTCCAGCCGCACCTTGTTGATCGCCGAGATGGCGACGCTCGTGTCGGCGTAGGCCGTCAGCAGGACGCGGCGCGCGGCGGGGAAGCGCCGGCCGGCCTCCCCCAGGAACTCGATCCCGGTCATCTCGGGCATGCGCTGGTCGGAGAGGATCAGCGCGGCCTCCTCACGGCGCCCGCGCAGCCGGTCGAGGATCTGCGTGGCCTCCACCGGCGACCTCGTCGCCACCACCCGGTAACGCTCGTGGTAGGCCCGGGACAGATCCCGCCGCACCGCGCGGAGCACGTGGTCGTCGTCGTCCACGGCCAGCAGAACCGGCCGGCGCTGCTCGGGCATCACGACCCTCCAACCATCGGCTACGGCCATTCTTCCGCCATTTTCCACACCGCCGCTCCCGGCACCTGACGAAGTGCCGGCGAATTTCATCGACTTGACGGAATAGGGGTGCCGGGGTTGTCCGGGAAAACCACTCGTTGTTTGAATCCACGCATGACGCGCACCATTCTTATTGTTCTCTCCGAGTACGGATATTGGGGAGAGGAACTCGTCGGCCCGCTGGCCGCCTTCGACCGGCAGGGCTACCGGAGCGTGTTCGCCACCCCCACCGGCAAGCGGGCGCGGGCGCTGCCGCCCAGTCTCGACCCCGGGTACGTGGACCCGCCGCTGGGCCGCTCCGTGACCACGCCGGAAGTGGCCGTGGCCGCCAGGCAGCTGGACGAGTCGGACCGGCTGGACGCCCCGGTCAGCCTGGCCGAGTGGATCCCCGAACGCCCCTACAACAGCGAGGACGGCTACCTCCGCAAGGTCGAGGCCTACTACCGGGAGCTGGGCCGGCTGGACCGGGACGTCCAGGAGTACGACGCCCTGGTCCTCGTGGGCGGCAGCGGCCCGATCGTGGACCTGGCCAACAACGGCCGGGTGCACGACCTCATCCTCGCCTTCGTGCGGGCGGACAAGCCGGTGCTCGCCGAGTGCTACGGCGTCGCCTGCCTGGCCTTCGCCCGCGACTGGGAGGACCGGGCGAGCATCCTGCGCGGCAAGCACGTGACGGGCCACTGCAAGGAGTACGACTACAAGGACGGCACCGGCTTCCTGGGGGTCGACTTCAACATGGGGCCGCCGCCGTACCCGCTGGAGTACATCCTGCGCGACGCCACCGCGCCCGACGGCCGCTACCACGGCAACGTGGGCAAGGAGACGTCGGTGATCGTGGACTACCCGTTCGTGACGGGCCGCTCGACCCCCGACTCGTACCTGTCCGGCGAGAAGCTGGTCGAGGTGCTCGAGTCCGGCCTGCGCCGCTTCGGCTGGTGACCATGGCGACCCGTCCCGCCAAGAAGGCGATCTTCGAGCAGTTCGCGGCCGACGGCATCTCGGTGATGTTCGGCAACCCGGGGACCGTGGAGCAAGGGTTCCTCGACGTGCTGGAGGACACGCCGGGCTTCCGGTACGTGCTGGCGCTGCAGGAGTCGGCGGCGCTCGGCATCGCCGACGGCTACGCCCGCGCCACCGCCGGCCCCGCGCTGGTCCAGCTGCACAGCGGGGTCGGCCTAGGCAACGGCGTCGGCCTGCTCTACCAGGCCATGCGCGGCCACTCGCCGCTGGTGG
Source organism: Nonomuraea sp. NPDC050786 (assembly GCF_040654115.1). Taxonomy (NCBI): domain Bacteria; kingdom Bacillati; phylum Actinomycetota; class Actinomycetes; order Streptosporangiales; family Streptosporangiaceae; genus Nonomuraea; species Nonomuraea sp. NPDC050786. Next base: position 444,984 of record NZ_JBFAHJ010000002.1, read on the forward strand.
TGATCGCCGGCGAGGCGGGGGTGCGGTACGAGGCCATGGACGGCCAGATGGCGGTGGACCTGGTGGCGATGGCCCGGCCGGTGACCAAGTACGCGACCAGGGTGACCCACCCGGGCTCGGTGCTGAGGGTGCTGCGGCGGGCGGTCAAGACCGCGATGACGCCGCCGCGCGGGCCGGTCTTCGTGGCGCTGCCGATGGACGTGCTCGACGAGGAGACCGACGAGCCGGCCGTGGCCAGCACGATCCCCAGCCGGGCGACGGTGCCCGTGCCGGAGGAGTTGGAGCGGGCCGCGGCCGTGCTGCGCGCCGCCCGGCGGCCCGTGGTGCTGGCCGGCGACGGGGTCTCGGTCTCCGGCGCGCAGGAGGAGCTGGCCAGGGTGGCGGAGGCGCTCGGAGCCCCGGTGTGGACGGTGAACTCCTCGGAGCTGACCATCGACACCACCCACCCGCTCCACCGGGGGGACCTCGGGCACATGTTCGGCGAGCACAGCGCCGCCGCGCTGGCCGGGGCCGACGCCGCGCTCGTCGTCGGGACGTACCTCTTCCCCGAGGTGTTCCCGCTGCTGACCAGCCCCTTCCCGGAGGGGGCGAAGATCGTCCACATCGACCTGGACGACTACGAGATCGCCAAGAACCTGCCGGCCGACGTGGCGCTCGTCGCCGATCCCAAGCCGACGCTCGCGGCGCTGGCCGCGCTGCTCGGCCCCGGCCGACCCGTGCCCGCCCGCGAGCCGGCCGAGGCGTACGGCGAGACCATGATGGACCTGTTCGCCGGTGAGCTGGCCGCCCGCGCGGGCGACGGGCTGGTGCTCTTCGACGAGGCGCTGACCGCCTCCCCCGCGCTGCTCAGGCGGCTGCCGCCGCGCAGGCCCGGCACCTACTTCCAGACCAGGGGCGGCTCGCTCGGCGTCGGAATCCCCGGCGCGATCGGGATCAAGCTGGCCCGCCCCGAGGCCGAGGTGGTCGCCTTCACCGGCGACGGCGGCAGCATGTACACCATCCAGGCCCTGTGGACCGCCGTCAGGTACGGCGTCGCCGCCCGCTTCGTGATCTGCGACAACCGCCGCTACCAGCTGCTCGACGACAACCTCGAACAGTACTGGCGCGAGCGCGGCGTCGCCGCGCACCCCCACCCCGAGGGCTTCGACCTGTCCCATCCCCAGATCGACTTCGTGAGGCTGGCCGCGAGCCTGGGTGTCCCCGGCGTCAAGGTGAGCAAGCCCGCCCAGGTGGAGGCGGCGGTCCAGCGGATGCTGGCGGCGCCGGGGCCGTTCCTCGTCGATCTGATTACCACCTGAGAGGTACATCGTGCGTGAGAAGCGATTGGCCGGGCGCACCGTCGCGATCCTCATGGAGAGCGACTTCGTCGAGCAGGAGCTCCACTACTACCAGCGGCGTTTCACCGAGGAGGGGGCGCGGGTCGAGTTCCTCACGCGGTTGTGGGGACAGGACTCGCTGACCTTCCACGGCCACGAGTACAAGATGCCGTTCACGGTGAGCGGCGACCTGGAGAGCGCCGACCTGAGCGGGATCGACGTGCTGATCGTGCCGTCCGGCATGGTGTCGGACCGGCTGCGCTACACCGAGGACGTCAACGAGCTCGCCCCCGCCGTACGGCTGCTCAAGGAGGCCCTCGACGACCACCGGATCATCAAGGGCATCATCTGCCACGGCCTCTGGCTGGCGGCGCCCATCGCCGAAGCGGTCAAGGGCCGCCGCGTGACGTGCCACAACAACCTGATCGGCGACGTGCGCAACATGGGCGCGCTCTACACCGACCAGGACGTCGTGGTGCACCGCGACCTGGTGACCGGCCGGACGGCCGAGCACTGCGCCGCCTTCGCCCGCATGATCATCGACCTGGTGGCCGCCGACCGCAGCTCCGAGACGGTCTACCGGCCCGACTTCACCTTCTCCGACCTGGTGGCCGGCTATGTCACCGGCTTCGAGCACGGGGAGATCAGGCTGCGCACCAACGACGGGCGGGCGGTGCGGGTGCGCCTGACCGGCACCACCTCCGCCGAGTTCGTGCGCAACCTCTCGGAGCCGTACCTCGACGCCTCGGCGCACCTGGAGCAGCTGCTCACGCCGGGCACCTACGTGTTCGTCAAGGGGATCTTCTACTACGAGAACGGCTCCTACACGATCGAGGCCAAGGCGCTGACCTTCCTGGGCCGGCAGCCGGGCCAGTACGCCTTCGAGCAGCCCGACTGGTGGGTCAAGCAGATCCGCGAGCTGGGCCGCTTCTACCGCAAGGCGCAGTTCGGGGCCGACGGCCCGATCGACTACTCGACGTACCGGACCATGCTGCGCCTGGGCGGCGAGAAGGCCGGCCAGGACGTGCAGGAGACCGACACGATCTCCCGGATGGTCTACGGGATGTCCTCGGCCTACATGCTCACGGGCGAGGAGGACTTCCTGGAGGTGGCCGAGCAGGGCGCCGCCTACCTGCGCGAGCACATGCGCTTCGTGGACCGCGACGAGGACGTCGTGTACTGGTACCACGGCATCGACGTGCGCGACGGGGTCGAGCGCAAGCTGTTCACCTCCGAGTTCGGCGACGACTACGACGCGATCCCGATGTACGAGCAGATCTACGCCCTGGCCGGCCCCACCCAGCTCTACCGGCTCACCGGGGACCCGCGCATCGCCGCCGACATCGACGGCACGCTGCGGCTGTTCCGCAAGTTCTTCCACGACCCCGAGCGGGGCGGCTACTACTCGCACATCGACCCGATCCTGCTCAGCCCGCACCACGAGTCGCTGGGACCGAACCGGTCGAGGAAGAACTGGAACTCCGTCGGCGACCACGCCCCCGCCTACCTCATCAACCTGCTCCTGGCCACCGGCGACGAGCGGCACGCCGACATGCTCGAGGAGACGTTCGACCTGATCGTCAAGCACATGCCGAGGAAGGACAGCCCGTACGTGCAGGAGCGCTTCCACGCCGACTGGACGCCGGACACCACCTGGCACTGGCAGCAGGACAGGGCGGTCGTCGGGCACAACCTCAAGATCGCCTGGAACCTCATGCGGATGATGTCGATCCGGCCCAAGGAGCGCTACCGGGCGCTGGCGACCGAGATCGGCGAGAAGATGCCGGGCCTCGGCAGCGACCCGCAGCGCGGCGGCTGGTACGACGTGGTCGAGCGCAGGCTCGCCCCCGGCCAGCACGTCCACCGGTTCGTCTGGCACGACAGGAAGGCCTGGTGGCAGCAGGAGCAGGCGATCCTCGCCTACCAGATCCTGGCGGGGCTGGGCGGCCAGGAGGAGTTCGTGCGCAGGGCGCGGGAGTCGGCCGCCTTCTACAGCGCGTTCTTCCTCGACCACGACGAGGGCGGGATCTACTTCAACGTGCTCGCCGACGGCCACCCGTACCTGCTCGGCACCGAGCGGTTCAAGGGCAGCCACTCCATGAGCATGTGCCACGCGGCCGAGCTCTGCTTCCTGGCGACCGTCTACCAGCGGCTGCTGCTCGACAAGGAGCCGTTGACGCTGTGGTTCCGGCCGCGGCCCGACGGGTTCACCGACCGCGTCCTGCGGGTCGCGCCCGACGCGCTGCCGCCCGGCCGGGTCCGGCTGGAGTGGGTGGAGGTGGACGGCTCGCCGTACCAGCTCTTCGACGCCGCGGCGATGACGGTGAAGCTGCCCGACTCCGCCGGGCCGGTGACGGTCCGCGCCCACCTCGCGCCCGTGGAGGAGTGACATGACCATGCGACTGCATCAGGAGCTGCGCGGCGGGGTCACCGTCATCAGCATGGACGGCCGGCTGGACAGCGAGACCGCGCCCCGGGTCCAGCAGGACCTGCAGGCGCTCTTCCCCGAGGAGGGGCTGGTCGTGCTGGACCTGTCCCGGACCCTGTACATGTCGAGCGCGGGCCTGCGGGTGCTGCTGCTGATCTACCGGCAGGCCCAGCACAGCACGGTACGCCTGGCGCTGACGGGGCTGGCCCCCGACGTGCGCGCGGTCATGGACGCGACCGGGTTCCTCGGATTCTTCACCGTGGTGGAATCCGTCGAGGAAGGCGTGGAGGCGTTGACTGTATGACCATCCTGGAGCCGATCGACGCTTACCCCACGCAGCGGATCGCCGGATACCCCGTGCGCGCTGGGCGGTCGCTGCCGTTCGGCGCCACGCGGGTGCCCGGGGGTGTCAACTTCTCGGTCTACTCCAACCACGCCACCGCGGTGACGCTGGTGCTCTACCGGGAGGGCGAGCCGGAGCCGATGGCCGAACTGCCCTTCCCGGAGTCGTTCCGGGTGGGCGGCGTCTACGCGATGACCGTGTTCGGCCTCGACGTCGAGCGCCTGGAGTACGGCTATCGCGTGGACGGCCCCCGCCGGCCGTGGCAGGGCCACCGCTTCGATCCGGGCACCGTGCTCAGCGACCCGTACGCCAGGACGCTGACCGGTCACGGCCCCTACCGGCACAGGTCGCGGGTGACGCTCGACGACTTCGACTGGGAGGACGACCGCCCGCCGCGGCTGCCGCACGAGGACCTGGTCATCTACGAGCTGCACGTGCGCGGTTTCACCCGGCACCCCTCCTCGGGGGTCTCGGCGCCCGGCACGTACGCGGGGCTCGTGGAGAAGATCCCGTACCTGCGGGAGCTCGGGGTCAACTGCGTCGAGCTGATGCCGGTCTTCGAGTTCGACGAGACCGACAACGTGTTCACCGGCGTCAACTACTGGGGGTACAGCCCCGTCGGGTTCTTCGCCCCCAAGGCGTCCTACGCGGCCACCGGCCGCGAGCACATGCAGGTCGACGAGTTCAAGCACCTGGTCAAGGAGCTGCACCGGGCGGGCATCGAGGTCCTGCTCGACGTGGTGTTCAACCACACCGCGGAGGGCGACGAGCGCGGGCCGACGATCAGCTTCAAGGGGCTGGACAACGCCACCTACTACATGCTGACCGCCGACGGTCATTACTACAACTTCAGCGGCACGGGCAACACGCTCAACTGCAACCATCCGGTGGTGCGCGGGTTCGTGCTGGACTGCCTGCGGTACTGGGCCGCCGAGTGCCACGTCGACGGCTTCAGGTTCGACCTGGCGGCGATACTCGGGCGGGGGGCCGACGGCGAGCTGCTGCACAACCCGCCGCTGCTGGAGTCGCTGGCGTACGACCCGATCCTGCGCGACCGCAAGCTGATCGCGGAGGCGTGGGACGCCGCCGGGCTCTACCAGGTGGGCAGCTTCCCCCACTACAGCCGCTGGTCGGAGTGGAACGGCCGCTACCGCGACACGGTGCGCAGGTACGTCAAGGGCGACCTCGGCGTCACCGGGGAGCTGGCCACCCGCATGGTCGGCTCTCCCGACATGTACAGCCGCAGGGGGGCCGCGGCCACGGTCAACTTCGTCACCTCGCACGACGGGTTCACGCTGCGGGACCTGGTCTCGTACGACCACAAGCACAACGAGGGCAACGGCGAGGGCAACCGGGACGGCGACGACGCCAACAACTCCTGGAACTGCGGGCACGAGGGCGAGACGGACGACCCGGCGGTGCTGGCGCTGCGCGCCCGGCAGCAGCGCAACGCGCTGCTGCTCCTGCTGGCCAGCCGGGGCGTGCCGATGCTGCTCGCCGGCGACGAGATCGGCCGCACGCAGCTCGGCAATAACAACGCCTACTGCCACGACGGGCCGCTCACGTGGCTCGACTGGGGGCTGCGGGAGCACAACGCCGAGCTGTTCCGCTTCACGCGGCGCGCCATCGCCTTCCGCCGGGCGCACCCGGTGCTGCGGGGCGGCTCTCCCGGCTCGGTCGACTGGCACGGCGTGCGCGCCTGGTCGCCGGACTGGGCGGCGCACTCGCGGGTGCTGGCCGCGCTGTTCGACGGGGGCGGGGACGACTGCGTGTACGTCGCCGCCAACTCCCACTGGGAGTCGCACACGCTCGAGCTGCCGGCCGCGCCGCGCGGGCAGGCCTGGCACCTGTTCGCCGACACCGCCGCCGCCCCGCCGATGGACGCCTTCGAGCCGGGCTCCGAGCCGCTGCTGGCCAACCAGTCACAGCTGACCATCGGGGCCAGAAGCGTCGCGATCTTGGTCACGCACTAGGAAAGGGAAGCGAGTCATGTCTTTCAGGATGAAGATGAGCGTGGAGGGTGACACCGCCACGATCCGGCTGGCCGGCGAGCTCGACGGCAGCTCCGCCCCCGAGCTCAACGACCTGGTCTCGCAGGCTGTGGGGCGGCAGGTGGGCAAGCTCGTGCTGCTCCTCGACGAGCTGACGTACATGTCGTCGGCGGGGGTGCGCTGCCTGGTGTTCGCGCACCAGAAACTGCCGCGCGGCTCGGAGATCACCTTGGTGGGGACCAAGCCGGAGGTGGCCGAGACGATCCGGCTCACCGGCTTCGACCGCAGCATCGTGATGCAGTGATGCTCGCCTGCCGGCTCAAGATCGATGTTCAGCACGTGTCCCTGCCGGGCGTGGTGGCCGATTTCATCGAGGTGCTGGCAGACGAGGCGGGGCTGACCTCCCGCCAGGCGTACTGGCTGCGCCTGGCCACGGACGAGATCACCACGAACATCGCCCAGCACGGCTACCGGGGCGGGGCGGGCGTCGTGGAGCTGTCCGGGGAGATCGGCCACGACCGGCTGCGGGTCAGCATCGAGGACGACGCGCCGCCGTTCGACCCCGCCGGATACGATCCCGCGCCGCGACTGGCACTGCCGCCCGCCCAGCGCGACGAAGGCGGTTACGGGCTGCTCCTCGCCATGGGGAAGGTGGACGAGTTCCACTACGAGTACGTCGGCGGACGCAACCGCAACACCCTGATCATGCGACTGCTTGGAGGCGATAATGCCGACGGCCCTGGTGGTAGCCGAACCGGTTGACCCCATGTCCCAGGCGGTGCTCGAACTCGACGGGGCGCTTCGCGAAGAGGGCTTCGACGTCCAGCTCGCCGTACCGGACGACCTGGTCCTGCGACACCCGCACCCCGACCTGCTGCTGATCTCGGCGGCGCTCGGGCTGCAGCGGATGGCGCTGGTCAGCCAGCGGTTCCTGGTCGACGGGCGGATGCCCACGATCGTGGCCTTTCCCGACGACGACATCGCCGCGCTGGAGGAGTGCGTACGCGGCGGGTTCGACTACGTGACCCGCCCGTTCCTGCCCGGCCTGCTGCGCAGCAGGGCGAACTCCTGCTGGGAGCGCTGGCAGCTCAGCACCACCGTGGAGGAGATGGCGGCGCTGGCCAGCCTGCGGGAGTACGAGCGCGAGCTGCGCATCGCCCGCGACATCCAGGCCGGGTTCCTGCCGGAGTCGCTGCCGAGGCTGGACGGCTGGGAGATCGCGGCCAGCTTCCGGCCGGCCCGGCAGGTGGCCGGCGACTTCTACGACGTGTTCACCCTGGTCAACGGGCGCCGGCTGGCGCTGGTGGTGGCCGACGTATGCGACAAGGGCGTGGGGGCGGCGCTGTTCATGGCGCTGATCAGGACGCTGCTGCGGCACACGGCCGAGCACACCGGGTTCGTCCAGGACGTCAGCGACGACGCCGCCGTGGCGCTGGACGGCTCGCCGGGAGAGTCCGCGCTGCCCCTGCTGTCGCTGGGGGCGGGGCCGCTGATCCAGGCGGTGGTCGGGACCAACCGGTACATGGCCCGCAACCACATCAAGCAGGCGTACTTCGCGACGATGTTCTTCGGGGTGCTGGACCCGTACTCCGGGGATCTGGTCTACATCAACGGCGGGCACAATCCCCCCATCGTGGTGCGCGCCGACGGCCGCCAGACGATGCTGCCGCCGACGGGGCCGGCGGTCGGGATCCTGGCCGACAGCTCCTACACCCTGGGGCACGTGCAGCTCGGCCCCGGCGACTCACTGTTCGCCTACACCGACGGGGTGGTCGAGGCCAGGAACGCCGCCCACGGCCTGTTCGGCACCCCCCGCCTCCAGGACGTGCTGGCCGGAGCCGGGGCGCACGCCGCCGGCCTGCTCTCGGCGGTCGACGCCTCGGTGCGCGCGTTCGTGGGCGCCGCCGAGCAGTCCGACGACATCACCACCCTCGCGCTGAGCAGAAACCCGTCCTGAGGCCCCCGGCCCGGACCACGACCATCGGCCGTGGTCCGGGCCTCGGGCGTTCGTCGTGCGCCTCAGGCGGCCACCATCGACATGGCGGCGGCGACGTCCCAGCCGGAGGCGGGCTCCCCGCCGTGGAAGCCGGCCGCCAGCAGCGTCGCCTCGCCCGCCCGGCCCGCCAGCAGCAGCGCGTCGATCAGGTACGCCGTCAGATGCGCCGCCAGCCAGGGCGGCCCCGACTCCATCCCTCCGGCGGTGAGCGCGAGGGCGCGCCGCAGGTGGAAGACCGCCTCGTCGGGCCTGGTCCGGAGGCGGGCCATGGCCTGCGCCGCATGCACGAACAGGGCGGTCTCCCTGTCGGTACGCGTGATCGCCCCGACGTCGTCGGCGGAGCGGCCGCTCAGCGCCATGATCCAGGCCCGGTAGGCGAGCAGCAGCGGCCGCTGCCGCGGCCCGGCCGCCACCGCGGCGCGCAGCAGGAACTCGGCGGCGGCCTCCGGCCGGCCCTGCCCGCAGGCGAGGTTGACCGCGCGGGCGAGTGCCAGGTGCGGCGTGCTCTCCACCACTCCGTCGGGCAGCGAGTCCAGGAACGACATGCTGTCGCGCCCCCTGCCGCGCAGCAGCAGCAGGTGTGCCAGCGGCACCGAGACGGTGTGCCCCTCGCCGCACCACGCCGCCGCCTTGCACAGTTCGAAGGCCCGGTCGAAGGCGAGCGCCGCCCAGGCGTCCCAGGTCGCCTTGACCAGATGCGGGGTGGCCGCGGACGGGTCCATCGGCGGCTGCCACTCGGTGGCGCACTGGAACTCCCACCCGGCGGCGCCCCTGGTCAGGCGCTCGGTGAGGCGGCGCCCGACCAGGAAGTCGTGGAGCAGGCGAGGGTTGCCGCCGGTCGCCGCGTGCAGGGCGCCGGCGGTGGCCTGCCGTACGTGGCCGCCGGCCAGCTCGGCCAGCAGCGCGGCCACCTCCTCGGCCGTGAGCGGCGGCACGTCGATCGTGTACGCGCCCGGCTCGAACCGCAGGCGGTCCACCGGATCGGGGCGCCGCGCCGCGGGCCCGGACAGCGTCGTGACCAGCACCCTGGCCTGCGAGCTCCCACCCGCGGCCACGCGCAGCGCCAGCAGGCTCTCGTCCGCGCTCGCCTGCGCGTCGTCCATGACGAGCAGCAGCGGGCGGCCCCCGGCGGCCAGGCCGACGCGGGCGGCGACGTCCTCGGGGCCGTCCGCGGCACTCAGCCGGACGATCTCGTAACGCGCCGCCTCGGGCGATTCGAGCACGCGCTCCACCAGCCGGCTCCGGCCTGAGCCCGGCTCACCTGTGACGACAATAGGGCCCGCGCCTGCGGGCCCGAGGGCGGACCGAATCGCGGCGAGCTGCTCGCTCCGGCCAGTGAAATGCCACTTCATCTGGTTAATCCCCTCAATTGAATCGATAAATTTCATGCTTTGGGAACAAAGCCGTAACGTCAATGCCGAAATGACGCAATCAGGCTAGAGGTGACAAATATTCCGTGAGGCTTCTAGACTCGGCCTTGCGATCCTGATCTGCTGACGCGGTGGGGGCATTCGGGGGGGTTCTTTGTCAGGCGACGGCTGGAGCCGGCAGGAGCTCGCGCGATTCCTGCGGAGCAGGCGAGCACGGGTCACGCCGGGGCAGGTGGGCTTCCCCGAAGGCGTGGGGCGCCGGACGAAAGGGCTGCGGCGCGAGGAGGTGGCGGTGCTCGCCGGCCTCAGCCCCACGTGGTACACGTACCTCGAGCAGGGGCGCGACATCAAGCCCTCCATCCAGGTCCTCGACAGCCTGGCCCGGGTGCTCGTCCTCAGCGAGGACGAGCGCCGCTACATGCACACGCTGGTGCACGGCCAGGTCACCAACCCGCAGCCGCTCGAGGGACAGACGTGGTCGGGCGACGTGATGGGCCCGCTGGTCAGCCTCATGGGCGCCAGCGACTATCCGGTCTACGCCACCGACATCCACTGCGACCTGACCGCCTGGAACGACGCGGCCGCCGAGTGGTACGACGACTGGGGCAGCTACCCGCCCGAGCACCGCAACATGCTGCGCTGGCTGCTGATCTCGCCCAAGGCGAAGGAGCGGCTGCCCGACTGGGAGCGCGTCACCTGCGACGTCATCGCCCGGTGGCGCTCGGAGCTGGCCCGGTGGCCGCACGACGAGCGGCTGACCGCCAAGATCGCCGAGTTCTCCCAGCTGAGCCCGCTCTTCGCCGGCCTGTGGCGCAGGCACGAGGTGCAGGAGCACCGCAGCCTCACCCGCCGCTTCCGGCATCCGCGGCTGGGCCTGCAGACCCTGCGCATGGCGCTCATGATCACCCCGGACGAGCCGTTGGTGGGACTCGTGATCCATTTTCCGATGCACGCGGGCGAATAACGCGGTTTCACCGCCCCCCGGTATTTCGTCATCTGTTAATTGACACCCTCCGCGGGCGAGCCGGAACTTAGGTGATGTCGTTCGTCCAACCAACAAGGGCGCCCGGGCATCACCGAATTCACGATGACGCGGGCGCGGACGGGAACGGGGCCCATGCACATCAACACGGGGCGAGATCCCATCGCCATCGTCGGCGCCTCCTGCCGGTTGCCCGGCGCGCAGAGCCCGGCCGACCTCTGGCAGATCGTCAGCGGGGGCCGGGACGTGGTCGGGGTGATCCCCGAAGAGAGATTCGACGTCGAGACCGCCTCCGCCCGGCGCCGGCCCGAGGTGCTGCGGGGCGCGGGCGGCTATCTGGACGACATCGCCGGGTTCGACGCGCGCTTCTTCGGCGTGACGCCGTTCGAGGCCCTGCGGATGGACCCGCAGCAGCGGCTGCTCCTCGAGGTCACCTGGGAGGCGCTCGACGACGCGGGCATCCCGGCCGAGAGCCTGGCCGGGAGCGACACCGGCGTCTACACGAGCCTGCTGCCCTCGGGATACTGGGACCTGCTGCGCCGCTCGGGGATGTACGACATGCACGCCGCGCTCGGGGCGGCCGTCAGCGGCATCTTCCCCGGCCGCGTCTCCACCCAGCTCGACCTGCGCGGTCCCAGCATGGGCGTGGAGGCGGCCTGCGCCACCTCGCTGCTGGCGGTGCACGTGGCCTGCCGGGCGCTGTGGGCGGGCGAGACCGGCCTGGCCATCGTCGGCGGCGCGAACCTGCAGATCGTGCCCGACCTGTATTTCGCGCTCGCCGACGCCGGGGTGCTGTCCGGATCGGGCCGGTGCAGGTTCGGCGACGTCTCGGGAGACGGGTACGTGCGCAGCGAGGGCGTGGTGGCCCTGATACTCAAGCCGCTCTCGCGGGCCCTCGCCGACGGCGACCGCCCGTACGCGACGATCCTGGGCAGCGCCGCCACCCACGACGGCCGCACCGGCGGCTCGCTCGTCGCCCCCGGGCTGGAGGGGCACGAGACGATGCTGCGCAAGGCCTATCTGGACGCCGGGGTCTCCCCCGGCGACGTCGACTACGTCGAGGCGCACGGGCCCGGCACCCCCGCCGGCGACCCGACCGAGCTGGCCGCGCTGGACCTGGTCATGCGGGAGGGCCGGGAGCCCGGGCGGCGCTGCCTGGTCGGATCGGTCAAGTCCAACATCGGCCACACCGAGTTCGCGTCGGGGATGGCGGGGCTGCTCAAGACGGCCCTGGCGCTGCGGCACCGGACCATACCCCCGACGCTGCACGTGGTGGAGCCGCACGCCGTCCTGCGCGACCCGGCCGCCGCTGTCGAGCTCGCACTGCTCGCCCAGGACTGGCCGGAGCGGGAGGTGCCGGCCCTGGCGGGCGTCAACTCCTTCGGCATGTCGGGGACCAACGTCCACCTCGTGCTCTCCGAGGCGCCGCGCCCGTCACGTCCCCGGGGCGCCCAGGCCCGGCCCAGCTACGTCCTGCCCCTGTCGGCTCGGGACCCGCGGGCGCTCGACGAGCTCGCGGGCGCGTACGCCGAACTGCTCGACACGGTGGCAGAGGGGACGGGGGCCGAGCCCGAGGGGCCCGGCCTCCACGACGTGTGCTTCAGCGCGGGCGCCCGGCGCTCGCACCACGAGTTCCGGCTGGCCGCGGTCGGGGACGACGCGCGCTCGCTGGCCGCGTCCCTGCGGGAGTTCCGCGCGAACGGGCGGGGTGACGGGCGGTCGGTGCACGCCGGGGAGCGGCGCGCGGCCAAGCGGCCGAAGGTGGTGTTCGTCTTCCCCGGCCAGGGCGGCCAGTGGGCGGGCATGGGCAGGCAGCTGCTGGCCGCCGAGCCGGCCTTCGCCCGCCGGCTGCACGAATGCTCGCGGGCGGTGGCCGCCGAGCTCGGGTGGTCCCCCGTGGACGTGCTGCTGCGCGGGGAGCGGTTGTCGCGCGTGGACGAGGTCCAGCCGACCCTCTGGGCGATGCAGGTGGCGCTGGCCGCCGTGTGGCGTGAGTGGGGCGTCGAGCCGGACCTGCTCATCGGCCACAGCATGGGCGAGATCGCCGCGGCGGTCACCGCGGGTGCGCTGAGCGTGGCCGACGGCGCGGCCGTGGTCGCCCGGAGGAGCCGGCTGCTGCGCGAGCTGCGCACGCCCGGCGCCATGTGGGCCGTGGGACTCGGCGAGGAGGCGGCCCAGCAGGCCATCGAGCAGGCCATCGGGCAGGCCGTCGGGCAGGCCGTCGGCGAGCACTCCGGCCGGGTCTGCGTGGGGGTGGTCAACAGCCGGCACTCCACGGTCCTGTCCGGCGACCCCGCGGCGCTGGAGCGGGTCGTCGAGCCGCTGCTCCGCGACGGCGTCTTCTGCCGTCAGGTGGACGTGGACTACGCCTCGCACGCGCCGCAGGTGGAGCCGGTGCGCGAGACGCTGCTTGAGGCGCTGTCGGGCGTCCGGCCCGGTCCCTGCGCCGTGCCCATCCACTCCAGCGCCCGGGACCGGGTCGTGGACGGCACCGAGCTGGGCGCCGGTTACTGGTTCGAGAACCTGCGGCTGCCCGTGCGCTTCGCCGCCGCCTGTCAGGCCGCGCTCGCCGACGCCCGGCCCACCGTGTTCATCGAGATGAGCCCGCATCCGGTGCTGCAGACGGCGCTGGAGGAGGAGATCGAGGCGGCGGGCGCGAACGCGAGCGTCGTGCCCTGCCTGCGCAGGGACGTTCCGGACGCGGCCGCCCTCAGCGCCGCGCTCGGCCAGGCGTACGTGCTGGGCTGCCGTCCCCGCTGGGACCGCGTCCACGCGGAGGGCGAGTACGTACGGCTGCCCGGCTACCCCTGGCAGCGGCGGCGGTTCTGGCCCGGCTCGGCCACCTCCCCCATCCCTCCCGAGCCCGCCCGCGAGCCCGCACTCGCGCGGCGCGGACGCCCGGATCTGGCAGCCCTCTCCGAGACCGAGCTGACCGCCGTGGTGGCCGACCTGGCGTCCCAGATCCTCGCGGTGCCCGGGCACGAGATCGGGATGGACGTGCCGCTCACCCTGCTGGGGCTGGACTCCGTGCTGGCGACCCGGTTCCGCGAGCGGGTGCGGCGGGAGCTGGGCGTGGACGTGCCGGTCCGCAGCCTGCTCGGGCCCAGCACGCTGCTGGACCTCACCACCGAATTACGCTCGGCGGCGACCGTGTGAGAGGGGGGCCGCCGCTGTCGGGAGACGAGGCTCCGGGACGCCCGGAGCCTCGTCTCCCCTGTTTGTGAAGCTGGCATTCCGACTACTAGCACTAACTGATTCTTGAGCATTCCAGTCAAGAGCCGGAGGATACGGGCATGGTGACAGCCGTGTTGGGAACGCTGGCCGGCGCCGCGCTCGTGGCGGCGGTCTGGCTGAGCGTCGTACTGACCGTGTTCACCCCTCGGGGCAGGCCGACCCGGCTCGTCCGCGGCGTCCTGCGGGCCTTCGCCGGCCCCATCCTCGCGATGGCCGGCCGCCTCCCGCCCGTCCTGCGGGAGCCGCTGCTCGACCTGTGCGGGCCGCTGGCCGTCGTCACGGTGGCCGCGATCTGGCTCGGCGTGTCCACCGCCGGGTTCGCGCTGCTGGAGGGCACGCCGCTGCGCGAGGCCGAGTGGGCGTCCAGGCTGCTGATGGTGGCGGCCATCACGGCGTACCTGGGGCATTTCCTGGCCGCCTACGCCCGGCGGGAGCGGCTGGTCGGCAGGCTGGCCGGCAGCGTGTGCAACCCGCGCGACGCCGACACCATGCTCGCGGCCTACCTCAAGACCGGCTCGCGCGACCACCTCGACACCATGTTCGCCGAGTGGACGGGGTGGATGGCCGAGGTGGAGCACTCCCACCTCGCCCATCCGGCGCTCACGTTCCGCCGCCCCGCGGGCGACCTGGACTGGCTCAAGGCCGCGGTCATCGTCCTGGACGTGGCCGCGCTCATCGAGGCGCTCGCGCCGAGCTGGGCCCCGGCGCACACGAAGGCCCTGCTCATGACGGGGACGCGCTGCATGCACCGGCTGGCCCACGGGCTGTGCATCACGCTGCCGCCCATCCCGGTGAGCCTGCAGGGACGGGAGGAGCGCAACTTCTCCGACACGCTGCTGCTGGCCCACGAGGCGGGGCTGCCGGCCGAGCGCGACCCGCAGGAGGCGTGGACCGTCTTCCAGGACCTGCGCACCGGGTACGCCCCGCACGCCTACGCCATCGAGACCCGGCTCCGCTACGACCGGGTCGAGGAGCCCGACGACCTCGGCTACGACCGGGTCGAGGAGCCCGACGACGTCTGCGACTGACGCCCGCCGGTGTGCCCGGCCCCTGTCACGGTCTGTCCCGGATAGGCGATGACGCCGCTGAGGCCGGCGCCCTCGGCGACGCGTACCTCGTGGCCGAGCGCGGTGAAGCCGTCGATGACGGCCGGGCGCTCCAGCGACGAGTCCACCGTCGCCATCACGCCCACGTACGCGTCGCTGAGCCGCGCGCCGGGCCCGATGATCGCGCCGTCCAGGCAGGCCACCCGTTCCAGGCGGCACCACGGGTGCAGGTCCGCCTCGTCGCCGACGTACGAGTCGCGCAGCACGACGCCGGGGCCGATCTCGACGTCCCGGCCGATCCACGCGCCCGGCCCCACGTGCACGAGCCCGGCGGCCAGCTTCTCCGCCAGCGTGAGCCCGCTGACCTCGTCGCGGCGCGCCAGCGAGGAGGGGTGGATCACGGGCCGGTCCGGGAGCCGCAGGCTCGGGTAGCCGCCGGCCAGGGCCTCGGCCATGGTGAGCAGGTAGTCGCGGGGGTTGCCGAGGTCGCCCACCTTGGCCAGGGGCGAGCACATGACCCGGTGGCCGCGCGAGACCAGCCACGGCAGCAGGTCGCCGCCCCAGTCGAGCCCCTGCCTGGCGAGTGCCGCCAGCTCGCCGCTGGCGCCCAGCACGCGCAGCCGGGCGCAGTCCACCAGGTAGAGGCCGGCGTTGATGGGCACTCTGTCCAGGTCGGAGGCCACCGCCGCGATGGTCTCCATGGGCGGTTTCTCGATGAAGCGCTCGATCCGGCCGGCGCCGTCCGCGAGCACCAGTCCGTACGTCCCCGCCACCTCGGCCGCCGTCCGATGGACCAAGCCGACGGTCACCACCGCCCCGCTCGCCAGGTGGTCACGCGCCAGCGCCGCCAGGTCGAACTCGAAGAGCGAGTCCGTCGGGACCACCAGGGCGTGGCCGAGCAGGCCGTGCTCCTCGATCAGGCTGAGCGTCGCCTGCCCCGATCCGGTGTTGCACCGGTCCGTACGCGGCCGCGAATAACGCACCGAGACCCCGAGCCGCTCGCCGTACCCCAGCGCCTCCTTGACCTGATAACGATTCTCCCGGCCGTTGGCGGCCACATGGAAACGCGTTATCCCCTGGTCGCGCAGACCCGCGACGAGCCATTCGATGACCGGCCGCCCGAGAAAAGGGACGGCGGCCTTGCTCCTCATGTGACCGGAACCCTCGAGGGTGAGCGGGCGGGCGCGCAGGCCGCGTCCGCCGGCCAGCGCGATGGCGGCAATGGAAAGCATGAAATCTCCAAGGACAGCGGGCGGTGACCCATTCGTACCATTCGCGCCTGGAATATGGCCTGTTTCGGCCGCCGAACGCCGTTATTTCGTCAGGTCCGGCTCTGACAAAAGCGCCGTGGCTCCGTTAAGTCAGGGTGCCGCGGGTGCGGGCCGGATATTTATCGTGGGCCTCCCTGACGCGTCTCGCGAAGGAGGAGACCGTGCGCGCAGCCGTCATCACGCGACTCAACTCCGCATGGGAGTTCCAGGACCTCCCCGATCCCGAGCCCGGGCCCGGCCAGGTCCTCGTACGCATTCACGCGTGCGGCATGTGCTTCAGCGACGTGCTGGTCCACCGCGGCCACTGGCCGGTGCGGCTGCCGATCGTGCCGGGGCACGAGCCGGTGGGCGAGGTGGTGGCGCTCGGTCCCGGCGCCACCACCCTGCGGGTGGGCGACCGGGTGGGCGTCTCGTGGATGCAGCGCGGCGAGGGGCGCTGCATCCAGTGCCAGAGCTGGCACCCGGTGGCCTGCCCGCACACCACGACCTGGATGGACATGGGCGGCGGCTACGCCGACCTGATGGTGGCCTGGGAGTCGGGGTGCACGCTGCTGCCCGACGGCCTGGACTACACCGACGCGGCGGTGGCCTTCTGCGCCGGCTTCACCTCGATGAGCGGCCTGCGCAACGCCGACCCCCGGCCCGGCGAGCGCGTCTGCGTGCTGGGCGTCGGCGGGCTCGGGCACATGGCGGTGCAGCTGGCCGCCGCCATCGGCCTGGAGACCGTCGTGCTCACCACCTCGCCCGACAAGGCGGAGTACGCCAGGGAGCTGGGCGCCGCGCAGGGCGTCGTGGTCGGCGACGACCCCGGCAAGGCGCTGGCCGACGCCGGCGGCGCCGACATCATCCTGGCCACCACCACCTCGGCCGAGCTCGTCGCCCGCGTGCTGTCCGGCCTGCGCTACGGCGGGCGGCTGGTCACGATGGGCGTCACCGGACCGCTGCAGATCGACGACATGATGACGCTGCTGTTCAAGCAGTGCTCCATCAAGGGCAGCACCCACAACAACCGCTCCGACCTGGTCGAGGTGCTCACGCTGATGGCCGCGGGCAAGGTCAGGCCGCGCGTGGAGACCTACCCGTTCGCCGAGATCAACGAGGTGCTCAAGCGGGTGGAGGCAGGCCAGGTGCGCTACCGCGCCGTACTCACCCCCAACTGAGGAGGACCCCCGCATGTCCGAGCCCCCGATCGTCATAGCGAACCGGGAGCACCTGTGGTGGCTGCTCAACGAGGCCTCACAGCTGGAACACATGATCCTGAGCCAGTACCTCTTCGCCGAGGCCAGCCTCAAGAGCGGGACGGAGGACGGCCTGACGGCCGAGCAGGCGGACGCGGTCGCCCGCTGGCGCAAGATCCTGCACTCCATCGCGGTCGAGGAGATGCTGCACCTGGCGCTGGTGTCCAACTTGCTGGCCGCCATCGGCGCGGCGCCCACCTTCGGCCGCCCGAACTTCCCGCAGCGCTCGGGGTACTTCCCGTCCGGCATCCAGCTCGACCTGCTGCCCTTCGGCGAGCAGGCGCTGCGGCACTTCCTGTACCTGGAGCGCCCCGAGGGCATGCAGCTGCAGGACGCCGCGGAGTTCCAGCCGGTGCCGCCCACCCGCGTCCGGCTCGACCCCGCCGACCTCATGCCCAGGGGGCAGGAGTACGCGACGATCGGCCACCTGTACCGCGGGATCGAGGAGGGGCTGCGGGCGCTCTGCGCCCACCTCGGGGAGCCCGCCGTGTTCGTCGGGTCCCCGCACGCCCAGGCCACGCCGGAGCTGTTCCGCTGGCCCCAGCTCGTCGCGGTCACGGATCTGAAGTCCGCGTTCACCGCCATCGATCTCATCATCGAGCAGGGCGAGGGCGCGCGCGGCGACTGGCGGGAGGCCCACTACGGGCGCTTCCTCGCGGTGTGGCAGGAGTACGAGGAGCTGCGGGCCCGCGACCCGGGCTTCGAGCCGGCGCGGCCGGCGCTGGCCGCCTTCCTCAAGCAGCCCTACGACATCGCGGAGCCCCAGCCGCTCATCACCGATCCCGGCACCCGCCGGACGGCCGAGCTGGCGGCGGTCGCCTACGAGCTGGTGCTGCACCTGCTGACCAGGTTCTTCACGCACACCGACGAGAGCGATGAGCAGCTGGGCCTGCTCGTCGGCACGTCGATCAGCATGATGGCCGACGTGCTGCGGCCGCTGGCCGCCACGATGACCACACTGCCCGTCGGCCCCGAGCACCCCGGCCGCACGGCGGGCTTCGCGTTCGAGATGTACTACGCCATGAGCAACTTCGTGCCCTGGCGCGAGCCCTCGTGGGCGCTGCTGCACGAGCGCATGCGGGTGCTCGTGGAGCGCTGCCGGGCCGCCGAGAAGGCCGGAGGGCCGGCGTCCGCGGTCGCCGCCTCGGCCGGCGCCCGGGCGGCCGAGCTGGCCGAGCGGATACGCGCGCACGTGCCGCCGGGGCTGCTCCCGTCGTAGGACTTCACGAATTACCTCGCGCCGCCCGGCCGACTTGCCAATGTACGCATCGGCTCTTTGACGTCGGCCGGGCCGCCGGAAAAAGAATTGACACATGCGAGGTGTGATGGAAACCAGCGCCGAATTCACGGTCGAGGAACTCTCCGGCCGATGGCGCAGCCCGGTCGCCGCCGAAGTATTCCCAGGAATATTCGGGGTGGACGACTTCTGGCTGCACAGTCCTTTCTGGGCCATTCATTTCAACGCCTACAAGGACCCCGGCTGCGACAGCCGGCTCTTCGAGCTCATCATCACGGGCATGTTCCAGCTGCTCGGGCCCAGCGAGCGGACGCCCGGCGCCCGCGACGCCGATTTCTCCCGGACCAAGGTCTGCCTGCGCCTGTTCGACACCGGGATCATCGCCGGCGCCGACGAGGTGAAGGCGGGCGACGGCCACTGGCGGCCCGGCGAGTGGCAGGACGTCTCCCACGGCGGCTGCTCGATCCTGGACCTGCCGGGCGTGGACGAGTGCCCGCGGGAGTACGACCTGCTCGGCCTGGCCCGCTCGCACGGCCGGGACGGCGACAGGCTCTACTTCGGCCAGCGCCACCACGACGAGCTCGGCTCGATCTGGACCCGCCGCGCCCCCGGCCTGCTCGACTACTACGTCGTCCGCGTGGTCGGAGCTCCGCCCCAGGTCGGGGACGGCGCGGAGTGGGGGCCCGCGGAGTGGACCCACGTCACGAGCACGTACACCCTCAGCCCCGACGATCGGAGACACTCGTGACCACCACCCAAGCCGCAGTCGTCGAGTCGCCGGGGGCGGCGTTCACCCTCCGTGACGTCGAGCTGGACGCCCCGCGGGAGGGCGAGATCCTCGTCCGGATGAAGGCCGCCGGCATCTGCCACACCGACCTCACGGTGGCGGCGGGGCACATCCCGTTCCCGCTGCCGGGCGTGCTCGGGCACGAAGGGGCCGGCGTCGTGGAGGAGACCGGCCCGGGCGTGACCAAGGTCAAGCCGGGCGACCACGTCGTCCTCACCTTCACCTCGTGCGGGAGCTGCGCCTCCTGCCGGGTCGGCCACCCGGCCTACTGCACCACCTGGATCCCCCAGAACCTCATCGGCGGCAAGCGCGCCGACGGCAGCTCGCCGATCAGCAGAGGCGGGACCGCGCTCGGCGGCCGGTTCTTCGGCCAGTCGTCGTTCGCCCGCCACTCCATCGCCGACGAGCGCAGCGTCGTCAAGGTCGACCCGGACCTGCCGTTCGAGCTGCTGGCCCCGCTGGCCTGCAGCGTCCAGACCGGCACCGGCGCGGTGTGGAACACGCTGCGCCCGGAGCCCGGCACGTCCATCGCGGTGATCGGCACGGGCGCGGTGGGCTTGGCCGCCATCATGGGGGCGGCGCTCACCCCGGTCAGCCAGATCATCGCCGTGGGCCGGCAGGCGGCGCAGCTCGAGCTGGCCGCCAAGATCGGCGCCACCCACACGGTCGACTCGACCGGCCTGGACCTGGCCGGCGAGCTGCGGAAGATCACCGGCGGCGCCGGCGTCGACTACGTGGTCGAGGCCGTGGGCAACCCCGACGTGCTGCGCGCCGGCATCGAGGCGCTCGCGCCGCGCGGCGCGGTGGCCGTCGTGGGCGCCCCGCCGTACGGGGTGGAGGTCTCGGTCGACGTGCACCGGCTGCTGCCGGGGCGGCGGATCCTCGGCGTGTGCGAGGGCGACAGCGACCCCGACCGGCTCATCCCGCTGCTGGCGCGGCTGATCCGCGGCGGCCGGCTGCCCGTGCAGCCGCTCATCAAGGAGTACGACTTCGCCGACATCCAGGCCGCGGCGGACGACTTCAGGTCCGGCAAGAACATCAAGACGATTCTGCGGTTCGACGCGTGACCGACGTTTGGAGCCAGGAATGAACACCTTCGAGCTCGGCGACTTCCGGCTCACCTCAGGCGACACGCTTCCCGATGCCCGGCTGGCGTACCAGACCTTCGGTGAGCTCAACCAGGCCAAGGACAACGTGGTCGTGTTCCCGACCTTCCTCGGCGCCCCCGCCGAGGTGCTCAACGGCTGGATCGGCGAGAACCGCGCGCTCGATCCCCGCACCCACTTCATCGTGCTGCCCGGCCACTTCGGCCTCCCGCCCTCCTCCGCGCCGAGCAACACCCCGGCGCGGCCCTTCCCCGCCGTCACGGTCGCCGACGACGTCATCGCCCAGCAGCGGCTGCTGGAGGAGGTGTTCGGCGTACGCGAGATCCGGCTGGCGCTCGGCTGGTCGATCGGCGCGATCCAGGTGTACGAGTGGGCGCTGCGCTTCGGCGACCTCGTGCGGAGCATCGCCCCCATCGCCGGGGCGCCCACCCCGCCACCGTGGACGAAGCTCTGGCTGAAGACGGTGGTGGAGGAGCCCATCACCGCGGACGCGAACTACGCCGACGGCGGCTACGCGTACGCGGCGAGCGTCAGCGGCGGCCTGGCCCGGGTCGCGCACGGCTCGGCGCTGACCGCCCCGCCCCGCACGTTCTACTACGACAGCGCCGAGGTCTGGCGCACCCTGGGCTTCGACAGCGTGGACGCGTTCGTCGAGGGCTTCTGGGAGGGCTTCTGGCTCCCGCAGGACCCCAACGACGTCGTCACCCAGGCCCGCAAGGCCCGCTTCGCCTGGCCGGGGGCCAGGGACGAGTCCCTGCGGGAGGTCCTGGGCCGGATCAAGGCGAGGACCACGATCGCCGCCTTCACCGGCGACGCGCTGTTCCCGCCGGACGAGCTCAGGCAGTACGCCGAGTGGATCCCCGGCGCGACGTTCCGTCAGATCGACAGCGTCTACGGCCATCTGGCCACGTTCGGGCTGGCCGAGCCCGACGTGAAGGCCATCGACGACGTCATCCGGCACGCGCTGGAGAGCTAGCCGTGTCCGAGTCGGAGTTCGTCAGGTTCCTGGAGGCGGCGCGGTCGGATCCCGATCTGCTGGCCCGCTACTCCCCCATGGACCTTCCCCGGGTCCTGTTCCACGCCCGCAACGACGGGTTCGCCTTCACCGAGGACGACGCCGGGCAGGTCATCGGCCGGCTGGAGGCGGGCGTGATCCTCGACAAGGACAAGGAGCCGTTCAACGGGAGCAGCACCCTGTGGCGGCACATGTGGGGCACGCGCTATCTCGACTACCTGGTCGACCACGTGGTCTCCCGCTACTCCCGCGAGGAGCTGTCATGAGCGAGGGGAACGTCATCGGGTTCCTGCGCGGCCTGGCCGGGCGGCCCGATCTGGTCGACCGGCTCAAGGACAAGTCCAAGGACGAGGTCGTCGCGGCCGCCGCCGCTGCCGGGCAGCCGTTCACCGCGCAGGAGTTCAACTCGCTGATCTGGGAGCTGGAGGAGCGGCTGGCGCGCGAGCGCGGCGAGAAGTTCGACGAGCGGTTCCCGCTCTGGGGCCTGCTGTGGGGCCGGTACTACCTGGAGTTCCTCGTCTTCGACCTCGTGCCCAGCCTCGACGAGACCGGCCTCCTGGCCGGATTGGAGCGCAAGCCATGATGCGAGACGCCCTCTACATCGGGCGCGAATGGAACGTCGAGCACGACCTGCGGGCGCCGGTGACCGACGCCGAGCTCAGGTACACCGTGATCGGCGAGGGCGAGCCCGTGCTGTGCATCCACGGCACCAGCATCGCCGACAGCCTCATCACCCCCATGCGGTTCTATCCCCCGCTGCTGCAGGACTACCAACTGATCAGCTACTACCGGGCCGGCTACAACGGCAGCACGCTGGACAAGCCCGAGCTGAGCATCGAGGGCGGCGCGCAGCACGCCGCCGAGCTGCTGGACCACCTGGGCATCGAGAAGGCGCACATCATGGCCTTCTCGTTCGGCGGCGTGATCGCCTTCCAGTTCCTGCTGTCCTACCCGGAGCGGGCGCACAGCGCGATCCTGCTGGAGCCGTACCTGCCGCGTGAGGCGCCGGACGCGATCAGCGCCAACGTCGACGCCTTCATGAACGCGATGAAGCTGTACGAGACGGGCGACAAGCTCGGCGCGGCGCAGCTCTACATGGAGGCGGTGTGCGGGCCGAGCTTCCTGCCCGCCGTGGAGATGACCGGGCCGCTCGACGTGTGGGAGCGCGTCGAGGCGTGCGTCGACACGACCTTCACCGTCGACTTCCCGGCGATCTCGCAGTGGGGCTTCAAGCCGTCGGAGGCCGACCAGCTCGTCACGCGGAAGCCGGAGATGCCGGTGCTGGCGGTGATGGGCCTCGACAGCGAGTCGGTGATGCCGGGGTTCCGCGACGCCCAGCGCTTCCTCATGAACTGGCTGCCGCAGGCGGAGCGGTGCGGCATCCCCAACGCCACGCACGGGCTGCAGAGCATGAACCCGGTGGCCGTCGGCGAGGCCGCCCACGCCTTCCTCAAGCGGAACCCGATGTGAGATCCGTGCGCCCTGCCGCCCACGCGGGGCGCACGCCGCCTAACCGAAGTCGTAGCCGACCTGGACGTGGACGGTGAGCGTCTCCTGGCCGGGGCTGACCGAGGTGCCGGCCTCCGCCACCGCCGCCGCCAGGCGCATCGGCTGCGGGCCGCGCCCGATCTCCTCCTTCACCGAGACCACGCGGCCCAGCGGGCGGCCGGCCAACTCGGCGTAGTGGACCGCCTTGGCCGCGGCGTCCCGGAACGCCCTCGCCCTGGCGTCCTTCAGGAAGCCGGACGGGTCGGACACCTCGAACGCCACGCCGTTCAGCCTGGCCTCCTCGCCCACCCCGGCCACCGTGTCGATGACGTGGTCGGCCCGCGACAGGTCGCGGACGACCACCTCCACGCCCTGGACGGCCCGGTAGGCGGCCACCTTGGGGTACGCCTCGTACTCCGGCCCCAGCGACAGCTCCACCGTCCGCACGTCCTCCGCGGCGACGCCCGCCCCGGCCAGCGCCTCGGCCAGCCGGGCGGCGGCGGATCTCGCGGCGGCGAAGGACTCGGCGGCGGAGGCCCTGCGGACCTCGACGCCCGCGTGCAGCCGCAGGATGTCGGGCGCGGCCAGGACGGCGCCTTCGCCGACGACGGTGATGTCCACACCAACCCCCTCGGATACGGGTCCCGCATCGATCCTAGGGCGCGAGGGGCGTGTGACGCAGGGCGCGTCAGCCGTCCCGGCCGCCCGGGACCGGGACGGCGCCGCCCCAGCCGCCGGAAACGGCGTCGGCGATCGCCTGCGGGTTCTCGAGCAGGATCCGGCGCCCACAGTGCGGCAGGCGTACGAGCCGGGCGGACAGCAGGCCCGCCAGGCGGACCGCGTCGCGCGCGCCCGTGCTGATCACCGTGACCGGCACGTCGGGCAGCGGCCGGTCCGCTCTCATCCGGTGCAGGTCGGCGACCA
This sequence comes from Nonomuraea sp. NPDC050786, assembly GCF_040654115.1. Classification (NCBI taxonomy): domain Bacteria; kingdom Bacillati; phylum Actinomycetota; class Actinomycetes; order Streptosporangiales; family Streptosporangiaceae; genus Nonomuraea; species Nonomuraea sp. NPDC050786. The sequence goes on from NZ_JBFAHJ010000002.1 coordinate 468,756, forward strand.
TGTCGCGGCGGGCCAGCCACTCCCCCGCCACCGCGGCGGAGACCTTGCCCGCGCGGTAGACGCCGTACGGGTCGCGCATGCCGGTGAGCAGCCGGTGCGCCGGGGGCCCCGCGACGCGGGCCAGGGCCGTCGCGCCCCACGTGCCGCCCAGCGCGGGCAGCCACCGGCAGGCGCCCGCGGCCGACGCGGACGGCGCGCGCTCCCGGCCCCCCGCGCCGCCGCCCGCGGCCGACCCGAACGACGTGCGCTCCGGGGCCCCCGCGCCGCCGCCCGCGGCCGACCCGAACGGCATCCGCTCCCGCGCTCCCGCCGGGTCCACCAGGACGAGCCCGGCCACGCGGAGCGGGTGCAACCTGGCGAACGCCTCCGCGTGCCAGCAGCCCACGCCCTGGGCCACGACGGTCACTTGTTCCGGGTGCGCGGGGGCCAGCGCGGCCAGGCGGGCGGCCTCGCCGTACAGGGTGGGCGGGTCGGGCGAGCACGGGCTGAGGCCGAGGCCCGGGCGGTCGAAGCGGATGACGCGATGGGTCGCGGCCAGCCGCGCGGCCACCGCGTCCCAGTGGTACCAGGCGCCCCCGAGCCCGGCGGCGACGATCACGGCGGGGCCGGAGCCCTGCTCGACCACGTGCGGTCGAAGGTCCTCCGGCGGCGCCGACACGCGGGCGGTCACGTCGTCCGAGACGAGCAGGTGGAGCGCCGCGTACACCAGCCAGATCGCGAACGCGGTCAGCTGCGCCCGGTGCGCGATCCCCACGCCGTGCCCATCGGCGTGCGCGGCCAGGACGAGCAGCGTGGCCGCCAGCCCCAGCCAGGTGAACAGCCACGACACCCACGAGCGCCACCGCGAGCTGAGCAGCGCCATCGCGACCAGCGCGGCGCCGGTGGCCAGCACGCCCGCCAGCAGGTGCGCGTAATGCGCGGACGACATCGCCCGCCGCCCGCAGGACGGGTCGCTCAGCGTGGCGCAGTCCAGCGGGAACAGCCCGGTCGCGAGGTTGAGCAGCCCGAAGGCGGCCAGCGCCAGCCAGCCCCGCCCCTCGCGCGCCGCCCTCGGCACCATCGCCACCCCGAACGCGCACGCCAGCCCCGACAGCACGTCGCTGACCCGGAACAGCCGCGTCCACGGCTGGTCGCGGGCGGCCAGCTCGCTGACGTAGCCGTCGGTCCTGTCGACCTCCGGCGTGGTGAACTGGCCGGTGATCCACGCGCTGCCCAGCACTGCCGCCACGATGAGCGCGCAGGCCGCGAGCACGTACAACCTTCGCTCCACGTGAGCATTAGATCACCTTAAGTGACATTACGGCCTGTCAGAGGCCGGGCGCGCCCCAGACCGGGAACCAGCGGCTGAGGTCCTTCTCCAGCGGCAGCTCGCCCTCCAGGACGCCTCTCACCTGGAGTTCGAGCGCGTTGTCCCGCCGCTGGCCGGAGAGCGGGGCGAACGGGTAGAACGTTCCGCGCTTGTACAGGTACACGATGGCCAGGCGGCCGCCGTCGTCCTGGCCGGCGAAGGAGACCAGCGAGCAGAGCAAGGAGGGGCCGAACCCCGACGACTCCAGCGACGAGTTGACCGCGTGCAGCTCGGTGACCAGGTCGCCGAGCTGGTCGGGCGAGCGGCGCACCAGGAGCCAGGTGTAGCCGTAGGAGTCGTGCGACTCCTCGACGCGCCCGCCGAGCAGCGCCTTGACGTCGCGTTCCAGTGCGGCGAACGCGCCGCCCTCCGCGGCCCTGAAGGCCACCGAGCCGAGGCCGGTGGGCACGAGGCCGGTCGCGGCCTGCAGCGTCACGGCGGCGGACGGCAGGGCGAACAGCGCGTCGAGGTTGGGTTTGACCGGTTTTGAGCGGCCGAGCAGCGCGTCGAGCCAGCCCACGCCGGTCAGCCCCTTCCGAGCTGTTTGGAGATGTTCGTCAGCTGCTCCAGCCGCCGTTCGAGCGACGGGTGGGTGGAGAACAGGTTCGCCAGCGACTCACCCGGGCGGGCCGCCGGGGCGAAGTAGAAGGCGTTGAACGGCGCCGCCTCGCGCAGGTCCTGCGTCGGAATCCTGGCCATGTCGCCGCTGATCCGCACCAGCGCGCTGGCCAGGGCGGACGGGCGCTGGGTGAGCAGCGCGCCGGCGCGGTCGGCCGACAGCTCGCGGTAGCGCGACAGGGCGCGGGTGAGCAGGAAGCTGACGGCGTACACGACGACGGAGACGATCAGGATGATCAGGCCCACGGGCAGGCCGCCCTGGTTGTCGCTGCGGCGCCCGCCGAGCCCCGTGTAGAGGGCGAACCTGGTCATGAGCCCCGCCACGATGCCCAGGAACGAGGCGATCGTCATGACGGCGACGTCGCGGTGGGCGACGTGCGACAGCTCGTGGGCGAGCACGCCTTCGAGCTCCTGAGGCTCGAGGCGGCGCAGGATGCCGGTCGTCACGCAGACGACGGCTCTCTTCTGGTTGCGGCCGGTGGCGAACGCGTTGGGGACGTCGGAATCCGCGATCGCCACCCGCGGCTTAGGCATGTCGGCGAGCGCGCACAGCCGGTCGATCAGGCCGTGCAGCTCGGGAGCCTCCTGCGGCGAGACCTCCCGCCCGTGCATCGCGAAGAGCGCGATGCGGTCGGACAGGAAGTACTGCACGAACAGCAGACCCCCGGCTATCACCAGCACGGTCAGCGCCCGCACGCCGAGGGCGATCAGGACGCCGACGAAGACGACATAGAGCAACCCGAGCAGGAACATCGTCACGGCCATGCGGGCGGTCAGCCCGCGGTCGGACGCGTACCGCGTGCCCACGGCGATCAGCCCGGAATGAGGCCCTGGTCGCCCAGCATCTCCCGGACCTCCTCGATCGAGGCGTCCGCGGGGGGAAGGATCAGCTCTGACGGCTCAAGGCTGTCGTCGGGAAGCGCCATGCCGACCTGGCGCACCTTGTCGAGCAGGGCGTGCAGCTTGGTGCGGAAGACCGGCTCGTCGCCGACCTCGATGGCCGCCTCGAGCTCGGTGTCGAGCTCGTTGAGCACCGCGATGTCGTTCGCGGAGATCTGCACCTGGCCCTCGCCCATGATCCTGACAATCATGCGCCCTCCCCAGGCTGGCGGAGCTGCTGGGTGTTGCTCTGGCCGTGCTGCTGCGGCTGCGGCTGGGCCTGCTGCTGGCCCTGCTCGATGGCGGAGCGCGGCGCGGGACCCTGGCCCAGCTCGGCCTTCATCCTGGCCAGCTCCAGCTCGACGTCCATGCCGCCGCCCATGCGGTCGAGCTCGGCCTGGATGTCGTCGCCGCGGGTGCCGGTGAAGTCGTCGAGCGCGCCACTGGCCAGCAGCTCGTCGATCGCGCCCGCGCGGGCCTGCATCTGCGCCGTCTTGTCCTCGGCGCGCTGGATCGCCAGGCCGACGTCGCCCATCTCCTCGGAGATGCCGGAGAACGCCTCGTTGATGCGGGTCTGCGCCTCGGCGGCGGTGTAGGTGGCCTTGATCGTCTCCTTCTTCGTACGGAAGGCGTCGACCTTGGCCTGCAGCCGCTGGGAAGCCGTGGTCAGCTTCTCCTCCTCGGCCTGCAGGTTGTCGTGCTGCAGCTTCAGGTCGGCCATCTGCGTCTGCAGATTGGAGCGACGCTGCAGCGCCTCGCGGGCGAGGTCCTCGCGCCCGACGGACAGCGCCTTGCGGCCCTGGTCCTCGTAGCGCTGGGCCTGCTTCTCAAGGCCGGTTATCTGGAGCTCGACCCGCTTACGCGACGTGGCGACGTCGGCCACACCCCTGCGTACCTTCTGCAGCAGCTCGAGCTGCCGCTGGTAGGAGTAGTCAAGGGTCTCGCGCGGGTCCTCCATCTTGTCCAAGGCCTTGTTGGCCTTGGACTTGAAGATCATCGAAAGTCTCTTCATCACGCTCATGCGCGTCGGCCGTCCCCTTCTAGGTCGTGCTGGTGTTCACCCAATGCAGCGCAGCCGCCTTGGGATTACCCTACGCATAACGCACGAGGGCGTCACTAAGTTGCAGTCCAGGTAGGGTTGACGTCGTGTTGCGACGCCGTTCCCAAACCTCCGTGGACGACACCCCCGTCCCCGATGACGATCCTAAGCCCCAGGGTAAAGGTCGTCCCACACCCAAGCGCCGTGATCAGGAGAGCCGGCGGCGCCAGCCGGTCCACGCGCCCAAAGACCGCAAAGAGGCTTATCGCCAGATGCGGACCAAGCAGGCCGCCGAGCGCGACCGGGCCCGAAAAGGCATGCTCGCAGGTGACGAGAGGTATTTTCCCGCTCGTGACAAGGGCCCTGCGCGCAAGTTCGCGCGCGAATGGGTCGACTCGCGGCGGCTGCCGAGCCAGTATTTCCTGCCTTTCTCGCTACTGATCCTGCTGGCGACCTGGATTCCGTGGCCGATGGCGGTCCGCGCCCAGGTGCTGGGCTACGTGGTCACCATCGGGTGGCCGATCATGATGATCGGCGTCCTGTTCACCTCGGTCTACGTGGCCTGGAAGGTGAAGAAGGAGGTGGCGGCCAAGCTGCCCGACGAGAGCGTCAGGGGCGTGGGCTTCTACGCGGCGATGCGGGCCCTGCAGATCCGCAAGCTCCGCTTCCCGCCGCCCACGGTGCTGCCGGGCGGCAAGCCGGTGCCGCCGAAGAAGTAACCGCGGCCGGGCGGCCGAGGCGGGCGCCCGGCCCGCCGTGGCCCCGGTCGTGACGGCGATGGACGGCTGCCGCGACGGCCGCAGCCGCTACGGGGCCTCCGACCAGCGCAGGACACCGCCCTCAGTCGTGGCCCGCATGCCGAGCACCGGACGGTCCCGCTCCAGCGCGTCGGCCACGTCGTAGAGCATCGCGCCGTACGACGACCAGAGGTCCTCGCCGACCGCCGGCAGCACCACGGCACCGGTGTCCGCGTCGACCTCGGCCTCTGCGCCGGCGGGGATCAGCCGACCGGCCCGGCCGCCTTCCGCTGCGCAGTCCCGGCGCCACAGGTCGCGGATCTCGCGCACCCCGTGCAGGTCGTCCCCGGCGACCGTGAAGCGGGCCCCGAGCGGGCCTGACGTGCCGTTGTGGCGCAGGAGTGAGGCGCGCAGCTCGTCGGGGAACTCCAGGCCCATCTGAGCCTCGGCGACCGCGACGGTGCGGGCCCTCCCGGGCGCGCCCAGCGTGGCGTACGTCCTGGGCGCGTGCTCCCTCAGCCATCGCTCGATGCGCCGCCACTGCCGGTTCACCGCCGCCCGCACGCGCGGGCTGATCGGCCGCACCGTCACCTGGCCACGCAACATGCACGCGGCCGGGATGTCCGGGGTCTGCGTCGAGACCGGGACCGTGGAGGCCGGCGTGGGCACGGCCGGCGTCGACGTCGGGGTCGGGGCCGGGGGCCCGCTTTCCACTGCCGCGGCGATGGAGGCCTGCTCGGCCTGGTACGCGCGCCACCGCGACGCGGCCGCCTCCTGCGCCTCCGTGGGAATCATGGCGGCCGCCAGCGTCAGCGCCACGATCCCCGCGATGGCGGCCCACGCCAGGCCCATCCGCGTGCCCCTGGCCGGCCTCGGCGGCGGAGGCGGTGGTGGGGGCTGCCTGTCGGGCATCTGGGCGCGGCGGCGCAGCCGTACCGCTATCGCGGTCAGGATGACCGCCGTCAGCGCCAGCCGTACGAGCTTCAGCACGTCGCGCACCCTATCCCGAAACCGATCACCACATGGGCCGGCGTTAAGGTCGGAGTCATGGAATTCCGACACCTCGGTCGCAGCGGTCTCAAAGTAAGCGAGATCAGTTACGGAAACTGGCTGACCCACGGCTCCCAGGTCGAGGAGGACGCCGCCCAGCAGTGCGTGCGGGCGGCGCTCGACGAGGGCATCACCACGTTCGACACCGCGGACGTCTACGCGGCGACGAAGGCCGAGGAGGTGCTCGGCCGCGCGCTCAAGGGCGTGCGCAGAGAGTCGCTGGAGATCTTCACCAAGGTCTACTGGCCGACCGGCCCCGGCCAGAACGACCGCGGCCTGTCACGCAAGCACATCACCGAGTCCATCAACGGCTCGCTGCGCCGCCTCCAGACCGACTACGTCGACCTGTACCAGGCGCACCGTTTCGACTACGAGACGCCGCTCGAGGAGACGCTCAAGACGTTCGACGACCTCGTGCGCCAGGGCAAGGTCCTCTACGTCGGCGTCAGCGAGTGGAACGCCGACCAGATCGCCCAGGCCCTGAAGATCGCCGACGAGATGGGCTTCGACCGGATCGTCTCGAACCAGCCCCAGTACTCGATGCTCTGGCGGATCATCGAGGGCGAGATCGTGCCGCTGAGCGAGAAGGAGGGCGTGGGCCAGATCGTCTGGTCGCCGATCGCCCAGGGCGTTCTCACGGGCAAGTACCTGCCCGGTCAGCAGCCGCCGGAGGGCTCTCGGGCGACCGACGGCAGCGGCAGCGCCATGATCGCCCGCTTCATGAACGACGACGTGCTGACCCGCGTCCAGGAGCTCAAGCCGATCGCCGCCGACCTCGGGCTGAGCATGGCGCAGCTGGCCGTCGCCTGGGTGCTGCAGAACCCGAACGTCTCCAGCGCCATCGTCGGCGCCAGCCGCCCGGAGCAGGTGCGCGACAACGTCAAGGCCTCGGGCGTCAAGCTGGACGCCGACGTGCTGAAGCGGATCGACGACGTGCTCGGCCCGGTCGTGGAGCGCGACCCGGCCAAGACGCAGAGCCCGCCCACCCGCCCGTAACGCGTCCCCAGACAAAACCCCTTGAGCCACAATGGCGCTCAAGGGGTTTTTCCATTACCCGAGATCACTCGGGACGCAATGACAATCCCGTGTACTCCACGCGGTCCTCATCGAGCAGCGCCACCTGCTCGACTCCCGATTCGACCAGGTCACGCCAGTTCTCGCCGAGCCACGACTCCGCGTCCGCCTGGCTCGGGAAAACTTCTCGCGGCAAAGGGCGATCCGTCACCTCACCACCATTTGCATTTTCATAACGCCATCGCCATGTCATGCCATACGCTCCTTTTCCGCGGTTCGCCTGTGCACCCTCCGCAGGCACTGGAACCTTACTCCCGAGTTCGGAGGTCAATCGATGCTGCGCGCGTATCGTGTTGCGGCCTGAGCCGCCCTCGGAGCGGCCGCATTGATCTCCTTCCCCCACTCGGCGACCGCCGATCCAGGGGCCGCGCACGCGTGAGGCGTGTGGCAGAGCGACGGCACGGCCCGGCCGGCCGCGACGGCCCGCGTACTCCCCGCCGGACGGCTCCGTCATCGGGTGGCGCTTCTCCGCGGCTCCGGACGGGACGGCGGGTGAGCCGCCGGGCGGGGACCTGCCGTCGTTCCAGGCGGTGTGCGGCAAGGACACGGCCGCGTCCGGGCACAAGCGCCCCCGCCGCCGGCCGCTGACCCGGAACGTTCCCTCACCCCTGACGCGGGCGGGACGTGCCGGAGTTTGTACGCTCGGCGCGGTGAAGCTGCTTCTCTCCGGTACGGCGGGCGCGACAGGGTGGCCGGAGCCCGGGTGCCGGTGCGCCTCGTGCGCCGGGCTGCCGTCCGGCCACCGGCGCCCCTTCGAGGTCGTCGTCGACGGCGTGCTCCGGTTCCCTTTCCAGGACCTGCCGCCCGGATACCGGGCCGAGGCCGGCGGGCTGGGCCTGCTCTGCTCTGACGGCTCCCGGCTGCTCTGTCTCCCGGCGGGTGCGGCGGTGCCCGCGCACGGATCCGCCCGGTACGACGTGGTGCTCATCGACCTGCTCGACCGCCCCGAACGGCTCGGGGAGCTGCGGCGGGCAGGGCTGGCGGACGACCGGACCCTGGTGGTCGCCGTAGGGCTGGATCACCGCGTCCGCTCGGAGGAGGAGTTGGCCAGGCGGCTGCGGCTGTGGGGCGCGCTCGCCGTTCCCGACGGGACGGAGCTGGAGGCCGGGCCCGGCCGGACGCCGCCCGCTCTCCCGGCACGACAGGCGCCCCGGCGGGCGCTGGTGCTGGGCGGGTCGCGGTCGGGGAAGTCGGCCGAGGCGGAGCTGCGGCTGGCGGCCGAGCCGTACGTCACCTATGTGGCGACCGGGCCGGACGGCGCGGGGGACGGCGAGTGGGCGGCGCGGGTGCGGGCGCACCGGGAGCGGCGCCCCGCGCACTGGGCCACCGCAGAGACCACCGACCTCGCCGCGGCCATCGGGGACGCGTCCACGCCGCTGCTGATCGACGGGCTCGGGACGTGGCTGGCGGCGGTGTTCGACGAGCACAGCGCCTGGGAAGGGGCCTGGGAGGGCGATCGCGCCGCGGTCGCCGAGCGCTGTGACGCGCTCGTGGCGGCGTGGCGGCAGGCGCCGACGCGGATCGTCGCGGTCTCCGACGAGGTGGGGATGGGCGTGGTGCCCGCCACGCCCAGCGGGCGGGCGTTCAGGGACGCGCTCGGGCGCCTCAACGAACGCCTCGCCGCCGAATCGGAGTACGTGGCGCTGGTGGTCGCGGGACGCCTGCTCGATCTGTGAGGGGGGTCAGGGGCGGACAGCTCTGGCGTACCAGCGGCCGTCGAGGCGGTCCACCTGCAGCGGGCGGCCGAAGCAGTCGGAGAGGTTGGCCGGGGTGAGCACGTCGTCCACCGGGCCCGCGGCCAGCACCCTGGCGTCGCGCATGAGCATGGCGTGCGTGGTCGTCGCGGGCACCTCCTCCAGGTGGTGGGTGACCGTCACGGTGGTGAGGACGGGCCGGGTCGCGGCCAGGTCCTCGACGGCGGTGATGAGGTCTTCCCTGGACGGCAGGTCGAGCCCCGCGAACGGCTCGTCCAGCAGCAGCACCGCCGGGTCCCCCATGAGCGATCTGGCCACCCTGATCCTGGCCCGCTCGCCCTGCGAGCAGACCCGGAAGGGCCGGTCCGCCAGGTCCTTGCAGCCCAGGTCGGCCAGGAGCCGGTGGGCCCGCTCCCGCTCGCCGTCGCCGTACTTGTCCCAGAGCGGAACGCTCGTCCCCGTGTGCCCGGTGAGCACCACGGTGTGCGCGGTCGCCCCCTCCTGCTCCATCAGCTCCTCGTCGATCAGCCGCTGGCTGGCCGCGACCAGGCCGATGTGGCGGCGCAGCTCCCGCATGTCCACCCGGCCGAGCCTGTGGCCGAGCACCTTGACCGTGCCCTCGCTGGGATGCCGTACGGCGCCCGCGAGCGAGAGCAGCGTCGTCTTGCCCGCGCCGTTGGGGCCGAGGATCACCCAGTGGTCGCCGTAGTCGACCTGCCAGTCGACGCCGACCAGCAGCGACTTGCCGACAACCCGGACACCTACGTCTTCGAGTTCAACCACGTGCATCCCGCCACACTAGTGGGCCTACGATCGTCGGCTATGCGCCTTGGGGAAGGGCTGAAGCTCGCGGTCGGCACGCTCAGCGTGTTCCCCGTACGGGTCGAGCGGGTGGATCGGGAGGTCGCGGGGCACGCGATGGCGCTGGCTCCGGCCGTCGGGCTCGCGCTCGGTCTGGTCGCCGGGCTGCCGCTGCTCCTGCCCGGTCCGCCGCTGCTGGGGGCGGCGCTGGCGGTCGGGCTGCTGGCCGTGCTGACCCGGGGGCTGCACCTGGACGGGCTCGCCGACCTGGCGGACGGCCTGGGCAGCGGCAAGCCCGCCGCCGAGGCGCTCGACATCATGAAAAAGTCGGACATCGGGCCGTTCGGCGTGATGACGCTGGTGCTGACGCTGCTCATCCAGGTCGTCGCGGCGGCCGAGGCCGGGTTCGCGGCGTTCGTGACGGCCTGCGTGGCGGGGCGGCTGGCGCTGACGTGGGCCTGCCGGGCAGGTGTCCCAGCGGCCCGGAGCGACGGGCTCGGCGCGATGGTCGCGGGCACCGTACGCCGCCCCGCCGCCTGGCTCGTCACCCTGGCCACGCTGCTCGCCACCACCCTGGCCGCGCTGCTCGCCACCATGATGATCGGCCTGCTCACCACCCCGGGGACGATCGGCGTGGACACCGGCGTCATCGCCCCCGGGACGGCCGTGGCGGCGCCGGTCTCGCTGCTCGCCGGTCTCGGCGCCGCCCTGCTCCTGCTCGGCCACGCCACGCGCCGCCTCGGCGGGATCACCGGGGACGTGCTCGGCGCGCTCGCGGAGACCGCCGTGGCCGCCACGCTGGTGGTGAGCGCGCTGCTCCGCTACGTCAGCTGACCGGCTCGGCGGGCGCGACCGGCCCGACGGGCTCCGGGCGTACCGGATAGAAGCGCAGCAGGGCCGCGCCGAGCAGCGCGAGCAGCACCCAGCCGACCACGCCGGTGATCCCGGCCAGCAGCTCGTTCGGCGGCGCGGCGGCGTCGCCCAGCAGCAGCGCGACCGCGGCGATGGCGTTCACCGAGGCGTGCGCCACGACCCCGGGCCACACACTCCCCGTACGGAGCCGCAGCCACCCCATCACGACCCCCAGCAGCACGCAGAAGCCGATGAAGACCAGGGCCGCCCAGGAGCCCAGCCTCGGGTAGTTGTAGCCGAGCAAGGTCAGCGGGGCGTGCCACAGCCCCCAGACGAAGCCCGACAGCAACAGCCCGGCGAGCATGCCGTTGGTGGACACGAGCCTCGGCACCAGCCAGCCGCGCCAGCCCCACTCCTCCCCCAGCGCCGGGATGGCGTTCAGGACGGGCCCGGCCACGACGGCGATCACGATCTGCGTGATGGCCACCGTGCTCAGATCGGCGGGCGCCTCCACGCCGCGCGCCCGCCAGGCGGCCCGCAGCAGGCTGAGATGATCGACGTCCAGCGAGACCAGCCCGACGGCGGCGCTGATCCCGAGAGCCAGGAACGTCAGCAGCGGCACCCCCAGCCAGGCCGTCAGCATCAGCACGGCGGTGCGCCCCTTGCGCTTACCGAACGTGAGGCCGGTCTGCCTGGCCCACTGGCGGAACGGCGTGCGCGAGACGGCCCACACCCCGAGCACGCCCACGCTCGGGGTGAACATCATCAGCCCGCCGAGCACCGTCATCAGCGGCGAGCCCAGCCCGCCGCCGAACCACAGGGGCAGCACCACCGCCCACGACAGCCCGAAGGTCAGGACGGTGAAGATGAGCAGGGGTCTTCTCATGACTGGACTCGCTCCGCGATGAGGGCGTTGATGAGGGATGCGCCGCGTTCGGCGTCGTCGACGCTGATCGCCAGCCGGCCGCCGGAGCGGTAGCCGACGACCAGGCATTCGCCGCCGCGCAGCATGATGGTGGCGCTACCGGGCAGCCCGCGGAAGCCCCAGCCTCCGACCTGGCTCGGGCGCAGGGTCTCCGACCAGGCCGACTGGATCCGTGACAGGGGGATCCTCCACACCGGCCAGCCCAGCGGGCCGAACCGGACGGCGATCCGGTCGTCACCGACCTGTACGGACAGGGACGTGGTCAGCGCCCCCACCGCCGCCACGAGGACGAGCCCGGGCACCGCCGAGGCCGCCTGCACGCCCGGCACCGGGCCCGCGAGCCAGAGCAGGCTGAGCACACCGGCGGCGGCCAGAGCGGCGATGGTGAGCAGGTTCAGCCACCGGTTGGCGACGTGGCCGACCCACACCGTCCGCTGCCCGGCCCTGAGCCGGAGGAGGGGCGGGACCTGCCCCGCGGGGCCCGGTTCGTCAGGCTCGCCCCGGCCCAGGTAGCCCGTGAGCGCGGCGGCGCCGATCAAGGCGGCGGTGACCGTGAACACCTGCCAGACCGGCAGCCTGGCCTCCGCCCAGCCGGGGACGTCGAGGTTGGCGAGCACCGTCGTGACGTTCATGCCGAGCGCGAACACGCCCATCCCGAACAGCGTCCCCCACCACGTCATCCGGCCGAGCCTCCGGGTCCGCGCCCGCTCGCACACGGCCAGCGTGACCAGCCAGGGCACCACCCAGAACAGCACCTCCATCGCGACGTACGCGGGGAAGGACGTCGAGCGGTCGGCCCTGCCGCCCATGCCCCAGTGCGTGGCCAGCGGGTCGGGCAGCCGGGACCGCAGTGACAGCGGCAGCGCGACCTGCGCGGCGGTGACGGCGAGCCCCCAGGCGACTGCGGTGACTCGGGGATTCATGGCAGCTCCTCCAGGATGGTGATGAGGTCCTCGCGGCCGTAGCCGTACTTCCTGGCCTCCTCCAGCAGCTCTCGGGCCCGCTGCGCGAGCAGGGCGCGGCCGTCCGCCCGCCCCGCCACGCTGACTCCCCGGCCCCGCCGGAACTCCAGCAGCCCCTCGTCCCGCAGGTCGCGCAGCGCGCGCAGCACCGTGTTGGGGTTGATGCCGAGGGCCTGGGCCAGATCGCGGGCCGGGGGCAGGCGGTCGCCGGGGCGGTACGAGCCCTCGCCGATGGCCCGGCGGATCGCGCCCGCCACCTGCTCGTGCAGGGGCCGCGCGTCGTTCAGATCCAGCGTCAGCAACATGGTGCTAATGACATTAGCACCATCACACATGAACCGCTATTGGTAGGATGAACCCCTGTTTGTGAGTACGTAGAAGACCTGGATAGCATCGGTTTACGTGACCACTGTGCGGCTGAACTCAGCAGATCCAGTCTCGGTTGACACCGACGCGTTGATCGTCGGCTTCACGTCAGGCCAGGAGGGCCCACGGGCCACCACGGGCGCCGACTCCCTTGACGCCGCCTTCGGCGGCAAGCTCGCCGACACCCTCAAGGCCGTCGCCTTCTCCGGCAAGGCAGGTGAGCTGGCCAAGCTGCCCACGTTCGGTGCCATAGCCGCTCCGCTGCTGGTCGCGGTGGGTCTGGGCGACTCCGCCGACACCGAGGGCCTGCGCCGCGCCGCCGGCGCCGCCGTACGCTCCCTCGCCGGCACCGCCAGGGCCGCGCTCGCCCTGCCCGCCGCCACCCCCGAGGAGGCCGAGGCCGTCGCGCTCGGCGGGCTGCTCGGCGCGTACGCCTTCTCCCGTTACCGCACGAACGGCGCGCAGCAGGCGCCGGTCGCCGAGCTCGTCGTGGTCTCAGGCCAGTCCGACGCCGTCGCCGAGCGCGCCGGCATCCTGGCCGACTCGGTCGCCCTGGTCCGCGACCTGGTCAACACGCCTCCCTCCGACCTGTGGCCGGCCAAGTTCGCCGAGATCGCCGAGCAGGAGGGCAACAAGGTCGGCCTGACCGTCGAGGTGCTCGACGACAAGCAGCTCAAGGACGGCGGCTACGGCGGCCTCATCGGCGTCGGCCAGGGCTCGGCCAACCTGCCGCGCCTGGTCCGCCTCTCCTACACCCACCCGGAGGCCGGCAAGCGGCTGGCGTTCGTGGGCAAGGGCATCACGTTCGACTCAGGCGGCCTGTCGCTCAAGCCGGCGGCGGCGATGGACTGGATGAAGTCCGACATGGGCGGCGCGGGCGCGGTGCTCGGCGCCATGATCGGCATCGCCCGGCTCGGCCTGCCGGTGAACGCCGTCGGCTACCTCTGCCTGGCGGAGAACCTGCCGAGCGGCACCGCGCAGCGCCCCTCCGACGTCATCCACAGCTACAGCGGCAAGACCGTCGAGGTGCTCGACACCGACGCCGAGGGCCGCCTGGTGCTCATGGACGGCATCGCCAGGGCCGCCGAGGACCAGCCCGACCTGATCGTCGACGTGGCCACCCTCACCGGCGCCCAGATCGTCGCGCTGGGCTGGCGCACCGCCGGCGTCATGGCCAACGACGACGCCGTCAGGGAGCTGGTCGTCGAGGCCGCCCAGGCCGCGGGCGAGGGCGCGTGGGGCATGCCGCTCCCCGAGGAGCTGCGAAGGGGCCTCGACTCACCCGTCGCCGACATCGCCAACCTCCAGCCGGAGCGCTGGGGCAGCATGCTGGCGGCCGGGATCTTCCTGAAGGAGTTCGTGCCCGAGGGCGTGCGCTGGGCCCACATCGACATGGCCGGCCCCGCGTACAACAAGGGCGAGCCGTACGGTTACATCCCCAAGGGCGGCACGGGCGCCATCACCCGCACTCTGATCGGACTCGCAGAGCGGCACGCGAGCATCTGAAACAAATGAAAAGATGACGGCATCACGAACACCCCGACAAGGAGCCTTCCTGTGGCCTATGACATCGTCGTCCTAGGTGGCGGTAGCGGCGGTTACGCCTGCGCGCTTCGGGCGGCTGAGCTGGGCAAGTCGGTCGCGCTGATCGAAAAGGACAAGATCGGCGGCACCTGCCTCCACAGGGGATGCATCCCCACGAAGGCCCTGCTCCACTCCGCCGAGGTCGCCGACGAGACCCGCGAGAGCGAGTCGTACGGCGTCAAGGCGCGCTTCGACGGCATCGACGTGCAGGGCGTGCACGCGTTCAAGGACAAGATCGTGACGCGGGCCTGGAAGGGCGTGCAGGGCCTGCTGAAGGCCGCGGGCGTGACGATCGTCGAGGGCGAGGGCCGCATGGTCGGCCCCAACCGCGTCCAGGTGGGCTCCGAGGTCTACGAGGGCCGCAACCTCGTCCTCGCCACCGGCTCGGCGCCCAGGACGCTGCCGGGCCTGGAGATCGACGGCGAGCGCGTCATCACCAGCGAGCACACCCTCAAGATGGACCGCGTGCCCACGTCCGTCATCGTCCTGGGCGGCGGCGTGATCGGCGTCGAGCTCGCCAGCGTCTACCGCTCGTTCGGCGCCGAGGTGACGATCGTCGAGGCGCTGCCGCACCTGCTGCCGACCGAGGAGGAGTCCAGCTCCAAGCTGCTGGAGCGGGCCTTCCGCCGCCGCGGGATCAAGTACGAGCTGGGCGTCTTCTTCGACGGCGCCAAGACCACCGAGACGGGCGTGGTCGTCACGCTGGCCAACGGCAAGACCCTCGACGCCGAGCTGCTGCTCGTCGCGGTCGGGCGGGGTGCCGTCTCGGCGGGCATGGGCTTCGAGGAGCAGGGCGTCACCATCGAGCGCGGCGCGGTCGTGGTCGACGAGCACTGCCGGACCTCCGTGCCCGGCGTCTACGCCATCGGCGACCTGATCCCGACCCTGCAGCTCGCGCACGCCGGGTTCGCCGAGGGCATCATGGTGGCCGAGCACATCGCCGGCCTCAACCCGCCGCCCATCGACTACGCGGGCGTGCCCCGCATCACCTACTCCGACCCCGAGGTCGCCTCCGTCGGGATCACCTCGGCGCAGGCGGCCGAGCGCGGCATCGAGATCGTCGAGCAGGTCTACGACCTCGCGGGAAACCCCAAGAGCCAGATCCTCGGCACCTCGGGTGCCGTCAAGGTCATCGCCCAGAAGGACGGCCCGGTCGTCGGTGTCCACATGGTGGGCCGGCGCATCGGCGAGCTCGTCACGGAGGGGCAGCTGATCTACAACTGGGAGGCCCTGCCCGCAGAGGTCGCCCAGCTCATCCACGCACACCCGACCCAGTCCGAGGCCATGGGTGAGGCGATGCTGGCCCTGGCCGGCAAGCCGCTGCACGTACACAACTAGTCCAAGCCCTCGAGATCAGAACGCGAGAGAAGATAACGATGCCGGTCTCCGTACAGATGCCCCAGCTCGGCGAGAGCGTGACCGAGGGCACCGTAACCCGTTGGCTGAAGAAGGAGGGCGAGCGCGTCGAAGCCGACGAGCCGCTCCTCGAAGTCTCGACCGACAAGGTCGACACCGAGATCCCGTCTCCGTCCGCGGGTGTGCTCACCAAGATCGTCGTGGCCGAGGACGAGACGGTGGAGGTCGGGGCCGAGCTCGCCGTCATCGACGAGAACGCCGAGGCCGGCGCCGCCCCGGCCCCGGAGGCGGCGCCCGCGCCGGCTCCGCAGCCCGAGCCCGAGCCTGAGCCCGCCCCGGCTCCCCCGGTTTCCTCGATCCCGCAGCCCGCCCCGGCTCCGGCCCCTGCCCCTGCTCCGGCCCCCGCTCCGGCCCCGGCGCCCGCTCCCGCGCAGGCTGCCGCGCCCGCCCCGCAGGCCGCTCCCACGGCCGCGGAGCCCGCGCCGCTGCCGTCGGGTGAGAGCCCGTACGTGACGCCGCTGGTGCGCAAGCTGGCCAACGAGCACGGTGTCGACCTCGACGCGATCACCGGCACCGGCGTCGGCGGCCGCATCCGCAAGCAGGACGTGCTGGAGGCGGCCAAGGCGCAGCGCGACAAGGCCGCCGCGGCCCAGGCCGCGCCGGCTCCCGCCGCCGCGCAGCCCGCTCCCGCCGCCGCTCCGGCCGCGCAGGCTCCGGTCGCCGCGGGGCCCGAGCCCGTGGAGGTCGACACGACGCTGCGTGGCCGCACGGAGAAGATGACGCGGCTGCGGCAGACGATGTCCAAGAAGCTCGTCGAGTCGCTGCAGACCGCGGCCCAGCTCACCACGGTGGTCGAGGTCGACGTCACCAAGATCGCGCGCCTGCGCGACCAGGCCAAGGCCGACTTCCTGCGCCGCGAGGGCGTCAAGCTGTCCTTCATGCCGTTCTTCGAGCTGGCCGCCATCGAGGCGCTCAAGCAGCACCCGAAGCTCAACGCGACGATCAACAACGAGACCATGGAGGTCACGTACTTCGACGTCGAGCACCTGGGCATCGCGGTCGACACCGAGCGCGGCCTGATCGCGGCGGTCATCAAGAACGCCGGCGACCTCAACCTCGCCGGGCTGGCCCGCAAGACGGCCGACCTGGCCGAGCGCACCCGCGCCAACAAGGTGACCCCGGACGAGATCACGGGCGGCACGTTCACGCTGACCAACACGGGCAGCCGTGGCGCCCTGTTCGACACCCCGATCCTCAACCAGCCGCAGGTCGGCATGCTGGGGACCGGCGCCGTCGTGAAGCGGCCCGTGGTGATCGACACGCCTGAGGGCGAGGTCATCGCGGTGCGGTCGATGGTGTACCTGGCGCTGACGTACGACCACCGTCTGGTGGACGGCGCGGACGCGGCCCGCTTCCTGACGACGGTCAAGCGCCGTCTGGAGGAGGGGCGCTTCGAGGCCCAGCTCGGCCTCGCGTAGCCTCGCGACTCGCCCGGCCGGGCGGCTCCCTCCGGGGGGCCGCCCGGCCTTTCGCTTCTCTGGGATGTCGCGCCGCTTTGCCGGGGTGTCGAAAGCGGGCCGCGCCGCCCGGTGTGCTGCCGACGTGCGCCCATTGCCCTGTCACCGGGGCACGGCGGCCCGAAGGGAGAGCGCCGTGGCCGGTCGCGCGAGACGTGCGCCCTACAGGCCGGCATGCTGGGCGGCCCTGAAGAGCGCAATGTCGCCAGCGGCCGCGCGCCGGGGGCGCGGGGCGCCGAGGATGTGGAGCGGTGGCGCGCTGGGCGACCTCCCGAGAGCGCGACGTGGCCGCCCGACACACGTCGTGCACCGTGGCGCTGTGGCCGTGGCGCTGTGGCCGTGGCGCCGTGACCGTGGCGCCGTGACCGTGGCGCCGTGACCGTGGCGCCGTGACCGTGGCGCCTGAATGGTGGCCGGGGCGCGCGACACCGGCGGGCGGGTCCGGGGGGACGGGGTGCGGTGGGCGTACTGTGGGAGTCATGGCGATCATCGTGACGGGCGCGTCCGGGCTGCTCGGGTCGGCGCTGGTGCGGGCGCTGCGGGACGAGGGGCGGGAGGTCGTCAGGCTGGTACGGCGGGAGCCGCGCGCGGCCGACGAGGCGTTCTGGCAGCCGGACCGGCAGGAGATCGACCGGGCCGCGCTCGAAGGGGCGGAGGCCGTGGTGCACCTGGCCGGGGCGTCGATCGGGGGCAGGCGGTGGAGCGAGGCGTACAAGCGGGAGCTCGTCGACAGCCGGGTCCAGAGCACCAGGCTCCTCGTCGACGCGATCTCCGGTCTGTCCGGCAGGCCGGAGGTGCTCCTGTCCGCCTCGGGGGTCGACTTCTACGGCGACACCGGCGACCGGGTGATCGACGAGAGCCAGGGCAAGGGCACCGGCTTCCTGTCGGACCTGTGCGAGCAGTGGGAGAGCGAGGCCCGGCGGGCGGGTGCGGCCGGGGTCAGGACGGTGCAGATGCGGTCCGGGCTGGCGCTGGGCCGGGAGGGCGGGATGCTCCAGCAGGTGCTGCCGATCTTCAGGATCGGGCTGGGGGCGCCGCTCGGGTCGGGGAAGCAGTACTGGTCGTGGATCACCGTGCGGGACTGGGTCGGAGCGGCGGTGCATGTGCTGAAAAATCGTGACATTACCGGGCCGGTCAATTTCACGTCCCCGTCGCCCGTGACCAACGCCGAGTTCACCCGCACGCTCGGAAAAGCGCTGCGCAAGGGCACGATGCCGATCCCGGTCCCGGCGTTCGCGCTGTCGGCGGGGCTCGGCGAGTTCGCGCGCGAGGCGCTGCTTCCGGGCCACCGCGTCCAGCCGAAGAAGCTGCTCGACACCGGCTACGGGTTCGCCCATACCCGCCTCGACGAGGCCTTGAGCGCCGTACTCTAGGGAACCGTGCGTCCTTCAACAGGTGGGAGAATCTTGACATGAGCCGGTCAGGGCAGTCACACATCCTCGCCATCGGGGGCGGATCCTTCCGCCCGAGCAGGCGCTACAGCTTCATCGAGGCCAGCCCGCTGCTGCGCTACGGCCTCGACCTCACAGGGCAGGACCGCCCGAAGCTCGGGCTGGTCGCCACCGCGGTCGGCGACTCCGACGACTGGCTGCTCAAGATGTACGGCGCCTTCGCCGGGTGGGACGTCGAGCTGAGCCACCTGACGGTGTTCCCCATGCCCAATGTCGAGGATCCGCGGGCCTGGATCCTCGAGCAGGACATGATCTACGTGAGCGGCGGCAGCGTGGCCAACCTCATGGCGTTGTGGCGGCTGCACGGCTACGACGAGGCCTTCGAGGAGGCGTGGCGGTCCGGGGTGGTGCTGTCGGGGCAGAGCGCGGGCGCGCTCTGCTGGCACGTGGGCGGCAACACCGACTCCTTCGGGCCCGACCTGCGCGTGTGGGCCGAGGGCCTCGGCTTCCTGCCCTACTCGTGCGGCGTCCACTACGACTCCGACCCGCAGCGCCGCCGGCTGCTTCAGGATTCGGTGGCGAGCGGCGAGCTGCCCAGCGGATACGCCGCCGACGAGGGCGTGGGGCTGCACTACGTGGGCACGGAGTTCATCCAGGCGGTGACCGTCGAGCCGGGCGGCTACGCGTACCGGGTCGAGAGCGACGGGGCGGCCGGCGTCAAGGAGTTCAGGATCGAGCCACGACTCTTGACCCCCTGATTACCCTTCGCGGGTGAGGGAACGGCACAATAGGCTCATGCGCCCCATCCACGGGGACGATCCCCACGCACTCGCCATCGTCCGCCTCGGCGTCGACGTCCCCTACGAGCAGGCCTGGTCGTTGCAGCGCTGGGTGCACGGCAAGCGGGTCGCCGGAGAGCTGACCGACACCGTGCTGATCCTTGAGCACGCCCCCGTCTACACCGCGGGCAAGCGCACCGCCCCGCACGAGCGCCCGGCCGACGGCACGCCGGTCGTCGACGTCGACCGGGGCGGCCGCCTCACCTGGCACGGTCCCGGGCAGCTCGTGGCGTACCCGATCGTCGCCGTCACCGACGTGGTCACGTACGCCTGCCGCCTCGAAGAGGCCATGATCCAGATCTGCGCCGACTTCGGCGTCACGGCGAGACGCGTGAGGGGGCGCGGCGGCGTCTGGGCGATCGGCGACGCCAGCCTGGGCCTGCCCGACCGCCAGCTCGGCGCGGTGGGCCTGCGCGTCGCGCGGGGCGTCACCATGCACGGCTTCGCCCTCAACTGCGCCAACGACCCCCGCTGGTTCAGCCGCATCACGCCGTGCGGCATCCCCGACGTGGGTGTCTCCTCGCTGTCGGCGGAGACGGGCCGCCGCATCGTGGTCGAGGAGGTCATGCCGATCGCGGAGAAGCGGCTGGCGGAGGCGCTCGGCATGGAGTCGTACGAACTCCACGAGGAGGACCTTCTCCGCCGGTGATCGACGGCCTACGATCGGCCGTGTGAAGCGTCTCCTCGCCCTCTTACTCGCCCTTATGGTGCATCTGCTGACGCTCGGCTTCGTCGCGCTCGGCGCGTGGATCATCCTCGCCCACGTGGACGACCTGGTCGCGTGGCTGCTCGGCGTCACCAGCCTGGCCATCGCGTGGGCGCTGCGGCCGCGCCTGGGCGGCCTGCCCGCCGACGCCGAGGTGCTCGACCGGTCGTCGGCGCCGGAGCTGTACGGCGTCGCGGAGCGCGTGGCCGACCGCGTCGGCGTACGTCGGCCGGCGAAGGTCGCGGTCAGGGACCTGGCGGCCGAGACCCGCTATGGGCGCGTGGGCCCGCTGCGCACCCCGGTTCTGACCATCGGGCTGCCGCTCTGGCTCGCCCTGCCGCCCAGGCAGCGGGTGGCCCTGCTGGCCACGGCGTACGCGCGGGTCCCGACCGGCGACGAGCTGATCGTGGACGGTGCCCTGGACACGCTGGAGGCGTGGCGGGACGCCCTGGTGGGGGCCGAGGCCCTGCAGGTCAGGCAGGAGGCGCAGACCAAGATCGCGGGCTCCTCGCTGGGCACGCTGGACCATCCGGGCACCACGTACGAGGCGATGGGGGCCCTCGGCCGGCTCATCGGGCGGGTGCTCGGCGGCCCCGTGCTGCTGGTGCGGTACGCGCTGACGCGGCTGGCCCGCGCCGGCGAGGCCCGTACCGTGGCCCGGCAACGGGCGCTGGCCCGGCGGGCGGCGTCCGAAGGGGAGCTCGCCGCGCTGGACGCGCTGGCCGGCGGCGGCTATCTCGCGCCGATGCAGGCCGCGGCGCTGCGCGGCGAAAGCGCGGCGGCGATCAGGCAGGGCGCGCTGGCCCGCTCCAGGCTCACCGCCGACGGGGTGCTCACCTCTCCCCCGCACTCCGAGCTGCTCGGCACGCACGACTCCGAACGCGTCGACGAGGAGCTGCTCGGCCACTACACGCGGGCCATCCGCGGATTCGGTCTCATCTCCTGACCCACGACCAGGCCGCTTTCGTGGGAGACGTAAGCTGAGTGGGTGACCGTTGCTCCTGAAGGCCGAAAGCTCCTCCGCCTGGAGGTGCGTAACGCCGAAACCCCTATCGAGCGCAAGCCCCCGTGGATCAAGACCAAGCTGAAGACGGGCCCCGAATACACCGAGCTGAAATCGCTCGTGCGCCGGGAGGGCCTGCACACGGTCTGTGAAGAGGCGGGCTGTCCCAATATCTACGAGTGCTGGGAAGACCGCGAGGCGACCTTCCTCATCGGCGGCGACCAGTGCACGCGCCGCTGCGACTTCTGCCAGATCGACACGGGCAAGCCGAAGGAGTACGACCGCGACGAGCCGCGCCGGGTGGCCGAGTCCGTCCAGCAGATGGGCCTGAAGTACGCGACCGTGACCGGCGTGGCCCGCGACGACCTGCCCGACGGCGGCGCCTGGCTCTACGCCGAGACGGCCCGCCAGATCCACGGCCTGCTGCCCGGGTGCGGCGTCGAGCTGCTGGTGCCTGACTTCAACGGCAACCGCGACCAGCTGGAAGAGGTCTTCTCCAGCCGGCCCGAGGTGTTCGCCCACAACGTCGAGACGGTGCCGCGGATCTTCAAGCGGATCCGTCCCGCGTTCCGTTACGACCGGTCGCTCGCCGTGATCACGATGGCCCGCGAGGCCGGGCTGGTCACCAAGTCCAACCTGATCCTGGGCATGGGCGAGACGCGCGAGGAGGTCGTCTCGGCCATGCGCGACCTGCACGCCGCGGGCACCGACCTGCTGACCATCACGCAATACCTGCGGCCCACGCCCCGCCACCACCCGGTGGACCGCTGGGTGAAGCCTGAGGAGTTCGTGGAGCTACAGGCGGAGGCGGAGGCCATCGGGTTCGCCGGTGTGCTCTCCGGGCCGCTGGTGCGCTCGTCGTACCGGGCCGGCCGCCTCTACAAGCAGGCCATCGAGGCCCGCCAGACGGCCTGACCACCTACCCGCCGGCCCCGGGACCGCCACGCGCGCTCCCGGGGCTGCTTCGTCTCCGGGGGCCTCCGGCGACGGCCCGCGCGCGTGCTGGGGGATCATTAGCATGGCAGGGCAGCCGACGGAGGAGCGACGGGATGGCCGTTCTGATCCGCACGCGTGACCTGCCCGCCGGGCAGCGCCACGACGCCTGGCGGAGCGTCGTGTGCGACACGCTCGGCCCGCTCGACCTCAGGATCGACCCCGATGCTCCGCTGCGAGGGGAGATCGAGGCCGGACAGCTCGGCCCTGTGGGCGTCGGGCGGGTGCGCACCTCCACGCCCCACAGCGTGCACAGGACTTCCGGCCTGATCCGCCGTGACAGCCCCGAGCTCTACCGCGTCGTGCTGGCTCTGGAGGGCAGCCCGCGGGTGGCTCAGGACGGGCGGTACGCCCAGCTCAGCAGGGGCGAGTTCGCGATCTACGACTTCACCAGGCCCTACGAGCTGGCCTACGACTCGGCGGTGCAGCTCGCGGTGTTCAGCCTCCCGCGCGACCTGCTCTCCCTGCCGGGCGGCGCCTTGGACACGCTCACCGCGGTCCCCGTCACGGCCGAGTCGGGCACCGCCGCGCTGGCCGTGCCGCTGCTGCGCCGGGTGGCCATGGACATCGAGACGTACCGCCCGGAGAGCGCCGCCCGGCTGTCCACGGTGGTGACGGATCTGATCAGCACCGCCGTCGCCGAACGCGTCGAGCAGAGGCGGTCGTTACCGCAGGACTCCCGGCAGCGCATGCTGCTGCTGAAGATCCACGCCTTCGTCGAGCAGCGGCTGGGCCAGGCCGACCTCGACCCGGCCACCGTCGCGACCGCGCACCACGTCTCGGTGCGCTACCTGCACCGGCTCTTCGAGTCGGAGCACACCACGGTGGCCGCCTGGATCAGGCAGCGGCGGCTGGAACGCTGCCGCGCGGAGCTGGCAGAGGGCGGCCCCCGATCCGTGAGCGAGATCGGGGCCCGGTGGGGGCTGCCGGACTCGGCCCACTTCAGCAGGCTGTTCAAGCGCGCGTACGGGATGCCGCCCGCCGAGTACCGCCGCGCCAACGCGGTGCGCTGAACGTCAATCCATCTGGCACCCGGATCCAAGACCGGCGGCCCCTTCCACGAGCAGACTGATGGCACGCAGAAGGAAGGGGTAAGGAAATGCAGCTGTTCGTCAACCTGCCGGTCAAGGATCTCGAGCGGTCGAAGGCGTTCTTCACCGAGCTCGGCTTCACCATTTTCGGCATGGCCGAGGGGATGGCGTCGGTGGTCATCAGTCAGGAGACGCAGGTCATGCTGCTGACCGAGCCGACGTTCGGCTCGTACGTCACCAAGGAGATCGCCGACGCGGGCAAGAGCACGGAGGCGATCCTGGTGCTGGGCATGGAGAACCCCGCCCAGGTGGATGAGCTGGTGGACAAGGCGCTGGCGGCCGGCGCCTCCCCGGCGGGGGTCCAGCAGGAGGACGGCATCAGGTACCAGCGCGGCTTCGCCGACCTCGACGGGCACCACTGGGAGGCGCTGTGCCTGGTGCAGCCGGCCGGATGAGCGGCAAGGCGACCTCGGCGGACGGCACGGTCATCGCCTTCGACCGGTACGGCTCCGGACCGGCGGTCGTCCTGGTCCATGGCGCGTTCACGGCCAGGGGGCACGCCACGCCGGTCGGCGTGGCGGCCGGTCTGGCGCCGTGGTTCACGGTGTTCGACTACGACCGCAGGTGGCGCGGCGACAGCGGGGACACCCCGACGTACGCCGTCGAGCGGGAGATCGAGGACCTGGCGGCCGTCCTCGAGGCGGCGGGCGGGTCGGCCATGGTGTTCGGCGGCTCGTCGGGGGCCGCGCTGGCGCTGGAGGCCGCGGTGCGGAATCCGGCGATCTCCAAGCTGGCCCTGTGGGAGCCGCCGTACCACGTGGACGACAGCGCGCCCCCGCTGCCGGACGACTTCGCGACGCGGCTCGACGCCCTGGTGAGAGCGGGCAGGCTCGGGGAGGCGGTGGAGCGGTTCATGGTGGAGGCGGCCGAGGCGCCCCCGGAGGCGGTGGCCGCCATGCGCGCGCACCCGTCCTGGGCGGAGCTCGAGGCGCTGGCCCACACCCTCGCCTACGAGGCCGCTGTGATGGGGCCGGGCAACGCGCTGCCCGCCGGGCGGCTGGCCGCCCTCACGCAGCCGACGCTCGTGCTCAACGGCGAGGACAGCCCCGGCTGGATGTCGAACGCGGGGCTGGCGGTCGCGGCGGCGGTGCCGGGCGCGGTGCGGCGGGTGCTGGAGGACCAGGCCCACAACGTGGCGCCCGAGGCGCTGGTCCCCGAGCTCCTGGAGTTCTTCGTCGCCGCCTGAGTCCGTGCCGGCACAGCGGCGGGCTTCCGGACGTTCGGTGACCTGGTGAAGACTGTGGTGGTGGACTTCGAAGCGCTCATCGCCCGGCTCGACCTCAGCACCAAGATCCGCCTGCTCACCGGGGCCGACATGTGGTCGCTCCCGCCGCTGCCCGAGATCGGCCTTGACCGGCTCGTCATGAGTGACGGCCCGATCGGCGTACGCGGGGAGCAGTGGAGCTCCGCCGACCCCTCGATCGCGCTGCCCAGCCCGACCGCGCTGGCCGCCACCTGGGACGTGGACCTGGTGCGGCGGGCGGGCGCGCTGCTGGCGCAGGAGGCCAGGCGCAAGGGCGTGCACGTGCTCCTGGCCCCCACGATCAACCTGCACCGCTCGCCGCTCGGAGGCCGCCATTTCGAGTGCTTCTCCGAGGACCCTTACCTGACCGGGGAGATCGGCGCGGCCTACGTCGAGGGCGTCCAGGAGGGCGGCGTCGCCACCACGCCCAAGCACTTCGTGGCCAACGACTTCGAGACCGAACGCTTCACCGCGGACGTCCGGGTGAGCGAGAAGGCCCTGCGGGAGGCGTACCTGCGGCCGTTCGAGCGGGTGGTGGAGGCCGGGGCGTGGGGCCTCATGACGGCCTACAACTCGGTGAACGGCACCACCATGACGGAGCACTCCGAGCTGGTGAACGGGGTGCTGAAGGGCGAGTGGGAGTTCGACGGGTTCGTGGTGTCGGACTGGACGGCGCTGCGCACGACCGAGGCCGCCGCCATGGGTGGCACCGACGTGGCGATGCCCGGCCCGTCCGGGCCCTGGGGCGAGAAGCTGGAGGCGGCCGTGCGGGAGGGGCGCGTGCCGGAGTCGGTCGTGGACGACCGCGTGCGCCGCATCCTGCGCCTGGCCTGGCGCGTCGGCGCGCTGCGCGGCCCCGGACCGCAGGCCGCGCCGCCTCCCGCCGGGGAGCCCGTCGACGGGGTGGCGCTGGCCCGCGAGGTGGCCACGCGCGGCTTCACGCTGCTGACCAACGACGGCATCCTGCCGTTCCGGCAGGTCAGGACCGTCGCGCTGATCGGAGCCGCGGCCGCCGAGTCCCGCGTCATGGGTGGGGGCAGCGCGCAGGTCTTCCCCGACAGGATCGTCTCGCCGCTCCAGGGCCTCGGGGAGCGGGCCGAGGTCCGGTACGCGCTCGGCACCGACCCCCGGCTCCGCCTGTCCCCGCTGCCCGGCCCGGCCACGGCCGCCTTCCTCGACGCGGAGGGCGCGGTGCTGTCCGAGCAGCCGCTGGCCGCGGCCGAGGCCCGGTGGATCGGCCAGCTGCCGCCCGGCGTGGACGGCGACCGGCTGGCGGCGGTCCGGCTGCGCACCACGTACGCGCCGGACATCTCGGGCGGGCACCAGCTCTCCGTCGCCGGGGTCGGGGCCTTCACCGTCGTCGTGAACGGCGAGACCGTCCTCGACGAGATCCTCGAGGCGGAGGGCGACGACCCGGCCGCGGCGTTCCTGTCGCCGCCGGAGCGGCGGGTGGGCGTGGACATGACCGCCGGGGAGCCGTACGAGGTGGTCGTGACGCACCCGGCGGGGGCGTTCGGCGGGATGGCGTTCGTGTCGTTCACGGTCGGCCACGCGAATCCGAGCCCCGGCGAGGAGGAGCTGCTGGCGGAGGCCGCGCGGGTGGCGGCCGAGTGCGACGTGGCGGTGGTCGTGGCCGCCACCACGCCGGAGGTGGAGAGCGAGGGCTTCGACCGCACTGACCTCAGGCTGCCCGGACGGCAGGACGAGCTGATCCGCGCCGTCGCCGCGGCCAACCCGCGCACCGTCGTGGTCGTCAACGCCGGCTCGCCGGTCGAGATGCCGTGGACGGAGGAGGTGGCGGCGGTGCTGCTCACCTGGTTCCCCGGGCAGGAGGCGGGGGCGGCGCTGGCGGACGTGCTGTTCGGGGCGGCGGAGCCGGGCGGGCGGCTGCCCACGACGTGGCCGAAGCGGCTGGAGGACGTTCCCGTGGTCGACGTGACGCCGGTGGACGGCGTGCTGGCCTACGACGAGGGCGTCTCGATCGGGTACCGGGCGTGGGAGCGGTCGGGGCGCGCGCCCGCGTTCTGGTTCGGGCACGGCCTGGGCTACACGACCTGGTCGTACGACTCGATCGCGGCCGAGGGGACGACCGTCACGGTGGCCGTCACCAACACCGGCGACCGCCCTGGCCGCGAGGTCGTGCAGGTGTACGTCGCCGGGGCGCTGGCCGGCTTCGACGTGGTCGAGGCCGCGCCGGGGGAGACCGTGCTCACCACGATCTTCCTGCCGGAGCGGGCCTTCCAGGTCTGGGAGGGCGGCTGGCGGACGGTCGAGGGCGAGCACGCGGTCGCGGCGGGCCCCCATGTGGGCGCTCTGCGGCTGTCGGCTACCGTGAAGGTATAAGCCGCGCGAGAAATGGCCGGGTCGCGTTTTCCGTACTGCACCAGTTGGTTTGTATCCTTCAGAGCATGGCAAAGTCCGAGGAACCAGAGAAGCCGGGGCGCATCAAGCAGCTCCGCATGATCGCGCAGATCATCAAGCAGGCCAACCCCAAGGGGATGCCCCTAGTCTTCCTCTCTGCGGTGGGCACGCTGGCGGTGGTCGTCGTGATCGGCCTGGTCACGGACTACCTGCTCTATTCGGTGTTCATCGGCGTGCTGGCCGCGCTCACGGTCGGTCTGGTGGTCTTCGGGCAGCTCGCCCAGAAGGCCCAATACTCGATCCTGCACGGCCAGACCGGCGCCGCGGCGGCGGTGCTGCAGGGCATGCGCGGCAACTGGCAGGTCACCCCGGCCATCGCGGTCAACCGTGACCAGGACCTCATCCACCTCGTGGTCGGCTTCCCCGGCGTCGTGCTGGTGTCGGAGGGGCCCGGCAACCGGGTGGCGAAGATGCTGGCGGCCGAGAAGAAGCGGGTCGCGCGCGTGGTGCTGGGCATCGAGATCTACGACGTGCAGTGCGGTGACGGCGAGGGGCAGGTGCCGCTCGGCAAGCTGCAGCGCCACCTCATGAAGCTGCCGCGCAACCTGAAGAAGCCCGCGGTCAACGAGGTGAAGGACCGCCTGCGCTCGCTGCCGAAGAACATGCCGATGCCCAAGGGCCCGATGCCCAGGGGTGCCCGCATGCCGCGCGGCCCCAAGATGCGCTAGTGCTGTCGGGTTCGTCGCGGGCCAACCGCTGGTGGTGGGACGGCAACGCCGACGACTACCAGGTCGAGCACGGCGAGTTCCTGGGTGACACGGCGTTCGTCTGGTGCCCCGAGGGCGTGGACGAGGCCGACGCGCACCTCCTCGGCGAGGTGCGCGGCCGGCACGTGCTGGAGATCGGCTGCGGGGCGGCGCAGTGCGGGCGGTGGCTGGTGACGCAGGGGGCGCGGGTGGCCGCGTTCGACATCTCGCACCGGCAGCTGCGCCACGCCCAGCGCATCGACCTCGACACGGGGCTGCACGTGCCCGTGGTGCAGGCCGACGCCGAGTCGCTGCCGTTCGCCGACGACGCCTTCGACCTGGCCTGCTCGGCGTTCGGCGCGCTGCCGTTCGTGGCCGACCCGCTCGCGGTCTTCCGCGAGGTGCGCAGGGTGCTCAGGCCGGGCGGCCGGTTCGTGTTCTCGGTGAGCCACCCGATCCGCTGGGCGTTCCCCGACGATCCGGGGCCGCGCGGGCTGACGTCCGACCGGTCCTACTTCGACCGCTCCCCCTATGAGGAACGGGACGAAAGCGGCACGGTCACGTACGTCGAGCACCACCGCACCCTGGGCGACTGGGTGAGCCTGCTGGTCGCCTCCGGGCTGACCGTCACCGGGCTGCTGGAGCCCGAGTGGCCCGAGGGGCACGAGCGGGTGTGGGGCGGCTGGAGCCCGCTGCGCGGCCGCCACATCCCCGGCACGGCGATCTTCAGCTGCGCGAATACCTAGCGGCCATGGCGTGGAAGACCTCCTTGGGCTCCCAGCGCCGCTCGTCGAGCAGCCGCACCACGCCGTACGAGCCGAGGTCGGCCTCGCCGGTCCGGTTGTAGGTCGCGAACGTGAACCAGAGCGCGGTGTCCACGCCCTCCTGCTCGAAGACGTCCATCAGCTCGGTGAAGTAGCGCACCTGCTCGCCCTCGTCGCGCACGGCGCCGTCGGGCACCACCCACGCCGAGCCGCCGCGCTCCCCCGCGCCGCGGTAGGCGCACGTGCCGAACTCGATCACCGCGACCGGCTTCCCGTGCTTGAACTGGGCGCGCAGCTCGTCCGCGAAGTCGTGGGCGTTGTAGGAGGCGCGGTAGGCGTCCACGCCCGCCACGTCGAACGGGGCCCAGTCGACCGGCTCCCACGGCCCCGAGGCGTAGCTCAGCCTGCCGCCGAACAGCGGCCGCACGGTCCCGGCCACCTTCGCCAGGTAGCCGTTGAAGCGGGGCATGACCTGCATCAGGGACGTCCACCACGCCATGTCGCCGCTCATCATGGCGTCGAGCCGGTCGCGGTAGCCGTCGCCCTCGATGAAGCCCTTGCCGAAGGCGGTGATCTCGCAGCCGGTGACCAGCACGACGTCGGCGCCGTCGCGGCGCAGCCCCTCGGCGCGGCCGGCCGCGTCGGCGAAGACCTCGACCATCTCGTCCTGCGTGAGGTCCACGGGGAACGGGGCGAACCAGATCTCCAGCCCGGCCGCCGCGGCCTCCCTGGCCGCCGCCTCGACGCGCTCGGGGTCGCGGCCGGAGATGCGCACCGACGCGCAGTGCAGGTCCTCCGCGATCGTGCGCATGTCGCGGCGGACGTCCTCGAGGTGGAACGACGTGCGACTCAGGTCGTCGCCCGGAAGAAACCCGACGTCATAGTTGATCCCCTTTTTCATGATTTATCCCCTTTTGATGTGAGCCCGTGCTCCAGGAGGTCGAAGGCCAGCTCCACGTCGCCCGCCAGGCGCCCGCCCGCCTCGTCCAGGGACTCCCCCGCGGCGATGCGCTGGAAGAACGCCTCCTGGACGGTGGTGACGGCGGCGGTGATCTGCGCGGCCATGAGCTGCGCGGTCAGGTCGTCGCCCGGATGAGCCTCCTTGAGCGCCTGCGCCAGCTCGTACCGCTCGCTCATGCGCATCCCGTGCACCGCGCCCATCAGGGCCGGGCTCGAGGAGATCACGCGGACCCTGGCCAGCAGCGACTCCACGTCCATCTCGCCCGCACCCTGGGCGGCCAGCGCCCGGTAGTGCTCGCGCAGCGCGCCAAGGGGCGAGACTCCCTCGAGGCGGCCGGCCACGATCGCGGCCAGGTCGTCCTTGACGCCCTCCGTGACGAGGCAGTCCTTGGCCGGGAAGTAGTTGAAGAGCGTCACCTTGGCGACCCCGGCCGCCTCGGCGATCTCGTTGACGGTCACCGCGTCGTAGCCGCGCTCGTCGAACAGGCGCAGCGCCACCTCGGCGATCCGCCGCCGCGTCTGCTCCTTCTTCCGCTCCCTGAGCCCCATGAGGAAAGCATAAAACGAACCGGGTTCATTTTTAAACCCGGTTCGCCTTTCTCCTCCGGGCAGCTACATGCGCACGACCATGGTGTTGGAGACGCGGTCGTGCACCCCGCGGTGGTCGCGATCCCAGATCAGGGCGGGCACGGCCAGGCAGAGCAGCACGGTGCGCACCAGCACGGGCAGCCAGCGGGGGTTTCCGCCGTCCATCGCGGCCACCCTGATGCCGGCCAGCCGGTGCCCGAAGGTCTGCCCCATGAACCCGACCAGGATCAGGTACTGGACGGCGAAGACGACCGCGGGCGCCCACGGCTGCTCGGCGGGGTTCATCCTGAGCAGCAGCTGCACGACGGCCCACGTGCAGATCATCCAGTCGATGACGAGTGCGGCGATCCTGCGGCCCCAGCCGGCGATCGATCCGCTGCCCTCCTCGGGCAGGCCCAGGCGCTCACCCGGGTAGCCGAGATCGATCCCGGCGGACCTGATCCCGCCCAGCCAGGTCTGCGTCCACCGAGGCCCCTTGCTGCTCATGTCCCCAACGGTATCCGCCCTGAGGGCCGGTCCGCTTCGTGACCCAACCGCGTCGCAAACCGGCCATCATGTACGCCATGCCACACGGGGATGACCTTGATGCGCGCTTCAACGAGCTGGTCGCGCAGATCGACGAGGAGCAACAGCGCAGGATGCGGGCCGCGGCCGCCAAAGGCGCGAAAGAACAGCGGCGTACGGACCGGTTAGAGAGACGCTCGCGCTTATCGGGCCCGTACGAGAGTGAGACGGCCCCGCGGCGGCGGATCGGGCGGGCCTGGATCGCGATGGCCGTGATCACGGGGCTGATCGCGGCCGCGGGCGTGGTCGTGACCTTCCGCCCCGACCTGCTCACCCCCTCGGGCGCGGTGCCTGAGCAGCCGGCGCCCAAGGACGCGGTGATCGCGGCACCGTCGGGCGAGGTCTCGCCGGGTCCGGTGGAGGACCCGGTTGAGGACCGGGCGGACGGCGGCGGGGAGGAGCCGCCGAGCCCGTTCGCCGGATCCCCCGCCGAGAAGTACGCCGACGGGGTGGCCGGGTTCGTGCTGCCGGAGGCGAAGGCGCTGGGCGGGCTGTCGAGGAAGGACGTGGCCAAGGGGCTGAAGCGGACGCGCGAGCTGCTCGCGGCGGCCTTCCTGGACAAGAAGACGCTCATGGGCGGCAAGCCGTCGGCGTTCATCAAGCTGCTGGACCCCGACCTGCGCGAGTGGTTCCTCGACGACCTCAAGAAGAAGAACAAGAAGAAGGACGCCGCGGCCTTCGTCGTCCAGTTCGCCAAGGGCACGGCCGCCTTCTCCACCGATGTGATCAAGGTGCACGGGCGCGTCAAGCTCGGCACGTTCAAGGAGCGGGGCCGGCGGGGCGTCGAGGTGAAGCTGAACCACCTGGTCGTCTACGCCGTGCACCGCCCGGACCGGCCGGAGTCCACCGTCCGGGTCGTCACGCACCCGGTCGGCAGCACGCGGCTGTACCGCGAAGGCGGGCGGCTCGTCGTGTGGCCGGTGAAATGGGGGAACGACAGCACCCCCGCGCGTTGCGACACGCGCGACGGCTTCATCCACCCCGAGTACGACGACACACCCCGCAGCACGGTGGCGCCCACCGGCGCGCCTACGGACCCGTACAAGCTGAGAGAGGACAATCCGAAGGGTTGCTCCACGTCGCTACCCACCTGACCTGCGTAACACGTGCGAAACAATCGAGACACCATACGGAAACGGCCACGTCCTAGCGTCGGCATGATGGCCAGTCCCCAGGGAGGTTCGAGAGTGTTCAACTCCGCCGACGACGTCCTGAAGTTCATCAGTGACGAAGGGGTGCAGTTCGTCGATGTCAGGTTCACCGACCTGCCGGGGACGACGCACCACTTCACCTTCCCGGTAGAAAACTTCAGCGCGAGCGTCTTCACCGACGGGCTCATGTTCGACGGCTCGTCGATCCGAGGCTTTCAGGCGATCCACGAGTCCGACATGCTTCTGCTGCCTGACCCGTCGAGCGCGGTGGTGGACCCGTTCCGCCAGCACAAGACGCTCAACATCAACTTCTTCGTGCACGACCCGCTGACCGGCGAGGCCTACAGCCGCGACCCGCGCAACGTGGCACGCAAGGCGGAGGAGTACCTCAAGGGCACGGGCATCGCCGACACGGTCTACTTCGGCCCCGAGGCCGAGTTCTACATCTTCGACGACGTGCGCTTCGAGACGAAGCAGAACGCCGGCTATTACTACATCGACTCCATCGAGGGCGCCTGGAACACCGGCAAGTCGACCGAGGGCGGCAACCTCGGCTACAAGCCGCGCTACAAGGGCGGCTACTTCCCGGTGCCGCCGATGGACCACTTCACCGACCTGCGCTCCGAGATGGTCCGCAACCTCATCGAGTGCGGCATCGACGTCGAGATGCAGCACCACGAGGTCGGCACGGCGGGCCAGGCGGAGATCGACTTCAAGTTCGGCACGCTGCTCAAGACCGCCGACAACCTGATGCTCTACAAGTACGTGATCAAGAGCACGGCCCTCGAGTACGGCCACACGGTCACGTTCATGCCGAAGCCCATCTTCGGCGACAACGGCTCGGGCATGCACTGCCACCAGTCGCTGTGGAAGGACGGCTCGCCGCTCTTCTACGACGAGGTCGGCTACGCGGGCCTGTCCGACACGGCCCGCTACTACATCGGCGGCCTGCTCAGGCACGCCCCGTCGCTGCTGGCCTTCACCAACCCGACGGTCAACTCCTACCACCGCCTGGTCCCCGGCTACGAGGCCCCGGTCAACCTGGTCTACTCCCAGCGCAACCGCTCGGCCTGCGTCCGCATCCCGATCACGGGCTCCAACCCGAAGGCCAAGCGCATCGAGTTCCGGGTGCCCGACCCGTCGTGCAACCCGTACTTCGCGTTCTCGGCCATGCTGATGGCGGGCCTCGACGGCATCCGCAACAAGATCGAGCCGCCGGAGCCGGTCGACAAGGACCTCTACGAGCTGCCGCCGGAGGAGGCCCGCAACATCCCGCAGGTGCCCGGCTCGCTGCCCGAGGTGCTCAGCGCGCTGGAGGCCGACCACGACTACCTGCTCGAGGGCGGCGTCTTCACGCCTGACCTGATCGAGACGTGGGTCTCGTACAAGCGGGAGAACGAGGTCGACCCGATCCGGCTGCGTCCGCACCCGCACGAGTTCGAGATGTACTACGACGTCTGACCGGACAGAGTCCGAACAGAACGGCCCGGCATCGTGGGTGTGATCGATGCCGGGCCGTTTCCGTGCCGGCGGGGCACTGATGAGGACCCACGCGAGGCGGGACCTTCGCCGCCGACGGCAGGCCGCTCAGGACATCGTTTCCAGTTCGGTACGCCGGTGTCCTGGTTCAGCGGGCTGGTGTGCTCCTGCGTCACCTGGGCGGTGTAGACGGTGATGACCATCGGCGGGGCCTCGGGCCTGGTGGAACCCGAATACGAGCTCTTGTGGAAATCGGCGGGGGCGGCCGGCAGCCTGCGGACCGGCTTCCTGGCTTCCCACAGCAGCGATGAATCCCGCGGTGGTCCCAGGTCTACACGTCACACCGCTCCATCACACTCGAATCGGGAGACATCTTGAAGCTGCTGCTCACCTCCGGGGGCGTCACGAACACGAGCATCCGAGATGCGCTGGTCGACCTGCTGGGCAAGCCGATCGCCGACTCCAGTGCGCTCTGCATCCCTACGGCGGAGTACGGCCACCCCATGTGCACGCCGGCCTCAGCCTGGCGCTTCATCGCCGGGCAGTCCCCGGCACCCATGTGCGACCTGGGCTGGAAGTCGGTGGGCCTCCTCGAGCTCACCGCACTGCCCAGCATCGGCAGAGACCGCTGGGTCCCCTGGGTCCAGGAGGCTGACGTCCTGCTGGTGGACGGCGGCGATGCGACGTACCTGTGCCACTGGATGCGGCAGTCCGGGCTGGCGGATCTGCTGCCGTCGCTGCCCGAGACGGTCTGGGTGGGGGTGAGCGCCGGAAGCATGGTGATGACCCCCCGGATCGGTGACTACTTCGTCGAATGGACGCCGCCCACCGGAAGCGACCGCACCCTCGGGGTCGTCGACTTCTCGATCTTCCCGCACCTGGGACACGAGCTCATGCCGGGCAACACCATGGCCGCGGCCGAGAAATGGGCCGCCGACATCGCGGGTCCGGCGTACGCCATCGACGACCGGACGGCCATCAAGGTGACCGACGGCACCGTCGAGGTCGTCTCCGAGGGGCACTGGAGGTTCATGTCCTCCTAGCCACCGCCGCCAACCGCGAGTGAGCGAGGCGCCCTCTCATGCCGCAGCTCGCGTGCGCTGCGGCCCTCCGGTCATGCCACCGGCTGTGCCCCCGCGCGTTCAGCGGTCGGCGCGGCCGTGGCGGTAACCGATCCGGTATTCGATCCCCTGCCGGTGGAGCTGCCAGGCGACGGTGACCGCGACGGCGGCTCCCACGGTGAGCAGCTGGACCGGTTCGAGGCGGTTGCTTTCGTGCCACGCCGCCGGCATCCAGGGGATCGCCGCCACGTAGACGATGTTGGCGAGCCACAGGATCGCTGCGGCGATGGGGAGGATGTGACGCATTGGGCCCCCCTTTGTACGGCGCGGAAGGGTTTCCGCTACTCATAGCATCGCCTGAATAATCATCGAAATACATTCAGGCGAAGATCGCGCCAGGTAAAAGAACTCGGCGCAGCGAGCTGAATACTCAGAGTAGTCGTACGATTACCGCGCAACATGGCGAATATCGCTTTCGGGGCTATTCCGACTCCTCTACTTCAATGCGGACAAGCTCCTTGAAGCGCCTGCCGGCTTCGGCCGCCTCGGCCTCGGCCTGCTCCCGCAGCCGCCGGACGCGCTCACGCTCCGAATCCCTGAACCGCTCCAGGATCGCCCGCCGCCGCGCCGGAAGCCTCGCCAGCAACTCGTCGACCTCCGGGTCCTCGGCGAGAGAGGGAAGCGCGCCACCCGCGCCACCCGGCACCAGACCGGCCAGCCGCAGCGCCTCGTCGCGGTCGATGTCGAGCGTGGCCGCCAGCGCGAACACCGTGTCCGGCTGCGGTTTCGCCGCCCGCATCCGGTGGATGGTGGCACGGTCGACACCCGACTGCTCCGCCAGCTTCACCTGGGTCCAGCCGCGCCTGATCCGCTCGTGATTGACGCGTTCGTAGAAGGGCTGCGCGGGGCCCGCCCGCCTGTCGTCATCGCCCATGTTGCAAGTTGTAGCACATTGTGGCGTCCCGTGGCTTTCGCCGCCCACATGATCTTTTTTTTGCGTCCACTGGTGCTGCTCATTGCTGTATTGATGTTGCATCTTGTAGCGTCCGGGGCACGGATGCAACATCTCGCTACACCGGGGAGGTGGCATGACCCCCATGACCGAAAAGACCCTGCCGCCGGGCCTGACCCACCTTCGTCACCGGAGGTCCCGATGGATCTCACTGCGGTGACAGTCGCCGTCATCGGCGCGCTGGCCAGCATCGCCGCGGCCGTCGTCGCCGCCGTCGCCACCGCCAGGAGCGCCGGCAGGAACGCCGAGACCGCCGAGCGCACCGCGCTGCACCAGGTCGAAGCCGACGCCTACAAGCGGGCCCGGGAGACGTACGAGGGCGCCATGGCCCGCATGGAGAGCGAACTGGAGCGGCAGGCACGTGAGCTGGACGTGCTGCACAGGCAGATGGCCCGCGGGACCCGCCGGCGACGCGCCGCCGGCCTGGTCCGGTGGGCCATGAGGAAACCGTCCGAAGGACGAAGCGGCTAGAACTCGAAACGGGGAGCGGACGGGGTCAGGATCGCTGTCTTCGCGGCGCCGGCCCAGACGGCGGCCAGCTCGTCCGCGACGGTGGCCGTCAGGCGTTCGACGTCCGCGCCGGCCGTGTCGTGCAGCGCCTCCGCGACAATCAGGACGTCGGTGGTCGTGTCGCGGACGGCCGAGTGGCCGCTCTGGCGGTTGGTCCAGCGGCGGGCGTGCGCCCTGCCCTCCGCGTCGGCGAAGACGACCTCACCGGGCGGCGGGTGCTCCGTCTCGCCGGAGAAGGTCAGGTATGTCTCGTCGCCCGCCGCGTACCTGACCTCCACGTACTGCGAGATCTTGGAGAGGTCGAACACCGCCACCGGGACGGCGTACGCGATGGAGACCGCGTTGCAGAGGTCGATCAGCGGATGCAGGCGCGGCAGCGCGCCCTCCTTCCTGAAGCGCCGCAGCAACGACTCCGACGCGCAGCGGTACTGAGTCGGCTTGAGGCCCATCTTCGAGAACGTCCGCCGCCACGCCTGGATCTCCGGCAGCTCGCCCTCCGAGGAGGTCGCGAGCCGCTTGGCGGCGAGCTCGGCGAACCGGGCGACCCGGTCGTCCACGGAGACGTCCGCCGTGATGCCCGTCGCGACGAGCACCCCGGGGACGAGCTCGGGGAAGTCACGCCAGATGTCACTCGAATGCTGGAACCGCACGGTCACCTCATTGTCCTGAGCACAGGCCGATCACGATACCCGCATCGGGCCCGGGGAGGCGGGCGGAGCGGCGGTGCGGGCGCGGCGGGCGGCCAGGCCGTAGCAGGCGCAGGTCAGCGCGGTCAGGACGGCCGCCGTCGGCAGGGGGTGGCTCACGACGCCCATGATCGCCACGCCGAGGGTGGCGCCGACCTGACGGAAGGCGTTCAGGACGCCGCCCGCCGTGCCGGCCGTGCCCGGTGGCGCGCTGTTCACCATGCCCGCCATCAGCGCGGGCAGCACGAACGACAGCCCGAACCCCATCACCACCAGCCACGGCGCCGCCGCGTCCGTCAGGGCGAGCCCCGTCAGGCCGGCCGCGAGCAGGGCGAGGCCGCCCAGGATCGGTGGGCGGGGGCCGTAGCGGGCCACCAGGCGGCCGGTGAGGAGCGGGTTCACGGTCATGGGCAGGGTCAGCGGGAGGAAGGCCAGCCCGGCGGCCAGCGGGGCCAGGTGGCGGGTGTCCTGCAGGAGAAGGGTGAGGACGAACAGGGCGCCCGCGAAGGCGAAGTTGGCCACCGTGCCCGCCAGCAGCTCGGGCCAGGTGGCGGCGAGCAGGCCGCCCGGCAGCGCCGGCGCCTTGCTGCGGCGCTCCGCGAGCACCACCGCCGCCAGAGCGAGCACCGCCAGGATGCCCGCCACCATCGAGGCGTCGATCAGCGCCTCCGCCACCAGGCCCAGGAACGCGCAGGCCAGGACCTGCACCCGCCAGTCGATCAGGCGGTGGCCGCGCGGCGAGCGGACCCGGCGCATGATCAGCAGGCTGATCAGCGCGATGGGTGGGTTGATCAGGAACACGGCGCGCCAGCCCGACAGGTCCACGAGGAGGCCGCCGAGCAGCGGGCCGGCGGCGAGCGCGGTGCCGGTGATGGCGGCCCACAGGCCGGTGGCGCGGGCGCGGGCGGCCGGGTCGGGGAAGAGCTGGGGCAGCAGGCCCAGCGAGCCGCCCGTGCAGAGCGCCCCGGCCAGGCCGAGCAGGGCACGCAGCGCGACCAGCACGCCCAGGTGCGGCGCCGCCGCACTCAGCAGCGAGATCACGCCGAACGCCGCCACGCCGGCCTTGAAGATCCGGGCCGCGCCGTACCGGTCGGCCACCGCTCCCCCGGTGAGCAGCGCGGCGGCGAAGGCGACCGTGTACGCGTTCACCGCCCACTGCTGCCCGGCCAGCGAACCGCCCAGGTCGGCCCGCAGGTCGGGCAGCGCGATCGTCAGCACGGTCGTGTCGAGGATCACGAGGAAGTAAGCGAGGGAGAATCCGAACATCATGCCCCTCAGCGTGCTGAACCGCCGCACCCGCGCTCAACAGGCGTGGACTGAGGGGGCGTTCGGAAAAACCGTATGCTGCTTTCTATGGACTTGCGCCAGTTGCGGGGTTTCGTCGCGGTGGCCGGGGCGGGCACCGTCACCGAAGCGGCGAACAACCTCGGCCTCGCCCCCGCGTCCGTGTCCGAGCAGGTGCGCCGGCTCGAGCAGAGCCTCGGGGTGACCCTGTTCGAGCGCACGCGCCAGGGGATGCGCCTGACCGAGCCGGGCGCCACGCTGCTGGCGCGGGCGCAGGAGCTGCTCGACCACGCCGACGAGGTCCGCCGCGCCGTCACCGGGCAGCGCCGCCGGGTACGGATCGGCGCGCTGGAGATGCTGGCCGCGGCCCGGCTGCCCGCCGTGATCCGCCGCCTGTCGGAACGCTGCCCCGACCTCGACGTGGACGTGCGTACCCTGACCCGGGGGCCGCTGCTGGCCGGGGTGACGAGCGGCAAGCTCGACGCTGTCCTGCTGCTGGACATGGGCATGTGGGTCGGCGGGCTCGGCTTCACCGTGCCCTCGGACCCGGCTGCGGACGCCGCCGGCCCCGGGGCCGGGGCCGCGCCGGCACCCGACCTGGACTTCCTGGACGTGGGCGAGGTCAGGCTGGCACTGGTCGCCGCGCCGGACGGCGACCGGGAGCCGCTGCTGGTCAGCACCACCGGCTGCTCGATCCGGCTGGCGGCCGACCGGGCGTTCGGCCCGGAGGTGCCGCGCAGGGAGCTGACCGGCATCGCGACCGCTCGCGAGTGGGCCAGGCAGGGGCTCGGCAGCGCGCTGCTGCCGGACTTCGCGCTGGAGCCCGACCTGGCCTCGGGCGCGCTGGTGGAGCTCGACTTCGACGCGCCGACGCTGGCGC
This sequence comes from Nonomuraea sp. NPDC050786, assembly GCF_040654115.1. Taxonomy (NCBI): domain Bacteria; kingdom Bacillati; phylum Actinomycetota; class Actinomycetes; order Streptosporangiales; family Streptosporangiaceae; genus Nonomuraea; species Nonomuraea sp. NPDC050786. Next base: position 506,870 of record NZ_JBFAHJ010000002.1, read on the forward strand.
TGCGGCTGGTCTGGCTACGCGGCCGCGAGGCCGCCCTGCGCGACGTCCTCTACGCCATGAGCGCCTAGGGACGCTTGAGGTGGTAGACCACGTGCGGGTAGAGGGGGCTGTCCGGGGCCAGCCGCGTGTGGTTGAAGTCGGCCAGACGGGTCATCCCGAGGCGCTTCATCACGGCCTGGGAGCGGGTGTTCCGCTTGGCCGTCATGGAGATGATCTCGTCCAGCCCGGCCTCGTCGAACGCGTACCTGACGGCCTCCCTGGCCGCCTCGGTGGCGTACCCGTGCCCCCAGGCCGGGCGCGCCAGCCGCCACCCCACCTCCCACGCGGGCAGGAACGGCTGGTCGAACGTCTGCCAGATCAGGCCGGTGAAGCCGATGAACGACCCGCTCTCGCGCACCTCAAGGGCCCACAGCCCGTAGCCGTGCCGGTCGAACTCCTCCTCGATCCGGTCAACGAAGTGGTCGCTCTCCGCGCGGGTGAGCAGGGCCGGGAAGTGCTCCATCACCTCGGGATCGGCGTTCATGGCGGCGAAGGGCTCCCGGTCCTCGTCGCGCCACCTGCGCATGATCAATCGCTGGGTTGTCCGCATCCGAGCCACGATAATGCGGGACCGGCCATTCGGGGACTCACCGCCGGGACTTGATGCCGGTGACGCGCCGGAGCACGTCCCACCAGAACGGCGCCCCGAACAGCAGCGCCACGTACGTCAGCAGGAAGCCGGGCCAGTGGCTCGGCGTGGTGACCCGGTCCCACCACAGGGCGCCGTTCCACCGGACGGACGGGTCGCCCTGCTCCGGGATCGACACGCTGACCAGCGCCTGGCCGAGCATCTTGACCAGCGCGGGCTCGCTGAGCGTCTCGGTGACGCACGGCATCGGGTCGCCGCCCGTGCAGCGCGCCTTGAGCTCGTTGTACGCCTCCGGCCCCGACTCGGCGACGGCCGTCACCGAGGCCCTGAAGGCGTTGTCGCGCAGCAGCGTCTTGGCGTACTCCAGCCCGTCCATGCTGAACACCAGCGTCACGAGCAGGCCGAGCACGGCGACGACCCACTTGACGTAGCGCTTGTAGAGCATGGAGAGCCGCTGCATCTCCCCGTCGAACCAGGTCTCCACGCCCTGCCTGAACCGGTCGAGGTCGCGCTGCGCCGTCTCCCACACACCCTTGAGGTGGCCGTACAGGGGGCTGCGCATCTCCTTGAGCTTCGCCAGGAGCCCCTCGACGCCGTCCGGCTCGACCGCGGCCAGCTCCATCAGCGCCACCGCGAAGCGTCCCGGCGGGATGTTCGCGATGCTGGTCCGGCCGCTCTTCGGGTGGTCGATCTCCTGGACGCGCTCGTAGAGCAGGTTGACCATGACGTCCTCGGCCGTGCTCTCCTGCGCCGGCACCACGCCCGGCTCGGCGGGCGCGGGCTGGTCGCTGTGCTTGGGACGCGGGTCGCGGGCGAAGGGCAGCGCCGCGAAGACGTCACGCACCTTGGCCGGCAACCATGACCTGCCCTGCTTGTCGGAGCCGTCCATGGTGTCCCTGAGGTAGGCCCACAGGAACTTGCTGCGGATGGCGAGCAGCCGCACGAACGCCTCGTTCAGGCCGCTCACCAGCAGCGACAGCAGCAGGAACGACACCACCAGGCCGAGGGCCAGATCCACGTAAACGGATAACACCGCGCCTTGATACACCCGTTGGAAGGCTCGATCAAGCCCCGTAGAAGACTCGGTCCACCACCTGGCGTGCGCGGCGCGTCACGCGGCGGTAGTCGTCCAGGAAGTCCTCCGAGCCGTCCGGCGGGTAGCCGAGCGTCTGGGCGATCAGCTTGCGCTCCCCCGAGTCGCGCGGGACGCTGTCGCCGGCGCGCCCCTTCACCAGCATGATCGCGTCGCGGATGCGGGAGGCGAAGCGCCACGCCTCGGCGAGCACGGCCTCGTCGGCGGGCGCGAGCAGGCCCTCCCCCACGGCCGCGCGCAGGGCCTCGAGCGTGCGGGTGGTGCGCAGCGACGGCAGCGTGCCCGCGTAACGGAGCTGCAGCAGCTGGGCCACCCACTCCACGTCGGACAGCCCGCCCGGTCCCAGCTTGGTGTGCAGGGCCGGGTCGGCGCCGCGCGGCAGGCGCTCGGCCTCCATGCGGGCCTTGAGCCGCCTGATCTCCCTGACCGCGTCGTCGTGCAGCCCGCCCTGCGGGTAACGCAGCTCGTCGATCATCGAGGTGAACCGCTCCCCCAGCTCCCGGTCGCCCGCCGAGAACCTGGCCCGCAGCAGCGCCTGCGACTCCCACGGCGACGACCAGCGCGCGTAGTAGGCGCGGTAGGAGGCCAGCGTCCGCACCAGCGGGCCCTGCCGCCCCTCGGGACGCAGATCGAGGTCGACGGTCAGCGGCGGGTCGGGGGCGGGCAGCGACAGCAGCCGGCGTACCTCGTTGGCCACGGCGAACGCCGCGTCCGTGGCCTCGCGCTCCGCCACCCCGGGCAGCGGCGAGTGGACGAACATGACGTCGGCGTCGCTGGCGTAGGAGCACTCCATGCCGCCGAGCCGGCCCATGGCGATGACGGCGAACCTCGTGACGTCCGGGACCTTGGCCAGGGCGGCGTCGAGCGCGGCCTGCAGGGTCACGTCGGTCAGGGCCGACAGGGCGCCCCCGACCGTCTCGATGTCGATGAGCCCGAAGATGTCGGCCACGGCCGTACGGAACAGCTCTTTCCTGCGCAGCGCCCGCACGGAGGCCACGGCGCTCTCGGGGTCGCCCGCGTGCCTGCTGACTGCCGCGGCGGCCTCGCCCAGCAGCGACTCCCTGGAGCGCACGGCGAGCTCCTTGTCCGAGCCCAGCATCGCGACCGCCTCGGGCGCGTGCAGGATCAGGCCGGTCGCGTAGCGGCCGGCGCCGAGCACGCGCGCCATCCTGGACGCCACCGCCGTCTCGTCGCGCAGCAGCCGCAAATACCACGGCGTGCTGCCCAGCTTGTCGCTCACCTGCCGGAACCCGAGCAGCGCCCCGTCGGGGTCGGGCGTGTCGGCGAACCAGCCGAGCATCACGGGCAGCAGCGTGCGCTGGATCGCGGCCCGCCTGGACACGCCGGCGGCGAGGGCGGTGATGTGGCGCAGCGCGCCGGCGGGATCGACGTAGCCGAGCGCCTCCAGCCTGGCCTGCGCCGCCGTGGCCGACAGCCGCGCCTCCGACTCCTGCAGCCGCGACACGGCCTGCAGCAGCGGCCGGTAGAACAGCTTCTCGTGCAGCCGCCGCGCCTCCCTGGCATGCCGCCGCCACCGCGCCGTGAACTCTCCCACCGGATCGGGCTGCATCCCGAGCGCCCGGCCGAGCCTGCGCAGGTCGGCCTCGTCGGTGGGCACGATGTGAGTGCGCCGCAGCCGGTGCAGCTGCAGCAGGTGCTCCACCTGGCGCAGGAACGAGTACGCCTCCGCGAGCCCGCGCGAGTCGTCACGGCCGACGTAGCCGCCCCTGGAGAGCGCGGCCAGCGCGGGCAGGGTGGCCCTGCGGCGCAGCAGGGGGTCGAGCCTGCCGTGGACGAGCTGGAGCAGCTGCACCGCGAACTCGATGTCGCGCAGCCCGCCCGGCCCCAGCTTCAGCTGGCGGTCCCCTTCGGCGCGCACGTGCGCCTCGACCCGCCGGCGCATGGCCTGCACGTCCTCGACGAAGTGCTCGCGGGTGGCCGCCGACCACACCAGGTCGTTGACCGCCTCCACGTAGGCGGCGCCCAGCTCCATGTCGCCCGCGACCGGGCGGGCCTTGAGCAGCGCCTGGAACTCCCACGTCTTGGCCCAGCGCCGGTAGTAGGCCAGATGGCTGCCGAGCGTGCGCACCAGCGGGCCCGACCTGCCCTCGGGCCGCAGGCCCGCGTCCACCTCCCACAGCGAGCCCTCGGACGTGGTGTCGGCGCAGGCCCGCATCATGGCCTGGGCCAGCCGGGTCGCCGTACGCAGCGCCTTGGTCTCGTCGGCCCCCTCCCGCGGCTCGGCCACGAAGATCACGTCCACGTCGCTGATGTAGTTGAGCTCCCTGGCGCCGCACTTGCCCATGCCGATGACCGCCAGGCGTACCTCGCTGTCGTCGATCTCGGCCCGCGCGATGGCGAGCGCGGCCTCCAGCGCGGCGCCCGCGAGGTCGGACAGCTCGGCCATGACCTCCGCCGGCGTGGCCTGCCCCGTGAGGTCGCGCGCGGCTAGATGCATCAGCCTGCCGCGGTAGGCCACGCGGAGCGCGTTCAGCGGGTCGGTGGCGGTGGCGGTGGCGGCGGCGGCCCCCGCGCTCCCGCCGTCTGCGGCGCTCCCGCCGTCTGCGGCGCTCCCGCCGTCGGGCGCCTCCCCCGGGTCGGCGCCGACCGCCCTCAGCAACTCGGTCCGCGGGTCGCCCAGGTGTGGCTCGGCGAGGAGCGCGACCTGGGCGGGGTGGCGCACGAGGTGCTCGCCGAGGGCGGCGCTGACGCCGAGCACGGCCAGCAGGCGCGCACGCAGGTGCTCGTCGCCGCGGACGGTGTCGAGCACGGCGGGCTCGCGCTCGGCCAGCCGGGTCAGCGAGACCAGCGCCTGGTCCGGGTCGGCCACGTCCACCAGGAACTCCAGGAGATCGTCCACGTCGACTCCCGCCTGACGGACGAGCTGGGCGGCCCTGGCGCCATCGGCGAACCCGAGCTTGGCGAGCCTCGCGGCGGTGGATTCGATCCTGGGCACCCCTCCATCTTGGCAGCCCGTTCCGGCGTACCATAGGGAACGCAACGTTGCGTTGCGTTTCTCTGGGAGGTGATGTCCATGGTTCCCTCAACCGTCACGTGGGGGCTGCTGGCGGCGTGGGCGGTGCACGACGCCGAGGAGCTGGCGACCATGGCGGGCTGGGCGCGCAAGGCCCGGGAGCGGTGGCCCTGGGTACCGGAGGTGTCGCAGCGGCACGTGAGCGTGGCCATCGGGCTCATGGGCGGGGTGATGGCGGGGGCCTCGGCGCTGGGAGCGCGTACGGGCGGGCGGGCCCCGGTCTTCCAGGCCGCGCTGCTGGGGTTCGGCGCTCATGGGGTGGCGCACCTGGCGCAGGCGGCGGTGGCGCGGAGGTACACGCCCGGGGTGGTGACCGCGCCCGTGGTGGTCATCCCGTTCTCGGTGTGGGCGTGGCGGCGGCTGCGAGCCGAGGGGGTGCCGGTGCGGGCGGGGGCGTCCGGCTGGACGGGGGTGGCGGCGTTCCCGCTGGTCGTGGGTGGCGTCCACGTCCTGGCCCGCGCGCTCACCCGGCCCCGTGCGCACGGGACGGACACCCGGCCCCGTGCGCACGGGACGGACACCCAGCCCCGTGCGAACGGGACGGACACCCAGCCCCGTGCGAACGGGACGGACACCCAGCCCCCGGCGCGCCCGGCGCTCCGGAGGCCGGGGTTCAGGCGCGACCGCTGGTTCTGATGACCTCGGCGAACGCCTCCGCCACCGGCCGCCAGGTGGCGACGAGCGCGCTCTCGGCGGCCTTGACCTCGGCGTTCAGCTCCTCGGCCGCGTCCAGGCCGGACCCGGAGGTCCAGGAGGTGAAGATCTCCGGCGTGGCCTCGGGATGGAACTGGATCGCCCACGCGGCGGCGCCGAGCCGGTACGCCTGGTTCGGATACTGAGCCCCGGTCATGAGCGGCACGGCACCGTCGGGCAGCCGGGTCATGGCGTCCTGGTGATACTGGACGGCCACGGCCGTGCCGATCCCCGCCAGCAGCCGGTCGTCCGCCGCCGCGGGCAGCGCGACCACCTCGCGGGCGCCCACCTCGAGCCCGTTCGCGCCCCGTTCGACCGTGCCGCCGCAGGCCAGGGTGAGCAGCTGCGCCCCCAGGCAGATGGCCAGCGTGGGCGTGCTCTCGTCGACGGCCCGGCGCAGCAGGTCGCGGGTGGCGGGCTGCCAGGGGCTCCGCTCGTCCTCCCAGGCCGCCGCCGCCCCGCCGAGCACGATCAGCCCGTCCGCCGGGCGCGCGGGAATCTCCTCACCCAGGTACGGCCGTACGACGTCGCAGGCCGGCCCCAGCCATTCGCCGAGGTACCCGAGGCCCGCCTCGGCCTCGTGCTCGATCACGGTGATACGCATATGAGGGAATTTATCCGCCACGCGGGCGGCGATCACCTGAGGGCCATGCATATCGTGGCGGGACGTTTGTCCCTAAGCTCCGACTATGGGATTCGAGTTCGACGACGTCGCCGGTCAGCGCATCGCGACGTTCGGAACGGGACCGCGCACGATCATCGCGGTCCACGGGATCACGGCCTCGCTCATGGCGTGGGGCGCGGTGGGGCGGCGGCTGCCGGAGGGATGGCGCCTGGTCGCGATGGACCTGCGCGGTCGCGGGCACAGCGCCTCGCTGCCCGGCCCGTACGGGCTCCCGAGGCACGCCGAGGACGTCCTGCGCGTCGCCGACCACGTCGGGGCGGGTCCGGACGCGGTGCTGACCGGGCACTCGATGGGCGCGTACGTAGCCGCCCTGGCCGCCGCCGAACGGGACTTCGCCCGGGTGGTGCTGGTGGACGGCGGCCTCCCGCTGCCGCCGCTGCCCGAGGACGCGGATGTCGACCAGGTCATGGAGGCCACGCTCGGACCGGCGATCGCCCGGCTGCGCCAGACGTTCCCCACCGCCGACGCGTACGTCGACTTCTTCAAGGCGCATCCGGCCTTCGCCGGGCACTGGAACGCCGACGTGGAGGCGTACGTCCGCTACGACCTGACGGGCCCCGAGGGAGCGCTGCGCTCACGGGCGGTGGAGAAGGCGGTGCTGCAGGACGGGCGGTGGCTGCGGCTGGAGCCGGAGGCCATCGCGGCCGCCCTCGGATCCGTCCGGGCACCGCTCACCCTGCTCAGGGCGCCCCGCGGACTGCTCGACCAGAACGCCGGCTTCCTCCCCGACGATCTGGCCCTGCCCTGGGCCGCCCGCCTGCCGGGACTGCGGGACGAGGTGATCCCGGACTGCAACCACTACACGATCCTGTTCGACGACCGCTGCGCGTCGGCCGTCGTCAACCGCCTCACCGCTCCGGCCTGATCGTCACTACCGGTCGCGGCGGCTCCCCGCCCCGTTACCGAACATGTACGCGAACCGACGGGTGGATTAACGATCTCCGCCACCTCTTCCGCCTGTTGATCATGCCTTTTACGATCACGCCGCAACGATGGTCAACCCTCTGCCAGAGGCGCGCGAATCGGAGATCGAAGAGTGGCATTAAACCGCGCCCGCGTCCGCCGGACGACCCCGGCGGACCGGGCCATCGCGGCCGTGCTGTCCGTGACACTGGCCGTAACCGTCGCGGACATCCCCCCCGCGTACGCAGACACCCCCTCACCCCAGCCTGCACCGGCGGCCGCCCCGCCCGACCCCTCCACCGCTCCGGCCGGGCCCAGCGCGCCCGACGAGAGCTCGGCCAGGCTCACCGCCCGGCTCACGGGCAAGCGGGTCGAGATCGAATCGGCCCGTACCGAGACCTCCTCCACCTACGCCAATCCCGACGGCTCCCTCACCGAGGAGATGTTCGCCGGGCCGGTCAGGGTGCGCGACGGCGCCGGGTGGAAGCCCGTCGATCTCGCGCTCACGGCGGCCGGCGACGGCACGGTGACGCCCACGGCGCACGGCCGGGGGCTGCGCATCGGCGGGCCCGCGAGCGGCGCCAGGCAGGCCGCGGCCGCCGGGACCGACCTGATCAGCGTGGCCGCCGGGGACTCCCGCGTGACCCTGCGCTGGCCGGGCGCGCTCCCGTCGCCGCAGGTGTCGGGCCAGACCGTCACCTACCCCAGCGTGCTGCCCGGCGCCGACCTGTCGGTCACCGCGACCAGGACGGGCGCCGAGCAGTTCCTGCTGCTCAAGCAGCGGCCCGCCGCCCCGCTGTCCTACCGGCTCCGGCTGGACGCCCCCGGGCTCAAGGCCCGCCAGGCCAAGGACGGCGGCGTCGAACTGGTGGGCAAGGGCGGCAAGGTCGCCGCGACCGTGCCCGCCCCCGTGATGTGGGACGCGCGGGTGGACCAGTCCTCCGGCGAGCACACCCATCGCGCGCCGGTGAAGATGGAGGTGTCGGGCAAGGACCTCGTGCTCACGCCCGACCCGGCCTTCCTGAACGACCCCGCCACCGCCTACCCGGTCACCGTCGACCCGTCGCTCAACGTGGGCGGGACGTTCGACACGTTCGTCCAGCAGGGCTACAACACCGACAATTCCGCCTCCGAAGAGCTCAAGCTCGGCAACAACGGCAGCGGGCAGATCGCCAAGTCGTTCATCACCTGGAACACCTCCGGCCTGGCCGGGCGGAAGATCCTCTCCGCCACGCTCAACCTGTGGAACTTCCACTCCTGGTCGTGCACGGCCAAGGACTGGGAGGTGTGGTCCGCCGACCAGGCCTCCACCTCCAGCCGCTACCCGGGCCCCGCCATGGCGGCCAGGTACGCCACCTCCAGCCAGACCAAGGGCTACGGCTCCGCCTGCGCCGACGGCTGGGTCACCGCCAACGTCACGTCGCTGGCCCAGTACTGGGCGGACAAGGGCTGGGCCAAGTCCGGCATGGGGCTGCGCGCCTCGGACGAGTCCGACAAGTACGGATGGAAGCGGTTCAACTCCGGCAACGCGGCCTCGCACCCGCCGTACATCGCGGTGACGTACAACTCCTACCCGACCACGCCGGTGTCCGTCTGGACCAGCCCGAACAGCGAGGTGAACGGCGTCCTCGCCACCAACTCGGTGACGCCGCGGCTGTACGCCCACGTCGGCGACGCCGACGGCGGCAACGTGCGCGGCAAGTTCGAGGTCTACGACGGCAGCACCGCGGTCGTCACCGGCCTGTACGGCGGTTACGTGGCCTCCGGCGGCTTCTCGAATGCCGCGATGCCGGCCGGCAAGCTGGTCAACGGCCGCACCTACACGCTCAAGGCCTGGACCAACGACGGCTCGCTGGACTCCAAGCAGTCGCTGTCGCGGCAGTTCACCGTCGACACCACGCCGCCGCCCCTGCCCAAGCTGACCAGCGGCTCCCACCCGGACTCCGGATGGCACGGCGACGCCGGCGAGCCGGCCTCGTTCACCGCAACGCCGGCCGACTCCGACGTCGTCAAGATCGCCTACCGGCTCGACGACGGTGACACGGCCACGGCGGCCACGAGCGGCGCGGCCGTCACGTTCTCGGTGACCCCGCAGGCCGCGGGGCCGCACACGCTGACGGCGTACGCGCTGGACCGGGCGGGCAACGCCTCGGAGGCGGTGACGTACCGCTTCAACGTCGGGGCGGGCGCGCTGTCCGCGCCGGCCGACGGCACGCGTACGGCCCGCCGCGCCGAACTGGCGGCGACCGGGCGCGGCGAGTACGACCGGGTGACCTTCCAGTGGCGGCGCGCGTCGACCGACGGCTGGGCCGACATCCCCGTCGCCCAGGTGCTCGGCGCCGACGGCAAGCCGCTGACGGCCTGGCCGGTCGCGGCGAAGGTGGCCGACGGCACCGCGACGGTGTCGGGACTGACCTGGAACCTGGTCGACCAGCTCGGCGGCGACGGCGCCGTCCAGGTCCGCGCCGTGTTCGCCAACGCCTCGGACTCGGCGAGCACGCCGGCCGCCGACGTGGTCGCGGACCGGCAGGCGTCGGGGGCCGAGACGCAGAACGTGGGTCCGGGCAACGTCAACCTGCTGACCGGCGACTTCCGGGTGGAGGAGAGCGAGGCCGAGCTCTTCGGCCTGGCGCTGTCGAGGACGATCTCCTCGCGCGACCCCAAGGCCGGCACCAGGATCGCTTCCCAGGCCTCTCCGTTCGGCCCCCAATGGTCGGCCGGCGGCGTGTCGGACGTCGCCGACTCCGAGTACGCGGCGCTGCGCGAGACCTCCGCCAGTTCGGTCGAGGTCACGCTGGTGGACGGGACGCCCATCCAGTTCACCAAGACGAGCGGCGGCTGGAAGCCGGAGGAGGGCGCCGAGGACCTGACGCTCACCGGCTCCTACACGCTCAAGGACGCCGACGGCGTGGTCACCACGTTCGCCAAGCCCGCGGGCGCGACGGCGTACCTGCCGGCCACGACGACCCCGCCCGGCGCGAACAACATCACCCGCTACGTCTACGAGGCCGCGAGCGGCGCCCAGCGGCTCAAGGCGGTCATCGCGCCCACCAGCGCGGTGTCCGACACGGGCGCGGACTGCGCGCTGCCCTCGCCCAAGCCCGGCTGCCGCGTGCTGGAGCTCGTCTATGCCACGCAGACCGGCGGCGGCGACTACGCGGGCCGGGTCAAGCAGGTGCTGTTCCACGACTCCGGCACCCCCGTGGCCGTCGCGCAGTACGCCTACGACAGCGCCGGCCGCCTGGCCCAGTCGTGGGACCCGCGCGTCTCACCGGCGCTCAAGACGGCGTACGGCTACGACACCGGCGGCCGCCTCACCTCGCTCACGCCGCCGGGACAGCTCCCGTGGACGTTCGCCTACGACGCCGACGGCAGGCTGACCAGCGCGGTCCGGCAGGCGCTCAAGCCGGGCACGGCCGACCAGGTGGAGGGCGAGAACCGCACCTCCATCGTCTACAACGTGCCGCTGACCAAGGCCGCCGGTGGACCGGCCGACCTGCTGCCGCAGCACACCGCGGCGTGGGGGCAGCACGACAACCCCACCGACGCCACCGCCGTCTTCCCCGGCGACCAGATCCCCGACGGCCGCTCCTGGACCAGGGCCACCGTCACCTACCTCGACGCCAACGGGCGGCAGGTCAACCAGCTCACGCCGGGCGGTCACCTGTCGGCCACCGAGCACGACAAGTTCGGCAACGTCGTGCGCGAGCTGTCGGCGGGCAACCGCGAGCTGGCGCTCGGCACCTCGCCGCGCCTGGCCGAGCTCGGCATCTCCGGGCTGCCCACGGCCGAACGGGCTGAGCTGCTGTCCAAGCGTTCGACGTACAACGACGACGGCACCCGGGAGCTGGAGACCCTCGGCCCGCTGCACGTCGTGTCGGTGGGCGGCGAGGACGCGGTGGCCAGGGAGCACACCGTCAGCACCTACGACCAGGGGCGTCCCGGCGACGCGCCCACCAAGGACCTGGTGACCAGGACCGAGGTGAGCGCACGCCTGCTCAGCGGCGAGGACAAGGACACGCGGGCGACCGCCACCGAGTACGACTGGGCGCTCGGCAAGCCGCTCAAGACCGTCAAGGACCCCGGCGGGCTGAACCTGGTGACGGCCACGTCGTACGACGGCGACGGCAACCTCGTCAAGACCGTGCTGCCCAAGGGCAACGACGCGGCCACCACGATCACCACGTACTACACCGCCTCCGGCAGCGCGCCGTGCGGCGGCAAGCCGGCGTGGGCGGGACTGGTGTGCCGGACGGCGCCCGCCGGGAAGATCACCGGAGGCGGCGACAACCCCGACGAACTGCCCACCGCCATCACCACCTACGACCGCTACGGCAACCCGCTGACGGTCTCCGAGACCGCCAACGGCGTCACCCGCGTCACCAACACCGCCTACGACCCGGCGGGACGGCAGATCCGCCAGTGGGTCACCGGCGGCACGGGCGAGGCGCTGGGCGCCGTGGCCACGGTGTACGCGCCCGACTCGGGCGAGGTGGCCGAGCAGCAGCGCCTGGACGCCGCGGGCAACGTCACCGAGCGGGTCGTCATGGCCTACGACCGGCTCGGCCGGCGGATGTCGTACACCGACGCCGACGGCGGGGTGACCAGGACCGAGTACGACCTGCTCGACCGGACCACCAAGGTGTCGGACTCCGTGCCGTCCAGCGTCACCTACGGCTATGACATCGCGGCCGAGCCGCGTGGCCTGGCGGTGACGATGACGGACTCGGTGGCGGGCACGTTCACCGCGCGTTACGACGCCGACGGGGAGTTCGCCTCCGGCGACCTGCCCGAGGGCCTGCACGTGAGCGTGACCGAGGACGAGACCGGATCGGACGTCTCGCGCGTCTACACCAAGGACGGGCTGGACCAGCCCGTGCTGAGCGAGCAGGTGATCGAGTCGGTGCACGGCCAGTGGGCCGTGGACGCGCGCGGCGACGCCGGGTACGAGCGGGCCTACGGCTACGACAAGGCCGGCCGCCTGACCTCGGCCAGGGAGTCGGCGGCCGGCGTGTGCACGCTGCGCCGCTACGCGTTCGACGACAACTCCAACCGGACCCGCCTGGCCACCCAGTCCCAGCCGGACACGTGCCCGGAGGCCGACGACGCCGCGGCGGCGATCACCTCCTACGCCTACGACTCCGGCGACCGGCTGGTGGGCGACGGCTACCGCTACGACGCGCTCGGCCGTACGACCGCCCTGCCGGGCGGGACGACGTTCGACTACCACGTCAACGACCTGGCCCGCCGGCAGACCGTGGGCGGCCAGACGATGACCTGGGCGCTGGACCCGGCCGACCGGTTCAGGTCCACCGCCACCGCGGCGGGCACCGTCGTGAACCACTACGGCTCCGACGGCGACTCGCCGCGCTGGAGCACTGAGCCCGGCGGCAAGGTGCTCAGGAACGTCTCCGGCTTCGACGGCGACCTGGCGGCCATCACCGGCGCGAGCGGTGACATCCGCCTGCAACTGACCACGCTGCACGGCGACGTCGGCACCGAGTACACGCTCGGCACCGCGACCGCCACCGTCGTGGACGCCGACGAGTACGGGGTGGCGCGCGGCCCGGCCCGCAGGTACGGCTGGCTCGGCGGCAAGCAGCGCGCCGCCGACACCCTGGACGGCACGATGCTCATGGGCGTGCGGCTCTACAACCCGTCGCTGGGCCGGTTCCTGCAGCTGGACCCGGTTCCGGGCGGCAGCGCCAACGCTTACGAGTACTGCTCGGGCGACCCGGTCAACTGCACCGACCTGGACGGCAAGTGGGGCTGCGGCTGGTGCCGCAAGCTCCGCCACAAGGCCAGGCACGTCTGGCGGCGGGCCAAGGTCCACTACCGGGCCTTCCGGTACGGCTGGAACACCGGCCGGGGCTGGGGCGGCTTCGTCCACCGGTGGGCGAGCAGCGGCCGGCGCTGGGTCAGCCGGGGCTCCTTCATCGTCGGCGTGGCCTTCGGCACCTACGGCTGTCTCCGCAAGCGCACCTTGAGAGGGTGTGCCAACGCGTACTGGCAGAACAGCGCGATCGGCGGCCTGTCCGGTGCGCTGTACGGCATCGGCCGCGGCAGCTGGCGGTGGCGCCACTGGTGGCGCCGCACACACCGGTGGTGACGCGCATGAGTGAATGAGAACGGCCCCTGAGCTGCTTGTCAGCTGCTCAGGGGCCGTTTCGCGTCGTAGGTCAGCGTGGAGCGATCCAGGTGGCGCGGGCGGCGGCGACGAGCGTGCCGTCCACCTCGTAGATGGCGCTCTGGCCGTACATCTTGCGCCCGTCGCGGCCGGTCGGGCGGGCCACCACGGAGTAGCGGCCGCCGGGGTAGACCGGGCGGTGGATCTGCACCGCGAGCCGGCCGAGCAGCGCGGACTCGCCGGGGCCGAAGTGGGCCCAGCCGGTGATGCAGTCGAGCACCGCGCCCACGATCGACGCGGGCACCCCGTCCTCGCCCGTCACCGTGAACGGCACCCGCCAGCCGGCCGCCACCAGGTCCGTGCCCTCCACCGGGCCGGGGAAGATGCGCAGGCCGTCACCCGGCTCGCGCAGGCCGCAGGCGAAGCACTCGGCGAACGGGTGCGCCTTCAGGCCCACGAACCCGGCCTCGGCGCGCGCGGCGTCGTTGAACGGCACGAACCCGGGGCCCTCCAGGTCCTCGGCCACGGGGATGGCCTCGACCAGCAGCCGGTCGCCGTCCGAGAGGGACACGGAGTTGGCGACGTGCTCGAGACGCAGCTCGGTCTCCAGCGGCGTGGGCGCGTGCAGCGTGACCTCGACGGCTGATCGACCACCGTTCAGCGCCTCCGCCATGGTGCCCGCTATCCAGCCGCCGTTGGCGACTCCCGCGGGGCCCCGGAAACGCTGCGGAACGGTCAACACGGTCTGCAGGGCAGCCGTCGTCATGCCACAACCTCCAATATCGCCACATGTGGCGAGAAGTCCGGAAACATCAAAATAAGCAGGCCGATTTTACTGGACTCCCGGTTTCGCCAGATCTCGGGGGCCCTGGGGTTGATCGGCACCACGCATAACGCCTCGAAGGGGTCCGAAACTTCCCACCTGTCCCGACCGGCCTGTCACCAGGTGTCTCGAGACGCTAGGCGCCGCACATCGCCAGGATGTGACTCGGGGGTCAGAAGCAACGAAAATCGGCCTCACTCCGGACTTGCACCTGGAGTGAGGCCGATCAAGGCGTTGGGGCTACCTTATCCCGGCTTACCCCCGCCCCGCGACCAATACGCGGATACGGCCGCCCACCGAGGCCCGGATGAGCTGCGCGGTTCCGGCCGCGCTCGGTAAGGCTGGAGGACACGGCAGCATGAGAGAGAGCGGGTGAACCTGTGCAGGGTGCGAGGTTGCGGTATCCGTCCGGATCCCTGGTGATCCTGACGGGCCTTCCGGGCGCGGGCAAGACCACCCTGCTGCGCCGCCTGTACGGCCTGCACGGCACGGAGAGCCTGCCCGTCACCATAGGCACGGTCGCGGTGATCGACTCGTTCCAGTCCAAGCGGCACTGGTACGGGCGGCTCGCCTGGGCCCCGCAGCCCGTGCGCCGCGCCGTGGTCTTCGTCACCCACCTGAGCCGCATCCGCCGGGCGTTGACCCGGGGCCACTCGGTCATCGCGCACAACCGGGGCTGCGGCCCGTACGTGCTGCGCGGCTTCGCCTGGCTGGCCCGCAGGCACCGGGCGGGCTTCCACCTGCTCCTGCTGGACGCGCCGCCGGAGGTGGCGCTGGCGGGGCAGCGCACCAGGGGCCGGGTGGTGGCGCCCAGGACGTTCGCCCGCCATCAGCGCAGCTGGGAGAGCCTGCTGACCAGGGTGCAGGGCGGCGATCCCGCCCCCGCCTCCGGCGCCTACATCATGGACCGGGCGGGGGCGGATGTGCTGCAGGAGATCGTGTTCGACGAGCGGAGCGCTCAGAGCACCGGCAGGTAGCGGCCCAGCTCGAACTCGGTGACGTGGCGCCGGTATTCGCGCCACTCGGCCCGCTTGTTGCGCAGGAAGAAGTCGAAGACGTGCTCGCCCAGCGTCTCGGCCACCAGCTCGCTGCGCTCCATGACCTCGATCGCGTCGTTGAGCGAGCCCGGCAGCGGCTGGATGCCGAGCGCGCGCCGCTCGGCGCTGGTCAGCGTCCAGACGTTGTCCTCGGCCGCGGCGGGCAGCTCGTAGCCCTCCTCGATGCCCTTCAGCCCGGCCGCCAGGATCAGCGCGAAGGCGAGGTACGGGTTGCACGCCGAGTCGAGCGACCTGAACTCGATGCGCGTCGAGCCGCCCTTGTGCGGCTTGTACATCGGCACCCTGACCAGGGCGGAGCGGTTGTTGTGGCCCCAGCACACGTAGGAGGGCGCCTCGCCGCCCTGGCCCGCGATGGCCTCGGCCCCGCCCCAGAGGCGCTTGTAGGAGTTGACCCACTGGTTGGTGATGGCGGTGATCTCGGCGGCGTGCCTGAGCAGCCCGGCGATGAACGACCGGCCGACCTTGGAGAGCTGGTAGTCGGCTCCGGCCTCGTAGAAGGCGTTCCTGTCGCCCTCGAACAGCGACATGTGCGTGTGCATGCCGGAGCCCGGGTGCTCGGTGAACGGCTTGGGCATGAACGAGGCCCAGATGCCCTGCTCCAGCGCGACCTCCTTCATGACCAGGCGGAAGGTCATGATGTTGTCGGCCGTGGTGAGCGCGTCGGCGTAGCGCAGGTCGATCTCCTGCTGCCCGGGCGCGCCCTCGTGGTGGCTGAACTCGACGGAGATGCCCATCGACTCCAGCATCATGATCGCCTGACGGCGGAAGTCATGGCCGGAGCTGTGCGGCGTGTGGTCGAAGTAGCCGCCGGAGTCGATCGGCTCGGGCCGCTGGCCCGGCTCGGGACGGCTCTTCAGCAGGAAGAACTCGATCTCCGGGTGGGTGTAGAACGTGAAGCCCATGTCGGCGCACTTGGCGAGGGTGCGCTTGAGCACCCAGCGCGGGTCGGCGTGCGACGGCGAGCCGTCCGGCATGAGGATGTCGCAGAAGATGCGCGCCGCGCCCGGCGTCTCGCTGCGCCAGGGCAGGATCTGGAACGTGGACGGGTCGGGCTTGGCGAGCATGTCGGACTCGTAGACGCGGGCGAAGCCCTCGATGGCCGAGCCGTCGAACCCTATGCCTTCGGCGAACGCGCCCTCCAGCTCGGCCGGGGCGATCGCCACTGATTTGAGGAAACCGAGCACGTCAGTGAACCAGAGCCGGATGAACCGGATGTCGCGTTCCTCGAGCGTGCGGAGCACGAACTCCTGCTGGCGGTCCACAGCGTCCCCTCTATCTGACAGTACGGGTCTATGTACCAGCATGCCGTGTCCGTGTTTCACACACGTTACGGGGGGCGCCGGTGCGAGCCTCGCTGACAAAGCCCCCCGCCCCCACTTAATGTGATCACGCAGTCAGTCTCGGGGGAGGCATTGATGGCCATCGACCTGCTCAATCACAAGCTGGATCGGGCATTCGACCACATCGACGCGAGCGGCAACGGCGTCGTGGAGCGTGAGGACCTGCTGGGGCTCGGCGCCCGCATCCTGGTGGGCTTCGGGGAGTCCCCCACCTCGATCACCGGGGCCAGCCTGGTCGACAGCTTCGGCGGGATCTGGGCCACGCTGTCGCAGACGCTCGAGCGCGACCCCGACTTCAGCATCTCGCGGCTGGACTTCCGTACCGGGATGATTGCGGCGTTCGTCATGGGCGACCGGTATGACGCGGTGTTCAGGCCGGCCACGGTGGCGGTGGCGGACCTGTGCGACGGCGACCGGGACGGCGAGATCGGCCCCGGCGAGTTCCGCACGATGCTGAGCGCGTTCGGCGTCGCCTACGACGACGTGGACGAGGCGTTCGACCGGCTCGACCGGACGGGCAGGGGCGTGCTCACCGTGGAGGAGCTGGTCCTGGCCGCCTCCGACTACTACCGCAGCGACGACCCGAACGCCGCGGGCAACTGGCTTTTCGGCCCCCTGTGAAGAGCACTGTGAAGATCGCCGTGAACACCTCTGAGAAGACCTCTGAGAAGACCTCCGTGAACAGCGGCATGAGCACCACCGTGTTCGCCACCATGGTCGCCACCGCGCGTACCGCGCTCCGTTCGGCCCTGACCTCGATGCTGCCGCTGCCGCGCAGGGGCGGCTCGGCGGCGCTGGCGCTGCTGCCGCTCACCGAGCGGGTGCCCGCGATGGCGGCTCCGTGCAGGATGCACCCGGCCGTGTACGCGATCGAGGCCGCGGTCATCGACTGGGCCAGGCGGACCGGGCTGCGCGCCGCGCCAGGGGTGGGCTACCACCGGATGGCGGGCCGGGCGTTCGCCGAGTTCGACGCGGCCGCGGCGGCGCTGTTCGCGCAGTGGCTGACGTGGCTGTTCCACCTGGACGACGAGCTGGACGAGGGGTCGTGCTCGCTGGACATCTTCGACGGCATGCTCAAGGGCGCGGCGCGGCATCCGCTGGAGGCGGCGTTCGCGGACCTGTGGCGGGTGACGAGCGCGCGGATGAGCGACCGGTGGCGGGCCAGGTTCGCGGTCGGGCTGCGGCGCCAGCACGACGCCTGCCGCACCGAGGCCGACAACAGGGCGGCGGGCCGGATGCCGACGCTGGAGGAGTATCCGGCGCTGCGCAGGGGCACGGTGGGGCCGTACCTCTATGACCTGGTCGAGCCGTGCCTGCGGGTGGAGGTGCCGGCGTGGGTGCATGAGGGCGAGCCGTGGCAGCAGCTCGTGAGCGCGTGCAGCGACGTCACGGCGTGGTGCAACGACGTGGCCTCGCGGCCGAAGGAGCGCGGCGACGTGCACAACTTCGTCGTGCTGGCGATGCGCCAGCTCGGGCTGGGCGAGCGGGAGGCGACGGCCTGGGTGCTCGACCGGATCGCCGCGCGCTGCCACGACATGCAGAAGGCCGCCAGGCGGCTGCCGCTGGAGGACCTGGAGCCGAAGGAGGCGCGGGACGTCAGCAAGGTCGCGTGCGCGTACCTGGCGGCGCCGCGCGCCCACCTCGACTGGCTCCTGGAGTCCAAGCGCTACACCTGACCGGCTTGCGAAGTCCAGGCGCTACGCCTGACCGGCTCTTGACGTCCAGGCGCTACGCCTGACCGGCCAGGGTGTCTCCTATGGGGGTGCGGCGGTAGACGACCTGCTTGCCGACCCGCATCCCCACCGCGAGCCCGCCGCCGCTGAGCACGCCGAGGTGCTGGCTGACCGCGCCGGGCGTGAGCGCCATGCGCGCGGCGAGGGCCGAGGTGGTGGCCGGCTCGGCGAGCGCGAGCAGGATCTGTGCCCTGCTCCTGCCGATCAGCGCGGAGAGCCCGCCGGGCGCGGGCGGCGGCCCCTGCTCCCAGAGCGTGCCCACGCCGAGCACGGGGTAGATCAGCGTCGACTGGTACGGCGCCGTCATCACCGCCACGGCCTGCCCCCAGAACGCGCTGGGCACCAGCACCAGCCCGTCGCCGTGCAGGCCGCCCGCCTCGCACCACGGCCGGTCGACGATCAGCCGCTCCCCCGTCCACGTCACGGCCGGATCGAGCGCGGCGAACAGCTCGTGCGCCCCGCCCTGGGCGAGCTGGCGCGAGCGGCGCAGCACGTCGCGCTCCAGCAGCCCGTAGACGCGCGGCCAGAACTCCGCGAAGCACCTCTCCCAGTACGCCTCCAGCGTGTCGGCCACCCTGGCCACGCCTGCCTCGGGGTCGGCCATGAACCGCCGGATCACCGCGGGGTCGCTCCCTTGGATCCGCGCCGCCTCCTCGCGGGCCGCCTCGGGCGGCGTGCGCCTGACCCGGTCGAGCTCGGCGGCGAACTCCGGCATCGGCGTGTCGGGGGGCGGCGTGATGAAGTCGGCGATGTAGCCGGTCAGGGGCACGAGCGCGAACAGCTCGGACAGGTCGAGCCCGGCGAGGCGGGGGCGCACGGCCTTGAGCCACGGCAGGTGGATCGAGTGCCGCGACGGCCGCTGAAGGGTCCGCAGGCTCGCGACCAGCTCCCACACCGGCGAGAACGCGAACCGGATCCGGGCCACGTCCTCCGGCTTCATCACCCACGAGACGGTCATCTTTTTAGCCTGCACTAAATCGTTCGCCCCCACAAACCCCGAAATATCACGCTTGATGGCGTGACGAGCGCAACTGTTGAGCGACCCCCCTTCCTGCGGTCCAAGCTGGGCGGGCTCCCCCGCCCGTTCTGGGCCCTGTGGGGCGGCACGCTGGTGAACCGCCTGGGCACCATGGTCATGCCCTTCACCGGCGTCTACCTGACGCAGGCCCGCGGCCTGTCGGTGACGGCCGCGGGTCTGGTGATGGGCCTGTTCGGCGCGGGCTCGCTGCTGTCGCAGCTGCTCGCGGGGGTGCTCACGGACCGGATCGGGCGCCGGGCCACGCTGTCGGGCGGCATGCTGGCCACGGCCGCGACCATGCTGGCGCTCGGCTACAGCACCTCGCTGCCCGCCATCCTGGCCTCGATGTTCGTGCTCGGGCTGGTGATCGACGTCTACAGGCCCGCCTCGAACGCCCTGGTCGCGGACCTGGTCTCGCCGGCGGAGCGGCCCCGCGCGTACGGGCTGCTGTTCTGGGCGATCAACCTCGGGTACGCCGTCGGCATGACGGCCGGCGGCTGGCTCGCGGGGCTGGGGTTCGTCTGGCTGTTCTGGATCGACGCGGTGTCGAGCGTGCTCTTCGCCGTGCTGGTGTGGCGGGCCGTCCCGGAGACCAGGCCGGCGGTCCAGGAATCCGCCGGCGGGTTCGGCGTGGTGCTGCGCGACCGGCTGATGGTGGGCTTCACGCTGGTGACCCTGGCCCAGGCCCTGGTGTACGCGCAGACGATGACCATGCTGCCGGTGGCGATGACGAAGGTCGTGGGGCTGTCGCCGGGACAGTTCGGCCTGGCCATGGCGCTGAACGGCGTGCTGATCGTCATCGTCCAGCCGCTGGTGTCGGGGTGGCTGGGGCGCCGGGACGCCTCCCGTACCTTCGCGCTCGGTGTGGCGGTGATGGCGCTCGGGTTCGCCATGACGGCGTTCGTCCACGACACGTTCGGGCTGGCGGTGACGATCGTCGTGTGGACGGCCGGCGAGGTCATCCAGGCGGGCATCGCCGGCACGATCGTGGCCGCGCTCGCCCCGGCCGAGCTGCGGGGGCGGTACTCGGGGCTGTTCGGGTTCGCGTGGTCGCTGGCCGCGGTGCTGGCGCCGCTGCTCGGCGGGCCGCTGCTGGCGATCGGGACGTGGGCGCTGTGGTTCACGATCGGCGGGGTGGGGCTGGTGTCGGCGGCGGGCATGCTGCTGCTCGGGCCGGCCATCAGACGCCGCTGACCGGCGCGGGCATGCTGCTGCTCGGGCCGGCCATCAGACGCCGCTGACCGGCGCGGGCATGCTGCTCGGGCCGCCATCCACGCCGCTGACCGGCGCGGGCGCTCCCGGCCATGGGGAGAACCATGGGGAGAATTCGCCATGTACCCACGCACCTTCTCCCTCTACAGTTACGCCTGACATGCTGACCTTCACCGCGCTCGGACCGTTCCAGGCCTGGTCCGACGGCGCCGACCTCGATCTCGGCGGCCAGCGGCAGCGGGCGGTGCTCGCACGCCTGCTCGTCGCCGGCGGCCGTGCCGTGCCCGTGAGCACGCTCATCGACGAGCTCTGGCCGGGCGCGCCGCCCGCGCAGGCCCTGTCCACCATCCAGGGGTACGTCTCCCGCCTGCGCCGGGCGCTCGAGCCCGATCGCGCGCCCCGCGAGGAGGCCCGGGTGCTCGTCTCCGCGCCGCCCGGCTACGCGCTGCGGGCCGCGACGGAACAGGTGGACGCCTGGCGGTTCGAGAGCCTGGTGAAGTCCGAGGGGACGCCGGCGCAGGTGTGGGCGGCCATGGACACCGCGCTGGGGCTGTGGCGGGGGCCGGCGCTGGCCGAGTTCGGGGAGCTGAGCTGGGCCGCGACGGAGGCGGGCAGGCTGGAGGAGCTGCGGCTCATCGCCGTCGAGCGCCGGGCGGACGCCGGTCTCGCGCTGGGCCGGGCGACGTCGCTGGTGGCCGACCTGGAGGCGCACGCGTCGGCGTACCCGCTGCGCGAGGAGGCGTGGCGGCTGCTCGCGGTGGCCCTGTACCGGCTGGGACGCCAGGGGGACGCGCTGGCGGCGCTGCGCAGGGCGCGCGCGACCTGGCGCGAGGAGCTGGGCCTCGACCTGACGGCGGGGCTGCAGCGCCTGGAGGCCGACATGCTCGCCCAGCGCCTGGAGACACCGCCTGCGCCGGCCCCCGAGAAGACGGACGCGGGGAGGCCGGACGCTGAGGAACCGGCCGCCGCGCCGCTGCGCGTGCTCGTGGCCGACGACCAGGCGCTCGTACGGGCCGGCGTGCGGGCGATGCTGGCCGGCGAGCCGGGGGTCACGCTGGCCGGTGAGGCGGCCGACGGCGAGGAGGCGATCGCGCGGGTGTCCGCCACCCGTCCGGACGTGGTCCTGCTCGACATCCAGATGCCGCGCCTCGACGGGCTGGCCGCCGCCCGCCGGATCCTGGCGGAGGACCGGCCGCCCAAGGTGATCATGATGACCACGTTCGGCAGCGACGAGAACCTGTACGCGGCGTTGCGAGCCGGAGTGAGCGGATTCGTGCTGAAGACGTCGGCTCCGGAGCAGTTCCTGGCCGCGATCAGGGCGGCGGCGGCCGGGGACGCGCTCATCGACCCGACGATCACCACGCGGCTGATCGCGTCGTTCGCCGGGCGTACCGACCCGGCCGCTCCCCCGGCGCTGGCCGGGCTCTCCGACTCCCAGCTCGACGTGCTGAAACTCGTCGCCCGCGGCCTGACGAACCGCCAGATCGGCCACACGCTCTCCTGGCCCGAGGAGGAGGTGGCCGTCATGGTCAAGTCGCTCCTGGAGCACCTCGGGCTGTTCGACCGGGCACAGCTGGTCATGGCCGCGTACGAGTCAGGTTTGGTGACACCGGGGGAAAAGACTTCCTTTTCGTCGCTTTGACGATAAAAATCACGGCGTACTAGGCTTGGCGACGTGGCCCAACTGCGCATAGCCCTCGCACAGACGAACCCGACCGTCGGCGACCTTGACTCCAACGCCGACCGGCTGATCACGTGGACCCGTGATGCCGCCGCGCGCGGAGCCCATCTCGTGGTCTTCACCGAGATGTTCCTCACCGGCTATCCCGTGGAGGACCTCGTCCTGCGTACGTCCTTCGTGGACGCCAGCATCCGCACCCTGGAGGAGGTGGCGCGCAGGCTGGAACGGGAGGGTCTGGGAGACCTGCCCGTGGTCGTCGGCTACGTCGACCGCGCGGGCCTGGCCCCCCGGGTCGGCCAGCCGAAGGGCGCCCCGCTGGATGCGGCCGCGCTGCTCCACAAGGGGGAGGTGGTCACCCGGACGGCCAAGCACCACCTGCCCAACTACGGTGTCTTCGACGAGTACCGCTACTTCGTGCGCGGCGACCGGCTGCCGATCTTCCGGCTGCACGGCGTGGACGTGGCGATCGCGGTCTGCGAGGACCTCTGGCAGGAGGGCGGGCCCGTGTCCGTCGTCGGGCAGGCCGGTGCCGGGCTGCTGGTCGTGCCGAACGCGTCGCCGTACGAGAAGGAGAAGGACGACGTCCGCCTCGAGCTGTGTGAACGGCGGGCGCGTGAGGCGGGCTGCGCGCTCGTCTACGTGAACCAGGTCGGCGGCCAGGACGAGCTGGTCTTCGACGGCGACTCCATCGTGGTGGACGGCTCGGGTTCGCTGGTGGCGCGGGCGGGCCAGTTCCAGGAGGAGCTGCTGGTCGTGGACCTGGACCTGCCGGTCTCCGACGCCGAGACCGGCACGTTCCCGTACGACGCGAGCGACGGCACCACCATCACGGTGGACCGCACGGTGCTGTCGGACACCCCCGTGGAGCCCTATGAGCCCCTCCCCGCGACGATCGCGGAGCGCCTGGACCTGCACGCCGAGGTCTACTCGGCCCTGGTCCTGGCCGTGCGCGACTATGTGGCCAAGAACGGCTTCCAGTCGGTCATCCTCGGCCTGTCCGGCGGCATCGACTCGGCGCTGACGGCCACCATCGCCTCGGACGCCATCGGCCCGTCGCGCGTCAACGTGGTCCTCATGCCCTCCCGCTACTCCTCGGACCACTCGCTGGCGGACGCGGAGGAGCTGGTCCGCCGGCAGGGCGTGACCTCGCAGGTCGTCCCGATCGCCGACATCGTCGACGCCTTCGAGAAGGAGATCGACCTCTCGGGCCTGGCCGCCGAGAACCTCCAGGCGCGGGTGCGCGGCATGATCCTCATGGGCCTGTCCAACCAGCACGGCCACCTGGTGCTGACCACGGGCAACAAGAGCGAGCTCGCGACCGGCTATTCGACGTTGTACGGCGACTCGGCCGGCGGCTTCGCCCCCATCAAGGACGTGCCGAAGACCATGGTGTGGGAGCTCTCCAAGTGGCGCAACGCCAACTCGCTCCCTGAGTTCCTGCTCGAGGCGAAGGCCCCCATCCCCGAGAACTCCATCGTCAAGGAGCCGAGCGCCGAGCTCCGGCCCGACCAGCGGGACACGGACTCGCTGCCGCCGTACGAGGTCCTCGACCGCCTGCTGGACGACTACGTGGAGAAGGACATGGGCTCGCAGGAGCTCATCGCGGCGGGCCACGACCCGGCGCTGGTCACGAGGGTCATCAGGCTGGTGGACCTGGCCGAGTACAAGCGCCGCCAGTACCCGCCCGGCCCCAAGATCACGCCGAAGAACTTCGGCCGCGACCGCCGCCTGCCCATCACCAACCGCTGGCGCGAAACCACCGGCCAGGCATGACGACGAACCCTCGGGCGGCGTCCAGGCCGGTGGCGTCGTGAGCGTGGAGCTGCTCCGGGTGGAGCTGGGCGTCATCTGGCGGCTCGACGCGCGGGGGCGCCTGCCGGGGCCGGAGGACCTGGTGATCGGCGTGGCGGCCGACGGCATGACCGCGGCGGTGTCCGGGCGCCTGCCCGGCCCCCTCGCCGCGCGCCTCCTCGACCTGGTCGCCAAGGGCGTCCCGTCGCCTCCCGGCCACCCGCCGGACGTCCTGGCACGGTGCCGCGAGCTCCTCGGCGACGAGCAGGCGGTGTCCGGAGGACCGAGCTACCTGGTGCGCCAGCCGACCCGCTTCGACGTGCCCGCCGAGGTCCTCAGATCGGAAGATCCGGCACACGCTGAGCGCGTACGCCCGCTGCGCCCCTCCCACTGGACGCCCGGCGAATGGGACGAGCTCGTCGGCCGCGGCGAGGGGGCGCCGTGGGCGATGATCGTCGAGGACGGGCAGGTGGCCGCGATCTGCCACAGCGCGCGCCTGACCCCCCAGGGCGCCGAGGCGGGCACCTGGACGTCGCCCGCCTTCCGGGGCCGCGGGTACGCCGCGGCGACCACCGCCGCCTGGGCCGGCCTCCTGCCGGACATTCCCCTCTTCTACAGCACCAGTGCCGACAACCGCTCCTCGCAGCGGGTGGCCGCGCGGCTCGGGCTCCGTCCCGTCGGCTGGCTCTGGAAGCTCACGCCCTAGCCGTGGCGCACCTCCTGCTCCCATCGGTCCCGGGGCTGGGTGTGCAGGCGCCAGTAGTGCTCGGCGATGTCGTCCGGGTCGAACTCCGTGCCGGGCGCGACGGGCCCGGCCACGGTGATGCTCGCCACGTGCACGCCGGAGGGCCCGTACTCCTCGTCGAGCAGCTTCACCAGCGTCCGCACGCCCGCCTTGCCGAGCGACAGGCTGACGTACGCGGCCTTGGGCTCGGGCATCCCGCCGGTGACGAGGAACGACCCGCTGCCGCGCCGGGCCATCGCGGGCGCCACGTGCGTGGCCGCGACGAGTGCGCCCACCACGTTCACCGCCCAGGCGTCCAGCTGGGCCCGCATGCTCGCCTCCCCCGGCGTGTCGGGCCGGATGACCGCGGCGTTGTAGACCACGACGTCCGGCGTCCCCAGCTCGGCGGAGGCCGCGTCGAGGGCCGCCCGCAACCCGTCCTCGTCGGCGACGTCGGCCTTGTACGTGAGCACCCCGTCCAGATCGAGCGCCGTGCCGGTACGCGAGACGAGGGCGACCGGCAGCCCCTCCCGCGCGAACCGGCGGGCGACGGACCGGCCGATCCCCGGCCCCGCTCCAATGATCACAGCTCCAGGCATCATCGGCTCCTTCCTGTTGTTGTGACCGGAAGCTAAGGCGTCACATCGATGTGAAGGTCAAGGAGTGCATGAAGATCGGAGACCTAACCCGGCGGACCGGGGTGAGCAGGCGGTTGCTCCGTTACTACGAGGAGCAGGGGCTGCTGCGGCCGGTACGGCTGCCCAACGGCTACCGCGAGTACGGCGAGCCGGACGTCGCCGCAGTGCGCCACATCCGCGCGATGCTCGCCGCCGGCCTGCCCACGGCGGTCATCGCCCGCCTGCTGGACTGCGTCCACGACGACGGCGACCAGATCGTGCCGTCGGCCTGTCCGGGCATGGTGAGCAACCTGCGAAGGGAGCACCGGCGCATCACCGAGACCATCGAACGCCTCCAGACGTCCCAGCGCGCCCTCGACGCCATGCTCACCGCAGTCCGGCCGGCCCCGTGATCAGGTGACATCACAGAGGGTTGCCGCCGCGATGCGGTCTCTGCGACGGACCATCCTCAACCTGCGTTCGCTTCCACCAGGTCCACCGGTTGCACGTCCACCAGCCTCATCAGCAGTTCCCGCGCGATGCAATGGGGCAGATCCTCATCGTCGAACCGCATCACCCGGTTCACCGAACACGGCACCACGGGAGGCAGGTACGGCAAGAACACATCCCCCCGCACCCCGAGCGGAACGCAACCGCCCACGGTGAAGACGGCCGCATGGCGGCGCAGATGCGAGCACTGCGCGATCGCCTCCGGGATGCACGCCCGGCACGTCGGAGGAGCGTTGGTGTAACCGTCACCCGCACCTGAGTAATCCGACGACAACAACCACCAGATACGACCCGTGTCCGCATCCACCGCCGAGCGTGCGCACACCTGACACAGGCCCTTCGCCATGCAGCGCCACTGCCGACGCGTGTTGACCGTCGTGAAGTCCGGCCGCCCCGCCCGCGTCTGCTTCTGCCGCAACCGCAGGACACCCTGGGTGTAGTCACCCCGGTGAGGGTCGGCATAGCTCAGCCGCATCCCACCCGCAGCAGGCACCCACACCAGGCGATGGGTCTCGGCCTCCCCTGTCCAGCCGATCACGTACGGGTAGCAGAACGCGGTCCCAGCCGCGCTCTGGTTGACGCTCACGACGACGCCTCGTCTGCGACACGCGGAGCCGTCCCATACATCCACTCGTAGCGCTCCTGGCAGAAACCCGCCACGCGCCGCACAGCCGTCTCCATCGCCGAGCACGGACACGACGTGTAGTTCCACGTTCCCTGCTTACTCGTCTGGTGCAGGCACCAGCGGAAACGCCATCCGTACGGACCCCACTCGCACCACACGGCCAGCCCGACCGACCAGATCCCCACCAGCGCTATACCCTCGCACTCGCTGATCTGTGACTTGATCCCGTACCTCTCCAAGCCCTCCGCCAGCGCCCGCGCCAGGCTCCCCGCCGGACTTTCCACCCCAGCCCGCGCCCTCACGCCTTCCTCCCAGCCCCGCCCACGAAATCCACCCTCGCCGGATCGCTCTCGGCGTATGGATCCCTCGCATCCGGGTTCAACCGCGGCGCTTCAGCCGCTGCGCGGTCCGCCTCGTAATTTTCCCTCCAGCCTATGAAGTACTCGTACATATGCGTCACATTCGGCATATTCAAATTAATCGGACGCGGCTTCTTTTTCTCGGGCGGGCGCTTGGCCGGTGGATCCAGCTTTGGCCGGCCATTCGATATGGGGGACATGGCTCGACCGTAGAACCAGGTGGACCACCCTCTCACCCCTGCGAGAGTGCGCAATCACTCGGATCTCAAGGTAGCGCTGACCTGCTGGTTTTTGGCCACTCCGAGTCACTGCCCATTCAAATGGGTAACCTGGACCCGAGTCCGCGAGGAGGTGACCAAATGTCTACCCATGTGGGAGCCGGTGACAGCCCGCAGGCGCAGGGGCGCAAACTGGCACGTATCGGTAGAGATTTATGGCAACAAACAGGTTCGGTAAAAAAGGCCGCGCTTGGGCTTATGGACCTGCACCCGGAGATACCCAGCCTTCAAGCCTTCCGCTACGCCTGCGGCCTTTCCCAGGTTCAAGCGGCCGAGCGGTACAACGAGGCGACAGGCCATCAAACCAGCCTGGGAGGCACCACCATCAACGCCTGGGAGACGTGGGCACGGGAGCGACGAGGAGCCGGATCTCCTCCGACTTTCTCCAGCCTGCTCATCCTCGTCACAGCTTATGGTCGTGGCCCTCTAGGAGTTGCCAACGAAGACATCTCCCCCAGCGATCTGGTCGCGGAAGCCTACGAGCGTCTTGCCCCCGAAGATCAACTCTCCCTCAAGCAGTTCACCGCCGCCAACTCGTCGGGGCGTCCATCTGAGCCGCCCACCGGGGTGGATGCGCTGGCTCGCACGTGGAAATCCCCAGCCCTCCAGGACAACATCATCGGTCGCGATTTCAACCTCACCGTTCCCACCATGGAGCACGGCAATCCAGAAAGATCCCTATACACCCTTCCCAACCACAGGCCGGGTCTGCTGCTCAACCAGACATGGTCCTCGTTCGGCTATGGGATCGAGAGGCTCATACAGCAAATCAAAAACGTCGGGCGTCGAGTAGATGTGGACGCCTGCTTTGGAATCAACGAAGCCGGGCTCGTCATGGCGACCTTTCTGGCGTCGGCTCAGTTCGGGCGCTGTCCCATCGGTTACCTCAAGTGCAACAAAAGCCGCGACTTCATCGCCCTCGACCCCGCCTCCATCTACCCGAACCTCCCCGAGGCACCGTCGATCATGCTCTGCGACTTCGAGGTCAAGCACGCGGACGTGGTCGGCTTCATGACTCGGGAGATCCGTACACGGTATCCGAGCGCAGAAATCTACTTCGCCGTCTTTGGGGCCATGACCAAGGAGCGCGATCTTGAAGTGGAGAGCTTCGATAATCTCACCGGCGCGGGCATCGTGCGAGCCGCTGACTTCACAGCGGTGTTCATCGCCGCAACCATGAGTCCACCCGGGATTGAGCCACCCCTGGAGCTACGCTGACCGCACGGAGGTTGCATCGTGACACCCCAGCCCCCTCTTCCTGGCATCACGCAGCAGCTCGCAGACCTGGTGGCCCGCGTAATCGCCGAGCTTCGTCCCCGGCTCATCGATGCCGCGCTGTCGGGCAATCGCTCAGAAAACCGCAACCTTCGGCACTCCGACAATTTCCTGTCGGACTACGACCTGTGGATGCACGGACGGTATCGGGAGCTCCTGACTCAGGTCCTCCCCTCATACGTATACGCCTCCGAGGAGGCTGATCCTCAGGTCATCGGAAACAACCCCGACCCTGACCTGTGCGTACTGGTTGATCCGCTCGATACGAGTGAAATGGCAGTGCGAGCGTTGTACGGCTACACGCATGTAATGCTCTACTCGAAGAGCCTCCGCCGTCCTATCGCGGCCGTGGTGGGTGACATCTTCCACCATCTACAGATCTACGTCGCCGCCCGCGACGATGAGGGACACGACCGCGCCTTCGTCTTCACCCAGGAGGGGACGGCTTTTCCCCTCCGACTCAACCGGGCCACCCCGCTGGAACAGTCCCTGATCACGAACTTCTTCATGAAGCCCAGCGAGCGCTTCGCCCCACTCGCACGGGAAACCCGCCTCATAGGAGAGTTGAGCCGCCCCTCCGCAGACGGCGTAAGCCGAGGGCGCATTGGCGTGGACTTCGGCTCCATCGGGCTGTGTCACATCGCCGCAGGGTTCAGCGACGCCATGATCGAGTTCGCCAAGGGCTTTGCCACCTGGGACCTCGCTCCCGGCCACTACATCCTCCAGGCAGCCGGAGGAGTCGTCCTCGACCTCCAGGGTCAGCCCATTCCCTTGGACTACGGATTCGGCTCCGTACCTGATATCACCAAGGCCATGGAGGATCGCTACAAGTTTGTCGCGGCCTCAAGCCTGCCTCTCGCCCAGTCCATCCTCTCCACCCTGGCCAAGAGTTGAACGACCTTTGGGTAACCCTCGGATTCGTCGCCGCACTGCGTTCCTACGGGACTGCTGGACTCGCCATCGCCCACTGCCGAAAGGCGACGCGCCCGATACGGCGTGGGCGGCGCGAGGCGAGGGAGCCGTACAAACGCCTCCTCAGCCTAAAGGCCCCGCAGTCCCGCCTTCCTTCTAGTGGTCGTCGCAACACCCCAGGTTGGGGAGTGCGAGGGAAGAGTTCGAGATGGGAAGGGGACTGCATCATCGGCAAGAACGGCAACTCGGCCATCGGCACGCTGGTCGAGCGCACCACCCGCTACGTGATGCTCGTCCACCTGCCGATCGACCGCCGCGCCGAACGTATGCGCGACGCCCTGCTGGACACTGTCGCGACGCTACCCGCCCATCTCAAGCGCTCTCTGATCTGGGACCAGGGCAGTGAGATGGGTCGCCACCACGAGTTCTCCGTCGCCGCCGAACTTAACGCCAGACCAAGAAAGACGCTCGACTGGGGAACCCCAGCCGAGCGTCTCGCCATGCTGCTGGCCGTCGACAGCTCATGAGATCCCCGGGAATCCTCCGGAGTATGACGTGACACCGCTGTTTTGGCAGTGTGCACCGCCTTCGGGGGTGCCGCTCGATCTCGCCCCGGCCTGAACATCGGCAACACATTTGTGCTGCCTGCCCAATTGTCGGTGAGGGTGGACATACTGCCCCAGTGATTGACGAGACGCAGCGCCTGTATGCCGATTTCCTGCAGCGCAACCCCTATCTCGCACAGGCCACCTGCTGGACTGTGGTACAGCCGATCGCCTCCCCCTTAACCGTCGAGGCCATCGCCGAGCGACTCGGCGGACGGACCGAGGACCTGGAGCCAGAGCCCGACGACAATGTGGACGAAGCCGACTACGAAGGTGCTTTCTACATCAGCCACGACGACGCGTCGTTCATCCTCTACGAGGGCAACGGCTACCAGGGCAACCGTCCTGAGGTGTTGCGGCGGCTGAGTGACGGAGCCCGCGCGCTGAGCCTTTTCTGGAACGTCAACTGGACGGCCAGGCTGACATACGCCGCTTACGGCACGATTGTCACCGCGTTGGACCCGAAGTTTCCCGGTGAGCGATGGGGCAAGACTCCGCACGTACTAGATACAGAGCTCACGGTTTTAGAGGCGGCGGCCGAACCTGGGGAATGGCAGGCGGCCGCAATGGCCGTCGTCGAAGCCGTCACCGGAGTGAGACTCGATCTGCCTGACGCCAGCGCGCCACGACTGCTGCTGGAGGAGGCCATCCCGGATGACCCGCGTGCTCCGAGCGCATTGGGTGGCGTCGATCCTGATCTGGACGTTCGGCTGCGCCTGGCACCCGAGCCCGTACAGACCGCGGTGATCCATCGCGTCGTCAACGCCTACGTCGCGGCAACCGGCCTGACGGGCGAACCGATGGTTCGGGAGGCGCTCGACCGCCTCGTTACCGGCGGCGGTGATGCAAGGCGAGCAGGGGTCGACCTGACGCCGCTCCTGGCCCGGCTCATGGACGATAGGCGTGACGAGCAAGGAGCGGTTCTTGCGGAGGACCATCCTGTTTCGCGCCGCTTCTGGGCGGCCCGCGCTCTGGACGAGGCCATGCCGGGACACACTTGGCCTGATCGCCTCGATGCGCTCGTGAACGCGCCCACGATCCTCGGCGACATGTGGCCGGCGCTACGTGCCCAGATCAAGACCATGATCGCCGAAGGGAGGAGCTCATCGTCCATCGGGCTCCTCAACCGTTCGAATAGTTATGCCCTGGGCGGACGCGCTCTTGGGCTGGTCACACGTTCGATCACGGTATCTAGGCCTATGTGAGGGCGGCCCACACCACTAGCGAAAGACGCTCGGCCAAGGCAGTCCTACCGAGCGTCTCGCCATGCTTCTCGACAGTGACAATTGATCACTGTGTTGCGACGACCCCTGGAATTCGTCCCGCAAGTCGTCAGGGGGCCATTCCCGCCAGGACCGCGTCCACGACGTGCTCGGCGAGGTCCGGGGCGAGATCCCCGGGCGGAGCCCATTTGGTGTGCCAGAGCATGGTGCCGGTGAGGATGGCCATCCCCATGGTGACGTCCAGATCGGCTCTGAGCTCCCCGGTGGCGATGCCGCGCTCGATCACGGCGCGCATCGCCTCCCTGCGTGGCTCCACCGCCCGTTTCATGAAGCGCTCCGTCAGCCGCGGGTAGCGATCGGCCTCGCTCATCGCGATGTTCATCACACACCGGTTGCGTACGTTGCCCGACTCCCGGCGCATCGCGTCGAGCAGGGAGATCAGGTCGTCGCGCACCGACGTGCCGCTGAGCGGCGGCAGCGGCGCCTTGAGGGTGGACAGGGCGTCGACGACCAGGTCCTCCTTGTTGGACCAGCGCCGGTAGATGGTCGTCTTGCCGACGCCCGCCCTCGACGCGATGGCCTCGATGGACAGCTCGGAGACGCCCATGCCCTCACCGATCAGATCGAGGGTCGCCTCGATGATCGCCTTTTCGGCCTTCTCGCTACGCGGACGGCCCGCCGAGCGGGCAGTCCCCGATTCCTGGATCGTCATCGCGGCCTCACACTACCGCGGGTTCTTTCTGTTCCGCCTGCTGGAGCGGGCGTGCCTTGCCCGGCATCCACTTCGCCACGACCGCGACGCCGAGCAGCGCGATCACCGCTGACACCAGCGCCGTGACGTGCATGCCGTCGAGGAACGCGGTGAACGCCGGCTTGATCAGCGCGTGGCCCCTGTCGCCGAGCGCCTGGACGACGCCCATCGTCTGCACGAGCGACTCGCCCGCGGTGTGCTGGACGTTCGAGGGGAGACCGGCCAGCGAGGGGGTGATCTCGCTGCGGTAGTTCGACGAGAGGACCGAGCCGAGGACGGCCACGCCGAGGGCGCCGGCCACCTGGCGGACGGTGTTGCTCATGGCCGAGCCGACGCCGGCCTTCTCCCTGGGCAGCGACTCCATGATGGCGGTGGTGGCGGGCGGCATGATGTTGGCCATCGCGGCGCCCTGGACGAAGAAGACCAGCTCGATCAGCACGATCGGCGTGTCCTGCTCCATGAACGCGTAGCTGGCCAGGGCGCCGGTCACCACGATCATGCTCACGGTGGCCGACAGCTTGGCGCCGAACCGCTCGTTCACGCGCTGGCTGAGCGGCGCGAAGATGAGCTGCGCGGCGGCGAACGGGATCATCAACGCTCCTGCCTGCACCGGCGAGAACCCCAGCACGATCTGCAGGTAGAAGGTCAGGAAGAACATCCCGCCCATCATCGCGAAGAAGACCATGCCCATCATGCCGATGGCCGAGCTGAAGCGGACGTTGCCGAAGTTGCGCACGTCGAAGATGGGGTGGTCGATGCGGCGTTCCCACCACACGAACACGCCCAGGACCGCCAGGCCGATCAGCGTGGGGACCAGCACCTCGGCGCTGGCCACGGTGCCCAGGTAGCCGCCGCGGATGATGCCGTACACCACGGCCACCAGCCCGATGATGGACAGCACCACGCCGACCGGGTCGAGCTTGGACGGCTTGGGGTCACGCGACTCGGGCACGAGGCCGGCGATGAGGAACATCGCGATGATCACGATCGGCACGTTGATCAGGAAGACCGAGCCCCACCAGAAGTGCTGGATCAGCAGGCCGCCCGTGATCGGTCCGATCGCCACGGCGAGGCCGACGCCACCGGCCCAGATGCCGATCGCCTTGCCCCGCTCGCCGGGCGGGAAGACGTTGGAGATGATCGCCAGCGTCGCCGGCATGATCGCCGCGGCGCCGATGCCCATCGCCGCTCTCGCCAGGATCAGCTGCATCGGATCCTGGGAGTAGGCGCTGGCGAGCGAGGCCAGTCCGAACAGCGCCATGCCGATGAACAACATCCGCTTGCGCCCTGTTCGGTCGCCGATCACGCCGAACGTGAACAGCAAACCGGCGAACACGAGCGTGTACGAGTTGATCGCCCACTCCAGCTCGCTCTGTGTCGCTCCCAAACCGACCGTCTTGTCGGCGATGGTCTTCATCGCCACGTTGAGGATGGTGTTGTCCAGCACGACGGCCAGCAGGCTGAACACCAGCACGCCGAGGATCCCCCAACGGCGTGGATGACCCGCTGCCGGGTCCACGACTGTGTCCTTCATGATTGCGTCCCTAATTTCGATACGTCTGAGTTTCGCAACGACACCGTATCGCAAGATATTCCGATACGCAACGGTGCCGTTTCGTAAATAGTGTGTGAACTCTGCCCGGCACTGGGCACGTTCGACGAAGCCCCGGGAGGCCCGGCCCGCACCCCGGCGGGCACCGCCCCCCAGAACCGTCACATCCGGCGCGCCGGCCCCCTACAACCACTGGCCGCCGAGCGGCCGTGGCTCACACCCTGGAAGGTGCCGGCTCGTCCGCCGCTGCCCCTTCCTCCTCGACCGGCGTCGTGCGTGCCTCCGACGGGCGCCGGGACCAGAAGGGGGCGGCGACGAGCACCATGGCCGCGCCCACCAGGCCCGCCAGCACGAATCCCCATGCCGGCCCGCTCCCGTCGATCACGGCCCCGATGATGGGGGCCGCGACGGCGCCGCCGAGCAGCAGGGCCGTGCCGTGGAGGCCCATCGACTCGCCTCTCGCCCCGGCGGGCACCCACCGGGAGAGCATGTCGACCGTGGACGACAGCGCGGGCGCGCAGAGCAGCCCGGCCGGCAGCAGGGCCAGGACCAGCCACTGCCAGCCGCCGCCGACCAGCCCCACCGGGACGGTCAGCAGGCCCATGCAGGCGATGAGCGTCAGGGGGGAGAAGCCACGCGAGAGGCCACCGTACACGAACCCGCCGATGAGGGAGTAAACGCACCAGATGGCCACGGCCAGGCCCACCCACTCGGTCTGGCCTGCCTTGTTCATGGTCGCGACCAGCGACAGCTCGGTCGCCGTGAGCACGAACGTGGCCGCCGCGGCCGTGCCGAGCAGCGCCACCAGTCCGGACGTGAGCCACTGCCGCCTGGGCACCTTCGCCGTGTGCTGCTCCAGCTCCTCGGGCGATCGGGTGGGCGGGTTGAGCGCGATCAGGCCCAGGCCGGCGGCCGCCGTGCCGACGCCGATGGCGCCCATCGTCACCCCGCTGCCGAACGCCGTGATCCCCACCACCGCGAGGGCGGGACCCGCCATGTACGACAGCTCGACGATCATCGAGTCGAGTGCGAACGCGCTGCGCCGCTGGGCCACCGGCACCAGCGCGGCCAGGCACTGTCGGGTCACGCTGAAGACGGGCAGCGCCAGCAGCCCGGTCACCGCCGCCGCCCCGATCAGGACGGGGAACGGCAGCGTCCACGCGCACGCCCAGAACGCCGCCTGAGCGACGGTCGTGACGATGAGGACGGGACGCAGGCCGTGCTTGTCGACAAGCCTTCCCGACAATGGGGATCCGATCGCCATGCCGATCGTGCTGGCCATGGTGATCAGACCGGCCTTGCCGTATCCCAGGTCGAGCACCACGGCGACGTGCAGGGTCAGCGTGATGCCCATGGCCGTGGACGGAATCCGCGCCAGCAGCCCCACCAGCAGCAACGCGGGGACACCCGGGATCTTGAGCAGTCGTCGGTAAGGGTCGAGAGCCATGTCGTTTTAACCTCCGCACCGATTCTGGCAAGAGGCACCGACAGTTTCGCCACGGGTTTTCCGCCGCGTGACAGCGCGTGACATCATCGGAAGGAGTCCGGGGACGCCGCTGGGGCGCCTCGAGACGTTTCTGGAGGGTTCACAACTCATGTCCTCTTCAACCACGCTGTACGGGGGCGCCTCCGGGCGCCGGGTCACCGTTCGCGACCTCACCGCCGCCAAGGAGCGCGGAGAGCGGTGGCCCATGGTCACCGCCTACGACGCGATGACGGCCAGGGTCTTCGACGACGCCGGCATCCCCGTCCTGCTGGTGGGCGACTCGGCGGCCATGGTCGTCTACGGGTACGACTCCACGCTGCCCGTCACGGTCGACGACCTCCTGCCCCTCACGGCGGCCGTCGTACGCGGCTCGTCACGGGCGCTCGTGGTCGCGGACCTGCCGTTCGGGTCGTACCAGTCCTCGCCTCAGCAGGCGCTGGAGTCGGCGGCGCGCTTCATGAAGGAGGCGGGCGCGCACGCGGTCAAGCTGGAGGGCGGCCGGCGCGTCCTGCCCCAGGTGGAGGCGCTGGTCTCGGCCGGGGTTCCGGTCATGGCCCACCTCGGGCTCACCCCGCAGTCGGTGAACGTCCTGGGCGGCTACCGCGTCCAGGGGCGTGGGCAGTCGGGCGACGAGCTCATGGCGGACGCGAAGGACCTGGAGCGGGCGGGGGCGTTCTCCGTCGTGCTGGAGTGCGTGCCGGCCGACCTGGCGCGGCGGGTGACGGCGTCGCTGGCGATCCCGACCATCGGCATCGGGGCGGGCGCGGGGACGGACGCGCAGGTCCTGGTGTGGCAGGACCTGATGGGGCTGACGCCGCGACCGGCCCGCTTCGTCAAGCGCTATGCGGACCTGGCCTCGGAGATGGACCGCGCCGTGCGCGCCTTCGCCACCGACGTGACCTCGGGGGCCTTCCCAGCGCCGGAGCACTCCTACGCCTGAGAGCCGGTTCCGCGCCACGCGACCGGCCGCGGTCACCCGGCCGCGCGACCGCGGCCGGCCGCGGTCGCGCGGCCGGTGGCGCGGCGGTCACGGTCGCGGCCGGTCACATTCCGGGCTGCGTGACCGGCGCGGTCGCGCAGCCGGTCGCGGTCGCCCTGCCGGTCACGTCGTGGCGCGGCCCGATGCGGTCGCGGCCCGGCACGATGCGGTCGCGGCCCGGCACGATGCGGTCGCGGCCCGGCACGGCCACTGACACCCGCAGGCCCGGGACGCAGAAGGCCGGTGAAGTCACCTCCCGGCCGGACGGTCCGCCGGAGCGGCGGCCCAGGTGACCGGTAGCCGGTCCACCCCGTACACCGCCATGCGCTCACGGGTCGGCACACCGGCCGCCGGAACCGCCAGGCGCAGGTCGGGGAAGCGCTCGAAGAGCGCGGTCAGCGCGATGCGGAGCTCGGTCCGTGCGAGGTGCTGCCCGAGACACTGGTGGACGCCGTGCCCGAACGCCAGGTGCCCGGTCGCGGGACGGCCCACGTCCAGCATGTCCGGGTCGGGGAAGCGTTCCGGATCCCGGTTCGCGACCGGCAGCGCCAGGACCACGGTCTCCCCGGTCGCGATGACCTGGCCGTCGATCTCGACGTCGGTCAGCGCGGTGCGCCGTACGTCGAACTGGAGGATCGACAGGTACCGCAGCAGCTCCTCGACCGCCGGTCCGTTGGCTTCCGGGTCCGCGGCCAGGCGGGCCCGCTGGGCGGGTTCGGTCAGCAGCACGAACGTCCCGAGCGCGAGCATGCTCGACGTCGGCAGATGGCCGGTGGCCAGCAGCACCATGCCGAGGTTGGCGAGTTCCTCGTCGCTCAGGTCGCCGGTCGCCACGGCGTGAGCCAGCAGCCCGTCGTCCGACGGGCCGCTGCCGGCGCGAAGGCGCGCGAGGAGGGCGCGTATGGTCCCGATGATCGACATCACGGCCTCGGCGGTCTGCTCCGGCGTGGTGTCCAGGTCGTTCATCACCGCTGTCGCGGCCTGGATCACGTGCCGCTCCTCCGCCGGGACGCCGAGCAGTTCGCAGATGACGAACGCCGGGATCGGCATGGCGAACGACGCGACGAGGTCGGTGGGCGGCCCTGCGTCCGCCATCGCGTCGAGCGCCTCCGCGGTGTACCGGCGGATCGCGGGCGTCAGCTCGGCGACGCGCCGAGGCCCGAAGTGGCTGCTCAGCAGGCGGCGGTACCGGGTGTGCTCGGGCGGGTCCATGTGCGGGAAGATCCCCGGCGGCGCGGGTGTCGGCCGCTCGTGCGCGCGCTCGCGGCCGACCGGCTGGTGCAGCAGCTCCCGCCGGGTGCTGAAGCGTGGATCCGCGAGGATGGCCCGGATGACGCCGTACCCGGTCGCCACCCAGCCGAGGTGCCCGTCGGGATAGGCGAGCCGGCTGAGTGGGGCTCGCTTCCGCAGTTCGACGGGCGGGTCGAAGGGGGTGGGTCGGTCGGTCTCCAACGGCTGGGCCTGGGGACCGTCGCTCATCCGCAATCTCCCGTCTGCGCACCGGGCAGGCCGGCACGCCGTTGATCATCGGCGCTGACGATTATGCCCGGGAAGTCCGAAAAATCACACCTCTAGCCATTTATGGATCATCCGATTAGCATCGGCGCTGACCGTCAGGACACCCATCTGTCAACGCCCGGATTGCGAGACCGCGGTACGTATCACCGGTCTTCGATCGGCAATCCGGCAGCTCTCTCAGCAGACTCGGTCTTCCCCAGCAGAGGTGTTGATGGCGTATCTGGATGCGCAGGTAGCGGTTGTCGGTGCCGGGCCTGTGGGGCTCCTGCTCGCGTGCGAGGTGGCCCTTCACGGCGTCCCGGTGGTGGTGCTCGAACGACTGCCCGAGATCGAATGGCGTCCGAAGGCGGAGGGCATCACCGGGCGGGCCATCGACATCATGGACCGTCGCGGACTCATGATCGGCGTCACCGACGCTCTCCCCAGGCCGCCGACGGAAGAGGAGCGGGCACGCGTCGCCGAAGGCGAGCGACGGCCGGACAGCCTGCTCCCCAAGGCGTTCCCCGGCGCGCGGCACTTCGCCACCATGTTCCTGCTCCGTCCCGAGTCCCCCGACCTGCTGGTGCCCCAGCAACTCCTGGAGGAGGACCTGGCCCGGCGCGCCGCGGAGCTGGGCGTCGAGGTACGGCGCGGCCACACGGTCACCGGCTTCGTCCAGGACGACGACCGGGTACGTATCGACGTCGAGGGTCCGGACGGGCCGTACCGGATGGAGGCGCACTGGCTCGCCGGCTGCGACGGCGGCCGGAGCGTGGTCCGGAAGCTGTCCGGCATCGCCTTTCCCGGAACGGACGGCGTCACGACCGGATACCGTGCCTTCGCCGAGATCGACGACCCCGGATTCCACCTTCCCGGCTGGTTCCGCAAGGACGGCGGGCTCCTCGTGTACGAGGAGGGGCCACCCCGTTTCATCACGTTGGAGTTCGACGGCCCACCGGCGAACCGGGACGCGCCCATCACGCTCGAGGAGTTCCAGGAGGCGCTGCGCCGGCTCAGCGGCACCAAGGTGACGGTCACCGAGGTCAAGAAGATCACCCGGTTCACCGACAACGCGCGGCAGGCCGAGACGTACCGCAGCGGACGGGTGCTGCTCGTCGGCGACGCGGCACACGTCCACTCGCACTGGAGCGGCCCGGGACTGCGGCTCGGGATGGGCGACGCCCTCAACGTCGGCTGGAAGCTCGCCGCGGTCGCGCGCGGCTGGTGCCATGAGGACCTGCTCGACACCTACACCTCCGAGCGGCACCCGATCGGCGAGCAGACGCTGGAGATCCAGCGTGCCTCGATCGCGCTGATGCAGCCAGGCCCGTACGTCGACGCGCTGCGCCGGCTGCTCAGGGAGCTGCTGCTCCACGACGAGGCGAACCGGCAGCTCACCGCCCTGGTCGACGACCTGCACATCCGCTACGACATGGGCGACCCGTCGCTGACCGGCCCGCTGGTCGGGCGCTACAGCCCGGATCTGCGGCTGCGGCACGCGGGCGACACCGTACGGGTCGCCGAACTGCAGCGCACCGGGCGGCCGCTGCTGCTCGACCTCGGCGCCGGTCCTGGGCTGCGCGCGCTCGCCGAACCCTGGGCCGACCGGGTCGACGTGGTCACGGCCGAATGCGCCGAGGCCCCGGCGGAGGCGCTGCTGATCCGGCCGGACGGCTTCGTCGCCTGGAGCACGCCCGCCGACCCGGCGTCGCTGCGCGACGCGCTCACCCGATGGTTCGGCCGACCCGGACAGGAGGCTGGCGATGAGTGATCCCCAACTGACCACACTGCCCGTTTCGACCCCGGTCGACGAGGCGATCGAGGTGGTCGAGCGCGACGGAGCAGTGATCATCGAGGATTTCATCGACGCCGCCACGCTCCGCGGCCTCTGGGAGGACCTGGGCCCGGATCTGGAACGCCAGGCGGACGGCGACGGCCGGCTGGTCGGCGAGAAGACCCGGATCCTGCCGGGCCTGGTACGCCGGAGCGAGCACTCGATCACGATCATGCGGCAGCCGCACCTCCTCGGCAGCGCGCGGCACTTCCTGCAGCGCCCGGTCCGGGCCTGGCTCGGCGAGCAGCGCGTGGAGCTGGTCCCGACGATCCAGCTCGGCATCTCGCGGGCGATCCAGATCCGGCCCGGGGTGCCGATGCAGGGGCTGCACCGGGACGACACGGCCCACCTCCGTACCCACCCGGGCCCGGAGAGCCGGGTGCAGGTCATGATCGCCGCGAGCGAGTTCACCGCGCGCAACGGCGCCACCCGCGTGATCCCGGGGAGCCACCGGTGGGACGACGAGCGGGCGCCCCGCGACGACGAGGCGGTCCCCGCCGAGATGCGGCCCGGCTCCGCGCTGCTCTGGCTCGGCAGCACGTACCACGGCGCCGGCGTCAACGCCTCCGACGGGCCTCGCACCGGCCTGTCGTACGCCTACGACCTCGGCAACCTCCGCCAGGAGGAGAACCACTACCTCTCCTTGCCGCTGGACACGGTCCGCGGCTTCCCCGAGGACATCCAGCGGCTCCTCGGCTACGAGGCCTGCCCGCCGATGTGCGGCCTGTACGAGCTGAGCGATCCGATGCTGCTGCTCCGCGACGGCCCGGAGAACCCCGCCGCGACGGCAGACCCCCAGTGACGTCGGACGGCCTTTCGTGCCACCACGCCCCGCGCTGAAGGAAGACGGATGCGTACACCCGACATGTACCTGCGCAGCATCGGCGTCCATCTGCCGCCGGTGGTCAGCATCGAGACGGCCGTCGCCGAGGGCAGCTACCCGGCCGATGAGATGGAGTACTTCCGCCTGCGCGGCGCGGCGGTGGCCGGCGACGTGCCGGCTCCGGAGCTCGCCCTCCGCGCGGCCCGGCACGCGTTCGAGCGCTCCGGCGGGATGTCACCGCGCGACCTGGACCTCATGCTCTACGCCGACGTCTGGCACCAGGGGCCGGAGGGCTGGCAACCGCAGTTCTACCTGCAGCAGCACCTGGTCGGCGGCGACGTCCTCGCGGTCGAGCTGCGGCACGGCTGCTGCGGCCTGTTCAGCGCGCTGCAGCTGACCGCCGGCTACCTGCGGCCGGGCGGCACTGCGCTGCTGGTCGGCGCCGACAACCACGGCACCCCACTGGTCGACCGGTGGCGCATGATCGAGGGCAACGTGATGGGCGACGCCGGATGCGCGCTGCTGATCACCACGGACACGGGCTTCGCGGAACTGCGCGCTGTCAACGTGACCGTGCTGCCGGAGGCCGAGTCGGTCAACGACGGCGGCGTGCCGATGTGGCCGCCGGACGCGACCGTGGGCCGGCCGCTCGACTTCGCCGCCCGCAACCGCGAGTTCCGCAAGCGGCTGCTGGCCCGCGACGGCTCCGTCGTCATGCAGGCGATCCAGTCGACGCTCATGGAGCTGGTCGACCGCACGCTCAAGGAGGCGGAGATCACGCTCGACGAGGTGGCGCGCGTGGCCCTGCCCCACGGGCGCTGGGACGACCTGGAGCACCGGCTGGTGAACTGGTTCGGGCTGACCTTGGACGACACCACCTGGGAGTACGGCGCCGGCGTCGGACACCTGGGGGTCAGCGACCAGTTCGTCGCCCTCGACCACCTGCTGGCCAACGGGGCGCTGGCTCCCGGCGACTACATGCTCCTCATCGGGGTGGGCGCCGGCACCACCATGGCCTGCGCCGTCCTGCGGATCCTCGACATCCCCCAGGAGTACGCCTCCGACCGGCCCGGCTGAGCAGGCGCGCATCGACGATCGACTTCGACGAGCCCGGGAGGCGACATGGAGACGGCGGACATGTACATCAGCGGGGTCGGGTCGTACCTTCCTGCCACGGTGAGCGTGGAGCACGCCGTGGCGGCGGGGTGGTACCCGGCCGAGGAGGTCGAGCTGCACCGGCTCGCCGCGGTCGCGGTGGCCGGCGACATGCCGCCGCCGGAGATGGCGTTACGGGCGGCGCGCAGCGCGGTGGCCCGCAGCGGGCGCTCCCCCGCCGATCTGGATCTGCTGCTGTACGTCTCGACCTGGCACCAGGGGCCGGAGGGCTGGCCGCCACAGGCGTACGTGCAGCGCCACCTGGTCGGCGACGGCGTCCTGTCCACCCAGCTCAAGCAGGGGTGCAACGGCATGTTCGCCGCCTTGGAGCTGGCCGCGAGCTACCTGCGGGCGGCGCCCGGCCGCCAGGCGGCGCTGCTGGTCGCCGCCGACAACTACGGCACCCCGCTCGTCGACCGGTGGCGGATGCTGCCCGGCGCCGTCGCCGGTGACGCGGGCAGCGCCCTCGTGCTCGACACCGAACCGGGGTTCGCCCGGCTGGCGTCGGTGTGCACGATGTCGGTGTCGGAGGCCGAGGAGATGCACCGCTGCGCCGAGCCGCTCTTCCCGCCCGGCGTCACCGAGGGCCGCACGGTGGACTTCGCGGCGCACAACGACGTGTTCCGGCGGCGCGCGGTGGTCGAGGGCGACGGGACCGGGGTCCTGGTGACGCTGGACGAGCGGATGGCCGAAGTGATCGACCAGGCCCTGTCGGAGGCCGGGATCAAGGCGGACGACCTGGCCCGGGTGTCGTGCATGAACACCTCCCAGGAGATCGCCGACCAGATCTGCGAGCACCGGCTGGGCATTCCGGCGTCCCGGTCGGTCTGGGACTTCGGCCGGACGATCGGCCACTGCGGGGCCAGCGACCAGATCCTCGCGCTGGAGCACCTGGTCCGCGGCGGCGACCTGGGACCCGGCGATCACCTGCTGATGTTCGGTTTCGGGCCGGGCGTGACCATCTCGGCCGCCGTCGTGGAGATTCTCGAGTCGCCCGTGTGGGCGCGGATACGGGGAGGCGATGAGTGATGGCTCGACCTGCCGAGTTGATCGCCCTGATCGGGATCGGCTGCCGCCTGCCTGGCGGCGTCGGTTCGGCGGACGAGTACTGGGACCTGCTGTGCGAGGGACGCGACGCCAGCGGGCCGGCGCCCGAGGAGCGCTGGCGCGACTACGCCGACCGGGGCCCGTCGTACGCGACCGCGGTACGCCGCACGCTGGCGCGCGGCAGCTTCCTCGACGGGGTGGCCGACTTCGACGCGGAGTTCTTCGGGCTCTCGCCGCGCGAGGCGGAGCTGATGGACCCGCAGCAGCGCCTGGTGATGGAGACCGCGTGGGAGGCGCTGGAGCACGCCGGCGTGGCGCCGACCTCGCTGGCCGGCACGGACGCGGGCGTGTACGTGGGCGTCTGCACCGGCGACTACGGGCACCGGCTGCTGGAGGACCTGCCCGACATCGAGGCGTGGACCGGGATCGGCTCGGCCACCTGCGCGGTGGCCAACCGGGTGTCGTACGCGCTCGACCTGCGCGGCCCGAGCATGGCGGTGGACACGGCGTGCTCGGCGTCGCTGGTCGCCGTCCACCTGGCCGTGCAGGCCCTGCGGGCCGGCGAGACGGACGTGGCGCTGGCCGGCGGGGTCAACCTCATCCTGTCCCCCGGCGAGACGCTGACCCTGGACGCCGCGGGCACGCTGGCCCCCGACGGGCGGAGCAAGTCGTTCGACGCCGCCGCCGACGGATACGGGCGGGGCGAGGGCGCGGTGGTCGTCGTCCTCAAGCGGCTCTCCGACGCCGTACGCGACGGAGACCGGGTCCTCGCGACCATCCGCGGCAGCGCGGTGAACCAGGACGGCCGCACCGCGGGCATCATGGCGCCGTGCGGCCAGGCGCAGGAGCACGTCATGCGCCGCGCGCTGCGGCAGGCGGGCGTCGAGCCGGGCACGGTCGGCTACGTCGAGGCGCACGGCACCGGCACCGCGGTCGGCGACCCGCTCGAAGCCGGCGCGCTGAGCGCCGTGTACGGGAAGGGCAGGCCGCCGGAGCAGCCGTGCCTGATCGGCTCGGCCAAGTCCAACATCGGTCACCTCGAGGGCGCCGCCGGCATCGCCGGCCTGGTCAAGGCCGTCCTGGCGCTCGAACGCGGCCAGATCCCGCCGAGCCGGCTCGACACGCCCAATCCGGCCGTCGACTGGGAGGCCGCCGGGCTGCGGGTGGTCGACGCGCCCGCGCCGTGGCCCGGTTCCGCGCATCCGCGCCGGGCCGCGGTCTCCGCCTTC
Organism: Nonomuraea sp. NPDC050786; assembly: GCF_040654115.1. Taxonomy (NCBI): domain Bacteria; kingdom Bacillati; phylum Actinomycetota; class Actinomycetes; order Streptosporangiales; family Streptosporangiaceae; genus Nonomuraea; species Nonomuraea sp. NPDC050786. Next base: position 550,170 of record NZ_JBFAHJ010000002.1, read on the forward strand.
GGCTACGGCGGCACCGTCGCCCACGTCGTCCTCGAACAGGCGCCGCCGGCGGAGCCACCCGCCGAAGGGCGCGCGGGCCGGCTGTTCCCGGTGTCGGCCGCGTCGCGGGCGGCGCTGCGGCAGGCCGCCGGCAACCTCGCCGGCGTCGTCGGCGACCTGCCGGCGGCCGGCGTCGGGCACACGCTCGCGCTGCGCCGGGCCCATCTGCCGCACCGCGCGGTGGTGGCGGCCGAGGATCCGGCCGCGCTGGCCGCCCGGCTGCGCGCCCTGTCGGCCGGCACCCCGCACGACGCGGTGACCACCGGGCAGGTGCTCGTCGATCCCGGTCCCGGCCCGGTGTTCGTCTTCTCCGGACACGGCTCGCAGTGGGCCGGCATGGGCCGCGAACTGCTGGAGACCGAGCCGGCGTTCGCCGCGGTGGTCGACGAGCTGGAGCCGGTGTTCGCCGCCGAGATCGGCTTCTCGCCACGGAAGGTGCTCACCGAGGACGAGCTGACCGACGTGGACCGGATCCAGACCATGATCTTCGTGATGCAGCTCGGCCTCGTCGAGCTCTGGCGTGAGCACGGGGTGCGCCCGCACGCGGTCATCGGCCATTCGGTCGGCGAGATCGCCGCCGCCGTGACGGCCGGAGCGCTGAGCCGCCTGGACGGGGCCCGGCTGATCTGCCGGCGCTCCCGGCTGCTGCGGCGCGTCGCCGGGCGGGGTGCGATGGTCATGGTGCAGCTGCCGTTCGCCGAGACGGCGCGGCTGCTCGGAGAGCGTACCGACGTGGTGGCCGCGATCGCGTCGTCACCCGGCTCGACGGTCGTCTCCGGCGATCCGGACGCCGTGGCCGACGTGCTGGCCGGCTGGCTCGAGCAGGGGATCCCGGCCCGCCGGGTCGCCTCGGACGTGGCCTTCCACGGGCCGCAGATGGATCCGCTCCTGGCGGAGCTGACCGCCGCCGCGGCCGACCTGACGGCCGACACCCCTGGCCTCCGCGTCTACTCGACGGCGCTGGAGGATCCGCGGACGAGTCACGGCTTCGACGGCGCGTACTGGGCGGCCAACCTGCGCCGGCCGGTGCGCCTGGCCGACGCGGTCACGGCGGCCGCGGCGGACGGGTACCGCGCGTTCGTCGAGATCTCCCCGCACCCGGTGGTCACCCACTCGGTGCTGGAGACGCTGGGCGCGGGCGGGTACGAGGAGATCTTCGTCGGCGCGTCGTTGCGGCGCAACCGCTCCCCGCGCGTCACCCTGCCGGCCAGTGTGGCCGCGGCGTACTGCGCCGGCCTCGAGGTGGACTGGCATCGCCTGCAGCCCGCCGGCGGGCCGGTCGTGCTGCCCTCCTACCCCTGGCAGCACCGCAGGCACTGGCGTGCGCCGTCGGCCCCGGACACCGCCGGCCGCGGCCACGATCCGGACACCCACACGCTGCTCGGCGACGGCGTCGACCTCGCGGGCAGCGACGTACGGCTCTGGCGGACCGGCGTGGACGACCAGACCCGGCCCTACCCCGGCAGCCACGCCATCGAGGGCGTGGAGATCGTGCCGGCCGCGGTGCTCGCGGCGACCTTCTTCGCCGCCTCCGGAGGTCGGACGCTCGGCGAGGTGACGATGTCGGCGCCGCTGCTGACCGCCGACCGCCGCGAGGTCCAGGTCGTCCGGCAGGGAGGCGAGCTGCGGCTGGCCGCCCGCGCCGCGGGCGAACCGGACGCCGCCTGGCAGATGATCGCCACCGCGACGGTGCCCGCCACGCCAGGTGAGGCACCGGACCCACCGGCGCACCCGCTCACGGCGGCGGACCCGGGCCTGGTCATGGAGCGGCTCGCCGCCGTCGGCGTACCCGGGACCGGGTTCGACTGGACGGTCGAGGAACTGCTGCGCGGCCACGGCGCGCTGCGCGCCCGGGTACGGTGCGGCCCGGCCGCCACGTGGGCGCCCGTCCTGGACGCGGCGATGTCGGTGGCGCCGAGCGCGTTCCCCGGCGACCCGCTGCTCCGCATGGTGACGCACGTCGATCGGCTGGTCGCGGTCGGGGAGCCACCGGACACGGTGGAGATCGAGGTGTGGCTCGACCCCGAGCGCGCCGACACGGTACAGGTACGGGTGACCGACGGCGCCGGTGACGTCGTCGGCTGGCTGTCGGGACTGCGGTACCCGGTGATCGACGTGCCGGCCCCCGCGGAGAACGGCACCGACGGCACGCGGCCCGCCGAATCCATCGCCGACCTGGGGCCGGAGGAGCTGCGCGCGTTCCTCCTTGAGGAGGTCGGCGCGCAGATCGCCAAGGAGATGCGGCTGGACCCCGGCGACCTGCAGCCGCACCGGCCGCTGGTCGAGCAGGGGCTGGACTCGGTGCTGACGGTGGTCGTCCGGCGGCGGCTGGAGAAACGGTTCCGGTGCTCGCTGCCGACGACCCTGCTCTGGCAGCAGCCGACCGTCGCCGCGGTCTCCGACTACATCGCCGGGCTGGTGTCCGCCAACGGGAGTGCTGAAGCGGGGTGAGGTCGCCGGGTCAGGCGAGGGTGGCGGGGTCGGTGTTGGACCCGCAGAGCACCACCGCCACCCGCTCGCCCGGGGCCGGGGTATAGGCGCCCGCCAGCAGCGCCGCGTACGCGGTCGCGCCCGCGGGCTCCGCCGCCACCCGGTGCCGCGCCCAGAGGGTGCGCCGGGCCTCCGCGATCGCCTCGTCGCTCACCAGCACGCTCTTCACCCGGGCGGACGAGAGGATCTCGAACGGGATGGCGCCGAGCTTGGTCGCGCCCAGCGCGTCGGCCGCCACGCCGCCGACCTCCACCGGCACCGGCTCCCCCGCCCGCAACGCCTCGTGCAGGGTCGGGATCCGCTCCGGCTCCACCGCGACGATCCGCGGCCCGGACTCACCGCCCATGGAGGTGCCCAGGGTGATCCCGGCGGCGAAGCCTCCGCCGCCGACGGCGACCACCACCGTGTCCACGCCGTCCGTCTGCTCCACGATCTCCAGCCCCGTGGTGCCCTGCCCCGCCACCACCTCGGCCTGGTCGTACGCGTGCACCGCCAGCGCGCCCGTCTCGGCGGCGCGCTTGGCGGCGGCCTCGGCGGCGTCGGAGTAGATGGCGCCGGTCTGGGTGATGTGCGCCCCCAGCGCCGCGAGCCCCGCCACCTTCACCGGGCTGGTCACCTCGGGCACGAAGATCTCCGCCCGCACTCCTAGGGCCCGCGCCGCGTACGCCACCGCCAGCCCGTGGTTGCCCCCGCTGGCGGCGATCACCCCGCTGGGCGGCAGCTCGCCGGCCGACAGCATGCGGTTGAACGCGCCCCGCACCTTGAAGGACCCGGAGTGCTGCAGCAGCTCCAGCTTGAAGAAGATCCCAGCCGAGACCTCGAGCACCGGCGTGCGGAGCACGTGCCCGTCGATACGACCGGCCGCAGCCAGCACATCCGAATAATCCACAGTGCCACTATGCCAGGGCCTGGGCGACGTCGGCCCAGAGGTCCTCGGGGTGCTCGATGCCCACCGCGATGCGTACGGTGCCCTCGCCGATCCCGCACCTGGCCAGCTCCTCGGCGCTCAGCGCGCGATGCGAGGTCGTGGCGGGGTGCAGCACGAGCGTCTCGACTCCGCCGAGCGAGGGAGCGAGCAGCGCCAGGCGTACGGAGCTCATGAACTTCTCCCCCGCGGCCCGCCCGCCGGCCAGGTCGAACGAGAGCACCCCGCCGAAGTCGGACAGCAGCTTCCCGGCCAGCTCGTACGAGGGATGCGAGGAGAGTCCCGGCCAGTGCACCGCGGTGACGGCGGGGTGCTCCGCGAGGCGGGTGGCGAGGAGGCGGGCGTTGGAGCAGTGGCGCTCCATGCGCAGCCCCAGCGTCTGCAGCCCGCGCAGCGACAGCCAGGCCGCGAACGGGTCCGCCGCGGCTCCCAGCTCGATCGCGAAGTGCCACACCTTCTCGTAGAGGGAGTCGGTGGCGAAGACGGCGATGCCGCCCACCACGTCGGTGTGCCCGGACAGGTACTTGGTGGTGGAGTGGACGACGATGTCCGCCCCGTGTTCGATGGGCCGGGAGAGCAGGGGCGTGGCGAACGTGTTGTCCACCACGGACAGGATGCCCAGCTCGCGGGCCGCCGCGCACATCCCGGGCAGGTCGGCCACCAGGGTCATCGGGTTGCTGATCGTCTCCAGGTAGACCAGCCGGGTCTCCGGCCGGACGGCGGCGCGCAGGGCGGCGGGGTCGTTCTCGGGCACGTACGTCACCGTGATCCCGAACCTGCCCACCAGGTCGTTGATCATGGCGGCGGTCCCGCCGTACAGGGAGGTCTGGGCGACGAGGTGGTCGCCGGGCTTGAGCAGGCCGAGCAGGACGGTGTTGATCGCCCCCATTCCCGAGCCCGTGGCGATGGCCGCGGCCCCGCCCTCCAGGTCGGCGACGGCCAGTTCCAGCGAGCGGACGGTGGGGTTGGTGTAGCGCGCGTACACAAACGGCCCGTCGGCCCGGCCCATCGCATCCGCCATCACGGCGGGGTCGTCGAAGGTGAACCCGGACGTCTGGTAGATCGGCATGGTGATCGGGCGGCTGCCCTCGATGGAGGGCTGCGGCACGTGAACGGCGCGGGTCTCCGGACGGAGCATCTCAGGACGGGATTCGGTCATGGACCCAGCATCGCCGCAGAAGAGGTCCGAGGTGAGAGCCAATCTGACAGAATTGGTCCATGAATGGGGCCAATCTTGATGACCTCGTCGATCTGCTGGGCCGCTGGGCGTCGGGGCGCGGCCCGCTCTACCTGCTGCTCGCCGCCAGGCTGCGAGCCCTGATCGACGACGGCGTGCTGCCGCCGGACCAGGCCCTGCCTCCCGACCGGGTGCTCGCCAAGCGGCTCGCGGTGGGCCGGGGCACCGTGGTGGCCGCGTACGACCTGCTGCAGCAGGAGGGCCGCCTGCTGCGCCGCCAGGGCAGCGGCACCCGGGTGGCCGCGCTCGAGCTGCCCTCCACGCGGACCGCCGACAGCGTGGTGGCCAACCCGCTGTTGCTGCACATCCTGCACCCGCCGGACGGCGTGCAGCTCCTGACGTGCGCCGCGCCGGACGACCCGCCGGACGCGATGTTCGAGGCGTACGAGGAGGCGGGCGCGCGGCTGGCCGGGACGCGCGACATGGGCTACCAGCCGGCGGGCGCCCAGGCCCTGCGCGCGGCCCTGGCCGCCTACTACACCGGCCGCGGCGTGCCCACGACGGCCGACGAGATCATGGTCACCACGGGCGCGCAGCAGGCCCTCACGCTGCTGACCGACCTGCTGCTGGCGCCCGGTGACACGGTGCTGACCGAGACGCCGACGTACCCGGGCGCGCTCGAGGTGTTCCGGCACGCCGCCGCCGTCGTCCGGCCGGGAACGGCGGAGGACCTGCGCGAACGCCCCGCCCTGGCCTACTTCGTCCCTACCGCCCGCAACCCGGACGGCTCCATCATGGACCGCCCGGCCCGCAGGCGGCTGACCGCGCTGGCCACCGAGCACGACGTGCCGCTGATCGAGGACGAGGTCTGCGCCGAGCTCTGCTTCACCGGCGAGACTCCCCCTCCGCTGGCCTCGTTCAAGGGGGGCGAGCACCTGATCTCCGTCAGCTCGCTGAGCAAGCTCGTCTGGGGCGGCCTGCGGGTCGGGTGGATCCGCGCGGCGGCGCCGCTGGTCTCGCGGCTGTCCAGGCTGCGAGCCGTGCACGACCTGGGCGGCGAGGTCTTCAGCCAGCTCGCCGCCGTCGCCCTGCTGCGCCGCCTGGACGAGATCCGCGCGGCGCGCGTGCGCACGTTGCGGGCGCGCCACGACCACCTGTGCGCCGAGCTGCGCGCGCACCTGCCGTCGTGGTCCTTCGAGCCGGCGCTGGGCGGCCAGACCATCTGGGTACGGATCCCGCGCGGCGACGTCGACTCCTTCTCCCAGGTCGCGCTCAGGCACGGCGTCGCGGTGCCGCCGGGGAGATCGTTCGACCCGCTCGGCGGGCACGCCGACCGCATGCGCCTGCACTTCCTCTTCCCGGAGGAGGAGCTTTCGCGAGCGGTGAACAACCTGGCCGCGGCCTGGGCGGACTATGACGGATCGGGCCGCTCGGTCTCCCGCCACCCTCTGATCGTCTGACAGGGTGGATGCCATGGAGACGACCTTCGTACTCGTGCACAGCCCTTCCGTCGGGCCGTCGACCTGGGCGCCCGTGGCCGAGTCGCTGGAGCGCCGCGGGCACGCGGCCGTGGTGCCCGACCTGACCGGCGTGTCGGCGGGCGGCGCGCCGTACTGGCCGCGAGTGGTGGAGGCGGTGCGCGCGGTCGCCCCGGACGGGCCCGTCGTGCTGGCCGCGCACAGCAACGCGGGCTTCTTCCTGCCGCTGGTCAAGGAGGGGCTGGGCGAGCGGGTGGTGGCGTGCGTGTTCGCCGACGCGCACATACCGCCGCGCGAGGGGCTGATCAAGGTCGCCGGCGAGAGCTTCCTGCCGTTCCTGCACGACCTGGCGGGCCCCGACGGCGTGCTGCCGCGCTGGACCGACTGGTGGGACGAGGAGGACGTGGTGGCCATGCTGCCCGATCCCGCCGTGCGCATCCGGGTGGCGGCCGAGCAGCCCCGGCTGCCGCTCGACTACTACACGCAGCTCGTCCCCGTGCCCTCCGGGTGGGACGACGTCCGGTGCTCGTGCCTGTGGTTCGGGCCGCCGTACGAGAGCGTCGCCGAGGACGCTGCCCGCCGAGGCTGGCCCGTGAACCGCCTGCCCGGCATGCACCTGCACCAGCTCGTCGACCCGGAGGGCGTCACGGACGCGCTGCTCAAGCTCTCCCGGAAGTCGTGAATTCCTCACTGTCACCCCGCGATCAGCCCCGGAACACTCGGACGCATGACAGCGATCGAAGTGCACGGGCTCATGAAGAGCCACCAGGGGTTCGAGGCGGTGAAGGGCATCTCCTTCGAGGTCGAGGCCGGCCAGATCTTCGCCCTGCTGGGCCGCAACGGCGCGGGCAAGACCACCACGATCGAGGTGCTGGCCGGCTTCCAGCGGGCCGACGGCGGCACCGTACGGGTGCTGGGCCTCGACCCGTACGCCGACCGCGCGGCCGTCCGGCCGCGCACCGGGATCATGCTGCAGGAGGCCGGGTTCTTCCCTGACCTGACGGTGGCGCAGACCGTCGACATCTGGCGCGCCTTCACCGCCGCCGCCCGGCCCGGCGACGAGGCGCTGGAGCTGGCGGGGCTGGCCGGCAGGCGGTCCACCAAGGTCCGCCAGCTGTCGGGCGGCGAGAAGCGCCGGCTCGACCTGGCGCTGGCCGTGCTGGGCCGTCCTGAGGTGCTCTTCCTCGACGAGCCGACCGCCGGCATGGACCCCGAGGCCCGCGGCGGCACCTGGGCGGTCGTCCGCGACCTGGCCAGGCAGGGCACCACGGTCCTGCTCACCACGCACTACCTGGAGGAGGCGCAGCGACTGGCCTCCGCCATGGCGATCCTGGATGAGGGCGAGGTGGTCGCGTCGGGCGACATGGCGGAGACCCTCGCCGCCCAGTCGGGGCGGGTGGCGTTCCGGCTGCCGCCGCACGTCGACCCGGCCGACCTGCCGCTGCCGGTCACCATGGAGGGCGAGAGCGCCGTCTGCCGCGCCGAGGACCCCGACCTGGCCGCGCAGACGCTGCTGACCTGGGCGGCCGAGCGCGGCCTGCGCCTGGCCGGCCTGGAGGTCCGTACGGCCACCCTCGAAGACCTGTTCCTGGACCTCGCGAGGAGCGCCCGATGAGCCTGACCGCGACCTACCGCCTCGGCACGCTCCTGTTCTGGCGGGACAGGAGCATGCTGTTCGCCTCGGTGATCATGCCTGTGGGGCTGGCCGTCGGCATGCCGCTGCTCATGAAGAGCGTCGTCAACATGGCCACCGCCGTCTCGAGCTTCCAGAGCATGCTCTCGATCCTGCTGGCGATCACCGCGTTCATGAACATCGCCGTCACCCTGACCACCCGCCGCGACCAGCTCGTGCTCAAGCGGCTGCGGGCCGGCCGGCTGACGGACACGCAGCTGCTGATCGGCCAGATCGCCAGCACGGCCACGCAGACCGTGCTCCTGATCGTGCTCTGCACGCTGGCCGCGCGCCTCGTGGCCGGGGTGCCGCTGCCCGGTGACCCGCTGGGCTTCGCCGCGATCACGATCGCGGGGGCGGTCGTGCTCTCCCTGCTCGGCGCCGCGTACACGGCCGCGATCCCGCGCGCCGAGCTGGCCATGCCCTTCACCATGCCCGTCTTCCTGCTGGCCGGGGTGTCGGCGGGCGCGATGGGCCCCATCCCGCTCCCCTCGTGGCTGCGGCCCGCCCTGGACCTGCTCCCCACCACAGCCGTCGTGAACGCCGTCAAGACCGGCGACCTGGCCGTGCCCGCCCTGGTCCTGGCCGCCTGGACGATCGTCGGAGTCGGCGTGATCATGCTCTGGTTCCGCTGGGAACCCCGCCGGTCGTAGGGCGGTCATAATCGTCGCCGTGGTCTCCAAATCCGCGAGGCGGCTCGCGAGCGGCCTCATCATCGCCGTCTCGGTCGCGTACCTGGTGGGCGCGCTGCTCTACTACCAGCAGGGACCGGTCTTCGCCGGGACGGCCGGACTCGCGATGCTCGCCGTGATCTCCACGCACTACCTGAACATGCGGGCGGGCCTGCGCGGCGAGCGCCCGCCCGCCTTCCCGCTCACGCTCGTGCTCCAGGCGGTCGCCACGTACCTGCCGGACCTCCTGCTGCCGAGCGGCATGTCGGCGCTGGCCGCGCCGACGCTGGCCGGGGCGCTGCTGGTGCTGCTGCCGCTGGGCTGGGGCGCCGCGCTGGTCGGCGTCATGATGCTGTACGAGGGCGTCGCGCTGTGGCTGATCTTCCACGTGGCGGTGGTCACGCTCTTCTACGTGGTGACCGTGCCGACGACGGGCGCCATGATCTACGCGCTGGTGCGGTTCGTACGCGTGACCGCCGACCTGGAGCAGGCCAGGGCCGAGCTGGCGGAGGCCGCGGTGCTCAAGGAGCGCCTGCGCATCTCCCGCGACCTGCACGACGGCCTCGGGCGCAGCCTCACCGCGATCGCCCTCAAGGGCGACCTGGCCTCCCGGCTGGTGGAGCGCGACCCCGTCGCCGCCCGCACGGAGGTGGGCGAGCTGGTGCAGGTCGCCAGGGAGGCGGCCCAGGACGTGCGCCAGGTGGCCAGGGGCTACCGGGCGATGTCGCTGGCGGGCGAGATGGACCGGGCGGTGGCGCTGCTGGAGTCGTCGGGGATCGGCGTCCAGGCGCACCTGGCGGACGTGGCCGTGCCGAGACGCTCGGAGGAGGCGCTGGCCTGGGCCGTACGCGAGGCGGTCACCAACGTGCTGCGCCACAGCAGGGCCACGACCTGCACCATCACCACCTCGGTGAACGGCGGCAGGCTCCGGCTCGAGGTGGCCAACGACGGCGTGCCCGAGCCTCCCGGCCACGCAGGAAGGGGCCTCACGGGGCGGGCGGTCCAGGCGGGAGGGGGCCTCACGGGTCTCGCGGAGCGGGCGGCCCAGGCGGGCGGCTCCTGCACGGCCACCCCGGCCGGAGCCGGGGGCTTCGTCCTGGCCGTGGAGGTCGCGGCATGATCAGGGTGCTGCTCGCCGAGGACATGCACATGATCCGCGCCGCGCTCACCGCCCTGCTCCGCCTGGAGCCGGACATCGAGGTGGTCGCGGAGGTGACCCGGGGGGACGAGATCGTGCCCGAGGCCCTCCGGGTCCGGCCCGACGTCGCGGTCGTGGACATCGACCTGCCGGTCCTCGACGGCATCACCGCCGCCGCCACGCTGCTCGAACGCCTTCCGTCGTGCCGCGTCCTGGTGCTCACGGCCATGGGCCAGCCGGGCCAGGTACGCCGGGCGCTGGCCGCGGGCATCGAGGCGTTCCTGGTCAAGGACGCCCCCGGCGACCGGCTGGCGGACGCGATCAGGCGCACCGCGTCCGGGCTGCGCGTGCTGGACTCCGAGCTGGTGTCCGCGGCCATGCAGTACGGCGAGAGCCCCCTGACGCCGCGCGAGTCCACGGTGCTCAAGGAGGCGGCCCGAGGCGCTTCCGCCGAGGAGATCGCCTCCCGCCTCCACCTATCCCCCGGCACCGTACGCAACTACCTGACGGGGGCGATCACGAAGACGGGAGCCCGCAACAAGATCGACGCCATCCGCATCGCCGAGGACGCGGGCTGGCTGTGACTTTCCGGATCAGATGTCGGTGATGCGCAGCCCGGCGTGGGCCTTGTAGCGGCGGTTCACGGAGATGATGTTGGCGGTGAGCGCCTCGATCTGGTGGGCGTTGCGCAACCGCCCCCCGTAGACGCCGCGCACGCCCGGGATCACCTCGGCCAGCGCCTGCACCGTGTCGGTGGCCTCGCGGTCGTCGCCCAGCACCAGCACGTCGAGGTCCACCTTCTCCACCGCCGGGTCCATCAGCAGGACCGCCGACACGTGGTGGAAGGCCGCCACCACCCGGCTCTCGGTCAGCACCGCCGCGGCCTGCTGCGCCGCGCTCCCCTCCGCCACCGGCAGCGCGTAGGCGCCCTGCTTGTCGAACCCGAGCGGGTTCACGCAGTCCACCACGATCTTCCCGGCCAGCTCGGCGCGCAGGGACTCCAGCAGCGCCTTGTGCCCCTCGTACGGCACCGCCACGATCACGATGTCGGCCTGGGCGGCGACCACGGCGTTCTCGGCGCCGCTCGCGCCCGCCCCGATGTCGGCGGCCGCGTCCTGGGCGCGCTGCGCGCTACGCGACCCGATCAGCACCTGATGCCCCGCCAGCGCGAACCGCCGCGCCAGCCCTTTCCCCTGGTCGCCGGTGCCGCCGAGGATGGCGATGGAGAGTCCGCTCACGTCTGTCATATTGATCCTTTGCCAGGAGCACCTACAGAGTGCCCGTGTGTGATGCTATGGTTACACGCCGGTGATGGACAGGGCCAAAGGCACCGGGCGACCGGGAAACGGCTCCAGGCCCGATATCGGCCATCACTCCATCGCGGGCGGCATGCCGCCCGGGGCGCGGTCAACCGCCCGAACGCTACGGTCGTCCGACATCCAGCCGGACGTCGCGAGAGCAAGCCTCCTCCTTCCAGGTGGGTGCAGTTGACATGCCCGATCATGCCAGCCATGGTCGGCTCCGATTCAGCCGGGCTCGAACCGTCGAGCCCGGCTGCGGAATCAGTCAGCAGTTCCCGGTGGCGGGCAGCCCGAGTATCCGCAGGGCCAGCCATTCGATCGCCAGCGGCCCTCCTTCGACGGCCCCCGAGACGTGGTCGGGCGCGGGCAGCGCCGTCCACCGTACGGTCACGCCGGCCCGGCAGTACTCGGACCGCAGCGTGGACCCCACGGCGAGCGGGATGATCTCGTCACCCTGCGCGTGATACAGGAACATCGGCACCCGCGGAGCCACCGCGCCCAGGCGGTTCTGCCCGAGCCGGACCAGCCACTTCGGCTGGTCGAGCAGGTCCACCGGGCTCAGGTCGGAGAAGCTGAGCCCCGCCAGCTTGCCGAGGTCGCCCACGCAGTCGTCGGCGGCGTCGGCGAGCAGCGCGCGGCCCCGGTCGTTGAGGTCGGCCTGGAGGTTCAGCTCGGGGTAGGCCGCGTCGAGGCCGACCCCGGCCGCCGCCGCCAGGCCGAAGTTCGGCCCGCCGTCCAGGTGGTCGGCGACCGCGTGCAGGTCAGCGGGCACGCCGCCGGCCGCGACGCCCTTGAGCCGCAGCTCGGGCGCGTACGACGGCTGCAGCTGCGCCGCCCACCCGGCCGACGAGCCGCCCTGGGAGTAGCCCATGACGGCGACGGGCGCCCCGCTCGACAGCCCGGCCCCGGACACGTGGGTGGCGGCCCTGATCGAGTCGAGCACGGCGTGCCCTTGCGAGATCCCGGCCATGTACGTGTGCGGCCCCGGCGTGCCGAGCCCCTCGTAGTCGGTCATGGCCACCGCGAATCCCTTGAGCAGGAAGAGGCTCACCAGTGCGAGCTCGGCCTCCCGGCCCTGGCTCATGCTGACCGAGGGGGCGCACTGGTCGCCGAGCCCGTGGGTGCCGACGGCGTACCCGATGATGGGGCGCGCGCCGAGCGGGTAGGCGCTCTTGGGCACGAGCAGCGTCCCCGACACGGTGTTGAGCGCGCCGGTGGCGGAGGTGGAGGTGTAGCGGAGGTGCCAGGCGTTGACCGGGACCTCCAGCAGCTTGCCCGGCAGGAGGTAGACGGTCGTGGGCTGGGCGGAGACCACGTCTCCCGGAGCCGCGGCGCGGGCCGGGGTCGTGGTGAGGGACATGATCAATAACAGGATCATGGACATGCTGACGCGGACACGTAAGGTCATGTGCCGCCCCTCTCCGTGAGGACCACATACTTGGGACGGCGGCGCCGCGAGCCGATCGTTACCCGGGAGTAACCCCGTGTCAAGGCCCGATATGACGCGGAAACATACCTCGTGTCAACACATCACTCCCGAATCAGCCACCCCGGCCGTTCCGGTCGTGCACCATGGGTGACATGGACTCAGGATCGGTGGCCTTGCTCCGCGAGCTCCTGGCCGAAACCGGCTGGCTCGAACGCGCCCGCGAGCTGGGCGTCGCCCTGCGTGCCACCCGCTCCCCCGGCGGCCTGCTCCTGGTCGGCACCCCCGACGAGGAGCCCTGGCACCTGACCGCGCACCTCGCCGACGAGGCCAGGTTCTCGGGGTTGTCGCAGCTCACGCCCACGCTGGTGCGCTGGGCGCCGCCCGCCGACGCCCCCGCTCATCTGCGCGTCGGCCTGGAGCGCCTGGAGCGGGCGGCCCGGGGCGAGACGCTGTTCGTGCTGGCCGAGCAGCAGGCGCCGGTGCCACTGCTCGAACGCGTGAACGACGCGCGGCGCACGGGGGCGACCATCCTGGCCATCGAGGGCGGCGACCGCGAGCTGGCCGGGCTGGCCCACGACGCCATCCAGGTGCCGCGCGAGGGGCTGGTGACATTCGACGGGGCGCAGCACCTGGTGAGCGCGGCGGCAGGAGAGCAGGAGCGCCGCCCCGGTCTGCGCGAGCGCCTGGCCCGCCTGCTGGAGAAGGTCAGCGGTCCCCAGCTGGCGGAGTAGCGGGGCGCTCCTCAGCCCGCGGACCCGCCAGGCGGGTCTCCGACCGCCGGACCGGCCGGGCGCTCCTCGGCCGGCGGACCGGCCAGGCGTCCGCTCAACGACGTGCCGAGCGCCGCCGTGGTCTCCTCGATCGCGCCGATCACCACGGCCTGCACCGGGTCGGGCTCCCCCGACCTCGTACGGCTCACCCGCGTGACGGCGTCGAGCCTGCGCGCCCCCACATCCCGGATCTCGCTCACCCGCACCTCGCCCTCGGGCACGTCCAGCAGAGCCAGCGCGGGCACGATCGCCACCCCGTGCCCCGCCGCCACCAGCGCGAGCGTCGGCCCGAACTCGGTGATCACGTGCACCTTCCGCGGCTCGAACCCGTGCAGCCCGGCCAGCCGCTCCAGCGCCTGGCCGCACGCCTGGGTCGGCTCGCCGGCCACCCATGGCTGCTGCATCAGCTCCGCGACCGTGTGGGGATCGGGCCAGTCGGGCGGCAGCACGATGCGGTACTCGTCCACGTAGAGCAGCCGGGTGCTCAGCGACGGCTGCGACAGCGCGGGCAGGCTCATGTCCTGCTCGGTGATGAGCACGTCCACGGCCCCCATCCGCAGCTCCTGCAGCGCGGGCTGGCCGTAGATCTCGTGGATGGTCGGAGTGATCTTGGGGTGGCGCGCGGCCAGGTCACGCATGGCGGGCACCAGCACGTGCTTGATGACCGTCGGGAAGGCGGCGATGCGCACAGGTCCGGCCAGGCGTTCGGTGAAGCGGGTGAGCTCGCGCCTGGCCTCCAGCAGCTCCTCCTCCACGCGTTCGGCGTAACCGGCGAGCACCCGTCCGGCCGGGGTGAGTGAGACGCTGCGCTGGGAACGGTCGATGAGGGCCAGCCCGACCTCGCGTTCGAGCTGGGCGAGCTGCTGGGAGACGGCCGAGGGGGTCAGGTAGAGTGCCTCGGCGGCGCGCATCACGCCGCCGCGCCGCGCGACCTCGTGGAGGACGCGCAGCCGCCGTGGATCAATATCCATGCAGGTCAGCTTACGCGGACCTTTAGCTTTCTTTATTTGTGCTTCAGCGCCCTGGATCCGGACAATGGCCGCCATGGATCTCGTCCTCGCTGCCGTCGGCTGGGTCGGCGCCGCGCTGCTGCTGGCCGGGTACGCCCTGGTCACCTCGTCCCGGCTGTCGGGGGACGGCGTGACGTACCAGCTCGTCAACCTCGCCGGCTCGGTCGGCCTGATGATCAACAGTGCTTACAACGCGGCCTGGCCGTCGGCCGGGCTCAATCTCATCTGGGCCGGCATCGGCGCCGTGGCCCTCGTCAAACTCGCGCGAGCAGGAGCCGCCAAATGATCGTCGAACTCAGTCACCCCATCGTCGACGGGATGATCACCTATCCCGGCATCCCCGGCCCGAAGCTGGGGGTGCACCTGACCCGGGAGGACTCGCGCGCGGTGTACGCCCCGGGCACGGAGTTCCACATCGGCATGATCACGCTCGCCGCCAACACCGGCACCTACCTGGACACCCCGTACCACCGCTACGCCGACGGGCCCGACCTGTCGCAGGTGCCGCTGAGCAAGCTGGTGGACCTGCCTGGCCTCCTGGTCCGCGCCGGCGAGGGCCGGGAGGTGGTGATCGACGAGAGTCTGGACGTACGCGGGAAAGCCGTGCTGATCCACACCGGCTGGGACCGTCACTTCGGCACCGACGCGTACCTGCACGGCCACCCCTACCTCGCGCCCGAGTCGGCGCGGTGGCTGGCCGACCAGGGGGCGGCGCTGGTGGGGATCGACTCGCTCAACATCGACGACACCCCGCCACGCGGCGAGCGCCCCGCCCACTCGATCCTGCTGAAGGCGGGGATCCCGCTGGTCGAGCACCTGACGGGCCTGGCGGAGCTGCCCTCAGGCGGCTTCCGCTTCCATGCCGCGCCCCCGATGGTCGCGGGCATGGGGACGTTCCCGGTCAGGGCGTACGCGATCGTTCCCTAGTCCTCTTCCTCCGCCTCGTCCCAGGCCTTGTTGCGGTCGGCGGCGCGCTGCAGCGCCCCGGCCGCCTCCTGCTCGGACGCGTAGGGACCCATCCGGTCCTTGTTGGGGCAGCCCTGCTCGGGCTCGACCCGCATGTGCTTGAGACAGAACCACCACTGGCCTTCGCTCACGAGGTCAATTCTGCCCCGTAGACTCATGTTTCATGACGACACTGCTCCAGCCCGGGCGAGTTTCGCCCATGCGAAAGGTTCCCGCCCACATCGAGCGGCCGGAGTACGTCGGTAAGAAGCGCCCCAGGACCGGCGAGTCCGACGTGAAGAGCCCCGAGATCATCGAGCGCATGCGGGTGGCCGGCCGGATCGCCGCCCAGGCCCTCGGCGAGGTCGCCAAGCACATCCAGCCGGGCGTGACGACCGACGAGCTCGACAGGATCGGCCACGAGTTCCTCATCGACCACGGCGCCTACCCGAGCACGCTGGGCTACAAGGGCTATCCCAAGTCGCTGTGCACGTCGATCAACGAGGTGATCTGCCACGGCATCCCCGACGACACCGTGCTCCAGGACGGCGACATCGTCAACGTCGACATCACCGCCTACATCGGCGGCGTCCACGGCGACACCGACGCCACCTACCTCGTGGGCGAGGTGGACGAGGAGTCGCGGCTGCTGGTGGAGCGCACGCGCGAGGCGATGATGCGGGCCATCAAGGCGGTCGCGCCCGGACGGCAGCTCAACGTGGTCGGGCGGGTCATCGAGGCGTACGCCAAGCGCTTCGGCTACGGCGTCGTGCGCGACTTCACGGGTCACGGCATCGGCACGAGCTTCCACTCCGGCCTGATGGTGCCTCATTACGACGACCCGTCGCTGCGGGTGGAGCTGGTGCCGGGCATGACGTTCACGATCGAGCCGATGCTCACGCTGGGCACGATCGAGTACGACATCTGGCCCGACAAGTGGACCGCGGTGACCAAGGACCGCAAGCGCACGGCCCAGTTCGAGCACACGATCGTGGTGACCGAGACCGGCAGCGAGATCCTCACCCTCCCCTGAGACCTGGGAAGGCGGCGGGGGTGTCACCGGTGCCTGGGCACCACCCCGGTCACCGTCGTGCCCTGTCCCGGCACGCTGTTGACCGAGAGAATCCCGCCCATCTCCGCGAACGCCGCCCGCATCCTGGCGATCCCGCCCCCCGCGCCCGTGAGGGAGAAGCCCTGCCCGTCGTCGCTGATCGTCATGCGCAGCCCGCTCTTGGAGACGGTCACCGCGATGGAGACGATCCGGGCCCGGCTGTGCAGCTCGACGTTGGACAGGGCATCGTCCATCGCGGCCATGACGCCGCGTAAGACCCGTGAGGAGACGTCGGTGGCGGGCAGTGCCCAGGTCTCCACGACGATCCCCGTACGCTCGGACCACTCGGTGAGGTAGCTCTCGAGCGCCTCCCCCAGGCTCTGCCCCCCGCGCATCCGTGTCTCTTCCGCCAATGGTCTCGCCTTCCTCGGCACGCCGGTCCCGCGCCGGTCCCCACTCCGGCGCTCCAACCTGGCGGTGCGCATCCCCCCTCAAGGCCTACGCACGCTGACTGATGCGGTTATGCCCGTCTCCCCTGCGCGACAGGCTACCGGCCGGTCCAGAGACGTGTAGTGGGAAGATAGAAGGCCATGGCGGAACCGCTACTCGCCCGCAAAACCGCGGGGAGAAGGGCTACTCGCCCTTGTCGGCGCGGTTGAGACGGGCGAGATAGGCGTTGTAGGAGTCGAGGTCGGCATCGCCCCCGCCCGTGCGGTCGGCCCGCCTGTCGGTGCGCCGGGCCTGCCGCTCGTCGTCCCGGTACCACTGCGCGGCGATGGCCAGCAGCACGATCAGGGTCGGGATCTCGCCGAACCCCCACGCGATGGCCCCGCCGTCGCGCTGGGTCTGGATCAGCGTGTCGCCCCAGGTGCGGCCGAGCTGCTCGTACCAGTCGGACGCGATCACCGTGCCCATCATCATCAACGCGATCCCGAAGAACGCGTGGAACGGCATGGTGACGAAGAGCATCAGCAGCCGCCCGACGTACGGGAGCCGGTTGGTCCCGGGATCGATGCCGATGATGACCCAGAAGAACAGGCACCCGCTGAGCAGGAAGTGAAGGGTCATCCAGATGTGCCCGAGATGCTCTTGCATCGCCGACTCGAAGAGCGGCGTGAAGTAGAGCGCGTACGTCGAGGCCACGAAGATGAACGTGGCGACGCCGGGATGCGTGATGACCTTGGCGAACCTGCTGTGCAGGATCGTCGTGATCCACTCCCGCGGCCCCCGGTCACCCCGGCGGGTGGCGGGCTTGAGCGCGCGCAGGGCCAGCGTGACGGGGCCGCCGAGGACCAGGAAGATCGGCACGACCATGGAGAGCGTCATGTGCTCGATCATGTGCATGTCGAACATGACCTTGGCGTACCGGGACAGGCCGCTCTGCGTGGCGAAGACGAGCAGGGCCACCCCGATGTACCACGAGGCCGTGCGTCCCCACGGCCACTTGTCGCCGCGCCGCGTCAGCCTGTAGACGCCGATCCCGTAGAGGCCGCCCAGTACGGCGGCGACAGCGGCGAAGAACAGGTCGAACCACCACAGGGTGAACACGTTGCCGAGCGTGATCTCGGGCGGCATCGGGAAGCCGAGCAGCTCGAACGCCCGGTCGGCGGGGACGCTGAACTCCGGCGGCGGCGTGCGCGACAGCGCCACGGCCACGCCGACGGTGGCGAGCATGAGCAGGAACTCGCCGGAGGCCAGCCGGGTGAACGCATGGGGCCTGCCCTTGCGCAGGTCGGCCATGGTGCGCTGCCGGTGCCAGTAGCCCACGTAGCCGAGGAGCACGAAGGCCACGATCTTGGCCACGGCGAGCAGGCCGTACTGGCTGGTCCACAGGTCGGACAGCGCGCCCAGCCGCGCGACCAGGCTGAACACCCCGGAGACGCCGACCCCGGCGTAGCACCAGACGGCCATGTCGGAGAAGCGCGCCGCGGCCACCTCGAGCTGCGGCTGACGGCGGACCGCGTGCAGGGCCAGCACGGCGAGCCCGCCCACCCAGAGCGCGAGCGCGAGCAGGTGCAGCGACACCGCCGACGTGGCCAGGTCGTGGTTGGGCGAGGACGAACTGTGCCCGGTGAGGGGCACGGGCAGCAGCGTCGCCAGCGCGAACACCAGCAGCCCCGCCGCGGCCCCGGCCGTGATGGCACCGCGCGAGAACAGCGCGATCGCCACCCCGAACAGCACCACGAGCGTGAGCGCGACGCCCTGCGTGGTCTGGGTGGCGTAGCTGGTGAGGAAGGGGCCGCTGAGGATCTCGGGCACGGTCCTGCCGATGGAGTCGGCGGTGCCGAACACGATGGCGGCGAAGGCCGAGCCCGCCCAGGCCAGCGCCGCCCACGAGGCGGCCTTGACGTATTCGACGCCGCTCCTGCCGAGCACGCCCTTGTCGTTGGGCAGCAGCGCGGCGGCCATCAGCAGCAGGCCGACGGTGGCCAGGCCCGAGAGGTCCATGGCCAGCTTGGACAGCGGCAGCCCCCACCGGACGACCGCTCCGGAGTCGGGCAGCCCCGGGATGATCCGCGGGAACGCCCGGCCGCCGGCGATCATGCCGATCACCAGCGCGACGACCGCGGCGGCCGCCCCGGCCAGCGCCAGACGCGCCGCCTTGCTCATGGCTTCTTCTTCCGCGCGCTGAGCAGGAAGCCGATGCCGATCCCGATCAGCGCGCCGATCACGATGACGAGCCAGACCGGGAACGTCGCCGCTTGGGAGGCCGCCGCCTGGTCAGTGGCCGGAGGCTGGGCCTGGCTCTGGGCCTGGCTCTGGGCCTGGGCAGGCGGGGCGGAGCTCGCCGGCGCCGCACTCTCGGAGGCGGAAGCGCTGGGGGACGGCGTCTCCGCCCCCTCCACCTTGAACGGGATCTCGCCCTCGATGGGATGCCCGTCGGACGAGACGACCCGGTAGGCGATCGTGTATTTCCCGTCGGGCAGCGGCCCGTCGACCGCCTGCGTCACCACCTTGCCGGCCACCTCGGGCTTGCCACGCTGGTGCCCGGCGTCGCCGGGACCGCGCACGATGACGTACGGCAGGCGCACGCCGGAGGAGAACTCCAGCCGCACCTCCTCGAGGGCCTTGACCTCGGCGCCCTTGGCCGGGGAGCTGCTCTTGAGCGCGTCGTGCGCCAGCGCGGGAGCGGCGGTGACGAGCACGAGCAGGGCGGCGGCGACTGCGGCGAGCGCAGCGAACGGGGATCTCTTCATGACATCCTCAAGGCTACCGACGCCACTGCCCGGTCCTGACCTCGCTACAGCCCCGCGCAGGCCAGTGCCCGCTGGTACGCCTCCACCGCGCCGTCTGAGTCGCCGAGCTGCTCCATCGTCTCGGCCGTGGCGTACCAGGTGGCGGCCGAGCGGCGGGAGTCGGGCAGCGGGGCGAGCCAGTCGCGTGCGGCGGTGACGTGCGCGGCGGCCTCTTGCGAGCGCCCGACCGCGCCGTAGATCCTGCCGAGCAGCAGGTCGGCCTCGGCGCCCAGCGCCATCCCCGACTTGGGCAGCATGTTGCGGCCCGCGACGGCGTGCTCGACGGCCTGGTCGAGCTCGCCGGTGATGGACTCGGCCCTGGCCAGCTCCACCTGGAGGCGGGCCCGCTGGATCGTGCTCGTGGAGGTCTGCTCGAACTCGGCGACCGCGTTGCGGAGGGTGTCGCGCACGGCCGCGGCCTCGTGGGGCCGGGCCTCCAGGCGCTTCTGCGCGAGCGCGAGCCGCATCCTGGCGATGGCGCGCGGCTGGCCGTTCTCCAGCTGCACGGCCATGGCCCGCTCGGAGAACGACAGCGCCTCCTCCGGGTGGCCGGTGATCTGCGCGGTGTTGGAGGCCATCCAGGTGGCCGCCACGATCGAGCGTGGCGTGCCGAGCGCGTCGGCGGCGTTGAGCAGCTCGGCCGCGAACTGCCTGGCGCGCAGCAGGTCGCCACGCTCTATGTAGGCGGCCAGCAGGGTGCCGCCCAGCTCGACGAGCAGGTCGGTCCAGGCGGGGCGGGCGCTGCCGACGAGCAGCTGCTCGCCGACCTCGACGGCCTCGGCCAGCCGCTCGCTCTCCCGGTAGATGCGGCAGAGCGCGATCGCGACCTCGATCTGCCGCTCGGAAGGCAGGTCTTCTTCCCGCAGCCTGAGCAGGATGGAGATCGCCGCGTCGAGGTCGCCGCCGGCCTCCGTCGCGAGGGCGAGCCCGTATTCGGTCTCTTGACGTAGCGAGGTCAGCCCTGTCAGGTTGTTGTCCGCCAGGAGCTCGTTGAAGCGCGTGCGGGCCTCGGAGACCTCGCCGTTCTCGAGCGCCAGGCGTGCGTAGCCGAGCGCGAGTTCGATGTCCTCCATCTGCTCGGCGGTCACGCCGTTGATCAGATAGGACAGCGAGCAGTCGAGTTTCTGGGCCAGGAGCTCCAGGACGGCGGGGGTCGGGGTACGCTTGCCACTCTCGATCAAGGAGACATAGCTGTCAGACAACTCGGGATGCGCCAGCTGCGCCTGCGACAGGCCGCGCTGTCGCCGAACCGTTTTGATACGGAGTCCGACCAGGTCAGATGTGGTCACTGTCGCCGCTCCCTGAGATGATGAAGTCCGAGCAACCCCACATAGGCGAGGGAGAGTCCTCCATGCGTATGCGTATTGCCCTGTCTGCTCTGGCTGCCGTGGTTTTGGCCGCGGTAGTCGTTGGAGGCAATGTTACGGCCGCAAGTGCCGAATCGTCTGCCTCCCTTTCGAGTCTGCAGGACGCGGAACACTGCTGCTGAGCATTCGGCGAGAGGGGGCACACGACTGATCAAGGGCATGCAACCGCACCGTGCCCCCGTCGGCCACGTCTTCCGCGGAAGACGACCAGGCCCGCCCACGTCGCTGTGACCCCTCTTCCCGCCGTTTCCCTCGCATACTAGGCCCTTCTGGATCCTCCGCACATGCGCCCGCCGGCCCTCATGGGAATGACTGCCGCGGCGGCCCTCGCACCTTTGAGCGCGAGAAAGAAATCCACACGATCGGTCATCGTGGCCAGATTTCTTCCGGTCAGCTCCTCCACCCTGCGTATCGGTAACAGCGTAGGCTCACCCGCACCACCGCCTCCAGCCCGCACGCTGGGGCACCCGTTCCGATCCGCGCCCCTCTTACCGCGCCCATCCCCTCATGCCGCCTCCCCGAGCCGCTGACCAGCATGGACACGAGGCCGAACCAGCTCATCCAGTGGCTCATCCGCACGTTACCGGCCGCGTCTACATTCCTTCTACAACGCGGCTCGGGCCTTTACGCGACGGCCATTCTGATTAAGCTGGCGCAGGTGAATCCGTTCGCGATCGACAGGGGGCGCATGACGGCCGGTCCGGCAATACGCCTTTTGGGCCCCGTCATCGGCGTGATCGATGATCAGGAGATCGACCTGGGGACTCCGCGCCAACAGGCGATCATGGTGATGCTGGCGACGCGTTCCCGGCGAGTGGTCACCATGACCCAACTGGTCGAGGGCCTGTGGGGAGACTGTCCCCCTCCCACCGCCGAGCAGAGCGTTTACACCTACATCGCAGGATTGAGGCGCGCGTGCGAGCCGGACCGCCGACGTCGCGAGCCCTCGAAGGTAGTGGTGGGCGCATCAGGCGGATATGTGTTGCACGTCGATCCGAGCCAGGTGGACGCCTGCGTTTTCGCCGAGCTGCTCGACACGGCACGGCAGGCGGTGCAGGATCATGACCTGGACCGTGCGTTGGGCGTGCTCGACCAGGCTCTCGCGTTATGGACCGGCCCGGCGTTGAGCGGCGTTCCCGGCCCGTTCGCAGAAGGTGAACGCGCTCGCCTGGAAGAGCTCCACCTGATCGCGCTGGAAACACGGGCCGACGCACTGTTACAGCTCGGCCGCCCGCAGGAGACGGTCGCCGACCTCCAGAACCTGACACGCCGCCACCCTCTTCGCGAACGCTCTCTCGAACTGCTCATGCTGGCCCTGCATGGGTGCGGACGCCAGGCCGAGGCCCTGACGGTCTTCGAGGAAGCCCGGCGTACTCTCTCCGATGAACTGGGCGCGATGCCCGGCGAAGGCCTGCGCCAAGCGCATCACCTCGTCCTGTCCGGAGGCGGCGAGCAGCCGGGTCAGGAGCATCTGGCACCCAGGCAGCTCCCCCGCGACGTGGCCGGATTCATCGGCCGGGCGAAGGAGACCATCCGCCTGAGATCGTTGCTGGACCCTTGGGACGACGATCCTCCGCATCCGTTCGCCGCGATCTCCGGCCCGCCCGGCGTCGGCAAGTCGGCGCTGGCCCGGCACGTCGCCCACATGGTGCGGCACCGGTTTCCGGACGGGCAGATGTATGTCAACCTCCGCGGCGGCACGCCGAACGTCCCCCGGCTGTCATCCCATGAGATCTTCAGCCGGCTGCTCCGGAGCATCGGCACGCCGGACAGCGCCATACCCACGGACGAGGACGAGGCGGCTGCCCTGTGGCGGAGCAAGGTCCAGGACAGACGCCTCCTTGTCCTCCTCGACAACGCGGCCGATCTCGCCCAGGTCAGGCCGTTCCTCTCGATGCCCCTCGGCACGGCGATCGTGGTGACGAGCCGGGAATCCCTCGTCGCCGGCGACGACTGCGTCCAGGTCAGCCTGGACCCCTTGTCTGACGCGGAAGCCCGCACCATGCTGGCCAAGCTCGTCGGCGCCGGCCGCATCTCCGCCGACCTCGACCAGAGCACCCGGCTGGTCCGCCTCTGCGACGGCTTTCCCCTCGCCCTGCGGATAGCGGGCGCCCGATTAGCCGACCGCCCTGATTGGACCGTGGGCGCGCTGGCCACGAGACTCACCGACGAACGCAATCGGCTCCAAGAGCTGGAAACAGGCGAACTCGCCGTCCGTTCCAGCCTGGCGGCGAGCTGGAACGCGCTCAACGGCAGCGCGCGCGTGGTCGACGGCATGGCCGCACGCATGCTGGCCCTGCTAGGGGTGCTTCACGTGCCGGACATCACAGCGGAAGCAGCCGCCGTGCTCTCCGAATCTTCGCCGGTCGAAGCCGAACGCGCCCTCGAACGGCTGCGCGATGCCCATCTGCTCGAAGGCAGCGAGCGGGGGCGCTACCACCTCCACGATCTCGTCCGGCTCTTCGCCGGCGAACTGACCGCTGTCGAGGAGAGGACCGCGCCACTCATCCGCGTACTCGGCTACTACGCCGCATCCGCGCGATCCGCGGTGAAGATCAGCGACCCCAACCGGGTGCTCTCCACTCACCCGAGAGTCGAGGCCCTTAGCCGCCGCTTCGAAAGCGCGGAAGAGGCGTACGCCTGGCTCGCCACAGAAGAACCTACTCTGCTCGCCGCTGCTGTCCAGGCGATGGCGGATCCGGACGACGACGTGGCTCGCCTGGGAGCGGCGATCGGACTCGCCCTCTGGTGGTACCAGCAGAAGTCCTATCGGATCGCCGACCTGATCTCTCTTGGCCGGCGGCTGCTCCTCACAGCAGACCGGCTCAAGGACGAGGTCATCGCCATGGAGGCGCATGTCCACGTTTCAACGGGCCTGTACTACATGGGCGACGTCGACGCCGCCCTCCGCCACCAGGAGGAGCACCTACGGCTGGCACAGCGGTTGAACGATCAGTTCAACGTGCAACGGGCCCACGGCAATCTGGCCAACCTCTACATCAGGTTGGAGAAATTCCACGATGTTCTGGACCAGGCGTCCGCCCAACGTGTGATCGCGCGCCAGATCTCCTCAGACGTGGGGGAACGATACGCACAGCTGATGCTCGGGATCGCGTACGAGGGCCTCGGACAGCTCAAGGACGCCGTGGTCGCGCTGGAAACGGGAGCGGCGATGGCTCAGCGCGCGGGCGACGCCATGCATCAGGCGTCATTCGGGTGGACATTAGGGAAAGTCCTGATCGAGCTCGGTGAACCCGATGCGGCTCTCTCTGTGCTCACCGACGCCTTGGAAGCGTCGCTCGCCAGCAAGACGAAGTCCACGGAGGCGGGCTGCCTCGTCTATCTGGCACGAGCCCACCGTCTCCTCGGCCAGACGGGCGAGGCGAAGCGACGCATCGCCGAAGCCGTCGTGCTCGCTGAACGGACGGGCAGCGCCTTCTGGCTCAACGTCGCGACCGAAGAGCGCCAGGCCATCGGACTGGCCTGGCGGTCGATCAACGTATGAGAACCTGCCCGTCGCGTGCGTCGCCCCCGCAGGCGCTCTGGGCCGAGCGCACCTTCGACAGCGGGTGAAGAGAACGCGCCTTCGTGAAAGACGGCCGCGAAAGATGACCATGAAGAGCAGGCTCGCAGTTCTCCGGGCGCCGAATTTCCGCCGCTTTTTCGCCGCCCAGAGCGCCTCGAGCGTGGGGACGAGATCGTCGTCACCGCGCTCGCGTTCGCGGTGCTCGCCCTGTCGGATTCCCCCGCCGCCCTCGGCCTGGTGCTGGCCGCACGGACCGTCCCGATGATCGCGTTCATGCTGATCGGCGGGGTGCTCGGCGACCTGCTACCGCGGAACGCTGTCATGATGACCTCGGACCTGGTACGTCTCGCGAGTCAGGCCGTCCTGTCGTTCCTGCTCGTCGGGGGAGCCGCCGAGATCTGGCACCTCGTTCTCCTCCAGGCCGTCCACGGCCTGGCCTCGGCGGCGTTCGCCCCCGCCATCGCGGGAATGGTCCGCGACACAGTCGAGCCGGAGCGGCTCCAGGAGGCGAACGCCCTTCTCAGCCTGCTGAAGTCCACGGCGAAGATCGCCGGACCAGTGCTCGGCGGCCTGCTGGTCCTGGTCGTCGGCCCGGGATGGGCCATCGCCGCGGACGCCGTGACGTTTCTCGTCAGTGCCCTGTTCCTGCGGCGTATCCGGCTTCCCGCGATGAGATCCCGCTTCCGGGTCGAGAACGTCTGGAGCGACGTCGTCGCCGGATGGAAGGCTTCTGGGCCGTTTCGTGGGTCTGGTCGATCGTGTGCGTGACCTCCGTCATCAACATGCTGCAGGCGGCGTTCAACGTCCTCGGACCCGTCATCTCCCACGACGCTCTGGGCGGCTCGGTCGCCTGGGGGATCATTCTGATCGCCTTCGGCGGCGGCTCGGTGGTCGGCGGACTTGTCTCGATGCTGTGGCGTCCGCGATTCCCGCTGCGCACGGCCGTTCTGTGCCTGGTGCTGTTCCCCCTGCCCGTTATCGCGCTCGGCGCCTTCCCGTCCACCGCGGTCGTCGCCGCCGCGGCGGCGGTCTCCGGAATCGGTCTCATGGTGTTCAACACGCTGTGGGACACCACGCTCCAGACCGGCGTCACGCGTGTCATGCTGTCGCGGGTGAGCTCGTACGAATGGACGGGCTCGATGGGTCTGCGCTCGCTCGGCCTGGGCCTTGTGGGCTGGCTCGCCACCTCGCAGGGCCCCGGGACCGTCGCCCTGGCTTCAGGTCTGGGTCAGCTCCTGCTCATCGGTACGCTCTTCCTCTCCAACCAGATCAGGACCATGCCGAGGACTCAGCCCGTGCCGGTCAAGTGATACGACCGAACCGGCGGTCACCGCAGCGGCGCGGTATCACTGGGCGCCAGGAAGAAATCGACCCGGTCGGTCGTAGTCGAATAACGACGACAGCAGCCACCCACGATCGCACGGGGGCCTCGGCTGGGCGCGTGGCGCGCCTCGCCCAGGAGACCACCCAGCGGGTCACCCTTGGAAGGACCGGGCTGGGGTGACCCGCTTACCACCACGTACCTAGGACCGGGGTTCCGGCTCCGAACCGTCGTCGAAGAGGTCGTCGATGTGCGTGGCTTCGAGAGCGCGCCGCAGCCAGACCTCCAGGAGGGCCAGGTCGGTGCAGGTGGTGACCTGCTGGTGCCGCTCGAGGGGAACGTCGATGCCGCGGAAGCGGAGAACCGCGAGCACAGAGGCCGCCTCTCCTGCGGCGCGGCCTTCTTCTCGGCCTTCTTCTCGGCCTTCCTCTCGGCCTGCAGCCTGGCCCTTGCGGTACAGATTCTGCGCCCAAGGGCTGTGCTCGGGGATATAGATCGTCACAGTCTCCTCCAGAAGCCGGCGGGCCCGCGGCGCGGCCATGTCGATAGTGTAACCAAACAAGGACGCTGCGTCTTCGTCAGGCAAGTCAGTCAGCAGCTTGATGAATGCCTCGGCGACCTTCGGCAGGTGGCCGTGCGCCATCACCGACAGCGCCGCCGTCAACAGGTCCGAGGCCATCTGCTCCGGGTCGGTCAGGACGGGGATTCGGTCGGGCCCGACGATCACCGGCCGCATGATGATGGTCAGGCAGCCGCTGTGGATCTCCACCTGCGAGGTGAAGCGCGCCGCGCAGGGATCGGGCGTGATGAAGATGACGTAGACCGGTTTGCGGGTCTCCAGCCGGAGCATTTCGGCTGCCTCGACGGTCTGCCGCAGCTTCTGCTCGGACATCTCGGTCTCGACCTCGACGATGGTGGAGAACCATCGGTCCTGGGGCGGGCCGCAGAACACGACGGTGTCGGCATGCATCTCCCTGGAGATGCGGTCCCGCAGGTCTCCCGGACCCACCCACAACGGGCCGCCGATCGGCAATTCGAACCCACCGACCTCCCGCAGCAGCCGTATCGGCAGGTCGAGATGGTCGCGGATAAGCCGAAGGAGGGCGTCGTGCCGGGGGGAAGGCATACACGGAAAGTTATCATCCGATCACACATCCGTACGTCTTTTCGACGAACTGGAGTGCGGTTACCGCGGCAGGCCCGTGTCCCGGAGGGCCAGGAAGAAGTCCACGCGGTCCACCATGATGGACACATTCTGTCGGTCAACTCTTCGATCCGGCAGATCCGGTAACGCACCGTGGTCACGCGCACGTATAGCCGCTCCGCGCAGGCGTTCCACGAGCCTGCGATGACACCCGAGCGCATCACGCACATCGCGGACAGCCGCGGCACCACCAGCTCCGCCGGCGTCCGGAACGACACCTCCGTCGGCACTTCGGCCAGCGGCAGCCCGGCGGCCTCGCACACATGTGCCGTTGATTACCGTGCTCCCGCTCGATGTTCCGGGAAAGCACGTGTCGTCGGCACCGCTGCCGGGGGGCGTTCTGCCTGGCCAGCCTCAATCGCCGAGCGGTCCGGCACGGGCGCGATCCGTTCTGCTTTGCGGAAGTGGCTTCCGCGGGGGGTGGCGGCGCCGGCGCCGACTGCGGGGAGCAGCCCAGCGACCACGGCGGCCGCGACGCATAAGGCACGTAAATGTAGACGCCTTTTAGACATTGGAGGCTCCGTGCTGATGAGGGGCTTGAATACGGAATCCGCGCTCCAGAAGTCTCCTCCTGACGCATGTAGAAGTTATGTAGATTTCTTCTGAAAAGCCTTCTTGACCTGGTCGTCCATGAGGCCGACGTAACTCAGGACGCGGAAGCAGAGCCACGCATGCCCATGGTGGATGTCGCAATGTGAACATGCCCAAGACCCTTCAATCAAGAGGGGAAAAGTCAGTCGCCCCCCTCTTGCGTGGACATCGGCCATGAGTAATGATCGCAGTCAGCCCGCACAGGGGACAGCGGAAGCCGATACCATGGAGGTTCAGTGGAGTTACGCACGGCTGTGAAGCGCCTGGCTATTACCCTCTCGGCAGGATTATCCGTCCTTGCTCTGACCACGACTCCCGCGAGCGCTGGGCACGACGGTTTCTGCGACTACGCCATAGAGGACGGGAACGTCTGCCTCTACCGGGATGCCAACTTCAGTGGTGGAATGCTGGACTTCACCCGGTCGGACCGTAATTACACCTCCGCGGCCGACGTCTTCTTCGTCTATCCGAGCGAGCCGGGAACCGTCAACGTCAACGACCAGGTGAGCTCCATCGTCAATTACGAGGGCTACTGTGAGTGGTGGTTCTACACAGACGCCGAATACGGCGGCGTGGGCTTCAAGATGCTGAACATCAACCAGAGCTACAACGGCCTGGGCAGCTACAACGACGCCCTCAGCTCCCACTACAAGTGGACCGGCTGGACGGAGTGCACCAACGGGTCGACCGGCTGATCGCGAATCTGGGATAACCGCTGATAGGAGAGATAGGTGCGAACACCACTCAAGAAGGCCGCGACCGCCATGGCGTTGGCCGCGGCGGCATTCACCGCTCAGTTCGTCTCCGCCGCGCCGGCCTCGGCACATCCCGGCGCGGACGGCTACTGCGGATATCGCGAGGTCTGCGTTTACCGTCTCGCCAACTACATCGATATGTGGGCTGATTTCTTCAACGCGGACAACGACTTCTCCGACGACAACCTCTGGTTCTGGGACGGCGTTACATACGTCCGCGGGTCGGAGATGGCCGACAATCGGGCGAGTTCGGTCCAAAATTTCGACACAGGCTGTTCGGCCATTCTCTGGCAGTTGAAAGAGGCCGGCGGAATCAACCAGGTGGTGTATCCGTCCGCCGCGCTGCCCAATCTGGCCAATCAAGGCTTCGACAACAAGGCCAGCTCACTCAGCTGGTCCTGCTGATAACCGGCCGCGAGTGGAATGAGGAACGAGATGACCAGGAACACGCGTAATCGGAGCATGCTCGCACTCGGGTTGATCTCCGCATGCATGCTGTCGGTCTCGGGCGCCGCCTATGCGACGTCCGCGCGGACAGGCACCACGGACATCCCGAAGTTACAGACGATCGAGGACACGGTTTATCCGCTGGACGCCTACAAGCCGAGCCCGGAGCAGGTCGCCGAGCTGACCAGCGCCATGCGCTATTCGCTGTCCGACTGCATGAGCCGCTTCGGTTTCACGAACTATCCGAAGCAGCGGGTTCACACCGTGACCCGGCCATTCCCGAAGGATCGGCAATATCTGTTCATCGAGCCGTCCAAGGCAGCTCAGTACGGATACGCGGGCATGCCGGCGAGCGAGCTTTCCGGCAGGCCGGACGCTGTCGACGTGAAGGCGAAGCCGTCCGCGGACGAACAGGCCGTCTACACCGGCAGAAACCAGGGCCTCTACCGAGGCGTGCAGGTACCCGCGGGAGGCTGCCTCGGGCAGGCGAGGAGAAGCGTCCTGGCGGGAATGTCCAGCGACGACGAATGGTTCGTGACCCAGCTTGAGGGCCAGGCATTTCAGCAGGGAGAGGCCGACGCACGCGTTACGGACGCGACCGCCCGTTGGAGCACCTGCATGGCACGCGCAGGACATTCCTATGCCAACCCTGAAGCCGCTTGGGAGGACTCACGCTGGACGGCGCGCCGTGAGGGCGGTCCGCTGACCGACGTGGAGAAGGCGGTCGCCGAGGCCGACATGAAGTGCAAGCTGGAGGTCAACTACCTCGGCGTCCGGTACACCGCCGACAAGGAGGCGCAGGAGCGCTTGGTCGCGGGCAATGGGGCACGGCTGAAGAAGGTCACCGAAGCCCTCCGCGCCCAGCTCCGCGATGCCGCGAAGGTACTGGGCGACTGACCCGCCCGATCCCGCCCTGTCGACCCTGTGTCGACAGGGCGGGATCTCGCCAACAATCACCGTGGCCGGCAGCAGCGCGTGCGTGTAGATCTCGTCGCTGGTCACCACCCCATCGCGTGGGCCTCAGCCAGGCGTCTGGCATTCCGTGCCCCTTCTGCATCGCCCGCGAGAGGCGACCCAGGAGATCGCCCAACGGGTCACCCTTGGAAGGACCGGGCCGGGGGTGACCCGCTTACCACCACGTACCTAGGAACGGGGTTCCGGCTCCGAACCGTCGTCGAAGAGGTCGTCGATGTGCGTGGCTTCGAGAGCGCGCCGCAGCCAGACCTCCAGGAGGGCCAGGTCGGTGCAGGTGGTGACCTGCTGGTGCCGCTCGAGGGGAACGTCGATGCCGCGGAAGCGCAGGACGGTGAGGACGGAGGCCGCCTTTTCCATGGTGCGGCCTCGTGCGTCGCCCTCTTTAAGGCCGGCGATTACCGCGGCAGGCCCGTGTCCCGCAGGGCTAGGAAGAAGTCCACGCGGTCCGCCATCGTCGACAGGTTCCTGCCGGTCAGCTCCTCGATCCGGCGGATCCGGTAGCGCACCGTGTTCACGTGTACGTGCAGCCGCTCCGCGCAGGCGTTCCAGGACCCCGCGCAGTCGAGGAAGACGCCCAGCGTGCGCACCAGCTCCGACTGGTGCCTGCGGTCATAGTCCAGCAGCGGCGACAGCAGCCGGGCCGCGAAGGAGCGGCGCACGTCGCCCGGCACCGTGGCCAGCAGCAGCGCGTGCGTGTAGATCTCGTCGCTGGTCACCACGCCACCGGCGCGGGCCTCGGCCAGGCGCCTGGCGTGCCCGGCCTCCTCGACGCCGCCCTTGATCGCGGCGGCCCCGGTCAGGGCGCCGCTCAGCCCCACGCAGAGGCGGGTGTCGGGCAGGGCGGCCAGCACCTCGGCGCCGGCGCGCAGCCGCTCGGCCAGCTCGGCGGTGGTGCGCCCGCGCAGCGGCACCAGGGCGACCGCGCCGTCCGCACCCGCCGCCGCCACGACCTCGCGGCCCAGCAGCTCCTCCACGATCTGGCCCCCGAGCGTGGCGGGATCGGGGCCACGGGTGGCGCCGGGGCGGGGCGCGGCGGCGTTCACGATCGCGTACGGCTCCGCCGCGTCGATACCGCACGTGCGCAGCCCGGCATTGAGCTCGGCCACGTCCGACTCGGCCAGCGCGGCCACGATGAGCCGCTCGGCCAGGCGGCGCTCCACCCGGCGGCCCTCCTCCATGCGGCTGCGTTCGAGGCCGACGCAGGCCGCCAGTTCGTAGCCCAGATCGGCCCGGCCGATCAGGTCGCCGTCGCAGGCCAGCACCCAGCCGGCGGCCCGGTGGCCGCGCCCGACCGCGAAGATCGTGTGCTCGCCGACGTGCACGGGCAGCCGCGGCGCCGTGAGGTACGCCTGCGCCAGCCGTACCGGATCCGCGGCCGCGCCCACGATCACCTCGCCCGAGGCGGACACGACGGCGCCGGTGACGCCCAGCTCGGCGGCGGTCAGCTCGAACAGCTCGCGCAGGTCGGCGCCCTCGGCGATGGCCGCGACGAGCCGTCGGTGGCGGCCGAGCGCGTCGCGCACGTCGCCGGAGAGCCGCGGCACGACCAGCTCCGCCAGCGTGCGGAACGACACCTCCGTCGGCACCTCGACCAGCGGCAGCCCGGCGGCCTCGCACGCCGCCACTAGGTCGGCCGGGATATGGCCGAGCCACGCCTGCCCCGCGCCGAGCGCGGCGACCCCCGACTCGACCAGCGCCGAGACGAACCTGGCGGAGTCCTCGGGCGCGTGCCACCACATCAGCCCGGACAGCACCAGCTCGCCGCCCGCCAGGTAGCGGCCGGGCTCGGGCAGGTCCGTGATGTGCACGGTGTGGAACTCGCGCGCCGGGTCGCCGGCGAGCAGGGTCAGGCGCAGGTCCTCGACGGCCAGCAGGTCAGAGATGCGCACTTGGAGGAATATACAAGGCCATGAGGTCAACCGCTGACCGGGATTTCACGCGACGCGCATAGGAGGCGGCCGGGCGGCGGTGCTCTACTCGGAAGATGACGGAGACCGCCTACACGACCCGGAGCGGCGTCGGCGAGAGCGCGCGGCGGCCCGACGCGACGCTGAAGGTGACCGGCGAGTTCGCCTACGCGTCCGACCTCTGGCTGGAGGGCATGGTGTGGGGCGCCACGCTGCGCAGCCCGCATCCGTCGGCCTGGATCCGCTCGATCGACGTGGGTCCCGCCCTGAGGATCCCGGGCGTGCTGACCGTGCTGACGCACGAGGACGTGCCGGGCGCGAAGTTCTACGGGCTCGAGCACAAGGACCAGCCGGTGCTCGCCATCGACCAGGTCCGCTACCAGGGCGAGCCCGTCGCGCTGGTGGCCGCGGATCACCCGGAGACGGCCCGCAGGGCGGCCGAGGCCGTCGTGGTCGAGTACGAGATCCGCGACGCCGTCACCGACCCCCGCGACTCCAAGGAGATCGTGCGTTACCAGCCGGTGCGCAGGGGGGACACGTTCGAGGCCGAGGTCGTCGTCACCGGCGAGTACGAGGTCGGCATGCAGGACCAGGCGTTCCTCGGCCCCGAGTCCGGCCTGGCGGTCCCGGCCGAGGACGGCGGCGTGGACCTCTACATCGCCACCCAGTGGCTGCACGTGGACCGCGACCAGCTCGCCCCCTGCCTCGGCCTGCCCCCGGAGAAGGTGCGGCTGACGCTGTCGGGCGTCGGCGGCGCGTTCGGCGCCCGCGAGGACCTGTCGATGCAGGCGCACGCCTGCATGCTGGCCCTGCGGCTGAACCGGCCCGTGAAGATCGTGTACGGCCGGGAGGAGTCGTTCTTCGGCCACGTGCACCGCCATCCGGCCCGGATGCGCTACGAGCACGGCGCGACCCGGGACGGCAGGCTGGTCTACGTCAAGGCCGACATCCTGCTGGACGGCGGCGCGTACTGCTCCTCCTCCCCCGCCGTGGTCGGCAACGCCGCCTCGCTCGGCGTCGGCCCGTACGAGGTCGAGAACGTGCGGGTGGACGCCACCGGCGTCTACACCAACAACCCGCCGTGCGGCGCGATGCGCGGCTTCGGCGCGGTCCAGGCGTGCTTCGCGTACGAGTCGCAGATGGACCGGCTGGCCGAGGCGTGCGGCCTGTCACCCGTCGAGATCCGGGTGCGCAACGCCGTCTCCCAGGGCTCCCACCTCATCACCGGCCAGGTGATCGACTCCCCGGCCCCGCTCGCGGAGATGCTGGGTGCGCTCGACGCGATGCCGCTACCTGGGCCGCTGCCCCCTGAAGCGCCGGTGGACCTGCGGGCGATGCCCGGCGGCGTCTCGCAGACCACGCACGGCGAGTCGGTGCGGCGCGGCGTGGGGTACGGCGTCGGCATCAAGAACATCTGCTTCTCCGAGGGCTTCGACGACTACTCCACGGCCAGGGTGCGCGCCGAGCTGATCGGCGGCGAGCCGCACGTCACCGTGCACACGGCGGCCGCCGAGGTGGGGCAGGGCCTGGTGACGATCCAGGCTCAGATCGCCCGCACCGAGCTCGGCATCGCGAACGTGACCGTGGCCACCGCCGACACCTCGGTCGGCTCGGCCGGCTCCTCGTCGGCCTCGCGCCAGTCGTACGTGACGGGCGGAGCGGTGAAGGCCGCCTGCGAGGCCGTACGCGCCCGGTTCAACGGCCTGCCGCCGGAGCAGGCCCTCGAGAAGTTCGGCCCGATCGAGGAGACGCGCGAGTACCGGCACCGCCCCACGTACCCGATGGACCCGCGTACCGGGCAGGGCGACTCCCACACGCAGCTCGCCCTGTGCGTGCACCGGGCCGTCGTGGACGTGGACGTGGAGCTGGGCCTGGTCAAAGTGGTCGAGCTGGCGGCCGTCCAGGACGTGGGCCGGATCCTGAACCCGCAGGCCCTGGAGGGTCAGATCCATGGCGGCTCCGCGCAGGGGCTCGGGCTGGCGCTCATGGAGGAGATCCAGGTCCGCGACGGCCGGGTGCTGAACCCGTCCTTCACCGACTACCTCATCCCCACCATTCTCGACATGCCGCCCATGCGGCTGCAGATCCTGGAGAACGCGGACCCGGCGGCACCGTACGGGCTGCGCGGCGCGGGGGAGCCGCCGACCCTGTCCTCCACCCCCGCCATCGCCGCCGCCGTGCGCGCGGCGACCGGGCTGCGGTTGACTCGCGTTCCGATCAGGCCGGAAGATATCGCGTTGTTCAACAGAGGCTCGACCATGGGGGTATCCGATGGCAGACGCGCGTGAAGCGGCCGAGGCCGAGTTCAGGCGGTTCGACACCGACGGCGACGGTCTGCTGACCGCCGCCGAGATCCGCCAGGCCAACGAGGCGCTGGGCGGGCTGGGCGCTTCCGAGAGCGAGATCGAGGCGTTCATCAAGTCCGCCGACAGCGACGGCGACGGGACGATCGGGCTCGAGGAGTTCGTCGGCCTGCTGGGTCACGGCCGCCACGAGAAGGCGTGATCTCAGCCGCTGACGGGTAGAGAACCCGGCGTCCCCCTGATCATCATGAAGGGGGATGGCGGGTGCTCGACCGATTCTTCGAGCTCACCGGTCGGGGCACCACCGTCGGCCGCGAGGTGCGTGGCGGGGTGACCACGTTCGTGGCCATGGCCTACATCATCCTGCTCAACCCGATCATCCTGGCCGGCGCGACGGACGTCACGGGCGCCCGGCTCTCCATCGCCCAGCTCACCACCTCCACCGCGCTGGCCGCGGCCGTCTCGACCCTGCTGATGGCCTTCATCGGCAACGCCCCCTTCGGCCTGGCCGCCGGGCTGGGGCTCAACGCGGTCGTCGCCTACCAGGCGGCGCCCCACATGACCTGGGCGCAGGCCATGGGCCTGGTGGTGCTGGAGGGCCTGGTCATCATCGTGCTGGCCGTGACAGGGCTGCGCACGCTCATCATGAACGCGATCCCGCTGGCGCTCAAACACGCGATCAGCGTGGGGATCGGGCTGTTCATCGCGCTGATCGGCCTGGTGGACGCCGGGTTCGTGGCGCGGGGCACGGGCACGCCCGTGCAGCTCGGCGTGACCGGCCACCTCGTGGGCTGGCCGGTCACGGTGTTCTGCTTCGGCCTCCTGCTGATGATCGCCCTGTACGTACGCAGGACCCCGGCCGCGATCCTGATCAGCATCATCGTGACGGCCTGCCTGGCGATCCTGGTCAACTCGCTGGCGAGGGTCCCGCGCGGGTCGTGGGGCGTGGTCACGCCACGCGTGCCGGAGCGGCTGATCTCGGCGCCGGACTTCGGGCTGGCCGGCGCGTTCGACCCGTTCGGCGGGTTCGCCAGGGCGGGGGCGCTGACGGCGGCCGTGGTGCTGTTCACGCTGGTGCTGTCGGGGTTCTTCGACGCGATGGGCACGATCATCGGCGTGAGCGACGAGGCCGGGCTGGTGGACGAGCGGGGGCAGGTGCCCCGGCTGGGCCGGATCCTGACCGTGGACGGCGTGGCGGGCATGGTGGGCGGCGCGTTGAGCTCCTCGTCGAACACCGTCTTCGTCGAGTCGGCCGCCGGCGTCGGCGAGGGCGCGCGGACCGGCCTGGCCAGCGTGGTGACCGGGGCGCTGCTGGGTCTGACGCTGCTGTTCACGCCGCTGGCCGCGGTGGTGACCTCCGCCGCCGCGGCGCCGGCGCTGGTGCTGGTCGGTGCGCTGATGATGATGCAGAGCAAGAACGTGCCCTGGGACGACCTGGACCTGGCCGTGCCGGCGTTCCTGACGATCGCGCTGATGCCGTTCACGTACTCGATCACGAACGGGGTGGGCGCGGGCGTGATCGCCTACACCCTCGTCAAGGCGGCCAGGGGGCGCTTCTCCGAGATCCCGTGGCTGCTCTGGATCGTCTCGCTGATCTTCGTGGCCTACTTCGCGATCGACTGGCTGGAGGAGCTGTTCGGCCGCCGTTAGCGGAGGTCGCCGCTGTTGCAGGCCACGCCGTTGTGGTCGACGTCCACGTACCAGGAGTACTCCTCGTGCGTGCCCTTGGTGTAGGGGCCGTCTCCGGCGGCCACGGCCTCCTTGCAGCTCGTGTACCGCTTGTCGGGGGTGCGCCTGGTGCCCGACGCGGGGTTGGTGGCGGCGGGGGCGGTCCCTACGGGGTTCGTGGCGCCGGGGTTGGTGGTGCCGGAGTTGGTGGTGCCTGGGTTGGTGGTGCCGGGGTTGGTGGTGCCCGGGTTCGTGGTGCCGGGGTTCGTGCTGCCGGGGTTCGTGTTCTGCTGGTTGCCGGTCTGCGGCGGGGCGGTGCCGGACGACTGGGAGGGCGCTCCCGTGGAGGCGGGGCCGGTCGGCGCCGGGGCGGTGCCCTGGCCCGGCGAGGTGCCCTGCAGGCGGGCCACCAGGGCGTCGGCCTCCTCCTTCTCGAACCCCGCGATGCTCATGCTGTCGCCGTCCATGTACTGGGTGACGATGGGCGCGGCCAGCACGACCTTGGGCGCGTCCGGCTGCGCGGGCGCCAGCACGATGGCGACCTGCCGCTGGTCGGGCACCAGCTCGTCGATGAGCTGCACGAGACGCTCCTTGTACTTGGGAGCGATCGCGATGCGCACGGAGTACTGGCCGTCCTTCTCGCGCACGGGCTGGACGTTCTGCACCTGGTCCACCGTGACGCCGTCCTCCAGCAGGTAGCAGGTGGTCTGCTGCTCGTCGAGCACGGCCTGCTCGCCGGGGCACGGCGCGGCCTTGGCCTGCCGGACGGGGGCGAAGTGGATGGGCACGGCCAGCTGCTGCACCCGTACGCCGCCTAAGAGCGGTATGTCGGGATTTCTGGTCATCAGGACGGCTATCGTGCCCAGCACGCCTGCGACCAGCACGACGAGGACGAGCGAGACGATCAACACGATGGTGGTGAGTCTGCTGGCCCTCGGCTCTCCCGGGTCCCCCGGGTCCGCGGTCGGCGGCTCTTCCGGCTTGTCCATCGATGATGATCCCATCCTGACGTTCGGACTGCCGGTGAGCTTATCGAGGTCCGGCGGCACCGGGGTAATCAGCCGAATAATCCTCACCCATCCGTGAGATGGAGGAAGAATGGAGGTGTACAAACACCTCACCGAGAAGAGTTCGCTCATGAAGGTCGGTGTTCCGCAAGAGCTCAAGAACAACGAATATCGGGTGGCGCTCACCCCGGCCGGAGCGCACGAGTTCGTACGCCACGGCCACCAGGTTTTCGTGGAGCGGGGCGCGGGTCTCGGCTCCTCGATCCCCGACGCCGACTTCGCCGCGGTGGGGGCCGTCATGGTCCCGGACGCCGACGACGTCTGGGGGGTCAGCGACCTGGTCATGAAGGTGAAGGAGCCGGTGCCGGAGGAGTACCACCGGATGCGCAAGGGGCAGGTGCTCTTCACGTACCTGCATCTGGCCGCCTCCAGGTCGTGCACGCAGGCGCTGCTCGACTCCGGCTGCACCGCGATCGCCTACGAGACCGTCCAGACGGCGAACGGCGCGCTCCCGCTGCTCGCACCCATGTCCGAGGTGGCGGGGCGGCTGGCGCCGCAGGTGGGCGCGTACCACCTGATGCGCTCGCAGGGCGGCAGGGGCGTGCTCATGGGCGGCGTGTCCGGCGTGCGCGCCGCGAACGTCGTGGTCATCGGGGCAGGCGTGTCGGGCATGAACGCCGCCGCCATCGCCCTCGGCATGCAGGCCGAGGTGCTGCTGCTGGACAACAACATCGACAAGCTGCGCCAGGCCGACATGATCTACCAGGGCCACTGCCAGACCGTCGCCTCCAACACGCTGGAGATCGAGCGCGCGGTGCTGGAGGCCGACCTGGTCATCGGCGCGGTCCTGGTGCCCGGCGCCAAGGCGCCCGAGCTGGTGAGCAACGAACTGGTGAGCCGGATGAAGCCGGGCTCGGTGCTGGTCGACATCTCGATCGACCAGGGCGGCTGCTTCGAGGACTCCCGGCCGACCACGCATGCCGAGCCGACGTACGAGGTGCACGAGTCGATCTTCTACTGCGTGGCCAACATGCCCGGGGCGGTGCCGCACACTTCGACGTTCGCCCTGACGAACGTGACGCTCCCGTACGCGCTGGCCATCGCCGACCTGGGCTGGCAGCGGGCCCTGCGCGAGGACCGGGCGCTCGCGCTCGGCCTGAACACCCACGAGGGCCGCCTCACCAGCCGCCCGGTGGCCGAGGCGCACGGTCTGGAGTGGACACCGCCGGACCGCGTCCTCTCCCCCTGACCCGCCCGCCCCGGCCCCCATCAGGACCTTGGAGGTTACTTCTGGGACTGGCTGGGCGCCGCCGACGGCTTGAGGGTCTCCATCGGCGCCTGCTGGTTGCCCTTGGGCTCCGGCGGCAGCGGCGCCTGGTCGGCCGTCGTGGTGATGGCGTCCTCGCCACCGCACGTGGCACCCTGCTCCGGCGTGTCCGGCCCGTTCTGGAACTTCTTGATGAACGCGGGCAGCTTGGGGTCGGCCGGGTCGTTCAGCTTGAGCTGGTGCCCCCACGTCGACACGACCACCGGCGACGGCAGGCCGGGGTACGGGCTGACCAGCATGTAGTCCTGCTGCCCCGTGGACGTGGCCACGTCCTTCAACTTGTCGATCTGCGCCTTGGGCAGGTCGGGCCGGTAGGTGATCCAGACGGCGCCGTGCTCGAGCGAGTGCACCGCGTGCTCGTTGTGGATGGGCTTGTCGTAGATCGAGCACTGCTGCCAGTAGTTGTTGTGCTGGCCACCGACGGGCGGCGTCTCCTTGTACGTGACCGCGGTCCACACGTGCTGCCCGGCCTCGTACTTGTAGTTGGCCACGGCGTCCAGCGAGGTCTCGCGGGCCTGCTTGACCAGGTAGAAGCCCACTACGCCGACGAGCAGCACGATGATCACCCCACCGGTGCCCCACATGAGCAGCGCGGCGCGGCGTTGTTTGCGCTTCTGCTCGGCCCGCATCTTTGCCAGATGCTCGCGCCTCGCCTGCGCTTTCTCCTTCGTCATCGTTCCTCCATCGGCGTACCAACTCCGGTCACCCTATTGCCTTCGGGGGTATGCGGAGAATAAGAGCGTTATATGCGTCCGATCACGACGCCTTCCCCCTATGGGTACGCTGGACGAGCCATGGAAAAACCCGCGAGTAAACCCATCCTGATCGTCTGCGGCGTGCTCGTCCTCGCCGTGGCCGCCTTCCTGCTGTTCGGCCGCGACGGCACGCCCGGTGACACCTCCCCCGAGGCCGGGTTCGCCCGCGACATGGCCACGCATCACGCGCAGGCCGTGGACATGGCGTTCATCATCAGGGACAAGGGGCCGGCCAGAGAGGTCAGCAGCCTGGCCTTCGACA
Organism: Nonomuraea sp. NPDC050786; assembly: GCF_040654115.1. Classification (NCBI taxonomy): domain Bacteria; kingdom Bacillati; phylum Actinomycetota; class Actinomycetes; order Streptosporangiales; family Streptosporangiaceae; genus Nonomuraea; species Nonomuraea sp. NPDC050786. The sequence continues at coordinate 588,917 of NZ_JBFAHJ010000002.1, forward strand.
TCATCAACACCCAGTCCAACCAGCGTGGCATGTTCCTGGGCTGGTTGCAGCAGTGGGGGCTGACCCAGGCGACCGACCAGAAGCCGATGGCCTGGATGAGCGGTCACGGTCATGGCGGCACCGCGACGGCCGCCGATGGGGCCACGCCCGGTGTCATGCCCGGCATGGCCACGCCGCAGCAGCTGACCCAGCTCAAGCAGGCGCAGGGCACGCAGGCCGAGGTGCTCTTCCTGCAGCTGATGATCCGCCATCACGAGGGCGGCGTGCAGATGGCCGAGGGGCTGCTCAAGCTCTCCACCCGTCCCGAGGTGGTCAGCATGGCGCAGAAGATCATTCAGGGTCAGAGCGGGGAGATCAAGTTCATGACGGAGCTGCTCAAGCTGCGCGGCGCGCAACCGTACCCGTCGATTCTCAAGCCCCAATAGAGCGACGATGGACGCCGACGCGATCGTGGTGGGGTCCGGGCCCAACGGGCTGGTGGCCGCCGTCACGCTCGCCCGCGCCGGGCGCAGGGTGCTGCTGCTGGAGGCGGCCGACCGCTTCGGCGGCGGGCTGCGCTCCGCCGAGCTGACGTTGCCCGGGCGGGTGCACGACGTGTGCGCGACCGTGATGGCGATGGCGCTGGCGTCTCCCGCGTTCAGGTCGCTGGAGCTCGAAGGGGTGGAGTTCGCGCATCCCCCGGTGGCCGTGGCCCATCCTCTCGACGACCGCCCCTCCGTGCTCGTGCACCGCGACGCCCGGCGCACGGCCGAGGGTCTCGGGCGGGACGCGCGGGCCTGGCTGGCGACCGTCGGCGCCGCGGCCCGGGCGGGGCTCCCGCTGGTGGAGCTGCTGCTCAAGCCGCTCGGACCGTGGGCGGCCGGGCCGCGGACGCTCATGGCGGCGGCCAGGTTCGGGCCGGCGGCGGCGCTGCCCGCCACGACGTTCGCCCGGCGGGCGTTCCGGACCGTGGAGGGGCGCGCGCTGATCGCGGGGATGGCCGCGCACTCGGTGCGCGACCTGCGCGCGCCGATCACGGCCGGGTACGGGCTGATGCTGGCGGCCCTGGCCCACGTGGTGGGGTGGCCGCTGGTCCGGGGCGGGTCGCAAGTGCTGGCCGACGCGCTGGTGGCCGAGCTCAGGTCGCTGGGCGGGGAGGCCGTCACCGGCCACCGCGTGCGCCGCCTCGCCGAGCTGTCCGCGCCGACGGTGGTGCTGGACGTCTCGCCCCGCCAGTTCCTCACGATGGCGGACCTTCCTGCGGGCTACCGCAGGCGGCTGTCACGCTTCAGGTACGGACCCGGCGTCTTCAAGATGGACTGGGCCCTGGACGGGCCGGTGCCGTGGCGGGATCCCGCGGTGGCGGGCGCGGGGACGGTGCACCTCGGCGGGACGCTGGAGGAGATCGCGCTGAGCGAGGCGGAGATGGCCGCGGGCCGGCACTCGCCCAGGCCGTACGTGCTGGCGGCCCAGCCGTACGCGGCGGATCCGACGCGGGGCGGGCACACGCTGTGGGCCTACTGCCACGTGCCCAACGGCTCGTCCGTGGACATGACGGACGCCATCGAGACCCAGATCGAACGGTACGCGCCGGGCTTCCGCGACCGGGTGCTGGCCCGGCATGCGATGGGCCCCGCCGAGCTGGAGGCCGCCAACCCCAACCTCGTCGGCGGCGACATCACCGGGGGCGTCAACAGCCTCGTCCAGTTCCTCCGGCGGCCCGTCTGGTCACCCGCTCCTTGGCGCACCCCGCTGCCGGGGGTGTTCCTCTGCTCGGCCTCCACTCCCCCTGGGCCGTCGGTGCACGGGATGGGCGGCTGGCAGGCGGCCCGCCTCGCCCTCCGCACCCCGCCTCCCAAGCGCTGACGCGCCGCACTCCGGCCGTGGTGAAGCGCCCCACGGTGGAAGCGGCTCACCAGCACCGGTCCGGTGGGCTCAGGGGTGGGTGGAGCGCATTTCCTCGGCGAGGGCGGCGGCGAAGGCGTCCACGTCCGCCTCCGTCGTGTCGAACGCGCACATCCACCGCACCTCCCCCGTGGCCTCGTTCCACGTGTAGAAGCGGAACCGCTTCGCCAGCCGCTCGGTCACGTCCCGGGGCAGCACCGCGAAGACGGCGTTCGCCTGCACCGGCCGGGACAGCGAGACCCCGGGGATGCCGCTCACCGCGTCGGCCAGCCGCCGCCCCATGGCGTTGGCCCGCCGCGCGTTGCGCAGCCACAGGTCGCCCGACAGCAGCGCCTCGAACTGCGCCGACACGAACCGCATCTTCGACGAGAGCTGCATGAACGTCTTGCGGATGTAGTCGACCCCGCTGGCCGCCGAAGGGTTGAGGACGACGACCGCCTCGCCGTACAGCAGCCCGATCTTGGTGCCGCCGAACGAGAGCACGTCCACCCCCACATCCGTGCTGAGGGCACGGAGCGGCACGTCGAGGGCGGCGGCGGCGTTGGTGAGGCGGGAGCCGTCGAGGTGGACGAGGAGCCCCAGGTCGTGGGCGTGCGAGCAGATCGCCGCGAGCTCGTCGGCGGTGTAGAGGGTGCCCAGCTCGGTGGTGTTGGAGACGGACACCACGCGCGGCTGCGCCCGGTGCACGTCACCGAACCCCCACGCCTGCCGGTCGATCAGCTCCGGAGTGAGCTTGCCGTCGGGCGTCGGCACGGTGAGCAGCTTGATGCCGCCCGCCACCTCGGGGGCGCCGCCCTCGTCGGTGTTGATGTGGGCGCTCTCCGCGCAGATGACCGCCTCCCAGTGGGAGGTCATCGAACGCAGCGACACGACGTTGGCGGCCGTGCCGTTGAAGACCGGCCAGGCCTGCGCCTGCTCGCCGAAGTGCTTCTTGAAGACGTCTCCCATCGCCTCGGTGTAGACGTCCTCGCCGTAGGCGATCTGGTGGCCGCCGTTGGCCGCGACGATGGCCTGGAGGATCTCGGGGTGCACCCCGGCGTAGTTGTCGCTGGCGAACGCCTTGAGCCGGGGGTCGTGCCGGGGAGTCACGCAGTCAGGTCCAATCGGATGCCGTTGATCTCTGCGGCGGGGCGGTCGTAGAGGCCGCCGATCGCCGCCGCGAGGTCGTGTACGTCGGTGAAGCCGGGGAACTTCCCCTCCGGCTTGGCGGCCCGCATGGCGTCGTTCACCAGGGCCTTGACCACCAGGATGGTGGCCGCGCTGCCGGTGCCGGACAGGGCGTCGGCCAGCGAGAGCGTCCACGCCTCCGCCGCCGCCTTGGCCGCCGCGTAGACGGCGCCCCCGGCGGAGGGCCGCTCGGCCGCCTTGGCGGAGACGATCACGAAGCGGCCGTTGTCGCTCCGCCGCAGCAGCGGCTCGAAGGCCAGCGACACGTGCTGGAGCGTGCGGATCAGCAGGTCGTGCAGGGCGTCCCAGTCGTCGAGGCTGGTCTCGGCGAACGAGCCGGCCCCGCGCCACCCGCCGACGAGGTGCACGACGCCGTCCACGCGGCCGTGCTCGCGGTCGATGCGGTCCGCCAGGTCCTGTACGGCGGCGCGGTCGAGCAGGTCGACGTCGTCCTTGTCGACCCCGATCACAGTGTCACCGTTCTTCCGGAAGTATCCGCAAACGGCCTCACCGGTCGGCCCACCGGCACCGGTAACCAGAATGATCATGCGCGCAGTCCCTTAGTCGATTCGACCACATCCGTCAGCTTACGGCGCAGTGCCTCGTAGAACATGCTCAGCGGGAACTCGTCCGGCAGCACCGCGTCCACCTTGGCCTTCTGCTCCTCCGGCAGCGCCTCGACCCCCTTGGCCCAGGTCGAGCCGGGGTGCGGCGCCACGTACGAGGTCACCAGCTCGTACGCCGCCAGCCAGTGCGCCAGCTTGGACCGGTCGATGCTGTCGCGGTACAGCTTCTCGACCTCACCGCGCAGATCGGCGACGCCGTCCGCAACCCGCTCCCAGTCGATCGTGAGCCGGTTGTCGGTCCACCGCACGATGTCGTTGCGGTGCAGGTAGGCGAAGAGCAGCTGCCCGCCGAGCCCGTCGTAGTTCCGCACCCGCTCGCCGGTGATCGGGAACCTGAACAGCCGGTCGAAGAGGATCGCGATCTGCACGTACCGCGCGTGCGGCACTCCGCGCTCCTCCAGCTTGACCGCCTCGCCGAACGCGGTCAGGTCGCAGCGCAGCTCCTCCAGCGAGTACAGCCAGTACGGCATCCGCTGCTTGATCATGAACGGGTCGAACGGCAGGTCCCCGTGGCTGTGGGTGCGGTCGTGGACCAGGTCCCACAGCACGAACGTGTCCTGCGCGAGCCGCTGCGAGGCCAGCAGCCTGGCGGCGTCCGGCGGCAGGTCCAGCTTGAGCGTGTCGGCGGCCGCCTGCGACACCCGCCGGAACCTGGCGGCCTCGCGGTCGGCGAAGATTCCGCCCCAGGTGAAGCGGGCCGGGGCCTGCCGCACCGCGACCGTCTCGGGGAAGAGCACGGCGGAGTGGGTGTCGTAGCCCGAGGTGAAGTCCTCGAACGCGATCGGCACGAACAGCGGGTTGTCGTAGCCGCCCGCCTCGAGCTCGGCCAGCCAGTCCGGCCAGATCGTCCGGATCCAGACGGCTTCGAGGTTGCGGTTGGGATTGCCGTTCTGGGTGTACATGGGGAAGACCACGACATGCTCCAGGCCGTCCTCGCGCTGGGTGTCGGGGTGGAAGAGGTCGAGCGAGTCGAGGAAGTCGGGCACGCCGAGGTCCTGCGCGGCCCACTTCGCCAGGTCGTCCTGTACGGCCCGGAGGTACGCGGCATCATGCGGGAAATATGGCGAAATTTCGCCCACCCGCGCCCCGATCTCGGCCACCAGCGCCTTGGCCCGCTCCTTCTCCTCCGGCACGGAGCCGTCCTTGACCTGGAGCGGCCTCAGCTCCTCTACGGCCGCCTTGAGCCGGGCGAACAGGGCCGACTTGGCCTCGTCGCGGCTCTCCGAGGTGCCGCCGGCGTCCGGGACCCGGGCGGCCCAGGTGACCACGTTGCCCCAGAGGCGGCGGTGGTCGTAGTCCTCGAGGGAGTCGTCACCGAACAGGTCGGAGTCGGCGAACGCGACCACGCGCCCCAGCCCGTACCGGACGGCGACGGCCAGTGGCGCGCCCGCCGGGTCGGCGGTCGGCGAGGAGGCGAAGAGCACCTCCGACTCGCCCTTGATCGTGAGGACGCCGGCGCGGTAGAAGCAGGCCGAGCGGACCCCGGCGAGCAGGCCGGAGGTGGTGGCGGGCTCGGCGAGCACCCAGGTGGCGACGTCCCGGTGCGCGTGCTTGGGGTCGCGCACGGTCGCGTGCTCCACGCCCACCCCGAAGCGGGCGAGCAGCTCGCGCAGGTTGTTGCCGTACTTGTCCTGCTCCTCCTCGGCCAGCACCACCAGGCCGCCGCCCCCGGCCACGAAGGACTGGATCGCGTCCAGCTCGGCGGTGGTGAAGACGGGGCTGCCCTGGCCGGTGGTGCGCTCCCAGCGCTCCCCCGACGGGTGCGCGATCACCAGGACGTCCTGCTCCGCCAGGACCTCGGACGTCAGCTCGCCCGACGTGCGGGCGGCGACCGTGTGCCCCAGGTGCCGCAGCAGCCCGGCGGCCCGCGCGTAGCTGTTGTCGTCGGGATGGGCGGGATTGATGGCCTCGGCCACCTCGCGGCGGACGGTCCACGACTCGCTGTGGGCCTCGTCGAACAGCACCCGAGGGAACGCTTGCATGAAAATCTCCTGTATCTACCGCCTTACGCAGAAAAATATACACATAGCTGGCAAGCGCCCCGCAATCCCTTACCGGCTCAGGTGGTGCCCGGCCGGACGACGCCGGTCTCGTACGCAAAGACCACGGCCTGCGCCCGGTCACGTAGGGACAGCTTCATCAGCACCCGCGCCACGTGTGTCTTGACCGTGGCCTCGCCCACGTACAACTCCCTGGCGATCTCCGCGTTGGTCAGGCCGCGGGCCAGCAGCCGCAGCACCTCCAGCTCGCGCGGCGTCAGCTCGGCCAGCCGGGGCGAGGGCATCGGCTCGGCCCGCCCCGCGAACGTGGCGATCACCCGGCTCGTCACCGCCGGGTCGAGCAGCGCGTCCCCGGCGTGCACGACCTTGATCGCCTCCAGGAGCTGCTCCGGCGGCGACACCTTCAGCAGGAAGCCGCTGGTGCCCGCGCGCAGGGCGGCGTAGAGGTTCTCGTCGGTGTCGAACGTGGTCAGCGTGATGACCTTGGGCGGCGACGGGGTGTCGAGCAGCTCTCTGGCCGCCGCCAGCCCGTCGAGCCTGGGCATCGAGATGTCCATGAGGACGATGTCCGGGCGCGTGCGCCGGGCCACCTCGACGGCCTCGCGGCCGTCGGAGGCCTCACCGACCACTTCCATGCCGGGGTCGCTCTCGACGACCATGCGCAGCCCGGCTCTGACCATCGCCTGATCGTCGGCGATGACTATGCGAATGACCACACGCGGAGGGTAGACGCCGGAGGCCCGCCTTGGACACCCGTGCCAAGCCGCACGCAAGTCAGTCACAAGTCAGGAGACGCGGACGCTCTGCCTGATGCGGGCCTGGGTGGCGTCGTCGCAGGTGGTCTTGGCGCAGAAGTACATCACGAGCATGGTCTTGGGCTGCCGGTCGATCACGTAGCTGACGAAGCCGAGCCTGGTGCCGCTGCCGGGGTCGTGCAGGGCGCCGTCGAAGCGGGTGGCGGGGCTGGAGCCCGCCTGGTCCTGCACGGGTCTGCCGACGTCGACCTGGCCGGGCAGCAGCGCCTCCATCTTGGCCTTCATCTGGTCGGAGGTGCCGTTGGCGTCGAGGGTGTCGGAGACCTGGACGTACACGCCCGAGGCGCTGTCGGGGTCGTCCTCGACGATCTGGGAGACCGCCGTCCAGTCGGCGCCCGGGCCGGCTACGAAGAGCGACTCGAACTCCTGCGCGTGCGGCGAGGCCACCGCGAAGAGGTCCTGGTGGGTGCGTACGGTCCAGTCGCCCGGATACTCGAACGTGAGCGGCGCGGCGGTGCTGGTCTTGTAGCGGGACCAGGTGTCGCTGCGGTGGTTCATGATGATCATGACGACCAGCGCGAGAGCCGCGACGGCGGCGACCAGCGTGGTGGCCACGATCGGGACGCGGCCGGGGCGCCTCTTCAGCACGTTCGGCTGCGTGGGAGGCGCGAGCCTGGACGCCGGCCCCGACGCCGCGTGCGGCGCGGACGTCGGCGCCGCAAGAGGCGAGGGGCCGGTGTGCGGGCCGGTGTGCGGCCCCATGGACGGGCCAGTGGACGGCCCCGTGGACGGTCCCGATCCGAGCACGGGATAGGGCCCTGAGGGCAAGCCCTGGCGCGGCACGAAGTGGGCGCCCCCGAGCGCGTCGGGCGGGCCTCCGCTGATCGCGTCACGCAGGGCGGTCACGAACTCCGTGCAGGTCGCGTAGCGCTGCTCGGGCGACTTGGCCAGCGCCCGCAGCATCACGGCGTCGATCTGCGCCGGCAGCTCGGGCCGTAGCTGCGACAGCGGCGCCGGCTGCTCGGCCAGGTGGGCCCAGAGCAGCGCGATGTCGTTCTCGCGCTGGAACGGCAGCCGTCCCGACAGCGCCTCGTAGACCACGCAGGCCAGCGCGTACTGGTCGCAGCGGCCGTCGATGTGCTCCTTGTTGATCTGCTCGGGCGCCATGTACCGGGGCGTGCCGATGAACTGGTCGGTCTGGGTGAGGCCGGAGATCGACGAACGGTGCTTGGTGATGCCGAAGTCGGTGAGGTAGACGTGGTCGCCGGCCAGCAGGATGTTGGCCGGCTTGACGTCGCGGTGGATCAGGTCGTGCGCGTGCGCGGCGTCGAGCGCGGCGGCGACCTGGGCGAAGATCTGGTACGCCTGGCCGATCGGCAGCGCGCCGCGGTCGTAGATGAGGCGGCGCAGGTCGAGGCCGTCGACGTAGCGCATGGCGATGTAGAGCACGCCGTCGGCGTCGGCGTTGGCCTCGTAGATGGGGATGATGTTGGGGTGCTCGATGCTGGCGACCGTCCTGGACTCCAGGATGAACCGCTGCCTGAACCGGTCGTCGACGCTGAGCACCGGGTTGAGGATCTTCAGCGCCACCCGGCGGCTCAACCTGGGGTCGAGCGCGAGGTAGACGACGGCCATGCCGCCCTTGCCGACGATGTCCTCGATGTAGTACCCGGCCACCTCCTGGCCGATGAGCGATCTCTCATTCAATGGCATCACGTCTCGATGGGGTGGCCGCAGTAACCGCAGAAGCGGTGCGCGGGGCCGAGTCGCATACCGCACGACGTGCAGTACTTGATCGCCGAATCCGGCGCGGTCATCACCTGCTGCTGCTGCGGGACCACTTGGAACGACTGCGAGCGCCGTACGACCACGGTCTGATCGGCGCGGTCGTCGATCGGCGGGCCGGCCGCCAGCGGCTCTGGCAGGCCTTCCGGTCTTTCAGGAGTGCGGCGGCGCCACAGCAGATACGCTCCGCCCCCGGCGGCGATGAAAAGTATCCCGGCCGCCAGGATGAACGGCCACAGCGGCGTGGACCTGGCGGGCGTGGCCGCCGCCTGCTTCGTGCCCTTGTCCTCGGGGCCGCCCCGCTTGGCCAGCGTGGTCTTCAGCAGCTGCGCGGCCACCGCGTTGCCCGGATAGAGCTCCAGCACGCGCTGGAAGCCGGGCGCGGCTTCCGTGTAGTACTGGGTGTGGTAGCGGGTCAGCGCCGCCTCGAACGCCGTGTCGATCGCGCCCCTGCGCGGCGCCACCTTGGCAGCGGCCAGGATGGCGGTGACCTCCCTGATGCCGATCATCTTGCCTTCCTTGCCGCCGCCCACCAGCAGGCCGATGACGTGACCGTCCTTGTCGCCGATCACCGGCGCGCCGATCATGCCCTTGTCGGCGAGGGCGCCGAGCTTGGCCGGCTCGTCCACCTTCTTCTCCGGATCGGCGAACGGCCTGCCGCTCTCTCCCGCCACGCCGCCCTTGCTCAGGTGGGCGATCTCGACCGTGTGCTGGACGTTCGGGCCCGGCCGGCCGAGGAAGCCCGCCACGCTCGTGGGCGAGCCCTCCTGCTCGGGCACCTTGTCGGCGAGCGGCGCGGTGGGCATGCCGACGCCTCCGGCCGCCGGGGTCACGGGCACCAGCACGGCAGGGCTGTCAGGAGTCGGGCCGGCCTTGATGCACTTGACCTTGAAGCCGTGCTGGCTGGGCGGCGACACGTTGGGGAAGGCCGTGATCTCGGTGGTCACGTTGACGATGCAGGTCGCCGTGTCGGTCTTCGGCGGGTAGCACTCCTGCAGGTGGTGGTTGAGCAGGTCGTCGGAGAGCTTGTGCTTGGTGTAGTCGGCGGGGATCTTCACCTTGTGGTGCTCGGCGAAGACCTTGTTGGCCGCGTAGACGGCGACGTCGTTCGGGTTCACCGCCAGGCGCCGGAGCGCGACGATCGTGCCGTCGGGGTTGACGACGGTCCCCGTGCCCGCGCCGAACGGGATGTCGTAGGACCGCTCCACATGTCTGAGCTCGCCGATGTGGTCGAGCAGGGTGATCTCCACGTGGGACACGGCTTCGAGCCGCACCACGGCGGGGGTCACCAGGTCGGTGATCCCGCTGGGGTGCTCGTGAGCCGCGACCGGCATCGCGATCAGCACCAGTGCCGCCGCGATGCCACCGGCAAGAGCTGTGAGGCGCGCCATCTCCGCTCCAAACGCAGGCCCTGAGACCAGGGTCCCAATCAGGTGCCGTAAGTCAATAGATCCCTACATAGACAAGCGCTTGTTTGGTGGCATAACGTACCCGGATGGGCTACACGATCGGCGTCGATGTCGGTGGCACCTTCACCGATGTGGTCCTCCATGACACGTACGGCGCGGTTTCCGTGGCCAAATGTTTGAGCACCCACTACGACCCCATCGCGGGCATCGTGACCGGCGTTACGCGCGCGCTCGGCGACCGCGACCCGGCGCAGGTCACGCGGGTGGTGCACGCCACGACACTGGCCACCAACGCGGTGCTCGAGCGCAAGGGGGTCCGCGTCGCCTTTGTCACGACTCAGGGCTTTCGCGCCGCCATCCCGCTCGGCCGCTACGCGCGGGTCGAGGAGGACCGCTACGACCTGCGCTTCTCCCCTCCCCCTCCGCCGGTGGCGGCGGGCGACTGCTTCGAGGTGGTGGAGCGCGTCTCGGCGCGCGGCGCCGTCCTGACGCCCCTGGACTCCGGCTCGGTACGTCGCGTCGCCGCGGAGATCGCGGAGCGCGGGATCACGTCGGCGGCGGTCTGCCTGCTGCACTCGTACGCCAACCCGTCCCATGAACGGCAGGTCGCCGCGATCCTCCGCGAATCGCTCCCGAACGTGGTGACGTCGTCGGAGATCTGGCCGGAGATCCGCGAGTACGAGCGCGCCACCACCACCATCATGTCCGCATATATAGGCCCATTGATGGCGTCTTACCTTTCGCGGTTCCGGGAGCGGCTGGCCGAGATCGGGATCAACGCGCCCATCCACGTCATGGAGTCGAGCGGCGGGGTGATCTCCGCCGAGCTCGCGGCCCGGCGGGCGGTGGCCACGATCGAGTCGGGCCCGGCGGCGGGGGTGCTGGCGGCGGCGGGGACCGGTTTCGCGAACGTGATCTCGTTCGACATGGGCGGCACCACCGCCAAGACCTGCGTGGTGCGCGGAGGGCGTCCGGAGATCACGCACGAGTTCCACGTGGGCGGCAAGGGCAGCTTCGGGGGGCGGCGCGCGGGCACCGGCGTACCGATCAAGACCCCGGTCATCGACCTGGCGGAGGTGGGGGCGGGCGGGGGGAGCGTGGCCTGGCTCGACCCGGCGGGCGCGCTGCGCGTGGGCCCGCACTCCGCGGGCTCGTCGCCCGGCCCCGCCTGCTACGGCCTGGGCGGCTCGGAGCCGACCGTCACGGACACGAATTTGGTCCTCGGCTACCTCTCCTCGGCCTCACTCGCCCTCTTCCCCGACCTCGCCCGCAAGGCCCTCGACCGGCTGGCGTCGCCGCTGGGCGTGTCCCGGGAGGAGGCCGCGTACGCCGTCCACGAGATCGTGAGCGCCTCGATGGCGTCGGCGGTGCACGTGGTGACGGTGCAGCGCGGCATCGACCCGCGCGGCTTCGCCCTGGTGGCCTTCGGCGGCGCGGGGCCCATGCACGCGGCCCGGGTGGCCGAGCGCTTCGGGATCGGCACGGTGGTGGTGCCCCCGTACTGCGGCGTGGCCTCGGCCGCGGGCCTCCTGTCGGGCGCGCTGTCCACGGAGCGCGTCCTGTCCCGCCTGGACGCCCCGGACCCCGCGGCCGTCTTCGCCTCCCTGGCCGCCGACGCGGCCGCCGACCTCGGCGTCTCGCCCTCGGATCCCGGGGTGCTGGTGTCGCGGTCGGTGGACGTCCGCTTCACGGGCCAGTCCCACGACCTGACCGTGGAGTGGACACCCGAGCGCCCGGTGCTGGCCTCGCGCTTCTTCGAGCGGTACGAGGAGGTGTACGGCATCGCGCAACGCGGCGAGATCGAACTGGTCGGCTACCGCGTCCGCGTCACCGTCCCCACCACGCCCTCCGCGCACCCGCCTGGCATCGGTACGGCGACGGCCGGGCGGGCGGCACCCGGCACGAGGCGGGCGTACTTCCCGGAGAGCGGCGGCTACACCGAGGTCCCGGTCCACACCAGGGACACCATCGACGACGGCCCGCTCCACGGCCCCGCGATCATCGAGGACGCCGAGTCCACGATCGTCGTCCCGCCCGGCTGGAGCGCCACCCTGGCCGGGACCCGCGCCGTACACCTCACCAGGAGCCCGACATGCCCGACCCCCTGACCGCCGAGGTGCTCAGGAACGCGCTGGTCGTGGCGGCCGAGGAGGCCAGCATCGTGGTGGTCCGCTCGGCGTACTCGACGTTCATCGTCGAGGGCTCCGACGCCTCGGCCGCCATCCTCGACGCGCGGGGCCGCCTGATCGCCCACTCCATGGCCACCACGCTCATGAACAGCATGGCGCTCAAGGCGGCGCTCCCCGAGCTGCTCAAGGACATCCCCCCGGACACCATGCGCCCCGGCGACGTGTACGTGCTCAACGACGCCTACCGCGGCGGCGTGCACACCAACGACCTGCTCGTCTACCGCCCGGTCTTCGTCCAGGGCGCCCCGGCGTACTTCACCGCCACCATGATCCACGTCTCCGACCTCGGCGGGCTCTCGGCGGGCGGCATGGCCCCGCTGGCCACCGACATCTTCCTGGAGGGCCTCCAGCTTCCACCGGTGCGCCTGGCCACCCGTGAGGGCCTCGACCCGGCCGTCGAGGCCGTGCTCAGGGCCAACAGCCGCACCCCCGACAAGGTCATGGGCGACGTACGGGCACTGGTGGCCGGGACGGCGGTGGCCGCCGCCCGCCTGGAGAGCCTGGCCGGCGAGTACGGCGAGGACGGCCTGAGCGCGGGCGTCGAGGAGTACCTGAACTACACGGAGGCCAGGACCCGGGCGGCGCTGGCCGAGCTGCCGGAGGGCCGGTTCGAGGCGGCGTACCCGATCGACGATGACGGCATAAACCCGGAAAAATCCCACTACATCCGCGTCGCCGTCACCCTCGGCGACGACCGGGCCGTGCTGGACTTCGCGGGCACGGACCCGCAGGTCCCGGCGGCGATCAACGCCTCGGCCTCGCAGTCCCTCGCCGCCGCCGTCTTCGCCGTCCGCTGCTTCCTGGACCCCACCATCCCCATGAACGACGGCTGCCTGCGCGCGCTGGAGGTGCGCCTCCCCGAGGGCTCCCTGCTCAACGCCCGCTCCCCTTACCCGTGCGGCGGCCGGTACGTCCCGATCTACGCCGCCATGGAGGCCGTCTTCCAGGCCATGTCGGACGCCGTCCCCGGCCGGGCCATCGCCGCCAGCGGCATCCTGCAGCCGTTCTCGATCGCGGCGGTGGGCGCGCCGTACTGGATCCACCTCTCGTACGACTTCGGCGGCGTCGGCGCCCGCCCCGGCCTGGACGGACCGGACGCGACGGGCGTGCACTTCGGCATCGGCCGCAACTCGGTGCCGCAGGCGGAGCCGGTGGAGAGCCGCTGTCCGCTGATCGTCGAGTCCATCGAGACCATCCCCGACTCGGGCGGCCCCGGCCGCTTCCGCGGCGGCCTGGGCTCCCGCACGGTCTACCGCTTCCTGGCCGACTGCCACGTCACGACCCGCGGCGACCGCCTCCGCCTCGCGCCCCCTGGCCGGGACGGCGGGCTGCCGGGGCGGCTCGGGGGGTTCTTCAAGCGCCACCTGGACGGGACGGTGGAGCGGCTGGCGTCCAAGGTGAACAATGTGCGGTTCGCGGCCGGGGAGGCGTTCATCGTGGAGACGACGGGCGGCGGGGGGCTGGGGGCGCCGGGCGAGCGGTCACGGGAGGCGATAATGGCCGACCTCGATGCGGGGCGCGTCACGCCCAGAGGAGCGGTCGAGGATTACGGATTCGAGTGCCGGCGGCCGAACAACTCTGCGGGATCGAAGCTGACACGGTAAGGCGTCGACAGCGTGACCGTGGTCCCTGCCTTGTAGACGCTGGGGTCCCGGTAGGAGTCACCCTCGAGTTCGTGAACGTAGAGTGCCGGCCCTGGCTCGGGTTCGACGCGCCAGTAAAGGGGAATGCCCGCTGCCGCGTATGCCGCCGCTTTGGCCCCTCTGTCATGCATCTTGGTGCTCGGGCTGACCACCTCAACAGCCAGAAGCAGATCGCTGGGCGCGAACATGAGCCCCACCGACTCAGACGCCTCCTCAGGCACCACGACGAGGTCGGGGATGTAGAAATCCTTCTCGCCCGGGCAGACGTTGACGGTTGGCAATGCCTCCAGCCCAGGTGGCGCCGCTTTGGTGAGGATATGCGCCAACCGGAAGATGGCACGCTGGTGCAGGGGCGTGGGGGCAGGGCTCACTACTAGGCTCCCGCTGAAGAGCTCGTAACGATTCCCGTCGTCCGGGAGTTTGAGTAGGTCGTCGACTGTGTATGGCGGCGCAGGAAGGACAATCTGGCGCCTCGCGGTCGGTTCGATCGTCGCCATTGCGGTCACCCACTCAGTATCGGGAGTCTCGCCCTCGCCACATGCTACTTGCCCAAATTCCGTCACTTAAAGTCACGAGGCCGCCACGCCTCACCACCCCTGCGCACGGCCGTGTGCACGGCCCGAGCCAGCCGCGCCCCCCACTCCGAGCGCGGCCCCCCGAACAACTCCGCGGGACCCTCCACCGGCACCGCCACGCACACCGCGTCCGACGCCGTCCCCGTGCACGGGAACCCCGCCTCGATCAGCGCCTGCGACTTCGCCTCCGTGACCGTCATCACCGCGTTGACCAGGGCGGCGTCCGTCATGGCCACCGGCAGCACGGCCACGATGTTGATCGTCCCCACCCGCATGGGCGCCAGCTCCGGGTCCGCGACCCCCTCGGGGGCGGCGGCCCAGGTGGGGACGCGGAGGCCGACGGTCGCGTACGCCTCCACGCCGCCATCGGAAGCCTGGACGTAACGGTCGACGGAGGCGGCGGTCAGCATGCCGACCCCGTCACCCCCGGGGCCTAACGACACCAGGTGATCCACCGGGTCCATCCGCGCATAGCCCGCCACCACCTGCGCGTTCAGCACCCACTCGCGGACCCCGATGCCGCCGCCGAGCAGGGCGGAGGAGATCATCCGCCACCCCGGACCGAACTCCCAGAGCAGCGCCCCCAGCCGCGCCCCGTCCTCCACCCGATACGTGAGCTTCACGGCCCTCCCCTGACCAGGTGCACGACGGGCCGGCCGTCCGGCCCTGGCTCGATCTTGACATGGGCGTCGAAGTGCCGTCCCACCAACGACTCGGTGAGCACCTGGGCGGGCCGGCCCGCGGCCGCCGCGCGCCCGCCGGCCAGCAGGAGCAGGGCGTCGGCGTAGAGGCCGGCGACGGTCAGGTCGTGCAGGGTGGTGACGACGGTCAGGCCGTCGGCCCGGCGCAGCCGGTCCACCAGCTCCAGCACCTGCTGCTGGTGACCGAGGTCCAGCGCCGTCGTCGGCTCGTCGAGCAGCAGGACGGGCGCCTGCTGGGCGAGCGCCCTGGCCAGCACCACGCGCTGGCGCTCGCCGCCGGACAGCTCCCCGACGCGGCGCATGGCGAGCGGGGCCAGGTCGAGCCGGTCGAGCACCGACGCGGTGACCTCCCGGTCGTGCGCGCTCTCCCGGCCCAGGTAGGGGATGTACGGGGTACGCCCGAGCAGCGCGTAGTCGAAGACCGTCATGTCGGGCGGCAGGGCGGGGGCCTGCGGGGCGTAGGCGAGCAGGCGGGCCCGTTCGCGGGGCTTGAGCCGGGCCGACGGCCGGGAGTCCAGGATGACCTCGCCCCGGTGCGCGACGAGCCCCATGACGGCCTTGAGCAGGGTGGACTTGCCTGCCCCGTTGGGCCCGATGACGGCCAGCCACTCGCCGGCCCGCACCTCCAGGGAGACGTCGGACACGACCTCGCGGTCGCCGAGCCGTACGGACAGCCCCTGAGTCCTGATCACGTGGCCGCCCGCCTGGTCATGCGCAGGACGCCGACGAAGAACGGCGCCCCCACGAACATGGTCACCACCCCGATCGGCAGCTCGGCGGGTGCGAGCACGGTGCGCGCGATGAGGTCGGCCAGCACCAGGAACGCGCCGCCGCCGATCAGCGAGAGCGGCAGCACGATCCGGTACGACCCGCCCGCCAGCCGTCGCACGATGTGCGGGATGACGATGCCCACGAACCCGATCAGCCCGCTCACCGCGACGGCCGCCGCGGTCGCGAGGGAGGCGGCCAGCAGCACGGTGAAGCGCACCCTGGCCGCCCGTACGCCGAGGCTCGTGGCCTCCTCGTCGCCCACGGAGAGCACGTCGAGCATCCGCCCGTGCAGCAGGAGCAGCACGGCCGAGACGGCGGCGTACGGCAGGACCAGCCAGAACTGGTCCCACCCGCCGCCCACGTCGCCGAGTATCCACGAGTAGATGCGCTGCAGCTCCTCGACCTTGAACTGCTGGATGAACGTCTGGATCGCGGTCAGGAACGACGTGACCGCCACCCCGGCCAGCACCAGCGTCGCGGTGCCGCCCGCGCGCCCGGCGGTGTTGCCGAGCGTGTACGCGAGGAACACGCCGCCCACGGCCCCGAGGAAGGCCACGGCCGGGATGCTCGCGGCCGTCCCCGGCAGCAGCACGATGGCCGCGGTCGTCGCCAGCCCCGCCCCGGCCGCGGCGCCCAGCAGGTACGGGTCGGCGAGCGGGTTCCTGAACACGCCCTGGTACCCCGCCCCCGCCATGGCCAGCAGCCCCCCGACCACGGCGGCCAGCAGCACGCGGGGCAGCCGCAGCTCGAACAGCAGCCCCTGCTCGACCGGCGCGAGCCCGGAGTCCACGTGCACGAACGGCAGCCAGTCCACGGCCTGGAGCACCACCTGCCAGGGCGAGATGTCGGCGGCCCCGTCGAGCAGCCCGGCGATCATGCAGACGGCCAGCACGCCCAGGGCGCCCGCCACCCAGAGGGGTCTGGCCCTGGACGGGCCGGCCTGCCGCGCCATGGTCAGCTCTTGGTCCCGGCCTTGGCCACCGCGGCGCCGATGGCCTCGGCGAGCTGGACGACGCGCGGCCCCCAGCGGGAGGCGAGGTCGTCGTCGAGCTGGATCACCTGGTCGTTCTTGATGGCGGACAGCCCCTTCCAGCCGGGCCGCTTGGCCAGGGTCTCCTTGCTCTGCCCGCAGCACTTGACGTCACCCAGGAAGACCAGGTCGGGGTCGGCCTGGGCGACGAACTCGGCCGACAGCTTGGGATAGCCGCCCGCCTGGTCGGGGGCCTTGTCGGCGATGTTCGTGAGCCCGAACATGGCGTAGACCTGCCCGATGAACGTCTGGGACGTCGCCGCGTACGGCGTCTGGTCGAGCTCGTGATAGTAGGTGAGCTTCTTGTCCTTGGGCGCATCGGCGGCCAGCTTCTCCATGGCCGTCTTCATGCCGGAGACGACCTCGTCCGCCTTGGCCTTGTTGCCGGTGGCCGCGCCGATCTCGGCGATCTCCTCGTACGCCTCGTCCAGCTTGACGGCGGCGGGCTCGAGCAGGACGGGCACGTTCACCTTGCCCAGCTCGGCGACGACGTGGTCGATGTCGTTGGAGACGATGACCAGGTCGGGCTTCTTGGCGACGATGGCCTCGACGTTCGGCTTGAAGCCGGACAGGTCGCTCTTGGGAGCCTCCGGCGGGAAGTTCGACTGATCGTCGACCGCGACGACCTGGGAGCCGGCGCCGATGGCGAAGAGCGTCTCGGTGTGGGTGGCCGAGAGGGAGACGATCCGTTCGGGCTTCTTGGCGAGGGTGACCTTGCCGTTGCCCGCCTCGATCGTGACGGGGAATCCCGCCGAGGAAGCGGGGGCAGCAGCTGTGGGGGCGGCGGAGGGAGTGGGGGTGGCGGTCTGGCCGCATCCGGCCAGGACCAGCGTTCCCAGCAGCGCGCCCGCGAAGGCCGTGCGTACGGGCCTCACGAGTAGTCCTTTCACACTGTCGGAACCGAGAGACCCGCGTTTGAGCGACGGATCACCCTTTTCCACGAGGGTTGATGACGTCGGCGCAGAGGCAGGCGACCTGGCTATGACAGTTGCGGGACAGCGCCGGATTCGCACCGGACTTCGCTGCAGCACTGCGCGTCGGACAAACGCTATCAATGCTCCAGATGCGCGCCGCGTCAAGGGGCGAGTTGGGCCTCCGCCTCGGCGATGATCGACTGGAGCCTCAGCCCGTGGGCGGCGTCGAGGGGGTGGCCGCCGCCGTTCCGCACGGTCTCGGCGAACTCCGCCACGAGCGTGACCATGGGGTCGTCGTCGAACCTCCCCAGCACGGCGCTGCCGGCGCGGCCGTACACGGCGAACGTGGACGGCGGCGGGTCCCCGGCGGCGGCCATGCAGAGCGACGCCTCGCTGACCGCGCCGCCCTCGTGCTCCAGCAGCAGCCCGGTCCAGGCGAGCGGGTCGCCGTGCGCGCGCACCCCGATCACCCGGCCCAGGGCGGCGTCGAGCAGGTCGATCACGTGCGGCCCGACGTCGAGCAGCGCGCCCTTGTCGAGCCGCCACGGGGTGGCGTAGGGGTGGTCGCCGAGGAGGACGCCGGAGATGTTCGCGGCGTGGCCGCCGAACGCCTGGATCTCGCGGCACCGGGCCAGGAACGCGCGGGTCTGGGCGGCGTACCGCATGGTGAGGACCATCTGGGAGGCCACGCCCGCCTCCGCGACGGCCTCGGCGAGGCGCCGGGCGTCGTCCAGCGTGTCCGCGAGCGGCTTCTCCAGCAGCAGCGCCTTGCCCGCGCGGGCGGCGCGGACGCCGAGCTCGGCCTGCACGGCGGGCGGCACGCAGAACGCCACGGCCTCGCAGGCGTCGAACAGCTCCTCGATCCGCTCGAACACCGGCGCCCCGAGCCGGGCGGCGGCCTCGGGCCGGCGGGCCCAGACCCCTGCCAGCCGCGTGTGCGGTCCCCTGGAGAGCATCGGCGCGTGCGCCCGCTCGGCCCACGGCCCCGCTCCGATCAACCCCACCGCCACCGGCTCCATGAATTCCTCCCTTTTGTGGTGGATCTTCCCACATTGCGTAAGGCGATCTTTGTAGCATGTACCGCTGTCCGGCCCTTTACGGGGAGTAAGGGGCACAGTGAGCTTCACCACGGGGAATGATTCAATGCGAAAAAGCATCATCAGTACGTTTCTGATGGGCTTAGTGCTGGCGACCTCGACCGCGGGAGCCGCCTGGGCCGAGCCGAGCACCCCCACCCCCGCACCCATCGACTGGGCGGCGTGCGGCGACTACGGCGGCGAATGCGCCACGATCAAGGTTCCGGTCGACTACGCGAACCCGTCCGGCGCCACCCTCGACCTGGCGATCGGCCGGCTCAAGGCGCTCAACCCGGCCAAGCGCATCGGCGTGCTGGTCGTGCACCCGGGCGGGCCCGACGCGTCGGGGATCAACCCGTTCATCCTCCGCAACGCCATCCCCGCCGAGAGCGCGATGCGCCAGTACTTCGACCTGGTCAGCGTGGACCCGCGCGGCGTCGGCCGCAGCAACCCGGTGCAGTGCGACCTGGACCTGCTCGAGCAGATGCCGGCCACCTACCCGGCCAGCGAGAGCGAGTACCAGACGTGGCTGGCCTACAACGCCAAGCTCTCGCAGAACTGCCGCGAGCGCACCGGCCCGCTCTTCGACCACGTCGACACCACGAACGCCGCCCGTGACGTGGACTCCATCCGCGCCGCGCTGGGCGAGAAGCAGATCAGCTTCTTCGCCCTCTCGTACGGCACCCAGGTCGGCCAGCAGTACGCCGAGCTGTTCCCGCGCAACCTGCGGGCCATGGCGATCGACTCGAACATGGACCACAGCATCACCTCCGCCTTCCGCTACCTGCAGACGACCACCGAGGACTTCGAGGGCTCGTTCAAGGCGTTCGCCAGGTGGTGCGGCCAGACGCCGGCCTGCGACCTGCACGGCGAGAACGTGACGGCGGTCTGGGACGGGCTGCACCGCAAGGCGGCCGAGGGCACGCTGAAGGACCCCGCCACCGGCGAGCCGATCACGGCCGAGCAGCTGCGCGTGTTCCTGTTCAACGGCATGTACGACCCGGCGGGCAGCTGGTTCGAGGTGGCCGCCACCCTGAACGCCCTCCGGGCGGGCAAGGCCGCCAAGCTCCCCGCCGTGGCGACGCCGAAGGCGGAGACCGTCAGCTACGCCTACCCGGCCATCTGGTGCTCCGACTGGAAGTGGCAGGTCACCAGCTTCAGGCAGCTCGACCAGTACCGCAGGCAGCTTGAGGCGCTCTACCCGCACACCAAGCTCTCGCCGTTCTGGTCGGACGTCGTGTACTGCCTGGGCTGGCAGGCCAAGGTCACCAACCCGCAGCACCGGCTCGACATCTCGGGCGTCTCGCCGGTCCTCCTGCCCAAGGCCCGCTACGACGTCGGCACCCCGGCGGCCTGGAACTACGCCGCCGCCTCGCAGATCCCCAAGTCGAGGATCCTCGAGTACGACGGTGTGGGTCACGGCCAGTACCGCAACAGCACCTGCGCCCGCAACCACATCGAGACGTACCTGACGACCTTGAAGCTGCCGCCGAGCGGCACGCACTGTCCTCCCGAGTACCCGTCGCAGCCGCCCACCTCGGTGCGCGCAGCGGCGGAGCAGCCGCTGTCGGTGACCGGCCGGCCGCTGCACTGACCTGACGCAGCTACATGGGCACGATGGGCGGGCGCCCCGCGCGGCGCCCGCCCATCGGCGTCACTGGGCCGCGCGCCACCGGTGGATGGCGTGCTGGGGACGGTGGGCGAGCGTGCCGGAGTCGATGGCGACCGTCTGGCCGGTGACGCAGCGGGCCTCGTCGGAGGCGAGGAAGCACACCAGGTTCGCGACGTCCTCGGGGGTGCAGGCCCAGGGCAGGAGGCGCTCGGCGGCCTTGTCGGTGAGCTGCTCCTGGGTCATGACGCGCTGGGCGGTCTCGGTGAGGACGAGCGCGGGGGCGACGGCGTTGCAGCGGATGCCGCGGGGGCCGTACATCGTCGCCACGTGCCGCGTGAAACCGATCAGGGCCGCCTTCGAGGCCCCATACGCGGGGTGGACGGTATCCCCCACCAGGGCGGAGACCGACGACATGAGGACGATGGCGCCGCCGTCGGGCATCGCGGGCACCGCGTGCTTGACCGTGAGCATGGCGCCGCGCAGGTTGACCTCCATCGTGCGGTCCCAGACCGCGGGCTCGAGCGAGTCCAGGTCACGGTCGCGGCCGTAGACGTCGGCGTCGAGCGCGGCGGCGTTGGCGTGCACGACGTCCACCCGGCCGAACGACGCGACCAGCGCCGCGACGGCCTCCTCCACCTGCTTGTCGTCGGAGACGTCGCAGGTCAGCGCCATGGCGGAGCCGCCGTGCGCGCGGATGGCGGCGGCGGTGGCCCGCGCCCTGGCCGCTCGTAGGTCGAGCACGCCGACGCAGGCGCCCTCGGCGGCCAGGCGCTCCGCGCAGGCCGCGCCGATGCCCGAGCCCGCGCCCGTCACCAGCGCGACACGGCCGTCGAACCGGCCTGGAGGCCCGCCGTCGAACCGGCCTCCGAGGCCGGTGCTCACCACTCCACCGCCAGGGCGGCCAGGCCGCGGCCGACGAGTGACCTGCGGTAGGCGATCGGCTCGCCGGGGACGAGCCTCAGGCGGGGCAGGCGGCGGCCGAGCACCTCGAGGGCGGTACGCAGCTGCAGGCGGCCGAGCGCGGCCCCGACGCAGAAGTGGATGCCGTAGCCGAAGACCATGTGCTCGGCGGCGTTCGGCCGGTCGATCAGGAAGCGCTCCGGATCGGGGAAGACGCTCTCGTCGTGTGCGGCGGAGTCGGTGGAGAGCAGGACGAGGGAGCCCGCCGGGATCGTCACGCCGTGCAGGGAGACGTCGGCCACGGCGTGGCGGAACGAGCCGAGCGCGGCGCCGTCGATGCGCATGCACTCCTCGACGGCGTTCGGGACCAGCTCGGGCGGCACCGGCCAGGCGTCCTCCCGCAGCAGGCGCAGGACGGCGTTGCCGAGCTGGTTCGGGACGGTGTCGTTGCCGCCGAGCAGGATGGTGGAGATCAGCTCGACGACCTCGCGATGGGTCAGCTCGGCGCCGATCAGGGAGGTCATCAGGGACGTGAAGTCGTCCTGCGGGTCTTTGGCCCTGGCGGCGACCAGCCGATCCACATAATCCAGATATGCCAGGAAACTGTCGGCGAGTTCGAGCTGGCGGTCCGGGGGCTGCGGCGACAGGAAGAGCTGGAACCAATCCTTCACGTGCGCCTGGACGAACGCCTCGTCGGCCTCGGGCACGCCGATGAAGCGGGCCGTCAGCTTGATCGACGGCTCATGGCCGACCTCGGAGACGAAGTCGGCTCCCTTCCTCGGTGCGAGGCGGTCGAGCAGGTCCTCGTTGAGCCGCCGGAACGCCTGCTCCATGGCCGCGACCGCCCGGGGCGTGAACGCCCTCGACACCGACCGGCGCAGGCGGGTGTGGTCGGGCGGGTCCACGTTCGCCACGAAGCTGGACAGGAACGAGCCGTGCTCGCCCAGCTTCGCCTTGGTCTCGCGGGTCAGGCTGCGGGAGATGGTGAGCGAGCCCTTGGAGGAGAAGCGCCGCGGGTCGCCGTAGGCCGCCCGGACGTCGGCGTAGCGGGTCAGCACGTACGCGCCGAGGTGCTCGCTCCGGAACACCGGCCGCTCCTGGCGCAGCCTCCGCAGGAAGTCGTACGGAGCGGCGACGTGCCAGTCCGAGCCGACGTCGAAGTCCTCGATCATGCGAAGATCCTCCGCGGGTTGTCGACGAGCATCTGATGGAGCTGGTCATCCGTGACGCCCCTTTTGCGGAGCTCGGGCAGGACGTCGCGGGAAATGTGGAGGAGGTGGTAGTTGGGGTGGCGCTGCCGTACGACGTCGGCGTCGAAGCGGTCATTGAAACAGTACGAGTCATGACTTAAGACCATTTTTTCGGCGTGTCCGCGCTCGCACATTTTCGCCACTATTTCCACGCGGTCCTGGAAAGGACTGATCGTCTCTATGCCGAAGCGGTCCATGCCGAGGTAGGAGCCGTTCGCGACGAGCTCTTCCAGGTAGGCCACGTCGGTGGAGTCCCCGGCGTGCCCGATGACCACCCGGCTCAGGTCCACGCCCAGCTCGCCCAGCAGCCGCTGCTGCTCGAGGCCGCCCCTGGATGCGCTGTGGGAGTGCGTGGTGATCGGCGCGCCGGTCTCCAGGTGCGCCTCCGCGACCGCCCTGAACACCCGCTCGCACCCCTTGGTCAGGCCCAGGTGGTCGGAGGCGCACTTCAGCATGGCCGCCTTGACGCCGGTCCCGCCGATGCCCTCGACGATGTCCCGTACGAAGAACTCCGGCAGCCGGTCCGGCCCCCCGAACAGCGAGCCCGGTCCCCGGTTGGCGAAGTACGGCGGCAGCGCGTCGTAGGTGTAGAGCCCCGTGGCGACCACGATGTTCACGCTGGTCAGCTCCGCCACGCGCCGCACCGCGGGGACGTACCTGCCGAGCCCCACCACGGTCAGGTCCACGATCGTGTCGATGCCCTCGGCCTTCAGCGCGTCGAGCTTGCCGGCCGCCTCGCGCGCCCGCGTCTCGAGGTCCCACCCCTCCGGGATGTCCGGCCAGTTCCACAGGATCTCGGGGCTCAGCCCGAAGACGTGCTCGTGCATGAGCGTCGCCCCCAGGTCCGCCACCGGGCCCCTCACGGTCTCAGGCATGGGAACCTCTCGTGCTCGAACGGCCGGTTGACCTCGAGTCCGAGCCCGTCGGTCTGCCGGTACGGCAGGCCGGTGTAGAGGGCGTCGGCGTCGAAGTACGTCACGGTGAACGACAGGCGCGGGGTGTCGCGGCGGTTCGCGGGCGCGCCGTGCACGGTCAGGGCGTGGTGCACGGTCGCGTCCCCCGCCCGCAGGTCGAGCGGCGGCGACAGCTCCAGGTCCTTGAGCCATGGGTGCTGGCTGAGCTGGTCGTCCCCCGGCCGGGTGAAGCTCCGCCCGAGCAGTCCGTAGCGGTGGGAGCCGTCGTAGAAGCGCAGCGACCCCATGTCGGCGGGCACGTCGGCGAGGGCCAGCCACACGGTGAGCATGGCCGAGCGGTCCATCGGCATCCACGGGAAGTCCTGGTGGAACTCCGTCGCGCCGTGCTCCCCCGCCTCCTTGACCAGGAGGTTGGTGACCTGCACGCGCACGGCCCGCACGCCGCGCAGCAGCCGGACGGCGTTGCGCCCCATTGCGGGGCTCAAGGTCAGCGCGCCGAACATCCCGTCGCTCGCCGCGATGTCCCTCGACTGCCCGAACGCCTCGTCGACCAGCGTCTCGTGACTCCTGGAACGCGCGCCCAGGAAACCCTCGGCCCGCTCGCGCAGCACGGCCACGGCGCCCGGATCGACCAGCCGCTCAAGCCGTACCCAGCCGTGTTCGTCGAAGAACGCCGCCTCGTCATCCGTCACCTGGCGCACGGGGATCTCCATGGGGCCCAGTCTGGCACCTAAGCAAGCGCTTGGTAAGACCCGTGCGTTGAGTACCCCCTACTCATGCGCGGCGCGGCCGGCGAGCTCACCCTCAAGGCATGACCACAGTCGAGACCACCCCCGCCACCACCGGTTTCACCCGGAACGCGATGATCGCCTGCGCGATCGTCTCGCCGCTCGCGGTCGCCGCGGCACTGCTGTTCGCCCCGTTCGACGCCACGACGGAGGGCGAGCCGTACATCCGGGGCCTCCTCGCCCACCTCGACTCCTACCCCCTCTGGAGATGGGTCGGCGCCCTCGGCACCGCCACCCTCATCCCCGCGGTCTTCGCGGTGAGCAAGGTGGCCCGGTCGGGGCGGCCCGTGCTGGGTCTCGTGGGCATGGTCCTGGCGTTCATCCTGGCCCTGCCCTTCGGCATGAACGACGACGACGTCATCTACGCGGCCGCCAAGGCCGGTCTCGACGTGCCCACCACCAACCGGCTGGTCACCGAGCTGAGCGACGGGGCGCCGACGGCGGTGCTCGGGTTCGGCTTCTTCCTGGCCCTGCTCGGGTTCGTCCTGCTGGGGGTCGCCGCACTCCGCAGCGCGGCGCCGAAGTGGGCCTCGATCGCCATGATCGTGGCGCCGTTCCTCATCCCGGTCGCCTGGCTCGCCCAGCTGCCGAACGCGGCGGCGGGCGCGGCCTGGCTCGTCTTCACCGCCGCCTCCGGCGGCATCGCCCTCGCCCTCCCCCACGACTGACGACGGCGGAGCACGTACAGTGTCGCACAAGCGCTTGCTCAACACGGCGGGAGGCATCGTGCGGCGGTTCAGGTTCGGGGCGGTGGTGCGGGAGGCCGAGTCGGGTGAGGCGTGGGCCGAGAAGGCGAGGCGGCTCGAGGGCCAGGGGTACGACGTGCTCCTCGTGCCCGATCATCTCGTCGGGCCCCGGTTCGCGCCGATCGCCGCGCTGACGGCGGCCGCCTGTGCCACCACCAGGCTGCAGGTCGGCACGCTGGTGTTCGCCAACGACTTCCGGCATCCGGCCGTGCTGGCCAAGGAGGCGGCCACGCTCGACCTGCTGTCCGGCGGGCGGCTGGAGGTCGGGATCGGGACCGGGTGGCTGGCGGGCGACTACGCGGGCGCGGGGCTGGTGCTGGAGCCGCCCGGCGTGCGGGTGGAGCGGCTGCGGGAGGCGGTCGCCGTGCTGAAGGGGCTCTGGGGGGACGGGGCGTTCAGCTACCAGGGCAGGCACTATCGCATCGACGGGCTCGACCAGCGGCCCAAGCCCGTACGGAAGCCGCGCCCGCCGATCGTGCTCGGCGGCGGCGGGGCACGGACGCTGCGGCTGGCGGCCCAGGAGGCGGATGTCGTGAACATCGGGATGCGGGTCCGGCCGGACGGGACCGGACCGGACGAGAAGGACGGCGGGCTGACGGCGTTCCTGGACAAGCTGGAGGCGGTGCGGGAGGCCGCCGGGGAACGGTACGCCGGGCTGGAGCTCGGGACGAGCGTGATGCAGATCGGCGAGCGGAAGGCGGAGGAGGCGTGGAGCGCCGCCGACAGCTCGTCGCTCGTCGGAACACCCCAGGTGCTGCTCGGGACCCGCGCCGACATCATCGACAAGCTCCGCTATTGGCGGGACGAGCACGATATTTCGTACTTCGTGGTGCACCATGAGCGCGACCTGGACACCTTCGCCCCCGTCGTCGAGGAGCTCGCCACCTGATGCGGGGCCTGATGCGGGGCCTGATGCGGGGCCTGATGCGGGGCCTGATGCGGGGCCTGGTGCGAGGCCTGGTGCGAGGCCTGGTGTGAGCGGAAATGGGCCGTGCCCGATGATGGAGCCCATGAAAGAGATGCTGCTGCTCCGGCACGGAGAGACCGAGTGGAGCAAGGCGGGCCGGCACACCGGCCGCACCGACCTGCCGTTGACGGAGCACGGCGAGGACCAGGCCAGTGCGCTGGCGTCGCTGGTGAAGGGGCAGGTGTTCGACCTGGTGCTGGTCTCCCCCGCGCAGCGCGCCCGGCGTACGGCGGAGCTGGCCGGCCTGAACGGCTACGAGGTGGACCCCGACCTGTGGGAGTGGGACTACGGCGGGTACGAGGGCATCACCACGCCCGAGATCCGCAGCACCCGGCCCGGGTGGTACCTGTGGCGCGACGGCGTGATCCCCGGCGACGCCGAGCATCCCGGCGAGAGCGCCGAGCAGGTGGCGGCCCGCGCCGACCGGGTGATCGCGCGGGCCAGGGCGGTCGAGGGCCGGGTGGCGCTGGTGGCGCACGGCCACTTCCTGCGGGTGCTGGCCGCCCGCTGGCTGGGCCTCGGCCCCGAGGAGGGCAGGCTGCTGAAGCTCGACACGGGCACGTACTCGCGGCTCGGCTTCGAGCACGAGGAGCCGGTCCTGACGACCTGGAACGCCCCCATCGGCTGAGCGGACGGCCAAGGCCGGTCGCCACCGGCCGGGCTGATCCGGTGGCCAAGCCCGGCCGGCGCCCGCCAGGCCGATCCGGTGGTCCGGATTACCGCCGCCCGACGGGCTCATCCGGCGGTCCAAGGATGATCGCCGCCCGCCGAGCCGGCCCGGCGGTCACGGATGACCGCTGCCCGCCAGGCCGATCCGGCGGCGGTACTCGCGCGGCGACGCGCCCGTGACCCGCTTGAACGCGTTGCTCAGCGCGCTCTCCGAGCCGTAGCCGACCCTACGGGCGATCACCGCCACCGTGTCGTCGCCGCGCCGCAGGCGGTCGGTGGCCAGTTCGATCCGCCAGCCGGTCAGGTAGTCGAGCGGGCTCTGCCCGACGGTTCGCTTGAAGCGGGCGGCGAGCGTCGACCGGGACACCGCCGCCGCCTCGGCCAGCTCGGCCACCGTCCAGGCGTGGGCCGGCCGGGCGTGCATGGCCCGCAGCGCAGGGGCTACGACCGGGTCGGTGAGCCCGGCCATCCAGCCGGACACCGCGCCCTGCCCGGCGCCGGCCAGGTGCAGGCGCAGCAGGTGGATCAGCATGACGATGGCGAGATGCTCGGTGACCAGGGTGGAGGCGAGCGACCGGTCGCGCAGCTCGGCCTCGATCTGCTCGAGCGCCCACCGTACGGTCGCGGCCTCGGCGGTGCGGCCGGGCACGTGGATCACCGGCGGCAGCGCGTCGAGCAGCAGTTCGCGGGCCCGCTCGCCGAAGTCGAACCGGCCGCCGAGGAAGACCGCGTCCTCGCCGGTCCCCACTCTGGCCACGCCGTCGGTGGCCGCCGCGAAGACCGGGCCGGCCGGGACCGGCCGCAGCCCCGGGCCGCTGGCCATGGTGAAGGCGCGTGGCTGGGTGAGCAGGAAGCAGTCGCCCTTGACCAGCTCGATCGGCTCCGGTACGCCGTCGACGGTGAGCAGGCAGCGGCCGTCGCCCACCGCGACGAACTTGACCGCCGGCGGCGGCCCGTACGACAGCGCCCACTCACCGCCCGCGATCAGCCTGACGGACAGGCGGCTGGTCGTGCCGACGAGGGCGAGGACGTCTTCGAGGGGATCGGCTTGCTGGACGCTCACGCAACTATGGTGGATCCTGAGCCATTCCGAGTCCAGATCCCGGTCCCTACCGTTGCCGTCATGACACGTATGGGCACCCCGTTCGACGCCAAGACCACCGCCGCCGAGATCCTCGACGGCGTCGACCTCACCGGGCGGCGGATCATCGTCACCGGCGGAGCCTCCGGGATCGGCCTGGAGACCGTACGGGCGCTGCGGGGCGCGGGGGCCGAGGTCACCGTGGCGACCCGCAACCCCACGGTCGGCGGGCGGGTCCTGGACCTGAGCGATCTCGGCTCGGTGCGCGCTTTCGTAGCCGGCTGGAGCGGGCCGGTGCACGCGATCGTGGCGAACGCCGGGATCATGGCGCTGCCCGCCCGCCAGGTCGCCGCCAATGGCTGGGAGTTGCAGCTGGCGACGAACTTTCTCGGGCATTTCGCACTGATCACCGGCCTGCGGGAGAACCTGCGACAGGCCGGCGGCGCGCGGGTGGTCATGGTGAGTTCGGGCGCTCAGCTGCTGGCTCCGTTCGACTTCGACGATCCGCACTTCGAGCGCCGTCCGTACGACCCGTGGGTCGCGTACGCGCAGTCGAAGACGGCCGACGTGCTGCTCGCGGTCGGCGCCGCCCGGCGCTGGGCCGCCGACGGAATCACCGCGAACGCCCTCGAACCCGGCTACATCCACACCAACCTGCAGCGGCACCTCGACGACGACACCATGCGGGGATGGGGCGCGATGGACGACGAGGGAAATCTGGTGACCCCCGACTACTTCAAGACCCCGGAGCAGGGGGCCGCCACCTCGGTCCTGCTCGCCGGGTCACCGCTGCTGGACGGCGTCACCGGCCGCTTCTTCTCCTCCGACAACCAGGAGGCGGAGGTGGTGCCGGGCGGCCAGGGCGCGACCGCGGGCGTCGCAGCCTGGTCGGTGGACACGGCCGCCGCGGACCGCCTCTGGGAGTACGCGCTCACGGCGACAGCGGAGCGCTGACCGGCCGCTCACATCATGAAATATCCGATCTATCGCGTGAAGACCTTGGAGCACCCTTCATGACCACCGTGATGCTCGTCCACGGCGCCTGGCACCGGCCGGGCACCTGGGCGAAGCTCGAGACCGAGCTGCGCGCGCTCGGCCATGCCACGCGCACCCCGGCGCTGCCGAGCGCCGGCAGCCGGCCCACCGCCGGCATGCATGACGATGCCGCCGCGCTGGCCGCGGAACTGGCCTCGATCGCAGGACCGGTCGTGCTGCTCGGCCACTCCTACGGGGGCATCCCGATCACCGAGGCCGCCGCCGGAGCGGGCAATGTCGATCGGCTGATCTACCTCGCCGCCTACATGCCGGACAAGGGACAGTCGATGTACACCATCCACGGCATCCCCGATCCCGAAGACACGGACGGCCTGTTCCCGCTCATCGACGAACCGCGGACCTCGCTCTACGGCGACCTGCCCGTTGCGGAGGCCGAGCAGGCGGTGAGCACGTTGGTCAACCAGACCGTCCGATCGTTCGCGGAGAAGGTCGAGGCAGCCGCCTGGCGGAACATCCCGTCGGCCTGCATCATCACAGAGCAGGACAAGGCCATCCCTCCCGCACGGGCCATCCCTCCCGCACTGCAGGAGCAGATGGCGGCCCAAGCTGCCGAGATCCGCCGGATCCCCGGCGGTCATTCTCCATTTCTGTCGCAGCCACGCCGACTGGCCGCCCTCATCGACGAGATCGTCCGGTAACCGCCACTGGGGGCCCGGGGCGGTCCTACCATGATCAGCGGTAAGCCCCCCGTTCCGACAGCCAGGAGAGATCACATGCTCGGCCGTTTCACGTCCGGCCTGGTGAGCGCGCTCGTACTCGCCGCCACCGCCATCCCCACAGCCGGGGCCTCGGCTGCCGCGCCCCCGCCCCAGCCGACGAAGGGCACGTTACCTGGCGTGACGGTACGAACGGGAGACGGCACGGTCGCAAAGGGCCAGGCCGCGGTCGTCGCCGATCTGAACGGCCGCCCCGTCCAGCTCACGTCCTACACCACCACCGGCTTCCAGGCCGAGCGGAACCCGTTCACGCTGTGGGCATGGCAGCCGGACCGGCGGCGGTTCGTCAAGACCGACGACGGGGAGATCGCGGTCTCCCCCGACGGACGCTGGACGGTCGCGCACCGGAACCTCCCAGGAGAGCCGGGCAAGGACCGCCTGCGGATCACCGACCGGAAGACCGGCAAGAGCCGGGACATCGAGATCGGGCTCGCCGAGTACAGTCCCGTCAGCACCGACAACGGCGGCACCCAATATCCCCGGATGCGCTGGCCCCGATGGTCGCCGGACGGCAAGAAGCTGCTGTTCACCGTCGCTCTGGCCCGCCAGGACGACCGCTCGGCAGGAGTTCTGATCCTCGATCTGCCCGACTTCACGCCCCGCTTCATCAAGATCCACAAGGCGCTGGTCACCGTCGGCGGTTTCGAGTGGAACCAGGACGGCACCCGCTTCCTGGTCAGGCACGGCAGGCTCGGCACCACGACCGTCCGCCTCTACGACCTCCAGGGCAAGGCCACCAGGGAGTACCAGGTGCGCGGAAGGCCGGGCGGTGACGGGCGCGGCGTCTTCTCGCCCTCCGGCAAGCGGTTCGTCACCGCCTGCCTGCCGCTGGAGAAGGCCGCCTGCGTGTGGGACGCGGCGACCGGCAAGGCCGTCACGAGACTTCCCGTCGTCGCGGGCGCGCGTCCCACCACCCTCGGCTGGTACGACGAGAAGCACCTGCTCATCTCGACCGCGGCCGGCATCGGGATCATGGACCTGCGGGGCCGCGTCACCGAGACGCTGCTCAAGCTCGGCAGGAACTCCGAGATCTACCCGCACTTCGGCGCCCTCAGATGACCATGTGGCCCGCAGGCCGTCGTCGGCACGGGCCACAGCTCGGACGGCCCCGCGCGGCGGCTTCGTGGTGAAGTCACCGGCGCGGGCGATCGATCGCCGCGTCCACAAGCTGCGCGTCGACCGCCGGGAACGAACCGTCACCGAACAGGATCCCCGCCGCCAGGGCCCGGCCGGCACGACCGCGCAGCACGGCGACCGCCGCCTCCGCCGCGGCGGGGGAGCGGATGCCGGCGAACAGGCGGCGCAACCACAGCCGCCCTCGGAACCGGCTCCGCAGCGCGCCCCCGTCGTACAGACGCAGCATGCGCTGGTCACCGGTACGCAGGTACCCGGCGACGACCGCCGCGGCCAGCTCGGACATGCGTAAGCACGGGTCCAGCCCACCGGCCGTCAGCGGCGACACCGCGCCCGCCGCGTCCCCGACGAGCAGCCCGGCGGGGCACGCCAGCCGTCGCAGCACGCCGCCGACCGGGATCGGACCGCCTCGGCGCTCGACCGGACCGGCCGGCGGTGTTCGGCCGGGCGCGTCCGCGGCGAAAGCGTCCAGCAGGTGGCGGAGGCCGGTGCGCATCGCCCCCGGATAGCCCGCGACGCCTACGTGCGCGTGCCTGCCGTCGTCGATGACCCACCCCAGGTACCCCGGAGCGATCCGAGGGTCCAGCACGCAGTGGAACGCCGGGGTGGTCGTACCCGGCGCGACCGGATGGACGATCTCGGCACCGATAAGAAAGCGCCGGTTCACGTCGAGGCCGAGATCACGCGCCACCCGGGAGCGAGCGCCGTCCGCGCCCACGACGAACCGCGCCGTCACCGGTTCCGCTCCCGCGAACCGCACAGAACCCATCGACGCGCCGGCATACCGTACGCCCAGGAGCACCCGCGCCCCGGCCGACTCCGCCGCCCGCCGCGCATGCTGGTAGACGCCCGCCATATCGGCCACGCGATACTCGTCCCGCTCACTGGTCAGCCGGATCGGCGCCCGCCGCGACGGCGGATACAGCAGGACGTCCCGCACACCAGGCCCGAGCAGATGGCCCGGCAGGTCGAAGTCGTCAAGGGTGCGCCGCACGAAGATTCCGGTCGTGCGGATGCCCGCCGACAGCGACCTGCGGCGGTCGACCACCATCACATCCAGGCCCCGCAGAGCGAGCAGGCGAGCCGTACACAGGCCGGCCAGTCCCGCACCCACGACGAGCACATCCACTGTCCGCATATCTGGCGACGCTAGGAGCAATGCCCGGCCCGCGGGGCCGTCTGCACGCGACCCGACCACTACCTCTACACCGTCACCACACTCGCGGCCGTGACTTGCTCCGCCGCCGACGCCCTGAAGATCAGCGAACGGCAGCAGCGGGAGAAGGCAAGTTCAGTGGAGTCACCCGTCGTGGTCTGTGGTCAGGGCCCGCTGCATGAGCGCGGTGTCGATCCAGCGGCCGTGCTTGTACCCGACGCTGTTCAGCCGGCCGGCGGGTGCGAAGCCGAAACGCTTGTGCAGAGCGGTGGAGGCGACGCTCCCGGTGTCCGCGATGATGGCGATCATCTGACGCATGCCCGCCTGCGCGCACCGAGTCAACAACGCGTCGAGCAGCGCGCCGCCCAGACCTCGGCCTGTCTGGTCCGGGGCGAGATAGATCGAGTTCTCGACGGTGTGCCGATAGGCCGGCTTGGGACGCCATGGTCCGGCGTAGGCGTACCCGGCCACGTCACCGTTGAGGTCGGCGACCAGGAAGGGCAGGCCCTGCCCGGTCAGATCGTCGAGGCGTCGTTGCCACTCGGCGACCGTCGGTGGGGTCTGTTCGAAGGTGATCACGGTGTTCGAGACGTAGTGCGCGAAGATCTCGGCCACGACCTCCAGGTCCGCAGGAACGGCGGTGCGAATGACGACTTCGGGTACTGTCATGCGCAAACTCATTTCTCTATAGTGAAGCTTATTGGTATTATAGAGGAATGGTGGATCTGGCGGTATTGGGCGGACACATCCAGGCGCTACGGCACGATCGGGGCCTGACCCTGCAGCAGCTGGCCGAAGCAGCCGACGTGAGCCTGAGCATGCTGTCCTCGGTGGAGCGTGGGCAGAAGGCACCCACCATCGTGGTTCTCGCCCGCATCGCGGACGGCCTCGGCGTGCCACTCGCCGATGTCGTCGCCCCGCCGGGCGGCGGTCGGGTCATCGTGCGCCGTGCCGCCGGCCAGGACACCGTCGACGAGCCCGGAGGGTGGCGACGGACGGTCCTCACGCCGGTCGTCCCCGGCGTGAACTTCGAATGGATCCGCACGACCCTGCCGCCGGCGTGTGACGCGGGACGGTTCCCGGCCTACGCCCCGGGCTCCCACGAGTACATCGTCGTCGAATCCGGCACCCTGCGACTGACCGTCGCCGACGCGTCCGTCGACCTGAACGCGGGAGACTCGGCCTACTTCGCTGCCGACGTCACCCATGCCTACGCCAACGCGGGCTCCGGGACGTGCACGTACTACGTGGCCGCGCTGATCATGCGTCCCCGCACAGCCCAACCACGCACCCGCTCCTGATGATCGACGCATCCGATCCCGAGCCCCTCGGGGCTGATGACGGCCAGGGAGTCGGCACTGTCAGCCGACCTTCGAGCGCAGGGCCGACTCGTGCAGTGCCCTGCCGGCCAGCCAGCCGCGTAACGACCCGAGGGCCGGGTCGTAGGAGCGCGGCTCCTGCCACAGGGCGGCGAACACGTCCTGGGTGATCTCCTCGGCCTGCGCCCGGCTGCCGGTGACCTCGATCGCCACCCCGTACACGTACGGGCCGTGCTGGTCGTAGGCGCAGGCCAGGGCGTCGAGGTCACCGGCCGTCAGTCGCGTGCACAGCTCCAGGTCCGTCATCAGTCGCATCCCAGCGTGGCGGCGGCGCTGATCAGGTCGCGGGCGAGGGCGGCGTCGCCCTCGGCGGCGTACGGGAAGGAGTCGGGAGGCCATCGGCCGGCCAGCAGCCGGCAGAAGCCCACGGCGTCGGCCGAGAGCAGCACGGCGACGTGGCCGGAGGCGCGCGACAGCGGGACCGTCCAGGTGCCGCCGCCCGGACCGGTCAGCATGACGGTGGCGAAGACGCCGCGGCGCGGCTCCTTCAGGGCCCGCGGCAGCAGCGCGAGGCCGAACTCGGCGATCATGTGCACGTGCTCCGGGCGCGGCGGCGTCCGGGAGCGGTCGGTGGCCGCCCTGATGTCGTCGGCGTGCGTCCACGTCTCGAACGTGCGCTGGATCAGCGCCTGGCGCAGCGGCGCGCGGGCCGGGCGCGCCCCCGCCAGCGCCACCTCGACCCCCAGCAGCACCTCGCTGCCGGCGGAGAGGCGCTCGAGCAGGGACCCAGCCTGGTCGCGCCAGCGCCGGTGCGCCGGCGTCCCGCTCCCGCCCGGCACGCTCATGAAGCTCGTCATGGGCGTCCCGCTCCCGCCCGGCACGCCCATGAAGCTCGCCACGGTGGCGTCGTTGGCGGCCAGGTGCTCCACCAGTGCCCGCACGGTGCCGTGCCTGGCGATCGGAGCCTCCCACTGCGGCGCGCTCAGCTCCGCGAGCAGGTCCTCCATGAGCGCCACCTGCTCGGCGTACGGGACCGTGACGGAGGCCATCCCCATGACGGCCGGGCTGCGGCGGCGGCGCGCCATGGACAGCACCGCCTCGCGCAGCGTGGGCGGCGGCTCGGCGGCGGCGCCGGGCTCGTCGAGCAGCGCGATGGCCGCGGAGCAGTCAGGACATGAGGCGATGTGGTCGTCGGGGCTCTGCCCGTTGGAGAGGTACGCGTCCGTCATGGCCACCTCCGCAGCCGACGCTAACCGTTCCTAGTGACGTTGACCAGGGTTGGCCGGATCGTCATGAACCGGATTGGGTCCGGTGGTTCCCCGAACGGTCTTGGGAACCTGGAACAGCGCGAGCTTGGTCACCTCGGCCCCAGCAGGTCTTGCCGCCCGGGGGTGGGCGTGCCTGTGGTCCTGGGCGGGCTCGCGGTCCCGCACGCTCTCGGCACCGAGGCCGGGCTGAGTGGCCCGGAGGATGCGGCCAAGCCGGTAGCTCTCCGCGCCGCCATCCTCTGGTGGCGGGGGGTCACACCTGGCCGACGCCGTATCCCGTGCCCGAGAGCGCGTCGTGCGATCGCCACTGCGGCGGCGTGGTGCCGGGTGGCTTGGGCGGTGGACTGCTGCTGTAGGGGGCGTTGCCAGTACCGGCCACCCCACTTGCTGGTGTAGGCCGGATCGACCGCGACCACGAGCAGGCCACGGTGGTAGGCCATGCCGCGCAGCCGTTCGCGAAACCTGGCAGTGGGCAGACCGGCCACGGTGCGGCGGAATCTCTTGCCGCGCCAGCCGTGGCCCATGGTCTCCCGGCCGGTGGCGCGGGCGTCGACGAAACCGAGGTTCTCGATCGCGATCCCGGTGCAGCCGTGCCGTTCGGCCAGATCGAGCAGTTGGGTGATGGCAGCGCGCAGGCGGCCGTCGCGCAGGCTGGCCGGGCCGGACAGATGAGTAGGAATGGTGTGCGGCTCGCCGATCGGGTTGCCGTGGGCGTCCAGGACGCAGGCGGCCAGGTGGTCGGCGTTGAGGTCCACGCCTAGCATCCTGGTATCCAAGGTTGCCAACTCATCCGGTGACGGCAGTTGCGCCTTGTCGGCCGCCCATGAGGCGTCCAGGTACCAGCGGTCGCGGACGGGGTCGTAGATGATGTCGTAGCGAACGGCGCGGTGAGCTTCGATGCGATCCAGCCATTCGGCGCAGCGGTGGTGGAAGGTGACGGTGCAGCCCAACTCATACCGTCCACGAGGGGCGTTGGCCAGATGCCCCAAAGGCTGTGGCAGCACGATCGACACCGAGCCGTCGCCTGGGGTGACCGTGATGGTGTAGTTCCCCCATGGCGCACCGGATTCGCCGTCGGCGGTCAGAAACAGCCGAGCCGCGTCCCACCGGCGGCGCCATTCGACTGAGGTGAGGTGGGCATCCTCCAGGCGGTGGCGGACCTTGACCAGCCGCCGACCGCCGACCACGATCGCCGGCCGCCCCGCCTGGATACGCTGCTCAACGCGGGCCAGACGGGCCGTGAGAGCCTGCAGCCGGCGCTGTTTGTGCCAGCGTTCGTCCCGGTCAACGTAGCCGCGCACCCGGCCCTCGCGCTGCCCGCACTCGACAACCAGGCGCTTGCTGATCGCGGCGATGGCCCGGCGCAAGCAGGAGCGTTCGTCGTACAGGCAGCGCAGCGATATCTGATACTGATTCTCCGACGTCCGGGTGATGGCCCCTGCCCAGCGAGAGGAAGACAGTGCGGTGAGCTTCCTCTTCCGGTCCGCCCGCCGGTTCTCCTTGACCGTGACTTCACCGATGCGGATACGCGTGGCCAGATCGGCTCGCTGAAGGTGTCCGTTATGCGCGCCAACAGCGGTCAGCACCTTGGCGTCGGCTTCGGTGAGACGAAGGCGGTCCCTGATGCGAGCACCTGAGGGAGCGGCGACGGTGAAGGGAGCGGTCAGGGGACGCAGCCGATGCTTGTTCTGCTGGCGCTTGCCCACCTGCCAACCTCCTGACACTTTGCCGCCATGGACCCCTCGCTCGCTTCCTGTAGCCGAAGCGAAGCGCCCTGTAATTATTACCGAGCGCAACGGGAGCTTTCCACACTGTTTTCGAAATGACGATTCCCGCCCGACCCTGACCGGCGCAATCTCGTACGTGGACGAGCTGAGCTTCAAGTCCCCTTCGACCCACTGCCGACGCGATGACACCCCGGCCGTACAACCCACCGAGCCCGGCGCAGTCGCGGACCCCCACGACACCGGACCACAGCATCCAGATGACTCAGCCGAGAGGTCCCCCCGCCCGCCCGGCAAACGCCGATTGCCACGCCAGCGTGTAACGGCGCGGCATTCGCGCGATAAACGCGTCAACCTGGCGCCAGGCGGCAACCGGGGAACGGCGCCAGCAGCGTCTCACGCCAGGGGCCCTCGAGGTAGTCGCGAGCCCGCTTGCCCCAGTCCAGCAGCCGGGAGTCGGGCTCCACCTCGTCGTCGAGGCCCAGTGCGGCGTCGCGGGCGCGCTGGGTGGCCAGGTGGTCGTCGAGCGAGACGGCCCATACAGTGACCGCCTCGGTGTCGCAGAACAGCACCTCGTACAGGCCGACCAGGGTGTGGCCGTGCTCGGCGAGCAGCGGCGCGCGCTCGGTGCGGACCGCGTGGAGGTAGTCGAGCGCGGCTCCCGGGCGTACGCGGGCGCTCTCGAAGAGATAGAGCTCGGCGGCGGGCGCCTCGGAGAGCGGCGGGCAGCCGGGCGCGGCCCCGAGCGGCCGGGAGAACGCCGAGAAGCGCAGGTCGTCGATGTCGGACAGGAACAGGCGCTCGTCGACGCCCTGATAGATCTCCATCATCTGGCGCCAGCCGCCGTCCCACCCGCCGTGGCAGTCCCAGAGCGTGACGGCCTTGAACTGCGGGTGGCCGGTGATGCCGACCGCATAGAAGGCGCCCACGAGGTCGATCTCGCGGGACCTGATCGACATGCCGGAGGTGAGCGAGGGCGCGGTGCGGGACTCGTCCTCGCGCTTGTAGCGGGTCAGCCAGGTGAGGTACTCCAGCGGCCGCCTGGAGTTCATCGGCCGGAAGTCGACCTCTTCGAGCAGGTGGATCGCGCGCCGCACCACGCCTCCTCTACCAAGCGGTTGCTTGGCATGAGGATATCGATCAGGCCACCGCTTGGGAAGGTTGCGGGCCGCGGCCCGTGAGCCACTCCAGGACCTTGCGGTGCCCCGAGGCGGCGTCCTCGAAATGACCCCAGTGCCAGTAGCGCGGCTGGTCCCGGATGCCGGTCACCCAGGTGCGGTAGGAGACGGAGCCTCCCGTGGTGGCGGGCGCCACGCCGTATGTGCGGATCACGACCTTGCCGCCCGGCGCGAACAGCACGTCGTCGGCGATCGGATACAGGGTCATCTCGTCGAGCATGACCTGATCCTGCCGACAGGACGAGGCCGGGCGGTTACGGCTCCGGCGCGCCTCCGTTAAGCGGGCGCGCCGGAGGTTACAAGGCTGTTAAACGAGCAGGCCGTCGAACTCTCCGTCCTTCACCCCGAGCACCAGGGCCCGGATCTCGTCGCGGGTATAGATGAGGGCGGGGCCCTCGGGGAAGCGTGAGTTGCGCACCGCGATGCCCCCGTCGGGAAGCTCCGCGAGCTCCACGCAGTTGCCCTGCGAGTTGCTGTAGCGGCTCTTGCGCCACGCGACCTGCGTCAGGTCGGCCGCGGGCATGCCGTTGTAGGTCTGGTTCATCTACATCTTTCTGAGAAGACCGCCGATGAGCTCGACGGTGCCCCCTGGCGTGGTGCTCTCCACGCACAGCTGCTCCATGGCCGTGAGGTACGGATCGATGTCCTCACGCTTGTCCAGGTACAGGGCACCCCAGAGCTGCTCAACGTAGACAACGTCCGACAAGTCGGACTCGGGAAACCGCAAGAT
Source organism: Nonomuraea sp. NPDC050786 (assembly GCF_040654115.1). Lineage (NCBI taxonomy): Bacteria > Bacillati > Actinomycetota > Actinomycetes > Streptosporangiales > Streptosporangiaceae > Nonomuraea > Nonomuraea sp. NPDC050786. Next base: position 626,650 of record NZ_JBFAHJ010000002.1, read on the forward strand.
GCTGAACGCGCCCCCTTCAGCGGCATGCTTGCCGAACCTGAAGGGCATCACCTGAAGAGTGATGTTGGGAAGGGCAGCGACTTCCAGCAGATGCTGGAGCTGCTCGGACATGACCTCCCGCCCGCCGATGGTCCGTTTGAGCGCCGCCTCGTCGATGACGGCCCACAGCCGGGGCCCGTCCTTCTGGGTGAAGCGCTCTTGACGCTGCATGCGCATATGCACGCGGCGTTCGATTTTGTCCGGACTCAGACCGGGGTTGCCAAGCTGGAATACCGATCGCGCATACGAGGCCGTCTGCAATAATCCTGGCACGAACTGGACCTCGTAGGTACGGATCAGCTCGGCGGCCTCCTCCAGGCCCACGTACGTGGTGAACCAGGCAGGCAGCTCGGCCGAGTACTTGTGCCACCACCCGGGGGTGTTGGCCTCACGAACCATCTCCAGCAGGGCACGGCGCTCGGCATCGTCGACGACGCCGTACAGGGTGAGCAGGTCTTCCACGTCACGTGTCTTGAAGCCGACGCGCCCGAGCTCCATGCGACTGATCTTGGATTCGGACGCCCGGATATGGAATCCGGCCTGGGCCCGGTCGAGACCGCTCGCCTCACGCAGGCGCCTGAGACTCGCACCCAGCATGATGCGCCGAACGGTCGAGCCGGAACCGGGCGGATCAATGGACACGTGCTGCTCCTTGTTCGTTTCCTTGCGACTCAGTCTGTCACTTCACGGCCGAAAGATCATGGGCCGCGGACAAGATCCCCTTTCCCCCATATTGACCATTTGAGGCCAACCGTAGCGTGTGCACGGGGTGTCTGCACGTGCATTCGCTCTTGCACCTGCACGAGGATTTGTCGCAGAATGATCACCGTGCAATCCACCACGGCGCCCGGCCAGTGGACCACGTTCGATTGGTGGCCTCCGGTCGGCTGGTGGCCGGAGGCGGCTCGCGATCTGCTGGTCCCCGGCCCCTCCGCGAGCGCCACGTTCGTGCTCCCGCCCAGCCCGGCCTCGGTCCATTCGGCCCGCAGCTTCACCACGGGCGCGTTGTCGGGATGGGGCCTCGGCGAGCTGATCGAGAACATGGAACTGGTGGTCTCCGAGCTCGCCACCAACGCCCTGCGCCACGGCCTGCGCCTCGAAGAGGCCCACCGCACCTGCCCCGTCCACATGTCCCTGGTGCGCAGGGGCCCCCTCGTCACCTGCGCCTTCACCGATCCAGGCGCGTCGGTGCCGGTGCTGCGATACCCTGGCCCCCTCGACACCGGCGGCCTCGGACTCCACATCGTCGAATCCCTCAGCCACCGCTGGGGCTGGTCCGCACTTGCACCTCACGGGAAGATCGTCTGGGCAGTCCTCTCCTGACCGGGGGTGGTCTGCATTACCGTGGATGCTCATGGCTCACGGTGAGTCCCACGCGCGACCCCATGAGAGTGCTGACAGATGAAAGATCACCTGCTCGGCTGGCTGCGAACACTCGACGAAGACAGACTTGGCCGCGTCCTGGCCAACCGGCCCGACGCCATCGCCGCGCCCTGGCCGCGGCGGCTCGACACCCTGGCCCAGCGCCTGGGCAACGGCTTCGCCGTGATGGAGACCCTGCGCTGCCTGCCGCTGCCCTGCCTGCAGCTGGCCGAGGCGGCCCTGGCCATGACCCGCCCCACGCCCGAGCGGCTGGCGCAGTTCGTCGACGCGCCGCTCGAAGAGGTGACCCCCTGGCTCGAATACCTGTACGACCACGCGCTGGCCTGGCCGGACGACGACGGCGTCATCCACCTCACGGAGGGCGTCGCCCGCTGGTGGTCCGCCCCGCTCAGTCTGGGCGAGCCGCTCGACCACTACCTCAACTCCTGGTCGATCGGCAACGACGCGCTGCACGCGCTCGCGCGCAATCTCGGCCTGTCCACCGAGGGCAACAAGCGCCGCGTCATCGCCCGCGTCACCCAGGCGCTCGGCGACCGCGCCCGCGTCAGCGCGCTGGTGCGCGGCGCGCCTGACGGCACGGTCCCCCTGCTCGACCGGTTCGCCTGGCAGGGCCCCGCGCTGAACGTCGACGGCGGCCGGTTCGTCACGCCCGGCACGCCGGAGAAGTGGTGCGCCGACCACGGCCTGCTCTTCCGCCCGAGCTGGCACGTCGCGGAGATACCCCGCGAGGTGGCCATCTGCCTGCGCGGCCCCGGCTACCACCCGGCCTACCGGCCCGAGCCGCCCGAGGTGGCGACGATCCCCGTCGACCCCGAAGAGGTCGACCACCTGATGACCCTGGCCGCGCCCCACGTCGTCGAGCGGTGCGCGGCCCTGCTCGACAACACCGCCAAGACGCCGCTGCCGCTGCTCAAGACGGGCGGCGTGGGCGTGCGCGAGGTACGCAGGATCGCCAAGGAGACCGGCTGCGACGAGGACGAGACGCGGCTGCTGCTGGAGGTCTGCGCGGTGGCCCGGCTGCTGGCCTGGGACGAGCCGTCGGGCGGCATGATCCCCACCGACCGGTTCGACCGGTGGCGGCTCGACGAGGGTTCGGCGCGGCTGCGGGTGCTGCTGGCGGCGTGGTGGCGCATGGAGCGCTCGTCGCTCCGCAAGATCGACGGCAAGTACGGCACCGTGCTCCGCGACGACCCCTCGGGCAGTGCGGTGGCCCGGATCCGCAGGGCCGTGCTGTCGGCCCTGGCCGACCTGCCGGCGGGCACCGCGTTCGCCGACCGCGACAGCCTCGTGGCCAACGTCCACTGGCACACGCCGCTGCTCGACCTGGAGCTGCTGGTGGCGTGCGCGCCGGCGGTGCTCGACGAGGCCACGCTGCTGGGGCTGCTGGCCAACAACGCGATCACCGACCTGGGCCGGGCGCTGGCCGGGCTCACCGCGAAACCGGGCGACGAGAACGACGACGCCGTCCCCATGGTCGAGCACGACCCCGTGCTGGCCGAGGTGGCCACCAGGGCGCTGGCGAGCGTGCGCAGGAGCGCGCTGTTCGGGCCCGACCTGACCGCGGTCGTGACCGGGCCGCCGTCGGCGGAGCTGGCGGCGCTGCTCGACCGGGCCGCCGAACGCGAGTCGCGCGGCGCGGCCTCGGTGTGGCGCTTCACGACCGAGAGCGTGCGCCGGGCTCTCGACCACGGCTACGACGCCGACGACCTGCTCGACGAGCTGGCCGCGGTCGGCACGATCCCGCAGCCGCTGGAGTATCTCGTACGCGACACCGCGCGCAGGCACGGCGAGGTCACGGTCACCACTGTCGGATGCGTCATCCAGGCCGGCGACCCCGCGCTGCTGGCCGAGATCGCGGCGCACCGGCGGCTGGGCCGGCTCGGCATCCGGCTGCTGGCGCCCACGGTGCTGGTGAGCGCGGCGCCGGCCGAGCGCACGCTGGCCGCGCTGCGGGAGGTCGGCTACTCTCCCGTGCCCGTCTCCGACACCGGCGAGATCACCGTCCACCGGGCCAGGCACGAGGAGCCGCAGGGCGGCAAGCTCATCCTGCTGCCCGGGGGCCGGGTGGCCGAGCTGTCGGAGTTCCCCGGCATCACGGAGATGGACCCGCTCCCCTACCTGCTCGCCGAGCCGACGCCCGACCCGTACGAGCATGCCCGCCGCCTGATCGAGGCCGGCCGCTCCGACGACGAGACGAGCGGCCGCACGTGGGCGATCATCGGCAGGATGGCCACCAGGCTGCCGACGGCGCAGCAGTCGCTGCTCGGCTTCGTGGTCGACCGGGGCGTGCGCGCCGGCATCACGCTGACCGACGGGCTGACCGCCACGATCAGCCACGGCGAGCTCAAGGGCGGCGCGCTGGACGCCTGGTGCGAGGAGGCAGGCGACTACCTGGAGTTCCCCCTCGCCGAGATCGTCGAGGTCAGGGGAGCTCTTTAGCCTTCTTCAGGTTGGCCACCAGGCCCTCGAGGAAGGCCGCGTAGCCCTGATAGCTGTAGGGCGCCTCGGCGTTCCACGGGTAGAGCTGGCCGGCCTTGACCGCGGGGAGCTTGGCGAAGGTGGGCTTCTTCAGCATCTCCTCGGGCTTGAGCGACTGGGTGCGGGTGTCGTACAGGATCACGTCGGCGTCGTACTCGTCGGCGTTCTCCCAGCTCAGCGTCTGGAAGAAGCCGCCCTCGTCCACCTTGGCGGGCTTGACCACGTCCAGGCCCGCGTTCATGAGGTGCACGATGTCCGGGTACTCCGGCGGGTTGACCACCCACATCGCGTCCGGGCCGCCGGACATCATGAGGATCTTGAGGTTCTTGAACCGGGCGAGCTCCTTGGTGGCGGCCTCCATGCGGGCCTTGGCCTCGTCCACGCCCTCCATGCTCGCGCCCAGTGATCTGGCCAGCTCCTCGTACTTGCCGATCACCTCGGTCGCGCTGCGGCCGGTGAGCATGATGCCCGCGGTCGGGGCGACCTGCTCGATGGTCTCCTTCGACTTCTCCGGCACGTACCAGAGGGTGCCCTTGATGTACATGCTGCTGACCAGGAGGTCGGGCTGGAGCGAGATGTACTTCTCGACGTTGAACTCGTCCCAGACGTTGCCCAGGCCCTCGACCTTGGTGATGTCCACGTTGCCGACCTGGGGGTCCTTCGCGCCGTCCTTGAGCTTGTGCGGGCCGAAGACGGCGACGGGGCGCACGCCGAAGTCCCACAGGGCGGCCGCGGCGCCGACCTGGGCGACGATCCTGGAGGGCGCCTTGGGCTGGTCGATCTTCTTGCCGCGGTCGTCGATGAACGTCCAGGCCTGAGCCGCGGAGCCCGATGCGGTGGGGGCGGCCGTTCCCGTGGTGGTCGACGCACCGCCGCACGCCGTCAGCGTCAGGGCCGCCGCGAGGCCTGCGGCGGACGCCAGGAAGCCCCTGCGAGCCAGTACCGGTCCCGACATGTTCATCTCCTAAGGTTAGGCTTGCCTTGCTATCGGGTCATTAGATTAGCCTTGCCTAAGTTTGACCGCTACGAGAGGGGGAGTCGGGTGCGCCCGGCTGAGCAGAGCGCCGGTGTCGGGGAAGCCGAGCCGCCCTTCGCCGTCGAGGGCGGCGGGCGCGCGGCGCGGGGGCGGACCGCCGCGCTGGCGGGCGGGCTCGTGGTCGCCGTGGCGGTGCTCGCGCTGGTGGCGATGGCGAGCGTGGCGCTCGGGGCGCGGTCCATGGCGTTCTCGACGGTGATCGACGCCTTCCTCGCCCCGGACGGCTCCGGCGACCACACGGTCATCCGCGAGCTCCGCGTCCCGCGCACGTTCCTCGGCCTCGGCGTGGGCGCCACGCTGGGGCTGGCGGGCGCGCTCATGCAGAGCCTCACCCGCAACCCCATGGCCGACCCCGGCCTGCTGGGCATCAACCAGGGCGCGGCGCTGGGCGTCACGCTGGCGCTCGGCCTGTTCGGGCTCTCCGACCCGGCGGTCTACGTGTGGTTCGCGTTCGGCGGGGCCGCGCTGGCCTCCGTCGTCGTCTACGCCCTGGCCTCAGCGGGCCGCTCGGGCTCCAGCCCCGTACGTCTCGCGCTCGCCGGCGTCGCCCTCGGCATGGTCTGCACGGCGGTGGCCTCGGCCATCCTGCGCATGGACACGCGGACGTTCGACCGGATGCGGTTCTGGCTGACCGGGTCGCTGGCCGGGCAGACGGCCGACACGCTGGTGCGGCTGGCGCCGTTCATGGTGGCGGGGCTGGCGCTCGGCCTGCTGCTGGCCCGTCCGCTCAACATGCTGGCCCTCGGCGACGACGCGGGCAAGGCGCTGGGCGTGGCCGTGAACCGTACGCGGATCCTCACCGGGGTGGCCGTCACGCTGCTGTGCGGCGCCGCCACCGCGGCTGCGGGGCCGCTCTGGTTCGTGGGGCTGATCGTGCCGCACGCCGTCCGCGCGGTGGTGGGGCCCGACCAGCGGTGGGTGCTGCCGTACTCGACGCTGGCCGCGCCGGTGCTGCTGCTGGGGGCCGACGTGGTGGGCCGGGTCATCGCCCGGCCCGGAGAGGTGCAGGTGGGGATCGTGTGGGCGGTGATCGGTGCGCCGATCTTCATCGTGCTCGCCAGGCGGAAGCGGGTGGCGGCGCTGTGACCGTCCGCGTCGGCCCCTGGTCCGTACGGCTCGCGCCCCGCGCCCTCGCCGTCAGCGCGGCCCTCGTCGTGATCGCCTGCGCGGTGACCGTGGCGGCCGTCTCGACGGGCGAGTTCACGGTTCCCGTGCCCGACATCGTCTCCGCGCTCTTCGGTCAGGGCACGCCGGTCGCCGAGCTGATCGTCGGCAAGCTCCGCGCCCCTCGCGTGGTGACGGGGCTGCTGGTCGGGGCGGCGTTCGGGGTGAGCGGCGCGATCTTCCAGAGCCTCACCAGGAACCCCCTGGGCAGCCCCGACTTCATCGGCCTCACCGCGGGCGCCTCGACGGGCGGCATCCTCGCCGTGGTCGCGGGCGGCTCGGCCATGACGATCGCCGGCGGCGCGCTGGCCGGGTGCGTGGTGACGGCCGCGCTGGTGTACGCGATGGCCTTCCGCGGCGGCGTGCAGGGCTACCGGCTGGTCCTGGTCGGCATCGGGGCGAACGCGCTGCTGCTGGCGGTCAACTCGTACCTGCTGACCAGGGCCGACATCAACGACGCGGCCACCGCGGGCGCCTGGCTCACCGGCAGCCTGAGCGGGCGCGGGTGGGACCACGCGATCCCCGTGGCGCTGGCGCTGGCCGTGCTGCTGCCGGTGTGCGCGTTCGTGGCGCGGCCGATGCGCATGATCGAGATGGGCGACGACGCGGCCAAGGCCATGGGGATCAGGGTCGAGGTCGTGCGCGCCGCGGCGATCACGGCCGGCGTGCTGCTGTCCGGGGTGGCCACGGCCGCCGCCGGGCCCGTCGTCTTCGTCGCGCTCGCCGCACCCCAGCTCGCCCGGCGGCTCACCCGCTCGGCCGGGGTGACGATGGGGGCCTCGGCGCTGATGGGGGCCGTCCTGCTCACCGCCGCCGACCTGGCCGCGCAGCGTGTGCTCGCCCCCACCCAGCTGCCCGTCGGCGTGCTGACCGCCGCGATCGGCGGCACGTACCTCGCCCTGCTCCTGCGAAAGGACCGCCACTGATGACCAAGGACACGTGCTGATGGCCACCGCCGCCCGGCTGTCAGGCACCGGCCTCACCCTCGCCTACGACCAGCGGGTCGTGGCCACCGGCCTGAGCGTGACGATCCCCGACGAGTCCTTCACCGTGATCATCGGCCCGAACGCCTGCGGCAAGTCCACCCTGCTGCGCGCCCTGGCCCGGATGCTCAAGCCGAAGGCCGGCGCGGTGCACCTGGACGGCAGCGTGATCACGTCGCTGCCCTCTAAGGAGGTGGCGCGGCGGCTCGGCCTGCTCCCGCAGAGCTCGATCGTGCCGGACGGGATCACCGTGGCCGACCTGGTGGCCCGGGGCCGCTACCCGCACCAGCGGCTCATGCGGCAGTGGTCGCGCGCCGACGAGGCGGCGGTGGCCGAGGCCATGCGCGCCACCGACGTGGCGGAGCTCGCGGAGCGCATCGTGGACGAGCTGTCGGGCGGGCAGCGGCAGCGCGTGTGGCTGGCCATGGCGCTGGCCCAGGAGACGCCGATCCTCCTCCTGGACGAGCCGACGACGTTCCTCGACATCTCCCACCAGATCGAGGTGCTGGACCTCTGCGCCGACCTGCACGAGACCGGCCGCACGATGGTGGCCGTCCTGCACGACCTCAACCAGGCCTGCCGGTACGCGACCCACCTGATCGTGATGCGGGCCGGCGAGATCGTCGCGGAGGGGGACCCGACGGAGATCGTCACGCCGGAGCTGGTGCGCCGCGTCTTCGACCTGCGCTGCGAGATCATTTCCGACCCGCAGACCGGCACCCCGCTCATCGTCCCGGAGGCGCGCCGCCGCGTGCCCACCACCACCTGACCCCGGTGCCCCTCAGAGGCCGGTGGTGAGCGCGGTGGCGAGCGTGGTGACGGCGGCGACGGCCCGGGCCTGACCGCAGGTGTCCTTCAGGACGCCGGCGGCCTCCGCGCCCATCGCGGCCAGGAGCGTGTGGGACAGCGCGTCGGCGTCGCAGCGGTGGCGGGCCTCGGCCAGCAGGAGCGCGACGTGCCGGTGCCAGAAGCGGTAGGCCCCGATCCGGTAGCGCGCCCCCGGGCTGGCGGTCTCCGACATCCGCACCAGGTCCAGGTGGGCGAAGAGGTACTCCAGGTAGGCGGCCACGAACGCGGTGAGGCGTTCGGCGGCCGGAGCGCCGGGGCCCAGGGGCGGCGGGCCGGAGAGGATGCGCTGCTGGAGGTCGCGTTCGCGGGAGTCGAGGAGCGCCACCGCGAGGCCCGACTTGTCGCCGAAGCGGCGGAAGAGCGTGCCCTTGCCCACGCCGGCCTCCGCCGCCACGGCGTCCATCGAGACCGCCTCCACCCCGTTCTCCGCGAACAGCCGGGCGGCCGCGGCCAGCACCTTCTCCCGGTTGCGTGCCGCGTCCGCCCGCTCCTTCACCGGGCGGCCCACCAGAAGCTCCAGCGACTCAGACATGATTCGGACTATAGTCCAGTTCAGCGCCCACGAGCACAGGTGAGCTCAATGTGCTCCGCAGCGGCGCACGGCGAGCAGTGCCAGGGCCCGCGTGACCTCGCGCAGCTCCCTCAGCTCGACCTGCTCCCTGGGGGCGTGCGCGAACCGCACGTCGCCGGGCCCGTAGTGCAGCGTCGGGATCCCGCCGGCCGCGTACAGCCGCAGGTCGCTCCCGTACGGCGCCGCCGACTCTGCCGGCCGCGCGCCCGTGACGTCGGCGACCGCCTGCCCGACCTCCTCCAGCAGCACGTGGCCGGCCGGCAGCCGGCCGCTGGCGAACTGGCCGCCGGGCCAGGTCACCACCGGTGGGTTGGCGCGCAGCCAGGGGTGCGCGACGGCCGCGACCGCCTCCTCGAACGCGGCCCGCGCCGCCGCCGGCTCCTCGTCCAGCCGCACCCCGAGCCGCCCCTCGGCGATCAGCAGGTCGGGCACCGTGCTGGCCCAGTCACCGGCGCGCACGGTGCCGATCTCGATCGGGTACGGCAGCTCGTTGCCCTGGAAGAGGCCGGGGACGTCGCGGTTGCGCTCGGCCTCCAGCCGCCTGACGGCCTCGAAGACCGGCCAGAACACCTCGACCGCGTTGACGCCCTCGTACCGCGTGGCCCCGTGCGCCGCCCGTCCGGCGATCTCCAGCCGGAACGTCAGCGCGCCCGCGTTGGCCGTGATGACGGCCCCGCTGGTCGGCTCGGTGATGACCGCGGCCTCCGCCGTGTGCCCCCGGTCCAGGGTGGCGAACGCGCCGAGCCCGCCGTCCTCCTCGCTGATCACGCAGTGCACGGCCAGCGGCCTGGCCAGCCTGATCCCGGCCTTCCTGATCGCCCGCGCCACGGCCAGGTTGGCGACCAGGCCCGCCTTCATGTCGCAGGCCCCCCTGCCGTGCAGCACGTCGCCGCTGATCCGGGCGGCGAACGGGTCGCTGCCCTCCCATTTGGCCAGGTCACCGGTGGGAACGACGTCCACGTGACCCTGGAGCGCGAGCGCGGGCGGCCCTTCGCCCCCGGTGACGGCCACGACGCCGTACCCCTCGCTCCTGGGCGCCTCCGTCCCGGGGAAGCCGGGACGGCCGGTCAGGTCGGCGAGGTCGAGCTTCCAGACGTCCACGTCCATGCCCGCCTCGGTGAGCAGGCGGGCGAAGCGGTGCTGCAGGTCGGACTCGGCGTCGGTGCCCGTGACGCTGGGGACCCGGACGGTCTCGGCCAGCATGCTCACGGTCTCGGCCTCGTCGATGGCGTTCAGGACCCTGGCTTCCACGTCGCGCATGGCGGACAGCCTCTCATGAACTCGAACCGGGCTTCGCGGCGATACAGGGTGTGCGGACATGGGTGAGCTGGATTCTGGTGGCGCCGTTCGCGGCGTGGGCGGTGGTGCGGCTGAGCGGGTTCGAGCCGGACTGGCCGTGGGTGCCGATGGTGGCGTACACGCCGTACGCGGCTCTGGCGACGGTGCTGATCCTGGTGCTGGCCTGCCTGCTCCGGCGGTGGGCGGCCGGAACGGTCGCGCTCGTCTCGGCGCTGGCGCTGATGCCGGTCCTGCTCCCCCGCGCGCTGGCCGACGGCAACCCCGAGGCCGGCGGGCCGGCGCTGCGGGTGCTCTCGGCGAACCTGCTGGTGGGGCGGGCGGACACCGAGCAGCTGATGGCGCTGGTCACCGGCCTGCGGCCGGACGTGCTGACGTTGCAGGAGTTCACGCCGGAGGCCATGCGGCGGCTGGACGAGGCGGGAGTGCGCAAGGTGCTGCCGTACGCCGTCACCCGCCCGCTGCCAGGGGCCGGCGGGTCGGCCGTGTACGCCCGGCACCCGCTGAAGGCCGGTGAGACGATCAAGTACGGCGGTTTCGGGCAGGCCAGGGCCTGGCTCACGCACCCCGGCGGGGAACGGGTGGAGATCGTCTCCGTGCATCCGTGCGCGCCCAAGCGGATCGGGCGGCAGCCGTGCTGGCAGGCGGGCCTGGCGGCGCTGCCGCGCGCGGGCAAGGAGCTGCGGGTACTGGCCGGCGACTTCAACGCCACGCTGGACCACCTGGCCGTCCGCGAGCTGCTGGCGAGCGGCTACCGGGACGCGGCGGACGTCATGGGGCGGGGGTTCGTGCCGACCTGGCCGCAGGAGGGCTCGGACGCGAACGTCCCCGGCGTGCCGATCGACCACGTGCTGGCGGATCGGCGGATGGCGGTGCGGGACTTCGAGGTGCTGTCGCTGGGGCACACCGACCACCGGCCCGTGTTCGCCGAGATCAGGCTGCCGTGATCGCGCTCGCGGAGTGCCGCGCGCGTCGCGACTCGTAAACTTGTGGGCGTGGTAGAGCCCAAGTTCGAGATTCAGATGCTGCACGACCGGGTCATGATCAAGCTGGAGCCGGAGGCCGAGGAGCGGCGCAGCGGCTCCGGCATCGTCATTCCGGCGACGGTCAAGATGGCCAACCGGCTGGCCTGGGGCGAGGTCTGCGGCGTCGGCACGAACGTGCGCTCGGTCAAGGTGGGCGACAAGGTGCTGTTCAACCCGGAGGACCAGTTCGAGGTCGAGGTGCACGCGCAGATCTATCTCGTGATGCGCGAGCGCGACCTGCACGCGGTGGCCACCCAGGAGACCGACCACGGCACCGGTCTCTACCTATGACACCCGGATGAACGAGAGCCAGAGGTCCGAGGCCCACGCGGTGCGCGGCACGTCCGCCAGCACGCGCGTCACCTTGCCGTTCAGGTCGAGCACCGCCAGCCGGTAGGCCGTGCCGCGCGCCAGGACGGCGATGACGTGGCTCTCGTCCCACCAGCCGAAGAGCGCCTCGGGCCGCGCGTTGACGCGCTGGGCGATCCTGCCGGTGACCGGGTCCACCAGGCAGACCTGCTCCTTGACGCGTGACGGGCACCACGTGGTCAGCCGCCTGCCCGACGGCGAGAACGAGTCCTCGGGGCCGGTCGGCAGGCCGACGCCCACGTAGGTGCGCATGACCGCGCCGTCGGAGGCCCGGTAGACGCGCAGGCCGGTGCCGTACATGGAGATCAGGTTGCCGTCGGGGCTCCACCAGAAGCCCGCGTTCCGGCTCAGCCCGGTGACCCGCACCGTGCGCGCGCTCTTGGCGGCCACGTCCACGACCGTGAAGCCGAGCACGCGCCACCTGCCGCTCTCCTTCTGCTCGACGGTGAGCGCGACGCGCTTGCCGTCGCGCGACCACGAGGCGTAGGAGGCGGTCATCGGCCTCTTGACCGTGCGGATCCGGGAAGAGGCGCCGGTGGTGCGGTCGGTGACGATCAGGGAGTCGTAGCCCGACCGGTACGAGCGGGGCACGCCTGCCGTGAGGCGGCCGCCGGGCGAGACGGACACTTCGGAGAGGGACTGCTCCCAGGCGAAGGCGTCGCCGGTCGCGGCTCTGAGGTAGGTGCGCTTGGTGCCGAGGCCGTAGGCGGCGAGACGTACGGGATCGCCCGTTTTTTCCTGATATTTCATGCCAGCGGTGGCGGGGAGCGCGAGGTCGGCCCGGGCCGCGACCGAGAGCGTCGCCGGCCCCGCGTAACCCCCGGGGAGCGTCATGGACAGCGCGATGGCGATTTTGGCGATCACGCCCGCAGATTAGACAGGAACGTACGAAATTTCGGGCGCTATGCCGACCGGGTCTAGATGTAACGCCGGGCGATCTCGATCAGGTCGATGCCGAGCGTACGCAGGCCGAAGTAGACGATCACCCCGGCGACGGCCACCGTCACGATGAGCACGACGACGCGCACGAGCCAGCCCTGCCGCTTGTACCACTCCATCCAGGCGTGCAGCGTGCGCTTGCCGAAGTCGAGCAACCGGCGCGCCCAGTGGAACTCCACGGCCAGCACCGCGAGCCCCGCGAACACGACCGCCCACCCCGGCCCGGGGAACGGCACCATGATCAGCCCCGCCACCACCATGAGGGTCCCGATCACGCCGAACACGATCTTCAGCGTGAGCGCCCCCGTGCGCGTGGACCTGATCCCGTCGAGCCACCCCTGGAGGCCCGTACGGCGCCCGGGCATGCTGGAGCGGTCGGCGGCCTCACCCTTGATCATGTCGGCGTCGCCGGTGTCGGAGTCCTGAATCTGCACAATTCCCCCCGGCAGTCGGTATGCCACCCAGGATACGGCGCGCCACCGGGTGGCCACTTGCAAGCGACTAGCAGAGCAGCAAACCCGCCAGACGGTAAATTTTCCACCTGACCGGAACGTCGTCCGGCAAACATCGGTTAATGTCTGATATGCCCGAGGTCTTGCTCCGTACCGTCACCGGCCCTGTACGCGCGGCCGCCATCACCGGTGCCGTGCTCCCCCATGAGCACCTGCGTACCGACATGCGCTGGGCGGTCGGCATCGACTCCGACCCGTACCGCTGGCTCGACGAGGAGCACGCCGTCACCGCCGAGCTCCGCGAGCTGCGCCAGTCCGGCGGGCTCGGCCTGGTGGTCGATCTGACCTGCATGGGCATGGGTCGCGACGCCGCCGCCTTGGCCCGCATGGCGGCGGGCAGCCGGGTGCCGGTGATCGCCTCGACCGGGCTGTTCGCGGAGCCGTTCACGGACGTCGGGGACGCGGACGTGGACTCGCTCACCAGCCGGCTGATGGACGAGATCGTCAGCGGCGCGGACGACATGGGCGTCTTCCCCGGCGTGATCGGCGAGGTCGGCTCCTGGGGCGCCGAGCCCACGCCGCGCGAGGAGCGCTGCCTGATCGCCGCCGCCCGCGCCTCCCTGAAGTCGCGCCTCCCCGTCGCGACGCACGGGGCGAACGCCCCGGCGCTGCTGGAGATCCTGCTCGGGCAGGGCCTGCCGGGCTCGCGGGTGGCCGTCGGCTACGCGGGCGCCGATCTCGGGGCGGCCAGGAAGATCGCCGAAGCCGGCGCGTACGTGAGCCTGGGCCTGCTCGGCCTCGGCCCGGACCAGGCGGCCAGGATCGCGCTCGGCCTCATCGAGGACGGCCACGCGGACCGCCTGCTGATCAGCTCGGGACTGAGCCGGGTGGCGCAGCTGCGCAAGTATGACGGGCCCGGCTACGCCCACCTGTTCGACGCCCTGCTGCCGCGCCTGCGCGAGTCGGGCGTCGGCGACGAGACGATCGGCCTCATCACCCACCAGAACCCGCTGCGCTGGCTCACCGACGGGCTGACTTGACCTCAACCAATGTCAAGGTTGCAGACTCGACCGCATGACCTTCACCGCAGCGGAACTAGAGTACCTGTCGTCGCAGCACCTCGGCCGCCTGGCCAGCGTGTCACCTGACGGCCAGGTGCAGAACAACCCGGTCGGCTTCTTCGTCGACGCCGAGACCGGCATCATCACCATCGGCGGGCACGCCATGGGCGCGTCCAAGAAGTTCAGGAACGTCCAGAAGGGCAGCACTGTCGCGCTCGTCGTGGACGACCTGGCCTCGGTCGATCCGTGGGTGGTGCGCGGCATCGAGATCAGGGGCACGGCTGAGGCGCTGACGGACGTCGATCCGCCCGTGCCGTTCTTCTCCAGGGAGATCATCAAGATCACACCTAGGAAGATCACTTCGTGGGGGCTGGCGGGTCCGCGCGAGACCAGGGACGTGTAAAAGCTCGCTAGGATCGGGGCTACACGAGGCTTGGCCGGGTGGGGATGGTGACGGAGCACACGCACAGGAGCGGCCGCCTGCGCCGGCCACTGGCCGCTCTGTCGCGCCTGACCCGGCTCGGCGACATCCCGGTCGTGGTCGTGCTGGCGTGGGCGGGCTGGCTGGCCGTCCCATGGTCGCTCGGCGGCCTCGCCCAGGCCCGCGCCGCCGCGGCCGCTGCCGCCGCTGAGGCCGAGCCGCCGCAGGTCGACCTCTCCCCCGCGGCTGTACGCCCGTGGGCCATCCCCGCCGCCCAGCCCCGCCACCTCAAGACCGTCCGCCGTGCTGGTGCGACGGACGGGGATGACACCGCGCCGACCTCAACGGGACCCGGCTCGGCGGCACCGGTCTCGACGACGCCCGGCTCAGCCTGGCCCGGCCCAGCGGCACCGGTCTCGACGACGCCCGGCTCGGCGGCACCCATCTCGATGACGCCCGGCTCGGCGTGGCCAGGCTCGGCGTGGCCAGGCTCGGCGTGGCCCGGTCCAGCGGCACCGGCCTCGGCCGGGACGGCGCCGCACCACGGCGAGGCGGCTCCGGGCGCGCCCGGCCTCGGCGAAGTGGCTCGGGACGGCCGTACTGGCGTCGGTGGGGCCGTTCGGACCGCGCCGGACGCGGTGGCGGCACCCGACGCGGTGGCAGCGCCAGACGCGGTGGCGGCGGCGGACGTGGTGGCAGCGGCGGACGTGGTGGCGGTGGAGCGGGCCAGGATCGCCGGGGAGGTGCACGACGCGGCCGGGCACGGCCTCGCGGCCATCGCCATGCAGGCCGGGCTGGCGCTCGTCGCACTCGACGACGACCCCGAGCAGGCCAGGGCGTCACTGCAGGCGATCAGGGAGACCAGCACGACGGCACTCACCCAGCTGCGCGCGGCGCTCGACGGCATCGACCCGCCCGGGGGTGACCTCGCCCGGCTCATCGAGGGCGTCCGGGCGGCGGGCCTGCCGGTGGACGTCGAGCCCGTCGACTTCACCGTGCCCGCTCACCTCCAGAGCCCCGTCTACCGGGTGGTACGCGAGTCGCTGACCAACGTGCTGCGCCACGCGGGCCCCACCAGGGCGCTCGTGCGCGTGGGCGGGGATCCGGACGAGTTCGTGCTGGAGGTGGCCGACCGGGGTGCGGGCTGGACGGGCGCTCGCGAAGGGCGGGGGCTGGCCGGGATGCGCGCCCGGGTCGCGGAGGCGGGCGGCCACTTCGCCGCCGGGCCGCGCGACGGCGGCGGCTTCCAGGTGATCGCCCGCTTCCCCCGGGTCTCGGCATGACCGCACCGGACCACGTGCCCACCCCGCAACCGCCCACCTCACCGGACCACATGCCCACCCCGCAACCGCCGACCGCACCGGCCCCTGTGTCCACCCCGCAACCGGCGACCGCCCCGTACGACGAGACCGTCTCCCAACCCGCGGCCACCACCCCTCACGACGAGACCGTCCAGGGGCCGGCGAGCCTGCCGAGCGCCGAGGGCGTGATCAGGGTGGCCGTCGCAGACGATCAGGCGGTCGTGCGGATGGGGCTGCGGGCCCTGCTGGAGCGGGAGCCCGGCATGCAGTGCGTGGGCGAGGCCGCCGACGGGAGCGCCGCGCTGGCGCTGCTCCGCCGCGTCCGCCCCGACGTGCTGCTGCTCGACATCCGCATGCCCGGCATGGACGGCCTCGCCACGCTCCGCGCCATCGCCGAGGACCCCGGACTCCGCGGCACCAGGATCGTCGTGGTGACGACCTTCGCCGTGGACGAGTACGTCTTCGCCGCGCTCCAGGCCGGGGCCAGCGGCTTCGTGCTCAAGGACAGCGCCCCGGAGGAGCTGGTCAACGCCGTGCGCGTGGTGGCCGCGGGCGAGGCGCTGCTGTCACCGGCGATCACCAAGAAGGTCATCGGCATGTTCGGGCGGCACGGCGCCGGTCCGGTCGAAGGGCTGGAGACGCTGACGCCCCGGGAACGGGAGCTGGTGGCCTGGGTGGCCACCGGCAGGTCCAACGAGGAGATCGCCGAGGAGCTGGTGATCAGCCCCGACACGGTCCGCACCCACGTCAGCCGGGCCATGGTCAAGCTGCGCGCGAGGGACCGCGCCCAGCTCGTGGTGTTCGCCATGCGAGCCGGGCTGAGCATCCCCGCCTGAGCTACCGCAGGAAGCCCTCGTAGTTGCGCTGCTGCAGCTGGGCCTCGATCTGCTTCACGGTGTCCAGCCCGACCCCGACCATGATCAGCACGCTGGTCCCGCCGAACGGGAAGTTCTGCCGCGTACCCGGATCCTTGAGGACCGCGAAGGCCACCAGCGGCAGCAGCGCCAGTGCCCCCAGATAGACCGCCCCGGGCGCGGTCAGCCGCCCCAGCACGTACGCCAGGTACCGCGCCGTCGGACCCCCGGGCCGGATCCCGGGAACGAACCCCCCGTACCGCCGCATGTTCTCCGCCACCTCCACGGGATTGAAGGTGATCGACACGTAGAAGTAGGCGAATCCCACGATCAGCAGGACGTACACGCTCATGTAGAGCGGACCCGTGGTCAGGTTGCGCTCCACCCACGCCTGTCCCGCCTGGCCGAGCAGCGGCGCCGCCAGCGTGGGCAGGTACAGCAGCGACGAGGTGAAGATCACCGGCACGATCCCCGCCTGGTTCACCTTCAACGGGATGTACGTGCTGCTCCCCCCGTACATCCGCCGCCCCACCATCCGCTTGGCGTACTGCACCGGGATCCGCCGCTGCGCCTGCTCCACGAAGACCACGGCCGCCACCAGGCAGAGCCCCGCCGCGGTCATCACCGCGAAACTCATCGGGCTCATCACGAAGATCTTCGCCATGTACGCCGGGAAGACCGCCACGACCTGCGAGAACATCAGGAGCGACATCCCGTTCCCGATCCCGCGGTCCGTGATCAGCTCGCCGAGCCACATGACCACGCAGGCCCCCGCCACCATGGTCAGCACGATCACGATCACCGCGAGCAGGCCCTCGTCCCGCAGCAGCGGCCGCGTGCAGCCGGGCAGGAGCTGCCGGGCGCGGGCCAGCGCGACGACCGTCCCGGCGTTCAGCACGGCGAGCCCGACCGTCAGGTAGCGGGTGTACTGCGTGATCTTGGCCTGCCCGCGCTGCCCCTCCTTCCTGAGCGCGTCCAGCCGGGGTACGAGCACGGCGAAGAGCTGCATGACGATGCTGGCCGTGATGTACGGCATGACGCCCAGCGCGAACACCGACAGCTGCAGCATCGCGCCCCCGCTCAGCATCTGCACCATGTCGAAGAGCCCGCCCTTGGCCGCCCCCACGCACTCCCGCACGGTGACCACGTCCACCCCCGGCGCGGGCATGAGCTGCCCGAGGCGGAACAGCACGATCAGTCCCAGCGTGAACAGCAGCTTCCTGCGCAGCTCAGGTACTCGGAAGGCACCCGTCAATGTCCTGGTCAGAACGGTCAGCATGGTCAAGGAGTCTGACCGGGGCGGCCCGCCGGGTCGTCCGCCGAGACGAGGCACCCGCGTACGCAAATCCGCGTACGCGCAGGCGCCGCGTCAGACGCGGTAGTCGTCGTCGCGCGCGTCCAGGATGGCCATGTGCCCCGGCAGGTGGCCGATGGCGTACTCGACGCCGCTGGCCATGACCGCCGCCTGCGGCGTCACCCCGCACGCCCAGAACAGCGGCACCTCCCCCGCCCGCACCTCCACCGGGTCGCCGAAGTCGGGCCGGGCCAGGTCGCGGATCCCGATCGCCGCGGGGTCGCCGACGTGCACCGGCGCCCCGTGCACCAGCGGGTAGCGCCCGGTCACCTCGACCGCGGTCGCCACCAGCGCCTCCGGCACCGGCCGCATCGACACGACCAGCGGCCCCGACAGGCTGCCCGCCGCCTCGCAGGGGACGTCGGTGACGTACATCGGCACGTTCGTCCCCAGTTCCAGGTGCCGCACCGGCACCCCGGCCGCGAGCAGCGCGGCCTCGAAGGTGAAGCTGCATCCGATGAGGAACGGCACCAGGTCGTCCCGCCACTCCGCCACCACGTCGCCGGGGTCGGCGACCGGCTCGCCGTCGCGGTAGAGCCGATATCCGGGCAGGTCGGTACGGAGGTCGCCGGGGAACAGCGGCGTGGACCAGGCGCCCGGCTCCCCCACGTCGAGCACGGGGCACGCCTGCGGGTTCTGGTGGGCGAACAGCAGCAGGTCGTACCGGAGCCGCCTGGGCACGGCGATCAGGTTGGCCTGCGTCCAGCCCCGGCACCAGCCCGCCGTGGGCACGCGCTCGCCGGCGCGGAAGCGCTCCCGGGCCTGCGCCGGGCTGAGGTCGGCGACGTTCACCCTCCGACAGTATGGCGGGCCGCGTTCGACGGTCCACCAAGCCTCGCCGGCCCCTTACCTGAGGGGCACTCACATCAAGCGGCGAAGCCGGTGATATTGGGACTTTCCGGGGTAGCCGAAGCGCCGTGCGCCTCGACGTGAACCTCCTCGACTACGCCCTCATCGCGATCTACTTCGCCACCGTCCTCGCCATCGGTGTCGCCGCGCGCAGGCGGATCAGCTCGAGCCTCGACTTCTTCCTGGCCGGCCGCGGCCTGCCGGCCTGGATCACGGGGCTCGCGTTCGTCTCCGCCAACCTCGGCGCGATCGAGATCCTCGGCATGGCGGCCAACGGCGTGCAGTACGGCGCCATGACCGTGCACTACTACTGGATCGGCGCGGTCCCCGCGATGGTCTTCCTCGGCCTCGTGATGATGCCCTTCTACTACCGCTCGAAGGTCCGCAGCGTGCCCGAGTTCCTGCGCAAACGCTTCAACGGCGCGACGCAGCTGCTGAACGCGATCACGTTCGCGGTGGCGCAGATCCTCATCGCGGGCGTGAACCTCTACGCGCTGGCCCTGGTCATGGAGGCGCTGCTGGGCTGGCCGCTGCCGGTCTCCGTGGTGGTCTCGGCGGTGATCGTGCTGTCGTACATCACGCTGGGCGGGCTCTCCTCGGCCATCTACAACGAGGTGCTGCAGTTCTTCGTGATCCTGGCCGGGCTGATCCCGCTGACCGTGCTGGGGCTGATCAAGGTGGGCGGCTTCTCGGGGCTGGCGGAGAAGGTACGGCAGAGCGCGCTCGGCGAGGGCGGCCTGCACACCTGGGCGGACACGGCGGGCGAGAACCCGATGCACGCCCACTGGATCGGCATCGTGTTCGGGCTCGGGTTCGTGCTCTCGTTCGGCTACTGGACCACGAACTTCGCCGAGGTGCAGCGGGCCCTGTCGGCCAGGAACACGAACGCGGCCAGGCTCACGCCGATCATCGCCTCGTACCCGAAGCTCTTCATCCCGCTGGTGACAGTGCTGCCGGGGATGATCGCGCTCGTGCTGTTCAACGGCTGGGGCAAGGGCCAGGACTACAACAGCGCGATCCCGCTGCTCATGCGGGACCTGCTGCCGAACGGCGTGCTGGGGGTCGCGGTGACCGGGCTGCTGGCCTCGTTCATGGCGGGGATGGCGGCGAACATCAGCGGCTTCAACACGGTGTTCACCAACGACATCTGGCAGTCGCACCTGCGTCCCGACCGCGACGACAGCCACTACCTGCGGGTGGGCCGGATCGCGACGGTGGTGGGCGTGGCGCTGGGCGTCGGCACGGCGTTCATCGCGGCCGGCTACTCCAACATCATGAACTACCTGCAGGCGCTCTTCTCGTTCTTCAACGCGCCGCTCTTCGCCACCTTCATCCTCGGCCTCTTCTGGCGGCGGATGACGCCGTGGGCCGGGTTCTGGGGGCTGCTCGCCGGCACGTTGGCGGCCTTCGCGTCCTACATCGCGTACAAGGCCGGGATCGTGGACTTCGGCACCGAGCTGAACGCCAGCTTCTGGGGCGCGGGCCTGGCGTTCGCCGTGGACGTGGTCGTGTCCGTCGCGGTCACGCTGGTCACCACGGCGAAGCCGGTCGAGGAGCTGCGCGGGCTCGTGTACGGGCTCAGCGCCGTCAATCTGGAGGACGACGCGCTGGCGGGTGACACACGGTGGTACCGCTCGCCGGTGCTGCTCGGCACAGGCGCCCTCGTCCTCGCCGCAGCGATGTACGGGGTGATCATATGAGTGACATTCGCATGGTGATCGGCGGGCTGTTCCTGGTGTACGGCGTGATCCTCGTCGTCGCCGGGGCGCTCGGGAGCGCGGTCAACCTGTGGACCGGCCTCGCCATGGCCGTCTTCGGCGGCACGTTCGTGGCCTGGGCCCGCCTCAGACGGCTCTGACGGGCTCCTTGGCCCGCCGGTCGTAGGTCTCCCGGGCGGCGGTCACGTCGTCGGCGTGCTCGCGCGCCCAGTCGCCGATGGCCCGCAGGATGTCGATGGCGCTGCGGCCCAGGTCGGTGAGCTCGTACTCGACCTTAGGCGGGATCGTCGGGTAGACCGTGCGGGTGGCCAGCCCATCGCGCTCGAGGGCGCGCAGGGTCTGCGACAGCATCTTCTGCGTGATGCCGTCGAGCATCCGGCGCAGCTCGTTGAAGCGCCTGGGCCCGTCGAGCAGCGCACCCATGGCCAGCCCGGTCCACTTGTTGCTGAACATGTCGATCACGGTGCGGGGCGCTCGACACGGTGCCGCGGCCGGTGCTGGAGCGGCACGAGGTGCTGATCAGGGTGCGCGCCGCGGGCGTCAACCCGCCGGACTGGAAGGTGCGGCGCGCGCCGTTCCCGCCGCACTACGTCGATCTCCCGCTGATCCCCGGCTGGGACGTGTCGGGGATCGTGGAGGAGGCCGGCGAGTACGTCGCCCGCTTCAAGCCGGGCGACGAGGTCTTCGGGATGGTGAACTTCCCCTACTACGCCGCCGCGTACGCCGAGTACGTGGTGGCCAGACCGCGGCACCTCGCGCGCAAGCCCGCCGGGATCGATCATGTCCAGGCCGCCGCGCTGCCCATGCCGGCTTTGACCGCGTGGCAGGCGTTCTCGGACATTGTCGAGATCTCGCCGGGGCAGCGGGTGCTCGTCCACGCGGCCGCCGGCGGCGTCGGGCACCTGGCCGTGCAGCTCGCCAAGTCGCGCGGCGCGTACGTGATTGGCACCACGCGGGCCTCGAAGCGCGACTTCGTCCGCGGGCTGGGGGCCGACGAGGTGATCGACCACACGAGCACTGACTTCAGCGAGGTCCTCTCGGAGATCGACATCGTGCTGGACATGGTCGGCCTGATGGGCAAGGGACAGAACTACCCGCTCCGCTCGCTGCGCGTGCTGCGCCCCGGCGGCACGTACATCGCCGGCTCGGGCATCTCACCCGAGGACCGGGCCGCGTATGACCGGGCCGGGAGGCGATACGGGCTGTTCAGCGTGGAGCCGGATCACACGGCGCTGGCGAAGATCGCCGCGCTGGCGGCGGACGGCCGGCTGGTCGCGCACGTGGACCAGGTGTTCCCGCTGGCCGACGCCGCCAAGGCGCACGCGGTCATGGAGGGCGGCGACTTCACCGGCAAGCTCGTCCTGTCGGTCGCGGGCTAGCCCTCCGTACCCTCAGCACGTTCAGTACTCCACCTCGAACGTGTGGGCCCCCAGGGCGTACCCGTCTCCCCTGGGCAGCACGTACCCGTGCTCGATCAGGTGCGCGATGCACTCGCGCACCTGTTCCTCGGTCAGCCCGGACGCCCGTACGAGCCCTGCCAGGCTGGCCTCTCCGTGCTCGACCGCCTGGGACGCCACCGCCTCGTACACGTGGATGTCGACATCGGACAGAGCCTGCACATCGTGAGTCATGAGCGCTGCCTCGCCCCCTCTCTCAACCGGCCCGGATCGACCTCGCGATCCGGGTAGCGACGGAGGTACTCCGCCTCCAGCTCGTTCATGCGTGACGTGTGGACCGCCAGAGCGTCGTCCGATCCGTGGAAGAACGTGTCGCTCCGGGTGGTGTGCAGTTGCCGCAGCTCGCGGAGCAGATCCTCGTCGCTGAGCTGGGCGGCGTCTATTCCCATCGTCGTCATGGGCTTCCCCTACCCCTGCGCCCTCGACAATATCTGTCACATTTCCTGACATATGGGCATTGTTTGGAAGAGATCGCCGCCTTACGGTCCCCTTATGGACCTCGAGCTCAGGCACCTCAGGATCGTCCGCGCGGTCGCGGACGCGGGAAGTGTGAGCAAGGCCGCGTCCCTGCTCGGGCTGGCGCAGCCGGCCCTGACCGCCCAGCTCAAGCGCATCGAGAGGGGACTCGGCGGCACCCTTTTCGAGCGCGACCGGCACGGCGCGAGACCCACCAGGCTGGGCGAACTCGTGCTTTCCAGGGCACGAGTGCTGCTCCCCGCGGCCCAGGAGCTACAGGAGGAAGCCGTACGTTTCGCCGCCTCCCCCTCCTCACCCGGCTACCGCATCGGCGCGACCAACGGCCCCATCCTGGGCGGCCTGGTCGACCGGCTGGCCAGGGAACGCGCGGTCAGCACGTACACCTCCTGGTCCACGCACGAGCTGACCGGCATGGTCGAGCTCGGCCGCCTCGACTACGTGCTGACCGGCGCCTGCGGCGACTCCGGCACCCCCGCCGGCGCCCTCGTATGGGAGTCGATCGCCCTCGACCCCGTCTTCTGCCTGGTCGGCGCGGACCATCCGGCCGCGCAGGAGAAGGAGGTGGAGCTGGCCAGCCTCGCCGGCGAGCACTGGGCGGTGACACCGGGCGACGGCTGCTTCGCCGACTGCTTCGCGACGGCGTGCGCGCGTGCCGGCTTCACACCCGGCACGATCTACGAGACCGACGTACCCACCTGCACGCACCTCGCCCAGGTCGGCCGCGCGGTGGTGCTCTGCCAGGCCACCCACCAGCCCGCCCCCGGCCTCGTCATGGTGCCGCTCGCGGGGGCGCCGCTGCACTGGCGCCAGCTCCTCGGCCGCCACCCCACCGCACCCGACGCCGCCTGGGTGGTGGCCCAGGCTAAACAGGTCCACAGGGACGCGGTACGCCGGAGCCCGATCTACTCGGACTGGCTGGTACGGAACCCGGGCCATGGCACCGCCCCCTGACCCTCACCACCCCCACCATCCGACCACCCCCGCCACCGGCTCCACCCGGCTCCGGGGAGGCGCACCTCCCCGACCCCCTCGCCTCTCCTCACGCCAGGGTGTACTCCCACCCCGGCCGCCAGTCGAACGGCGCGTCAACCAGCTCCTCCAGGGCAGCCCCGTCCAGCAGATGCTGCAGCGCCCACCGATTGGCGGAGTGCGACACCAGCAGCACCTCCCGCCCCTGCCACTCCTCCATCACATCGCGCAGAAACCCCGCCATCTCCGCCACGACCTGCCGATAGCTCTGCCCGCCCGGCCACGGCGTATCGATGTGCCTGCTCCGCAGCGCCGCCACCTCGCTGACCGGCCGCCCGTTGTAGATCCCGTAGTCGCATTCCCTGAGCCGCCGATCGAGCCTGATCTCCTTGCCGCTCCCCGCGAAGGCGATCTCCGCCGTCTCCACGGCCCGCCGCAAGTCGGAGGCGTACACGACATCCACCTCCTGCCGCCGCGCCCCCAGCTTCGCCGCCTCGGCCCGCCCGCGCGCGGACAGCTCACCAGGCAACCACCCGGTGGCGATGCCCGTCTCGTTGTCCACGGTGATCGAATGCGTCTCGTACACCAGCTTCACGGCCACGCCCAGACGCTACCCCGGACCCTCCTCACCCGCGCCGCGGCAAGTCTCGCTGCGAATATGATCGAGTCAGGCTCCAACAAGGTTGCGGAGCATGGAATGATGTCGGCGGGGACGGCGACCGGATCCGATGCTCTAGCCTTAGCATGCGCGGGGGCACGGCACGATCCTTCGGACGTCCCGCCGCACGGCACACAACTGAATCCAGGGGCGGTAGCTCAGCCGGTCAGAGCATCGGACTCATAATCCGTGGGTCGTGGGTTCAAGTCCCACCCGCCCTACTCTCTTCGACCAGCCCGAACCCCCGCCTGACCTGCACCGTTGCGCGGGGGCGGGGGTTCTTCATGTCCGGCTGTCTACGGCTCTCGCCGATCGATTGCGGGTGTCTCTCCCCAATGTCTCCCCACGGTTCCGGGAGTGTTCCGGATCATGAGCCGTCGTCGTGCTCGTTGAGCGCGTCGGCGATGCGGCGCTTGGCGGCCTCATCCTGGCCAACGATGCACTTGGCGTAGATCCTGAGGAGGACATCCACGCTGTGACCTGCCCACTCCGCTACCTGCGTGGCGGGTACGCCGGCGTTGAGCCATGTCGAGACGCAGGCGTGGCGCAGGTCGTAGGGCCGTTTGGCCAATGGGGACCGTACCTCCTTGTCGGTGAGAGCGTTCTCGCGCGCTTTGATCCACACGCGCCGGTAGGTGATGTAGGGCAATTCGCTGGCGCGTATGCCGGTAAAGAGGCGTTCCCCGGGGCCGGGGGCGAACTCGGCGAAGTGGGCGCGGAACAGCTTGGTGAGCGGTGGCGGGCAGGGGACAATGCGTATCACTCCCTCGCTGCGGTGCTTGAGGGCGCGTTCCTCGCGCAGGTTGCCGTCGTCGGTCCATTCGCGGCCGGCGAACGGCGCCGCGCTCGCGAAGTGCAGTTCTCCCCAGTCGTTGGCGGGTTCTTCCATCTGTCCCGTCTCGGCGTTCTTGACCAGCTCGGGAATGATGATGTTCTCCTCTCTGAGGTTGACAGCTTCCTCTGGCCGGAGGGCGGCGTAGTACATCGCGCCGAAGAAGGCCACGAGCCGTTTTCCGCTGGGTTTCTGTGCTTCCACCTCGGCGAGTAGGCGGCGCGCCTGCGTGGGGTTGACCACGCTGCGTCTGTCCACTTCGTAGGTGACTTTGGGTGGCTTCCATTTGAGCGACTTGATCGGATTGGCGTCCAAGAGCTTCAGCTCTACGGCGTAATCCAGCGCGTTCTGAAGGATGGTCTTGTGGCGGCGAATCGTGCTCGTGGCGGCGGGCTTGCCGTTCAGGCGCGAGGTTGCCGTGTCGAGCACGGCGCGGATGGTGACAGCCTCGGCGAGATCGGAGACCGGCCTGGTGTGCTTGGCCAGCCACGCCAGCACCTCCGCCATTTCCTCCGGTGCCTCGTCTCTCTGCTTGCTGTTGAACGCCCATCGGCGCATGGCCGTACGTAGGTCGAGGTCGGCGGGCTTGCCCGTGCCACTTGTGAGCATGGCGGGTGTCGCTGATGTGAGGGCGCGGGCGATGTCTTGCCGGTATTTCGCCGAGGCGGCTTTCCATTTGAAGTCGGCGAACTTGCAAGCGAACTCGTACCAGGTCATGTCGGGGCGTTCGGTGCGGCTCCACGTCACGGGCTCGCCGGTGATCAGACTGAAGGGCTCACCCTCGCGGGCTGCGGTGAGGAGGTTGCTTCGGTAACTGTCCGCCTGCGCGCTCCTTTGGAATGTCTTCTTCCAGCGTTTACCAGCAGTAACCCATTCGACTCGGTACGAGGTGACCTTGCCAGTGGCGTTCTTGCGGATCTCGGTCTTGTAGACGCGCACCTTGTAGGTGGTGTTCTTCATCAAGCGGCGTCCTCTCGGGCGTTGAGCCAACTTTCCAGGTCGGCGCGGCGAACACGCAGCGAGCCGTTGGGCAGGTGGATGCAGCGCGGGGCGCTGCCCTTCTGTCGCCAGTCGTAGAAGGTGGATCGGGAGATCTGGAGTTCGGTGCAGATCTCGGGGACGGTGAGCATCGCGGGTAGGCGGGTGATGGTGGCAGTGGCCATCGGGCGCGTTCCTTCCGGGCGTGTGGTCGGAGCGGAGCGGGTGGCCTCGGCGTCGTGTTGGTGGCGGTCGCCGAGGGCGGTTTGGAGGGCGCAAGGGCCGGTTTTGAGGGGGGTAGCCGTACCAGCCGTACCAGGCTCGTTTTTGCTGGTCAGGGCCGGTACGGCTTTTTTGGTGGTACGGCTTAAGCCGTACCAGGGTTGTAAGCCGTACCGCTTTGACCTGCGGAATCGAGGCTGGTACGGCTGGTACGGCTCCCCCTGGCAAAGGGCACGACATCGCCGTTTTCGACGGTCTCGCGCGCTTGATCGTCGCCGCCCTGTGAGGGCTCGCCAGCGGGGCAGTAGCGCGCCCACGCATCGGCGAAATCCGCTCGGTGGTAGCCCTTGACCTGTCCAACCGGTTTGGGGAAGCGGATGGTGTCGGATCGGATGTCGTACTCGCGCAGCATGGTGCCGAGCTTCATCGCGGTCAGCCCGGTTGGGCCGTGCTCGTTCCAGCCTCCTTCCGGGTTAGCCTTGAGCCGTTCCAGCAAGACGGCGGTCGGGATGGCGGTGTCGGTGCCGAACGCGGTGCGGCAGTCGGTGAGCAGGCGCAGTCCCGGGGAGGGCCGGCCGTTGTCGTCGGCCTGCGCGGTGAGCGTGACCGCGGCGGCGCGGGCGCGGTCGGGCCAGGAGTCGCCGGCGTGGTCGGCGACGATGACCAGAGGTTCCCAGGTGTCGGCGGCGCGGTCTTCCACCGGCATGGCAGGTTCGGCCTCCTCCAGAATGTTCAGGTCGGCGCGGAGCCACGTGCTGAGTGCTGTGGCGAGCTTGGCGCGTAGCGGCTCGCGGTCGCGGCGATGCCGGTAGGGTGCGGCTTTCTCGCCGGGGCCGCGGCGGCGCATGCGGATGACCACGGCGCGGTCTTCGATCGTGTCGGGCATGGCGCCGATTCCGGCGAGAGCGGCCATGGCGAAGGTGGGGATGGATTCCACGCGGTTGGCGTTGGCGTCGTAGCGTTTGGCTGGCCGGTTGCGCTGGTGTCCGGCATTGAGCAGGCCACGCAGGTCTTCGTTGCCGTCTGCTTTGGGGCCGAAGATGGTGTCGGCCTCATCGACCAGCAGGGTCGGCGGGTCGGCGGTGATGGAGCGGTAGACGGCGGCGGGTGTGGAGTTGACGGTGATGAACGGCTCATGGCAGGTGGCCTCCACGATGTCGAGGAGTCGGGACTTGCCGCACCGCTTTTCGGGGCCGCGGATGACCAGGCGCGGGGCGTGGGGCCAGGCGGGTTGTGCGTGGGTGGCGGCGATCCACAGCGTGACCGCGTCGGCGGCCTCGGCGCTGGGCAGGATGACGTACCGGGTCAGGGCGGCGCGGAGTTGGTCGAGTAGGGCGGCGCCGGCGGGTGGGTGACGTTGGCTCATGGGTGTCTCCCTGGTTGGGTCGAGACGGTGTGACGGGTTTCATGCGGCGCGTATGCCGGCGTCGATGCCGTAGCCGATGACGGCGGCCAGCGTGTGGGGCGGTCGGGGGTCGCGGCTGTGGCGGTTGGCGGTCTCGGCGGCGGCTTGCAGGGCGTGTTCGACCAGGTCGCGCGGTAGCGCGCCGCGGGCGATGAGCTTGCCGAGTTTCCAGGCGGCCAGGTTCAGGGCGCGGTTGCGGCCTCCGTCCGGGGCTGTGGCCACCCGCTCGACTTCGCCGGTCAGGGCCGCGTGGCCGTAGGCCGACAGGCGACGGGCGGGCAGGTCGGCCAGCACCTCTGCGACCGACGTTGTTGCGGCGGGCGGCGGCGGTGGCGGTGGGTTGAGTGCGGCGGTCAGCCAGTCGGGCAGCGGGGCGGGCGGCCGGTCGCGGGTGACGGTGTAGGGGCCGGTGCCGTCGCGGGCGGCCACGTGGCTGCCGGGTGCGACGACGTAGCCGCCGCGGGCGCGGGTGTCGATGAGCCAGCCCAGGCCCTTGCCGCGCCGGCCGGTGGTGTTGCCCAAGTCCAGGCCAGGCGGGGCGGTGAAGTACAGGTGGGTGCCGCCGCAGCGGGTGCGCACGGTGAAGGTGTCGTCGGGGTAGGGCTGGCTGTGTTCGGCGCACAGATGGCGGAAAACGTGCTCTCCGGTGGCCAGGCCACGTGCCACGCATGCGGTAGGCGGTTGCTCGCCCGCTTTGGGGAGGTCCAGGTCGATGACCAGCAGGTTGGAGGGGCCGCAAGCGATGCCGACGTTGAAGGGCGCACGGTGCCACCAAGCCGCCAGCCGGTCGGGGTCGGTGGTGGCGTTGCGCTCCCAGCGGGTGAAGCCTCGGGCAGGGTATTTCCCGCCGGGAGTGAGCGGGAAGACGTGCCAGCCACGCCGGGCGGCGCCGATGGCGGCGGTGAGCAGGTCGTTCATTGATCGCGCCTTTCGTTCGCGCGGGTCACGGGCTTGATCGGGCGGGATCGTCCCCCAACTGGTGGCCTGGTCGGTGGCCGGTAGAGCCACCAGTTGGGGGGTCAGGTGGTGAGTCGTTCGCGGCGCGTCCCGGAGGTCGATGATGGTTATGCCGCGCGTTCCAGCTCCGCGCCGGTGATGCACTCGACCAAAGAGGAGATGATGACTTAGGCGACGGGGGGTGTGACGGCGTTGCCGTACTGGCGTACGCGCTGGCGCTTGTTCCCGAGCACGGTGTAGCCCGTGTTGAAGGCCATGGCGCGGCCGATCTCGGCGGGTTCGAGCATGCGGAACAGCACGTCGGCTATATCCACCGGCGCGCGCTCTTCAGAAGCGGAGGCGATGGCGTAGCGGTCCCGGGTGGACAGGGCGCCCACCGGCTGGTCGGCGGGCCGGGCCGCGCCGTTGCCGTAGTAGGGCACCAGCAGTGTGCCCGTGCCCGGTGGGGCGGTGACCAGGCCGTGATGGTTGCCCGAAGCGGTGACGGTGGCCAGTGCGTCGCTCACCGGTCGGGCTTCCGAGCCTCCGCCGCGAAGTTCGGCGATGAAGGGCGGGAAGGCCAGGCCGGTTTCGTTGCGGGCGGTCTGGGTGCGCATGGGCTCGCTGGCTCGGGCGGCGCTCTTGCCGTCGCGCCCCTCCACGGGGATCAGCAGGGGCGGCACGGCTATGCCGTCGTTCTCCCTTGTCGTTCGTGTCGGCATCGGCTCGGTGACGGGGCTGGCGTCGTTGCGCCAGGTGCCGCCGGCGGGCGCGAGAATCGGTGCCCAGTAGCGGGAGATCCCGGCGGCAATGCGTTCCATGGTCGCCTCGGCCAGCGGTTCGGCACGCTCACCGATGCGCTTGCCGGGAACGCTCCAGTCGATCGCCGCCGCCGCAGGGAGCACGCTGGGTTCCACGACCTGGTTGCGGCAGGTCGAGCGGGGGCAGCGGTAGAGGTATTGCTGGCGGTAGCGGCCCATGTCCGCGCCGGGACGCTTGAACACCTGCATCGCGCTGACCTGCCGCTCGCAGGTCCGGCACCAGGCGGTGGGGCGAAGCCACTTGTCGAAGTCCGGGGCGCGGCCAAGGCAGCTGTGCCAGTAGGCCACATACAGCCGATCCCGCGATTGCGGCGCGGCGATGGTGCGGACCGGCCGGGCGTGCATGGAGTTCAGCGCGATCACGCGCGTGCGGTAGCCCAGGAGATGCAGGCGGTTCAGCCAGGCGTCCCACTGGTCCCATGCGCGGCAGTCGATGACGTTCTCGACCACACCGGCCAGCACCCGCCCGCCCCGTGCGGCTACGCCTTCCAGGTAGAGCGGAACCTCTTCCATCAGGGCGCGGGAGCGCTCGTCTTCCTCCGAGCGGCCGGTCCCCTCCAGATCGAACAGCTCGCCCTGGCGGGTGTTGTGGAAGTCGCGGCGTTTGCCGCGGGCGCGGCTCCACTTCGGGCATTCCGGGGAGGCCCAGAACAGGTCCGCCACCGGCCAGCGCTCCACGGGTGCGGTCCGGATGTCGCCCTGGTAGTGGTCGGTCGAGGGGAAGTTCGCGGAGTGTGAGGCAATGGCCATCTCCCAGTGGTTGGCCGCCCGGGTGACCTGCACGCCGGGAACGGCGTGGGCGCCCTGCGACGAACCACCGGCTCCGCAGAACCAGTCCATCAAGGTCAGCATGGAATGCTCCTTGTCATCGGGTAGGTGGGGTTGTCGATTGCCGTGAGCTGGTCGAGCCATGGCACGCCGAGCTGTCCTCGGCGCCGGGGGCAGGTGCAGCCGGGAGTCATGCACCATCCGAGGGCGTTGGCCCAGGTGGGCTCATAGATGGCCCAGCCGCCGGGTTTGGCCCCTCCGGTGTGGACGGCGCATTGGTGACCACACCGCGCGCACGGCTTTTCCAGGACGTGACACTCGGTGAGGTCCAAGCACCGCATCACTGTCTCCTGGACGATCAGAGGGGGATCGGCTTGGACCCGCTGGGTTCGAGCATGGGGCTTCTCCTGTAATCGGAGGGCTACTTGACGGGCGGGCGGGTGGCGGTCACCGTCGAAAGAGATCGAGCTGTTTCCCTTCTTCGGCGAGGGTGGAGGGGCCAGAGCGCGATGGATGCCATCCAGGCCAGCGAACGTTCCGAAAGCGGTGATCCCGACCGGTCTCCACTGGCCAATCGGCTGCTGGTGCAGATTCCGGCGAACCGTGCTGAGGAGTTCTGGTACCTCGGCGCTGACTACGGCGCCGGTATCGTGGTCAGCGGCGGGCAAGCGCTGAGCGCCGTCTCGCTCCACAAAGAGGAGCTTGCGCAGCGACCGGTCATGGTCGATCGCCGCCGCTACGCCGGGGCGAAGCGTCCCTCAGGCACGACGTTGTTCACCCAGTCCTGGATTCAGACGCAGCGGCAGATGAGGCTGCCGGTGGTGCTGACCGACTCCGGCTATGTGGGCCGGGCGGATCGTTCCGCGCTGGTGGCCATTCTGGAACAGACGGTGCGTGCTGGCACCGAGGTGACTGCTGTGCTGCCGTTAAGTGCCTCCTGGCTGGCCGACGATGAGGTCAAGCATCTGATCGGCGAGATCAACCAGCATCGGGTGCCGGTCGCGCTGGTCTTGGAGCACACCGCTGACCCGCTCGCCACCCAGTGGGCGGTGCGCGGATTGAAACACCTGCTGGAGCAGGCACGCCCGGCGGTGAGCTTGCTGTGTACGGACCTGTCCGGGATCGGCGCGCTCGCTCACGGTGCCGCCTGGGTCGCGGTCGGTGTTACTTCCTCGCTGCGGCACCTGTACCCCGCCGACCGTCCAGGGCCTCCCTACGGGACACTGCCCACCAAGTACGCGATCGTGCCCCGGCTGTTGAGCTTCATGAGAGTCGAACGCATCCTGGAAGGCTGGGCGCACACCCAGCAGCATGACGACTTGGTCGAAGATCTGTGGCGGTGCGCCTGTGCCGAGTGCGGGAATCGCACTATGGACCGGTTCGCTACCTGTGCCGACGTCAGCCTGGCCGCGCACAACGCGAGCGTCTTGGACGACTTACAGCAGCAGGTCACCTCTCCGGCCTCGTGGGCAAGCGCGATCGATGGCGCGCTGGGCTGGTACCAGTGGATCGAGGATGAGTATCACCTCATTTGGGAGCCACCCCGGTTCATGAACGCATGGCTGCCCAGGTCCCAGCGCTGAGCGGCTTTCGGGACAGCACGGCGTCGTAGACGATTTCCTCTACAAGCCGGTGGACCCATGTCCGCTTGGTACTGACGTATGTGTCAGGCGACTGGATCACCTCATGGGGCTTTTCAACGGTCACCAGGCCAAACCCGTGATATATGGCCTCGGCACGCACCGCATCCTGGCGTGCGACCCTAGCGGGCAAGACCGCGACGCGGGCGCCGAAAGCGCCGAACTCCGCCAGGTTCGCCCGCGCGGACCGCCAGGAGGCTCGTGCAGCGACAGCGCCGCGAATACGTACTGGTGATGGTCGTTCCAGAAAGGCAGGATCGACGGCTACCCGACACCGCAGCAACAGGGCGTCGGCTGTGGGCGGCAATCCGGATTCCTGCCGTCTGGCGTGCTCGCGCTCGTCCAGCTCGCACAGCACCACGCGCGGCGTGCTGAGCGCCCGCGCCGTGACCACCTGGCAGCCCTGCCACCCCAGCGCGGCCAGGACGCCCGGCGCGAGGCTGCGCAAATCAGGAGCAGGTTGGGTCGTCATGGCGCACCACCCTGCCGACTCCTCCACGGTGACGCACCGGGCGTTGCCCAATCGTCATCTTGCATGCGTGATCCTCTGTCGAAAGATGGGATGGTGCGGTTCGCTGGCGTGCGGGGGTGCCAGCCTCGGCGCCGCGGTGGTGCGCGCCGAGGCTGTCAGGCTTGGCTTAGAACGGCGGTTCGTCGCTGTCCGCCCACTGGCTGGATGCGCCGGCGTTGGCGGTGCTGGCCCAGGGGTCGGCGGGCGCGCCATCGTGGCCGTTGTGCGCGCCGCGGGATGCCTTGTTGGGCTTGGCGGTGGCGAACCGCAGCGAGGGGCCGATCTCATCCACGGTCAGCTCCATGACCGTGCGCTTGTCGCCGTCGCTGGTCTCGTAGGTGCGCTGCCGCAACCTGCCGGTGGCGATGACGCGGGTGCCGCGGATGAGGGATTCGGTGACGTGTTCGCCGAGGTCGCGCCAGGCTGAGCAGCGCATGAACAGCGGCTCGCCGTCCTCCCACTGTTCGATGCTCTTGTTGTAGACGCGCGGGCTGGAGGCGATGGTGAAGCCAGCCACGGCGGCGCCGGTCTGGGTGTAGCGCAGTTCGGGGTCGGCGGTCAGGTTGCCGATGATGGTGATCGTGGTCTCACCGGACATGACAGGTCTTTCCCTTCAGAACATGGTGTGGTGCCTGGTGGCGGAGGGTTAGAGGCTGATGCGGTTGGTCCGGCCACACTTGGTGCAGTCGGCGAGGGTCTCGTGCTGGCGGGGCGACAGCGGGTCGGTGGTCTTCTGCTGGCAGTAGCCGCACACCCACTCGCCCAGGGAGCCGACCTTGCGCCAGGAGCTGGCGCAGTAGACGTCGTAGCCCTCCACGAAGCTCTTCCAGGACTTGCGGTGAGCGGGGACGGGCTTGTTCTTGCGTGGCTCGATCATGTCCGGGCCTTCCTCCTCGGGTTCTTCGGGCATGTGGTCGGTCATGGCGGGTCTGCCTCGCTTAGGCCGTGAGCTGGGCGTGCGGGGTGTGGTGGATGCGGGTGAGCAGGCGGGCGAAGCGCGCGGACAGGTGGGCGTTGATGAGCTGTTCGGCTTGCTCGGCGTCGCCGGCGACGCTGGCCAGGGCGACGGCGGCGGTGACGATGACGTCACACAGTTCGGAGGTGAGGTCATCGCGGGTGGCGGTGATGCCCTTGCGCGGGTTCTGGCCGGTCATGCCGATGTAGGCGGACACCACCTCGCCGAACTCCTCGCCGATCTTCATGATTCGCGTGGCGATCTCGTGGTCGGTGCGGGGGTTGTGGGCATCCAGCCAGGCGATCAGTACGGCGACGTGGTGAGCCAGGCTTGGTGTGGCGGTCATGACAGGTGTCTCCTCCGGCGTGGGTTGTGCTGTGGGTGTCGGGTGCTACTGCCAGACGTTCCAGCGGTCGCCGCACTCGCGGCACTGGTAGGTCTCGGCGATGACGTTCAGGTCGGGGTGGGCGTGGCGGTCGAGGAGTTCGCCGCCGGGGGTGCCGCAGCTTTCGCAGGTGGCGGGGTGGATGGTCCAGGGGTTCATGCGATGGGCCTCCTCTGTGGGTCGGTGGGGGCCGGGGCGTGTCGGGTGTGCGCATGCCTGGTGCGGTGAGACGGTGACGACCGGGGAGGCGGCGCGTACTGTCGCGGGTATGGCGGAGGAGAGCTACACCAGCGATGACCTGGCAGCGTGGGAGTGGTCCGTGAACGTGCTGCGCGGTGGTCCGCGGGACGACGCGAGCGACGCGCGGCAGGCTCGGGAGGCGACCGCGAATCTGTGCTCGGCGTGGGGCGGCTGGATGGACATGCCCGAGCCGATCGCCAACATCGTGCAGCGCGCGGTCGAGACCGGGTACGTGCAGGCGCTGGCCGATGTCCGGGACGGGCAGGTGTCCGGGCTCGGGATGCTGGAGGAGTGAGAGGCGCGCTCCCCGAGATCAGCGAGTGCTGTCGCGGTAGAGCCGGCGCAGGTAGTTGAAGAGGCGTCGGCCCAGGCGCAGGCGTAGCCCGGTGCCGTCGCAGTGGCGGCACCAGCGCTTGACGTGGCCGTTGGGCTTGAGGGTCTTGCCGTGTCCTTTGCAGCGGGGGCAGCGGGCGAAGGGGGTGGCGGCGCAAGCGGCGGCGTAGCCCAGCAGCCACAGCATGGGCAGGCCCGTGGCGATCAGCAAGCCGGGCAGTGTGGGTGGCGTCGGTATGGTGGCGGTCAGGGTCGCGGTGGTGGTGGTCGCGGTCGCGGCCAGGTGGGTCATGGAATGCCTCCCGGACCGGTTTTCGGGCGTGGAAAGGTGAGCCCGCTACCCGCGACCTGCGGATATTCGGGCTGGTCAGGCGGTATTTGGCGGGTCGCGGGGCGGGTCGCGCAGCCGCGACCGGTCGCGCGGGTTCCGCGACCCGGCGAACCCCCTCCGGGGCGGGTTCGCCGGGGCCGTGGCCGGGCTATCCGGCGCTGCTCTCCCGCCGTTTGATGGCGGCGGCGATGGCGGCCTTCTTGGCTCCCTTGAGCGCCTTGCCGTCCCGCTTGATGTCGACGCTCGGCACAGCGAGCGCGCGCAGCTGCGCGGAGATGGCATCGGCGGTCAGGTCGGCGTAGTGCTCGGGGATGCGCTCGGCCAGCCGGGACGCGAGGAACGTCCACGGCAGGCCGGTCTCGCTGCCCTCGAAAACCGTCAGCGCGTCGGCCAGCACGTCCCGCACGTCGCGGACCATGGTCTGACCAGCGGCGTAGCCAGTCAGCGTCCCCGCGCGCTCGCGCAACGTGCGGGCGGTGGTCAGGATCTTCTCGGCGTCTTCGGCATCGGCCAGGTAGGTGCGCACGGTCGGGGTATCGTCCGAGGCCCCGTACAGGTAGCCGACGCCCCGGTACTGCTTGCCGACCGGCAGCGAGGAGGCGTCGAACCCTTCGGCGTAGGCGTCCCCGCCGAGAATGGCCTCGGAGACCGGGCGGTTGCCGCACTTGAGCGCGAACCGTACGGCGTGGTTGTCGCGGTAGCGGCTGAACAGCCGCTGCACGTCACCGGCACCCACGCCGGACGGCTTCTGACTGCTGGAGATGATGATGACCCCGGCGGACGGGCCAACCGCCATGATGAAGCTGAGCAGGGAGGCGATCTCCTTGTTCTTCTCCTGGTCGTCCAGCTCGTAGTAGACCTGGAACTCCTCCATCACCAGCACCCACACGCGCAGGTTGGGGTACTTGCGCGACAGTTCCTCCGTCAGCTTGCCGTCCGGGCACTCCGAGACGGGCAGGGTGGACAGGAACTGGTTGACCTGCTGAATGTGGGCCTTGATCTCACGCAGGGCGTCCAGCAGCATCTCTACCGGGTCGCCGTCGCGGTTGGGCATGGTGCCGAAGATGATGCGGTGCGCCACCAGGGCGAACTTGCGCCAGTCCGGGCTGTCCTTGCCGTCCACCACGGTAAGCCTTACGTACGGGTCCATGGCCGCGTACAGGGCCAGCAGCCGGGCGGCGAACGTCTTGCCCTTGCGCGGCTGCGCGCCGACCAGGATCGAGATCCACAGCAGCAGCAGCGTGACCTTGCGGCCACGTTCGTCCAGCCCGAACGGTGCGGGCTGCCAGATGTTGCGCGGCTTGCCGTCCAGCAGCGGCGTCTTGCCGGCCGGGATCGCGAGCGGGTCGCGGTCGGCCACGAACAGCAGATGACGCCGGTTGGAGGTGTGGTCGCGGGTCAGGTAGACCTGCTGCACGGTGACGTCCAGGCCGGAGGCGATGGCGCCGCGCGCCTTGACCGCATCCTCGAACGTCTTGCCGTACGGCAAGTCCACCACCACCTCGCTGCCGGTCCCCGCGGCGTCACGCGACATCCGGGAGCCGAACTTGACCTGCTGATTCGGCTTGTCGGGGTGCCCCAGCCCGGCGGCATAGTAGGCGCGCAGCACGACATCGCTGTTGAGCAGCCGGTAGCGGCGGGCCACGACGGCGGTCGGGATGATCTGCCGTCCAACCGGGCGACCGTAGCGGGCCAGCACCGGCACCAGCATCGCGGCGATACCGGCCCACCAGAGCGGCGCCAAGTCGGCGCCCACGGCCACGAGGATGGCGACGATCAGGGCGATGACTTGGAAGAACAGGGCCAGGCCGCGCCAGCGGCGGGTGGCCTTGCCCTCCTTGTGCAGCTTGAGCCACATCGCCGGGTCGTTGTCGCTGGCGGCTTGCTGCAACAGCGTGTATTGCTCGTTGACCCACCACCAGCGCAGTTGACGGCCGGCCAGTCGGAGCAGGCCGACAGGCGCCCACCACAGCGCTTGAGCGGCATACCAGGGGGCGCGCACGGCGTGGAAGCCGGCCACGTACGCCACCTGACCTGCCGTCCTACGGGCGGTGGCGGTCAGGTTGTGCCGCCGCAGGCTGGTCGGGATGATCGGGCGGCGCTTGTCGCCCTCCGGTGATTCCAGCAGGGCGGGTTCCGGCAGGTCCACCGGCGGCGCTTCGGCGTCGGCGTCGTCGTCCGGCGGCTCGTCTAGTTCGACCTCGTAGGAGGTGTCATAGGCGGCCGGTCGCGGGTCGAGACCCGTGGCGGCGGGGGCCGGGCTGGTCGGGTCGGGGTCGTCGTCCGGGCGCTGCGCGGGCGCGGTCGGGTGGCGGCCGGCGCGGGCGGCGTCCAGGTGGACGATGTCCGCGCCCGCTCCTTCCCCGCTGGGGTCGGCGGGCGGCGGGTCGGGCTGGTTGGCGGGGTTGAACGGGTCATAGGTCATGATGAGATCACCTCGTGTGCGTTGCAGCGGGCGGGGTGGCAGGGTGCGACCGGACTCTTGGCGGATGAGGTCGCACCCTGCGCATGTGCGCGGTGAAGGTAGGCCGGCGGGTCATCACGCGGCCTCCTCGGCGAGGGCGTCACGGACGGCGCGGGCGTCGTCCATGCCGCACCGCAGCGCGCGCTGAATCTTGTAGGCGCTCGGGGCGGCGGGCAGGGTGCCGGCGGCGATGAGCAGTTGCGCGCGTTCGATCAGCGGGGCCACCTCGGCGGCGGTTCGCCTTACCCGATCACCGGCGTTGGCGCTGTACGTAAGGCCGGTAAGCCCTCCGCCGGATCCGGTGTGGTCCAGTTGGGAGAAGGCGGCCAGGATGATCGGCAGGGCGGTGACGACGGCCACGGCCACGATCGGCCCCAGCACGTGCAGCACCAGCCGCGACAGCGGGAAGTCGGTACCGTCCGGCAGAGCCCACGGCAGGTACGGCCAGGCGTTCATGCCGAGCGTCAGCCCGAGGAACAGGTACTCGATCCGGATCAGCTTGCGATCGTTGAGCGGCTGTCCGCGGGTGCCGAGGTAGGCGCGGGCGCCGACGACGACCAGCAGAGCGATCGACATGAACGGCTCGACCAGCCACGCGAAGATCCAGCCAGGCGACCACGCTTCGGCGCCTTCGGCGGCGAAGTGCTGCACGCCAGCGGTGGACCAGGCCAGCGCCAGCGTCAGGGCCAGCATCGCGGCGCCGACCAGCAGGCGCCGCATCCGGGCGGCCTGCCAGGCGCGCATGGCAGGGTCCTGTCCCAGCAAGTGCAGCCGGGCGGCCTCGTGGGCCTTCTTGCGGCGCTGGCGCACCCTTGGGGTGTCCAGCAGCATCGGCGTGTCGTCGTCCTGGAGCGCTGCCAGGGCGCGGGCCTCGGCAACCTCGGCGCGCAACCGCCGCACACGCTTGGTCTCGCCCAGCCCCACCGCCTCCTGCGCGGTGTCGCCCTCGGTGTCGTCGTCGGTGGTGTCGAGGGTGGCGGGCGGCGGGTGCGGCGGCGTCGGCTCCAACAGGTGCTGTTCGATCTCGGCCAGGACGCGGGAAATGTCGTCGTCCCCTCCCGGCGCGGGGGTCGGAATGGCGGTGGTCATAGCTTGTCTCCAAACGATGATGGTGGGCAGGGCGGATCAGGGGATGGCCGCCCAAACGGGGGTTGATCAGGCTGCGTCGGCTACCTTCGTGGCGCAGTCGAGGCAGGTTCCGAGGTGGCGCGGCAGCACGTAGCCGACATCGCGCTCGCACACCGGGCACGTGCGGCGGGCGGCGTTAGCCTTGGCCAGCGCGGCACGCTGAGCGGCGGTCGGGGCGCGCTTCGGGAGGGCGAAACGCACGTCGTACAGGTAGGCGGCGCGCACTCCGCCGCGGGCGCGGTAGCGGCGCGAGCGCCACAGCACTTGCGCCTGCACGCCCTGCCCGCCGGGCCGCAATCCCGCGGTGGTGAGCTGGCGCAAGGTGAGCAGGTGGGAGGGAGCCATCCGCCACGGGTAGGTAGGGATGCCGTATCGGTCGCCGGCCGGATCCCAGAAGGCAGCGCGGATGCGGGACATCAGCGCCGCCACCACAACGAGCCGAGCGCGATGGCCGCCGCGAACGCCAGCCACGGCCACAGCAGGAGAAGAACGGTGTTCACCATGGGAACCTCCTGATCTGTTCGCCTCCTTGAGTCAGGAAGCGATGGTCACGGCGTGGGTGCGGGTGTCGAGGGCGATCTCGCGAGCGGTGCGACCGGCCCAGACACCGAACGTCGGGCGCATCGTGGCGGCGTACTGGCCGCACCAGGCGCGGGCCGGGCAGGCGGCGCAGACCTCACGCGCCACGTCCTCACGGGCGGCGCGCTGCTCAACGGACTCGATAACGTCGCGCGGGCCGGTGTGCAGCTCGGGGTCGTAGGCGCACTCGACAGGCGGCAGCACCTCCGGTGAGGTGCCCCATGCCGCGGCCAGCCGGTCAGGCGGCAGCAGCGCGGGATGGGCGGGGTGTCGGCGATGAACCATGAGGGTGGCACTCCTTCGAGAAGAGAGAAGGGGCGGCTGATGTCGCGGTGGATCAGGCCGCCCCTCGGACGGTGCGGGGTTTCACTTGCTCGCGGCGCGCAGGAACTCCGCCATCTGCTGCGCGCCCGTCATGGCCGCCGAAATGGCCGCCTTGAGTGCCACGGCGGCGCCCTGCGGGTCGGTGAAGATGTAGAAGACGATGACGATGAGGATCAGCGTCGGCAGGAAGCGGCCAACGCTCTTGACGGGCTGCATCACGGCGGGGACTCCCTTGGGGTAGGTGACCGGCCGTACGCCGGGGAGCTGATGCTCCGGGCACCCGCCCGACCATCGGGCCGGGCGGGCACCCGCAACGTCAGCGGTACTTCGCGACGATCTTGGCCTCGCGGGCGAGGTATGCGGCCTTGTCCATGAACGGGTCGTTGTCGGCATGCTCATTGAGGACGTCGAGCGGCTGGCGGGCGTGGTTCTCGCGGTTCACAGCGCCCGACACTCTCGGGCGTGCTTATCGGCGAGCGAGAGATAGGTGTTGTGGGTCCTGCCGCATCCGCCGCATTCGTAGCTTCCCCAGGGGTCGTCCCTGCGGTCGCCGTACGGGTCCCGTTTCCAGGTGAGGGTGTTGCCGCCAGCGGTCTTGTACTTGATCTCGTCCTTCACGGGGGTTTCCTCTCAGGTGAGTCGTTGAAGGGTGGGGGCTAGTTGTTGGAGGTCTTGACCACGTAAGGGACGTAGACCTCGTGGCCACGACTGCACGACCCGTCGAACGGGCCGAGCTCGTTGTCGCCCGCCAACGTCCCGTCCGCGCCGCACCCTGCGGCCGGACACTTGAACTGGGCCAGCCATCCGTGACCGTTCGGGTTCGGGCCGATCTTGTAGTTGATGTGTCCGGCGTACCTCATGCCGCTCGTTCCTTTCGCTGGATGGAGCTGGCTGCTCCGGCTCCCCGTCCAGCCCCAGGGGAAGCGGCTGGACGGGGAGCCGCAACGACAGCGGTCATCAGCGGGCGTGACACGTCCTGGCGTGGCTGTTGGCCTCGCTCTTGTCCCCCTGGCCCCTCTCTCGGCAGCCGAAGCAGAGCCAAAAGCCCGGCTGCTCATCGGGGGGGGGGGGGGTTCACACTCGAAGCAAGGCTGAGCAACAGCTGTCCGGGCTTCA